>NZ_PQBY01000001.1:0-2975 GCF_002964645.1 Pseudoalteromonas sp. T1lg22
CGAAAGTTGATTGTGCGTCTACTTTAGTATTCTAACTTCTGGCGAAGTTAAACAGTCCTTGAAATACACACCCTTTTGGGTTGTATGGTTAAGTGACTAAGCGTACACGGTGGATGCCTTGGCAGTTGGAGGCGATGAAGGACGTATTAACTTGCGATAAGCCTGGTCAAGCTAGTAAAAAGCGCTTGAGGCCAGGATTTCCGAATGGGGAAACCCACCTGTTTACAGGTATCTTGCACTGAATACATAGGTGTAAGAGGCGAACGCGGAGAACTGAAACATCTAAGTACCCGTAGGAAAAGAAATCAACCGAGATTCCGAAAGTAGCGGCGAGCGAAATCGGAGCAGCCCTTAAGCTTATTTGATGTTAGTGGAAGCCTCTGGAAAGTGGCACGATACAGGGTGATAGTCCCGTACACGACAATGTCTTATAAGTGAAATCGAGTAGGTCGGAGCACGTGAAACTTTGACTGAATATGGGGGGACCATCCTCCAAGGCTAAATACTCCCAACTGACCGATAGTGAACCAGTACCGTGAGGGAAAGGCGAAAAGAACCCCTGTGAGGGGAGTGAAATAGAACCTGAAACCGTGTACGTACAAGCAGTAGGAGCCCTTCGAGGGGACTGCGTACCTTTTGTATAATGGGTCAGCGACTTATATTTTGTAGCGAGGTTAACCGATTAGGGTAGCCGTAGTGAAAGCGAGCGTTAACTGCGCGTTGAGTTGCAAGGTATAGAACCCGAAACCCGGTGATCTAGCCATGGGCAGGTTGAAGGTTGAGTAACATCAACTGGAGGACCGAACCCACTAACGTTGAAAAGTTAGGGGATGACCTGTGGCTAGGAGTGAAAGGCTAATCAAACCGGGAGATAGCTGGTTCTCCCCGAAATCTATTTAGGTAGAGCCTCGGACGAATACCATTGGGGGTAGAGCACTGTTTGGGCTAGGGGGTCATCCCGACTTACCAACCCCATGCAAACTCCGAATACCAATGAGTACTATCCGGGAGACACACGGCGGGTGCTAACGTCCGTCGTGGAGAGGGAAACAACCCAGACCGCCAGCTAAGGTCCCAAAGTGTATGTTAAGTGGGAAACGATGTGGGAAGGCTAAAACAGCTAGGAGGTTGGCTTAGAAGCAGCCACCCTTTAAAGAAAGCGTAATAGCTCACTAGTCGAGTCGGCCTGCGCGGAAGATGTAACGGGGCTAAACATACCACCGAAGCTGCGGCTGCGAACTTAGTTCGCGGGGTAGGGGAGCGTTGTGTAAGTGGCTGAAGGTGTGCCGGGAGGCATGCTGGACATATCACAAGTGCGAATGCTGACATGAGTAACGACAATGCGGGTGAAAAACCCGCACGCCGGAAGACCAAGGGTTCCTATCCCATGTTAATCAGGGTAGGGTGAGTCGACCCCTAAGGCGAGGCCGAAAGGCGTAGTCGATGGGAAACGGGTTAATATTCCCGTACTTGGTATAAATGCGATGGGGGGACGGAGAAGGCTAGACAGGCACGGCGTTGGTTGTCCGTGTGAAAGTATGTAGGCTTGAATCTTAGGAAAATCCGGGATTCTTTAAGGCTGAGATACGAGACGACACTCTACGGAGTGGAAGCTGTTGGTGCCATACTTCCAGGAAAAGCCTCTAAGCTTCAGTTTATACCGAATCGTACCCCAAACCGACACAGGTGGTCAGGTAGAGAATACTAAGGCGCTTGAGAGAACTCGGGTGAAGGAACTAGGCAAAATAGTACCGTAACTTCGGGAGAAGGTACGCTCCTACCTGTGATGAGACTTGCTCTCTAAGCGGACGGGAGTCGCAGTGACCAGGTGGCTGGGACTGTTTATTAAAAACACAGCACTCTGCTAAATCGCGAGATGACGTATAGGGTGTGACACCTGCCCGGTGCCGGAAGGTTAATTGATGGGGTTAGCGTATGCGAAGCTCTTGATCGAAGCCCCGGTAAACGGCGGCCGTAACTATAACGGTCCTAAGGTAGCGAAATTCCTTGTCGGGTAAGTTCCGACCTGCACGAATGGTGTAACCATGGCCACGCTGTCTCCACCCGAGACTCAGTGAAATTGAAATCGCAGTGAAGATGCTGTGTACCCGCGGCTAGACGGAAAGACCCCGTGAACCTTTACTACAGCTTGGCACTGAACATTGAGCCTACATGTGTAGGATAGGTGGGAGGCTTTGAAGCAGAGACGCCAGTTTCTGTGGAGCCATCCTTGAAATACCACCCTTGTATGTTTGATGTTCTAACGTTGGCCCCTGAATCGGGGTTGCGGACAGTGCCTGGTGGGTAGTTTGACTGGGGCGGTCTCCTCCCAAAGAGTAACGGAGGAGCACGAAGGTTGGCTAAGTACGGTCGGACATCGTACGGTTAGTGTAATGGTAGAAGCCAGCTTAACTGCGAGACAGACACGTCGAGCAGGTACGAAAGTAGGTCATAGTGATCCGGTGGTTCTGAATGGAAGGGCCATCGCTCAACGGATAAAAGGTACTCCGGGGATAACAGGCTGATACCGCCCAAGAGTTCATATCGACGGCGGTGTTTGGCACCTCGATGTCGGCTCATCACATCCTGGGGCTGAAGTCGGTCCCAAGGGTATGGCTGTTCGCCATTTAAAGTGGTACGCGAGCTGGGTTTAGAACGTCGTGAGACAGTTCGGTCCCTATCTGCCGTGGGCGTTTGAGAATTGAGAGGGGCTGCTCCTAGTACGAGAGGACCGGAGTGGACGAACCGCTGGTGTTCGGGTTGTGATGCCAATTGCATTGCCCGGTAGCTACGTTCGGAATCGATAACCGCTGAAAGCATCTAAGCGGGAAGCGAGCCTCGAGATGAGTTCTCACTTGGAGTTTAACTCCACTGAAGGGCCGTTGAAGACTACAACGTTGATAGGCAGGGTGTGGAAGCGCTGTGAGGCGTTAAGCTAACCTGTACTAATTACCCGTGAGGCTTAACCATACAAC
>NZ_PQBY01000007.1:0-257 GCF_002964645.1 Pseudoalteromonas sp. T1lg22
CGTTAAGCTAACCTGTACTAATTACCCGTGAGGCTTAACCATACAACACCAAAATGGTGTGAGACTGTTAAGTTAGAAGTTAGAAATTAAAGACTGAAGTAGACACATTACTTATAAAGCTTTCCGAATTTAATACTGATTGCAACAGTGATTAGTAACCAATTTGCTTGGTGACAATAGCGTTCTGGACCCACCTGACCCCATGCCGAACTCAGCAGTGAAACGGAACAGCGCCGATGATAGTGTGGCATTTGCCA
>NZ_PQBY01000038.1:0-339 GCF_002964645.1 Pseudoalteromonas sp. T1lg22
TATCGACCCTTTAGTTGGAGTATCGCCAAGCGGTAAGGCAGCGGGTTTTGATCCCGCCATTCCCAGGTTCAAATCCTGGTACTCCAGCCATGGCTACGTAGCTCAGTTGGTTAGAGCACATCACTCATAATGATGGGGTCCCCTGTTCAAATCAGGGCGTAGCCACCATTTTCTTGCTACCAATAAGAAAATGGTATAAAACACAAAATGTGGAAGATGCAGGATTTTGATTCCTTCTTTGTACACATAAAAATGCGGGAGTGGCGGAATTGGTAGACGCGCTGGATTTAGGTTCCAGTATCTTCGGATGTGTGAGTTCAAGTCTCACCTTCCGCACCA
>NZ_PQBY01000038.1:349-713 GCF_002964645.1 Pseudoalteromonas sp. T1lg22
ACTTTCTGAAGTTGCGGAATTGGCCGATGTCTTGAATTAGACGCTGGATTTAGGTTCCAATAGCACTGAAGTAAGTACCTCGTTGCGGGAGTGGCGGAATTGGTAGACGCGCTGGATTTAGGTTCCAGTATCTTCGGATGTGTGAGTTCAAGTCTCACCTTCCGCACCATGTATTGACGGGGGCCCGCACAAGCGGTGGAGCATGTGGTTTAATTCGATGCAACGCGAAGAACCTTACCTACACTTGACATACAGAGAACTTACCAGAGATGGTTTGGTGCCTTCGGGAACTCTGATACAGGTGCTGCATGGCTGTCGTCAGCTCGTGTTGTGAGATGTTGGGTTAAGTCCCGCAACGAGCGCA
>NZ_PQBY01000008.1:0-165313 GCF_002964645.1 Pseudoalteromonas sp. T1lg22
AAGACTACAACGTTGATAGGCAGGGTGTGGAAGCGCTGTGAGGCGTTAAGCTAACCTGTACTAATTACCCGTGAGGCTTAACCATACAACGCCAAAATGGTGTGAGACTGTTAAGTTAGAAGTTAGAAATTAAAGACTGAAGTAGACGATTACTTATTACTTTGAAATAAAGAGCAGCTTTCCGAATTAATACTGATTGCGACAGCGATTAGTAACCAACTTTGCTTGGTGATAATAGCGTTCTGGACCCACCTGACCCCATGCCGAACTCAGAAGTGAAACGGAACTGCGCCGATGATAGTGTGGCATTTGCCATGTGAAAGTAGGTCATCACCAGGCTCCTAATTAAAGAAACCCGTTGCAGCGATGCGACGGGTTTTTTGCTTTCTGGCGTTTATGCTTTTTATTCCAATAGATTCGATTGCAGCAATACAGCAGCCTTTTTGCTTTCTGAATTTTAGGTTTTACACAGCGTTTATTGTTTTGCTGGGGTAAACTCATTAAGTCGCTTCATTAGTTCCTTACTCAAAAATTCAGAAAAAAGTAGGGGAGCAATTGCACCAAAATTAGCCGCCTGTGAGCAGCTAATTAACCAGGGATTCAGCTAGTTAACTAATCTTGGCTAACCCTTTGCTTTGTCACTGGCTTTGTTTTAGGATCAGGGCATTCACACTAAGGTTTAAGACGACGTGATCCGTAATTTATTACTGCTAGTTATAGCTTTTGGCGCTTTGCCGCTGCAGGCAATTGAAGTAAAAGACTTATACCAATATCGCCAGCCGGTCGAAGATAAAACCCGGACTAGTCGAGCTACCGCGAGCCAAAATGCGCTGCTTAATGTCCTTGTTAAAGTGACAGGTGACGCCAATGCGGCCGAAAACTCTAAGGTGCGTGCTGCCTTGCCCGATATCGCTAGTTACATGACTAAATATGAGTACGCGGATAATAAGGGTGAATCTTATTTACAGGTAGAATTCGATGGCAACAAGGTTAACGCCTTGGTGCGTGACGCAGGCCTTCCCTTATGGGGCAATCGTCGTCCCTTGGTGGCGATCTGGTTAGCCATAGAAGATGGTTGGCGTCGTGAACTGATGACCGCCGACTCTTACCCGCAAATTCAAGAGCAAATTGCCGAGCGAGCATCCCGTCGTGGTGTCCCCGTGGTAACGCCGTTATTTGATTTAGAGGATCACCAACATGTGACCGTGGCCGATGTTTGGGGTAACTTCAGTGACTCTCTGGATATTGCCTCTGAGCGCTATATGGCTGAGCGGGTTGTATCTGCGCGTCTTTATAAAGATGAAAACACCGACGGCTGGGCCTTGGAGTGGCGTTTTACCAATGAAGATCAGTTTGAAGGGGTAAAGCATCAGGGCGAACAACAAGAGGTTGTGGGCGATATGATTGATGCCTTAGCCAGCGCTTTGGCAAGTGAATATGCAATTGATGCTAGCTCCAGCTATGAAGCGCAACAGCAAACCCTAAAGCTATATAACACTCAGAATTTTGTCGATATTGAATATGCCGTGCGCCGTTTAAAAAGCTTAAGTGTAGTGACTGATGCGGCGGTGACGCACATCAGTCAGGAGCTGGTTGAAATCCGTATTAGCCACACAGGTGGTGTGGAAGATCTCAAGAAAGCGTTAACCCTGGATTCTTACTTTAGTGACTATCGCGATCCGCAGAAGTTTTACTACTCCAATAGTAATGATGCGCTCGAGTACGCGTGGCAGTAATCTATGATGCTTAGCTCGCAATTAGCACTGCCGGTGACCTTGCCGGATGACGAAACCTATGCCAGTTATTTTGGCGGTGAGGATTCCTTAGAGGTTAGTCATCTGCGCTCGTCATTTAATCAGTTGAACGAGCAGTTTCAATATACCTATTTATGCGGTTTAGGTGATTCCGGAAAATCGCATTTGCTTTATGCCACCTGTGTTCATGCTCAGGAGCTTGGCTTGTCCAGCATGCTGTTATCACTGAGCGAAGTGCAGCATTACGGCCCGCAAGTGCTTGAAGGGGTGGATGCCCTAGATGTGGTCTGTATCGATGATTTACATCTTATTGCCGGTGATGAAGCCTGGGAAAAAGCGCTTTTTAACTTCTTTAACCGCTTTAACGAGCCAGGTAAGCTCTTACTTATCTCCGCCGACTTGCTGCCTGATATGTTGCATTTGGATCTGCCTGATCTCGAGTCGCGCTTAAAGTGGGGCACCACCTTGCAAATTCGCTCCATGAGCGATGATGATAAGGCGCAGGCACTGACCAACCGCGCCAAGATGCGCGGCCTGGAGCTATCCGATGAATGTGCGCGTTTTTTACTGACGCGTCTTAGTCGTGATATGCGTGCCTTACTGGATGTACTCGATACTTTGGATCATGCATCCATGGCGGCACAACGCAAGCTCACCATTCCTTTTATAAAAGCCACACTAAAGCTGTAGAAACAGGCGCGCGGGGCTAGAATCAATGCGGCCCTTTGGTTATCATAAGTGGCTAAATAAACACTTTAAATTATCACCCTAGTCAGGTATCCGATGAACTTAGAAGCGATTTTGGCTGACGCCTTAAAGGCGGTTGAAACAGCCAGCGAAATCGCGCACCTAGAAGATGTGCGCGTAAACTACCTTGGTAAGAAAGGTGAAATAACCGGGCTACTTAAAACACTTGGGCAAATGGCGCCAGAAGAGCGTAAGAGCGCAGGCCAAGTAATTAACCAAGCAAAACAAGAAGTTACTGAAGCAATCAATGTTAAACGTGAAGCACTGAGTGCTGCTGCGTTAGAAGCTAAACTTGCCGCTGAAACAATTGATGTCACCTTGCCGGGTCGCAATATGGCCTCAGGCGGTGTGCACCCGGTTACCCGCACCATAGAGCGTATTGAATCCTTCTTCGGCGAGCTTGGCTTTGCCGTTAAGTCGGGCCCTGAGGTAGAAGATGATTTCCACAACTTCGATGCCCTGAATATTCCGGCTCATCACCCGGCCCGTGCGGATCACGATACCTTTTACTTCAATCCTAAGTTGGTATTGCGCACCCAGACCAGTGGCGTACAAATTCGCACCATGGAAACCGAGCAACCGCCGCTGCGTATTATCTCGCCTGGTCGCGTATACCGTAACGACTACGACCAAACTCATACGCCTATGTTCCACCAGGTTGAAGGCTTGATGGTAGATACGGACGTCAGCTTCACTGAGCTTAAAGGTATTCTGCACGACTTCCTGCGTAACTTCTTTGAAGAAGACATGGAAATCCGTTTCCGTCCGTCATATTTCCCATTTACCGAGCCTTCGGCGGAAGTAGATGTAAAGGGTAAAGACGGTAAATGGCTTGAGGTATTAGGCTGTGGCATGGTGCACCCGAACGTATTACGTGCGGTAAACATCGACCCTGAAAAATACACTGGCTTTGCCTTTGGTATGGGTGTAGAGCGCCTGACCATGCTGCGCTATGGCGTTAACGACCTACGCGCTTTCTTCGAAAATGATATGAAATTCCTAAACCAGTTCCGTTAAGAGGTCGTGATAAATGAAATTCAGTGAAAAGTGGTTACGCGAATGGGTTAACCCGGCCATCGACGCGAATGAACTGGCAGAGCAACTTTCTATGGCTGGCCTTGAAGTAGACGGTGTTGATGCCGCTGCGGGTCAATTTGAAGGTGTAGTTGTAGGTGAAGTGGTTGAATGTGGCCAACACCCGGATGCAGATAAACTGCGTGTGACCAAGGTTAACGTGGGCGAAGACGAGCTACTCGATATCGTCTGTGGCGCGCCAAACTGTCGCCAAGGCCTAAAAGTGGCCGTAGCGAAAGTGGGTGCCGTTCTTCCGGGTGACTTTAAAATCAAAAAAGCCAAGCTTCGTGGCCAGCCTTCACACGGCATGTTATGTGCGTTTGTTGAGCTAGGTATCAGCGAAGAAGGCGACGGCATCATGGAATTGCCTCTTGATGCGCCTATCGGTCAGGACCTACGTGAATATCTTGCTCTCGACGACAAGATTATCGACGTTGATTTAACGCCAAACCGCAGCGACTGTTTAGGTATTAAAGGCCTGGCTCGTGAAGTGGGTCTACTGAACAACCTAGACGTTAAAGAGCTTGAAATTCCTGCGGTTGAACCAACAATCGACGATAAGATCAGCATCGAGCTGGTGAATGAAGAAGCATGTCCGCGTTATCTTGGTCGCGTGCTAAAGGGCATTAACCTGGATGCGCAAACACCACTGTGGATGGTTGAAAAACTCCGTCGCAGTGGCATTCGTTCAATCGACCCGGTCGTAGATGTGACCAACTATGTGTTGATTGAGCTAGGTCACCCTATGCACGCCTTTGATCTTAATGCCATCGAAGGTGGTATCAAGGTACGTAGCGCCAACGCCGGTGAAGAGCTGGTATTGCTTGACGGCAACACGGCGAAATTAAACGAATCAACTCTAGTGATCGCCGATCATAACAAAGCCCTGGCCATGGCCGGTATCTTTGGCGGTGAGCACTCGGGTGTAACCGAAAAGACCTCAGACATCCTGCTTGAAAGTGCTTTCTTCAACCCAGTTGCGATTGCCGGCCAAGCACGCAGCTATGGTTTGCATACAGATGCCTCACACCGCTATGAGCGTGGTGTAGATTTCGCTCTGCAGCGCGATGCCATGGAGCGTGCTACTGCCTTGCTGCTTGAAATCGTTGGCGGTCAGGCTGGCCCAATCGTTGAAGCGGTTGCCCCTGAGCAATTGCCTAAGGTAACGGCGGTAACACTTCGTCGCGAGCGTCTAGACCGCGTAATTGGTTATCATATCGATGATGAAACTGTTACCAATATCTTGCGCCGCCTAGGTCTGGATGTGCAGTTCGAAAACAACACCTGGCAGGCGGATGTGCCTAGCTACCGTTTTGATATTCGCATCGAAGAAGATCTAATCGAAGAAGTGGCACGCGTATTCGGTTACAACAATATTCCTAACGAGGCGCCATTAGCCAAGTTGAATATGACCCGTCATAACGAATCGGACGTGGCCATCAAGCGTATGCGCGACACCCTGGTAACCCGTGGCTATCAAGAAGCAATTACCTATAGCTTCGTTGATCCTAAGGTGCAAAATGCCATTCACGGTGAAGAAAACAGCCTAGTATTACCGCATCCTATCTCTATCGAAATGTCGGTGATGCGTAAGTCTTTAATGCCTGGCCTACTTAATACTTTGGTGTATAACCAGAATCGCCAACAGCCACGTATTCGCTTCTTCGAGCAAGGACTGAAGTTTATTGCCGATGAAAACGCCGAAAACGGCGTGCTGCAGCAGGCTGTAATTGGCGGCGTGGTTGCTGGCAGTTGTTATGGCGAGCATTGGAATCTTGATAGCCGTGCGGCGGATTTCTTCGATGTCAAAGGCGATGTAGAGGCTTTATTGGCGCTGTGCAATACCAGTGCACGCTTCAGCTTTAAAGCCGAGGCCTGTGATGGTTTGCACCCAGGTCAAAGCGCGGCCATTTATGCAGATGGCGTAAAGGTTGGCTTTATTGGCGCTTTACACCCACAATTGCATAAGCAATTGGGTATTAACGGCACCGCATTTGTGTTTGAAATTGAAATCGCCGCGCTTAACAACCGCGTGTTGCCACAGGCTAAGGCTATTTCAAAGTTCCCATCGAACCGCCGCGATATCGCGATTTTAGTTAAAGACGAAGTAAATGCCGGTGACGTTTTGGCCGCGATAGAAAAAGTTGGCGGAAATCAATTGGTTGACCTAAACTTATTCGATGTGTATAAGGGCAAAGGTATAGAGCCAGATTATAAGAGTTTGGCAATTGCTCTGACACTGCAGGCGGTTGATAGAACGCTCGAAGAGAAGGATATCAACCAAGTTGTCGACAACGTCGTAGCCACTTTGGCTAAAGAGTTTAATGCATCGTTGAGGGACTAGATATGGCGCTTACCAAAGCCGACATAGCTGAACACCTATTTGAGAAGTTGGGGATCAATAAAAAGGATGCCAAAGAACTAGTTGAAGCGTTTTTTGAAGAAATCCGCTCAGCTTTAGAGAATGGGGAGCAGATCAAGCTTTCTGGCTTTGGCAATTTTGATCTTCGCGATAAGAAAGAGCGACCGGGTCGTAACCCAAAAACCGGAGAGGATATTCCTATTTCGGCGCGCCGTGTGGTTACCTTTAGGCCTGGGCAAAAACTGAAAACCCGTGTTGAAGTCGGTACCAGTAAGCTTGAGTCTTAATCATAAAAAGCAGCCTTAGGGCTGCTTTTTTAATGCCTGAAATTGGCCGCTATTCTTTGCCTGTACATTTATTTAAGTGCCCCTGTCTGGCACTGTGTTTTTGAACGCCGCTATTTCCTATCCCAATCCTTTAATTTTTCACCGTCTCTTATTGGGCTAATGAGTTAACAATAACTAGAGGTGGTTATTGTCGCCACTTTGCATTAGAATATGGGCGCCCGGCAACAGGCATATTGTCCTTGATCACGCTCTCACTTTGTGGTCGGAACATTTAAGTGCTGGGGTTGATATCCGTTCAAATCAAATTTCAAAGGCAGAAACAATGACCTTATCTCACGAGCAAGAATACTTAAACAGCTGGCAGGAACGCCAAGACTTCGCTGAAAGTATGCAACCTATTATTGGTAAACTGTACCGCAACCGTGGTATCGAAATTGCTGTATATGGCCGTCCGCTAGTAAGTGCCAGCACCATCGATATCATCAAAGCGCACAAAACCGTCGCTCAATTTGAAGATTCAAAACTGCGTTTACGTGAAAGCTTCCCATTCCTAGAAGCCATTAGCAAAATGGAGTTAAACTCTGCTCGTATCGATATCGGTAAGTTAGCCTACAACTACCTATACAAAGATGCTGCCAATGGTCGCTCTGTTGAAGAATACCTAAACGATGAACTAGCTGAAATCGTTAACGCCGGTGCAGCGAAAGAGCCGCGCGATGTAGTACTTTACGGTTTCGGTCGTATCGGTCGTCTACTAGCTCGTCTACTTATCGAAAAATCAGGTCCTTATGCTGATCTTCGCCTTCGTGCCATCGTTGTTCGTGGCGGTAAAGACGGTGACCTTGAAAAGCGTGCCAGCCTGTTGCGTCGTGATTCAATCCACGGTCCTTTCAACGGTTCAATCACTGTTGATCATGAGCGTAATGCTATTAAAGCAAACGGCAGCTACATTCAGGTGATCTACGCGAACTCACCAAGCGAAGTTGATTACACGGCTTACGGTATCAAAGACGCACTAGTTGTTGATAACACAGGTATCTGGAAAGACGAAGCGGGCCTAGGTCAGCACCTTGAAGCTAAAGGCGCGGCGAAAGTACTACTTACCGCTCCTGCTAAGGGCAATATCAAGAACATCGTATACGGTGTTAACAACAGTGATATCAAAGCAGAAGACAAGATCGTGTGTGCGGCAAGCTGTACAACTAACGCCATCACACCTACTTTGAAAGCTCTTAACGACAAGTTCGGTATCAAGAATGGTCACGTTGAAACTGTACACTCGTACACCAACGACCAGAACCTGATCGACAACTACCACTCGGCTGAGCGTCGTGGTCGTGCTGCTGCATTGAACATGGTTATCACCTCTACTGGTGCAGCTAAAGCGGTATCTAAAGCGCTTCCAGAGCTTGAAGGCAAGCTAACTGGTAACGCTATCCGCGTACCTACGCCTAACGTTTCAATGGCTATTTTGAACCTGAACCTTGAGACTGCAACGAACGTAGAAGAGCTTAACGCCTTCCTACGTGACACGGCGCTTTACTCAGACCTGCGCGACCAAATCGACTACACAGCATCGACTGAAATCGTATCGACTGACCTTGTAGGCAGCCGTTACGCCGGTGTGGTTGACTCAAAAGCAACGATTGTTGACGGTGACCGCGTAGTACTTTACGTTTGGTACGATAACGAGTTCGGCTACAGCTGTCAGGTTGTACGTTGTATGCAAGACATGGCTGAGGTTACTCACCCAAGCTTGCCACGCTAATAAGCGTATAGAACAAGACTAGCCGGCACCGAGTGTCGGCTTTTTTATTGCTAAAACTGGCTTTACCGACCTATTACTAGGGAAGGGCCAGGTTATCTCATTAACAATAAGGATCAGCAATGAAGATCACCAGTAATTTCGACAGTGGTAATATCCAGGTTATCGCTTGTGAAAACCCGATGAATATCCAGCTAGAGATCAATAAGGACAACCAGTCTGATTTTTATCAGTGGTTTCATTTTCGCCTAGAAACCACGCCATTTGTTGAGCACCGTTTGCAGATCAACAATCTGGCGCAGTCGGCCTATCCGGAAGGTTGGGACGATTACCAGGCGGTTGCTTCTTATGATCGTCAAACCTGGTTCCGCGTTCCTACCCGTTATGAAGACGGCACCCTGGTTATCGACGTTGAGCCGGAATGCTCACAGATGTTCTTCGCCTATTTTGCACCGTACAGCTACGATCGTCACCTGGACCTGATTTACTGGGCACAAAGCCACGCCATTTGTGAAGCGCAAAACCTAGGCCTAACACTGGATGGTCGCGATATGACGGTTTTGCGTATTGGTGAGCCGAGCGCTGAGAAGAAAAATATCTGGATCACTGCGCGTCAGCACCCGGGTGAAACCATGGCCGAGTGGTTCGTTGAAGGTTTGCTGCACAAGTTACTGGACGACGAAGACCCCCATGCTGCTGCACTGCTATGCAAAGCCGTATTCTACGTAGTGCCGAACATGAACCCGGACGGCAGCGTTCGTGGTCATTTGCGTACCAACGCCGCCGGTGTAAACCTTAACCGTGAGTGGGCCACACCAAGCATGGAAAAGAGCCCGGAAGTCTTCTTGGTGCTTAATAAGATGCGCGAAGTGGGTCTGGATATGCATCTGGATATTCACGGTGATGAGTCTATCCCTTATAACTTTGTCGCCGGTAGTGAGGGGATCCCAAGCTATGATGCACGCCTGGAAGAGTTAGAAAATACCTTTAAGCAAGCGCTATTAACCATCACGCCTGAGTTCCAGGATGAGGTTGGTTACGATAAGGATGCACCGGGCGAGGCCAACTTGACCGTAGCATCCAGTGCGGTTGCCGAAGAGTTTAAGGCCTTGGCTTACACGGTAGAAATGCCGTTTAAAGACAATAACAACCTGCCAGACTTGGATTATGGTTGGTCAGACCGTCGCTCTTACCAATTCGGTCAGGATACCCTCAGCGCCATAGTTGCTGTGGTTGATAAGTTGAGATAACAGGCTTTAACGTGGGCGTTGGCTATTGCTGTGCCCATCATTGAGTTTAAAGCGATAAAGGCATGGGTTGGTTAACGATCCATGCCTTTTTTATTGCTTTCAATTTAGCCGGGATAAACCCAGCTAAAAGTTTAACACATTAAAATGAAACAAGATTTACTTACGGGGTAAGCTCTACTCGAGCCCATAGGTCGAACGGATTGAAAATTAAGTGTTAACAAACTTAGGCAGTATAAGTTAATATTCCAAAGGTTGAAGAGTGAGGTAAGTATGCTTGCTAATTCTCACTGCCTTATGTCGCGCATTCTCAGTAGCTAACGCAGAGTATCGTAACTAAGAATAAGAAATATAATTATAGAGGATATCTATGGAAGCTTTTGTAAGCGCCGTTAATGACATTGTGTGGAGTAGTGCACTCATTTATCTCTGTCTAGGTGCAGGTCTATTTTATTCCGTATTAACCCGTTTCGCCCAGGTTAGGCATTTCAAAGAAATGTGTAAATTGCTGCTGAGCTCGAATGAATCGAGCCGAGGCATCTCATCTTTTCAGGCCTTGGCCGTTTCCTTATCAGGTCGCGTAGGTGTAGGTAATATCGCCGGCGTTGCTGCTGCCATAGGCTTTGGTGGTCCGGGTGCTATTTTCTGGATGTGGATAGTGGCATTTTTGGGTGCCAGTACTGCGTATGCTGAGTCTACTCTGGGGCAAATTTATAAAACAGAAGAAGATGGTCAATATCGCGGTGGCCCGGCTTACTATTTTGACCGTTGCCTACAGCAAAAATGGTTGGCCATTTTATTTGCCGTATCGGCTATCGTTGCCTGTGGTGTCTTTTTACCCGGCGTGCAGGCCAATGCGGTAGGTAATGCCTTTACCCAGGTATTTGGTAACGGGGAGATGGTGGCGACTGGCTTTGGCGAGGTAGGCACCTATAAGCTGGTAGCTTTGGCTGTTATTCTGATTGTTCTGGCCTTTATTATCTTTGGTGGTATTAAACGCATCGCCCACTTTACCCAATTTGTCGTGCCATTTATGGCCTTGGGTTACATAGTTCTGGCTTTAATCGTGGTATTTCTAAACCTAGATAAAGTGCCTGGAATCTTCTCGCTGATCATCTCCGATGCCTTTACCGCCCAAGCCGGTTTCGGTGCGGCCATCGGCTGGGGTGTAAAACGTGGTATTTATTCGAATGAAGCCGGTCAGGGTACGGGCCCGCATGCAGCCGCTGCGGCTGAAGTTGACCATCCGGCGCAGCAAGGTCTGGTACAAGCGTTTTCTGTCTATGTCGATACGCTGTTCGTTTGTACGGCGACCGCGTTAATGATCCTTATTACCAAGCAATACAATGTGGTAGGCGACTTGCCAGCGGGCCAGTTTATTGTCCAAAACGTTGATGCAGCAACTGAGATTGGCTCTGCAGCCTTTACCCAAATGGCCTTGTTTAATGTCTTTGGTGACTTTGGTCATGCCTTTGTTGGTATCGCTTTGTTCTTCTTTGCGTTTACTACAATACTGGCGTACTTCTACATTGCCGAAACCAACGTTGCCTACTTAAATCGTTATGTCAAAGGCGGTATCCCGCTGGTGCTGGTGAAGCTGGTGATCATGTTTATGGTTTCATACGGCATGGTTAACAGCTCTGGTTATATCTGGAATATCGGTGACATTGGTGTTGGCCTAATGGCGTGGATCAACATTGTTGGTATCTTGGCGATTCTCTTTGTCGCTAAACCGGCTCTAATGTGTTTACGCGATTATGAAGACCAGAAAAAAGCAGGCGGCAAGATCACCTTTGATCCGGTTAAACTTGGCATTAAAAATGCGACTTTCTGGGAAGAGCGTCTTGCCAAGCAATCGACCAAGCAATCGACCAAGCAAGCGAAAGAAGCTGAGTAAGAAGGTTCGTTTTGTTGATGGAAAGGGCGAGCTCAGAGCCATTTTTGAATCTCAGCGATTGGCTTAAATTCAAAAAAGACATCGACAAATAAAACCAGTACAATGAGGCGCCAAGTGGCGCCTTTTTTATTGGCGCGTGTATTGGCACCTAATTGCACCTAGGAGTAAGCATGGCAATAATTTCATGTCCGCAATGTCAAAAGTCGATATCCGACAAACATCAAGCCTGTCCCCATTGCAATGCCGTTTTTGGCGAAATGGATGCCGAGACCAAAAACCGTATGGCGGCGCGTTCTAAAACGCAAAAGCAGCAGTCGCTGATGAACCAGTCTTTTATCGCCTTAATTCTCTTCCTCGGTGGCTTTTTCGTGCTTTACTGGCATCATCCTGTGCCGGGCTCTTGGCAGCAAACCACCTGTTATGTGGCAATCGCCATAGGGGTTGTTTGGTATCTAGTTAATCGTGTTCGTCTCGTGCTTTTGAAAAGAAAAAAATTATGAATATTGACCAGTTAGTTCAGTCTATCACCCCTGAAGTTTACGAACGTTTGCAATATGGCGCCGCCACCGGCAAGTGGCCAGACGGTAACCCTTTAAGCGAACAACAAAAAGAGCAAACCGTGCAACTGGTGATGCTCTATCAAGCCAAGGTGCTCAAAAGCGACGAACAATTTACCGTTGGCGCCGACGGCCAGTTGGTGCAAAAGTCGAAAAAAGAATTAAAGCAGCAATTTAAGGCCGAAAACGAAATAGCCAGGTTCAGTGAAAATGATCTTTAAACAGTTATTCCAACCCAAGTGGAAGCATCCAAAAGAAACCACCCGACTCGGCGCATTAGCCCAGCTGGACAAACAACAGGATGCACACATAATCACAACCTTGGCCTGTGAAGATCCCAGTGCCAATGTGCGTACCGCGGCGCTGAAAAAGCTCAACGATGTGGGTCTTTGGTGGCAGGCGTGCCAACAGGACGGTGAGCCGAGCATCAAACGTCTTGCTAACCAAAAAGTGGCCGAAGCCATTTTGGCCAGCCCAGACGCCCTGAGCGATACCGACAAAGAGCGTTATATCGATCGCTTTGCCGCCGATAAAACCTTGGAGCAACTGGCGCTGCAAGAAAAAACCGCGGCCGTCAAAATTAAACTGTTAACCCGTTTAAACAAAGCACCTTTGCTGGAGCAGGTATTTCGCAGCGCCGACGATGCATTGCAACTGCAATTGTGTGAGCTGGTGCTGAAATTACAGCTAACCGAAAAACTGCTTAAGGTCGCCAAGGGCGAGGCCAAGGACAAGCTGCAAAAGGTAATTGACGAGCAGCAACGCCAAGAGCAGATGCCGCTAGAGGTGGCAGAGCAAGTTAAGCTGATTCTAGCCAAGCTCAATGCCTTGCGTGAAAAAACCGATTATCAGCTGGTTAACAGCCAGTTTCTGCAGCTGGAAAAGCAATTCCAGCAGTTAGAGCTAGAGTGGCTGGACGAAGAGCTGCGCGGGCAAACACAAAGCAAGTATACGCAGCTGGCGGCCAAACTCAGCGCGCACAGCGACAAACTAAAGGTCGCGTATGAGCAAGAGCAAGCGCAGCAACTAGCCAAGCAGCGCAGCGTTTTGGCGCTGGCTAATCTCAGTGCCTTGGCGGAAGAGATCAGCAATGCCATGGCCCTGCGTTTCGATGGTAATGAGCAAATTCAAACCGACTGGCTTTATGCGAAAGTAGCGCAAGCCAAGGACATGTTGCAAAGCCAAGACCTGCAGGCAGGTAGTGAGCTGCAAAGTCAGCAGCAAGAGCTAGAGCGTCTGTTTAAGCAGGTTGAGCAGCTGGCGGCCTATGAGCAAGACGTGGATGCCCTGCGTGAGCAGCTGGCCAGCTATGGCAACCTAAGTGTCCCCGCTGATATCAGTGAGCTTGACGCGGCGCTTAGCGCTGAAGCCGAGCTCCGCGCGCAACTGCAGCAGGCCATTAAGGCACTTCCCAAAGAGCTGGCGGCGCTTTGGCAGCAACAATTTAATCAGGCCAAAAAGCACTGGCAGAGCCAGAATGACACCCTGATTCAGGAGCAAAAGCAACTGCAGAGCGTGGCGCGTAAAAAGGCGCGAGATATTCGCCGCCTTATTAATCAAGGCCGTTACCGCGTTGCCTTTGGCGTGTTTAATGGTCTGCAAGAAGCATATGCGCAATTGGCAGTACATTTTCAAAATGATCTAAGCCGCGAATACGAAAGCCTTGCCAAAACCCTGGATGATGCCAAAGACTGGCACCAGTATGCCGGTGAAGCGCAGCAGGAGCAGTTACTTGAAGCGGCGAAAGAGCTGGCACAGGGTGACTGCGATGATGCCAACGAGCGTTTAGCCCAGGTAAAGCGTTTGCGTAAAAGCTGGCAGTTGCTGGGCCCAGAGGTGGCGCAGCAGGCGAAAGAGGCGTTTGAGCAGGCGATCGAGGCGGCCTTTGCCCCTTGTCGTGAGTATTTTGCCGAGCAACAAGCGCTTAAAGAGCAGGCCATGGCCGAGCGCGAACAGTTAATCGCACAGATGCAAAGCCTGAGTGAGCGTGCCGCCGAGCTTGAGACGCGGGAGCTGGAACACCAGTTCAACGCGCTATTAAAACAATGGCGCGCCGCCAAGCACATAGAAAGTAAGCTTTATCATAAATTGAGTAAGGCATTTGGCAATGCGCAAGGGGATATGGCCGAGCGTGTAGCCAAATTCTATCAAGACAATGCTCATGCCAAAGAAGCGCTTTTGCAGCAGGCGGAAGCTTTGGACACCAGTGATGTGTTTGCAGCCACCAACAAGCTAAAAGAGCTACAACAGCAATGGCAACAAATTGGTTTTGCCGGTAACGCTAAAGAGCGTAAGCTGTGGCAGGCGTTTCGTCGTGTAAATGACGGTATTTTCAACCAGCGCGATGCCGCTAAGGCACAGCAGCAACAAGCCCATGCTGAGCAAAAGGCGGAGCAGGTGAGTGCCCTTGAAGCCCTTGAGCAACAACTGGCGCAGGCGCAAAGCAATGCGGATTTACAACACTTGCTCAATGATGTGCAGCAGCTGCAATTGGTGCGCGAACTGCAAGGTCAACGGCAACAACTTGCGGCTCGAATTGAGGCGGCGTTAAATGCCAAAGAGCAGGCGCTGCAAACTCGTCACTTCCAAGAGCTGCGTACCGCTTTGGCCGAGCAACAGGCTGTGCCTGCAGATTGGTTAAGTGGCACCCGCGTGGATTTAACCGCTGAGCAATTGGTGCTGCGCCTGGAGATCACCAATAATCTGGCCAGCCCAGAGTCGCTTTCTACACAGCGTATGCAAGAGCAGGTGAGCATGCTTGATAATAAGCACCACGGCGTTGAGCACACCAGCGAGGAGTTGTTACTTGCTTGGTTAGCTGGCGTGGGCGTTAACGAGCAGGGTATTTGTCAGGGTGAGCAAGCCGAGATTGAGCGCCTGGTTGTAGTTTTAGATAAGATGGTATCAGTATGAAGCAATGGTTAGTGGGTATGGTATTGACTGGTGTCGCTTTGTTAAGCGGCTGCGCCGGTCATGCACCCTTGAGTGTATTTTCTTTAACGAGCGGCGAGCTTGAGCAGAGCCTGTTACAACAAAGCGACCGTTATGGCGCCAACGCCACGGTAATGGGCGTGCCCATGGAGCTGACGGTGAACGATATTGGTGTGCAAATCGGCCCTGAGCATAGCCCTAATGGCATTGAGCTGACGTTGGATAATACTGTGATGATGCAGGCTTTGGCGCTAAAAGTACCGGTGCGAGTACGCCTAAACATTGCCGCTGCGCCGTATTTTAACGCTAAGCAAGATGCCATCTATTTGCAGGATTTTAAAATCCTTAATGCGGATATAGATGCCATGGGTTACCGCGGTAAGTTGGCGCCCCTGTCTGAGCAGGTGCAGCAGTTATTGACTCAGGCACTGAGCCAATATCCTGTGTATAGCCTGAATAAGCAAGACCCGAAACAGGCCTTGCTGTCACGGTTTAAGTTGGCGCTAGAGGTTAACCCCGGGGTGATCACCCTGACTTCCGGGCTCTAATGCACTTAATTTAAACCTTGCGAAAATGTGTGAGCAAGCCCTAAAATGACGACATATCGTTACTTGCTGGCACATTTTCCATGGACTCTTCATTAAAACACTTTCTTCACGATCCCCGTCTATTACTTGATGCCGCCGGCGAGGGCATTTATGGCTTCGATCTCAGTGGCAATGCGGTCTTTATTAACCCCGCCGCAGAGCGTATGACAGGCTGGCAGGCAGACGAGCTACTGGGTAAAAAGATCCACCAGTTTCATCACCACAGCCATGCAGACGGCAGTGATTACCCAGCCGATCAATGCCCCATCTATCGCACCATGTTCGATGGACAAACTCGCCAAGTTAGCAATGAAGTATTCTGGCGCAAGGACGGCAGCCTGTTTCCCGTTGAATACACCTCTACGCCTATTTATAAGGATCAACAACTGATTGGCGCGGTGGCGATATTTCGTGACGTATCCACCCAGCGCAGCACGGAGCAAGCCTTGCGAGAGGCGCTGCAAAGGGTGAGTCAGTTAAGCGAGCAGTTACAGGCGGAGAACCGTTATCTGTTAGAAGAGCTCAATGCGGATTGGCAGCACGGCGACTTGGTTGGTCAGTCGGCGCCTTTTCGCACCATGATGCAGCAGATTGAGCTGGTGGCACAAACAGATGCCAGCGTTTTGATCCTCGGTGAAAACGGCACCGGCAAAGAACTGGTGGCGCGCCACCTCCATGCCCAAAGTGAGCGCCGGGATGCTCCTTTGGTCAAGGTCAACTGCGCCGTTTTTGCCGAAAGCCTGTTGGAGTCCGAGCTCTTCGGCCATGAAAAGGGCGCCTTTACTGGCGCGGCGCAAAGACGCAAAGGGCGCTTTGAGCTGGCCGACGGCGGTACCTTGTTTCTTGATGAGATTGCCGAGCTGCCGATGTCTGCTCAGGGTAAATTGTTGCGAGTGTTGCAGGAGCAGGAATTCGAGCGCTTAGGAGGGCAGGAGACCATCAAGGTGGATATTCGCCTGATTGCCGCCACCAACCGGGATCTATGGCAAATGGTGCAGCAGGGCACCTTTCGTATGGATCTCTATTATCGCCTCAATGTATTTCCCTTAACCGTACCGCCGCTGCGTGAGCGCATCGAGGATATGGAGCTGCTAGTGGCTCAGCTGCTGGCCAAGCTGTCGCAGAAGTTGACTCGCAGTTTCACTGGGATCAGCAAGAAAAGTTTGGCCATGCTTAAGCGTTATTCATGGCCGGGCAATATCCGTGAGCTGCAAAATACTCTGGAGCGCGCCGCTATTTTAAGCCCGGGACCGATTTTGCAAATACCCAGTTTGATGGTGGACAGTGCAGTTGGGGAGCCTGCTCACGATGCGATGCCAACCTTGGCGGCCCACGAAAAGCAATATATCGAAGAGGTGTTAAGCCAATGCCAGGGGCGTATTAATGGTCGTGGCGGTGCCGCCGAAGTTTTGGCACTGGCACCAAGTACCTTGCGCTCGAAGATGAAGAAGCTTGGGATCTGCCGCGGATAGACTGAAGCGGGGAGAAGTGTGATAGTGGGGCCTTAAGTGTCGCTGCTAACATCTTAATAAGAGGCAAAAAATAGTTGGTTAAAAGATGTGATGTACGAGCAAGGCCAACTGTTTTATGTCCACATTTTTAATTTGCCTTGTTATATGACTTTACTGGATGCCCTTTACGTAACGTATTAAATACCCAACAAAATATGACGCTGGTAAAACAAAAACACACCCTACTGTAGACACTAAAAACCAACCAATGATCAATTCAGGCTCATGTAAATTGTTATAGAAGATACCAACGACCCACAATACCAGCATTATTAAGTAAGTTAGTAAAGCTGAATACAACAAACGTTTTTTGGGCTTTTTAGCGTAGGTGAGACTACCTGAAATTATTGAAATAACAAAAAATGCGATTATCAATAGACAAACCTCAAGAGTCACATAACGCTGCCAAAGGGGCACATAAGAGCTTGGAGAAAATTAGCGAAGAATGGCGCAAGCCAAGCGTTTTTCGTCCAATTGCCATAACTACCTTGTTATAACCCCCACACCTGTGATGCTGCAAGAATTATTGTCCCTGCAAATACTGAAAAAGACATTATATTGATAATTTTCCAGTTTCCACCACGTTTGGTAATTATTTTAAAAAAACTAAAAAATACAGTTAAAAATGCACAAACTGAAACCCCAACTAAACCCAACATCATTGGTGACCAATTTATATTATCTGAATTGAAGTGATAATTGAAAAACGCAAATGCCCATAAATGAAAAACAAAAACGATCAAAATATATAGTTCGTTTAATCCAAATCGCCTTTGTTGTGTACCACAAACAGGACAAAAGTACGCAACCGACTTACCTGAACGAATAGCTTTGGGGAATATTTTGGAGTTACATTTTTTGCAAATAGTCATGGTGTTTAACTGATATTACAGGGGTTATAACGCCTTACTAATGGGCGCATAAATGCTTGGCTAAAATTGGCGACGAAGGAGCACAAGCCAAGCGTTTTGCGTCCTTTTTAGTAACTTGTTAGCTAGTTTCTACATTGAGCTTCAAATTCTTAGGATCATTATCTTTATTTTGCTCATCCAGTTTCCTTTTTATTGATTCGAACATCCATACTCCGAAAAACAGCTAACAGCTAACAGCTAACAGCTAACAGCTTTTAGCGAGACCTTGCAAGGTACGCTACCTCGTAAGGTAGGAGGTAAACCATGTATAGACGAACTAATAAGACTATAAAAAGTAATAGTAAATCATACAGTAAACGAAATGATAACTCGGCACAATGCGAAGAGGATTCCGCACCAATTCAATCCTTTTCTAAGTATTCCGTCAATGGAGATAACGATATTTCGATAGATCCGGCGTTATATCGTTATCAAACTTGCTTTTTATTTTTAAAATAACCAATAAAAACAATTGGTTGATTTAAATTCAAACCTGGCACAACACTTGCTAAGGGAGCTGTGTTCCCTAGTTAGTAAAAGCAAGTAATATGAAATTTGATGTTAAAGAAGAAGACCTGATCATTAAGCCCTATAAGCAATCCGGGCCGATTTATGTGCGTGAGCAAAAGGGGCGCTTTCAGCGTATTCGCCGTATTTTAAGCTGGTGCCTGATGCTGGCCTTTATCGGCCTGCCCTGGGTGAGTTATCAGGGTCAGCAGGCGGTGTTATTCGATGTCGCCCAGCAGCAGTTTAGGATCTTTTCCGCCACCTTTTTCCCGCAAGACTTTATGCTGGTCGCCTGGCTCTTTATGGCGGGAGCCTTTGCGCTCTTTTTTATCACCAACTGGCTGGGCCGTGTCTGGTGTGGCTATATGTGCCCGCAAACCGTGTGGATGCTAATGTATACCTGGGTTGAGCACCGCCTTGAGGGCACCCGCAACCAACGTATAAAACGCGACGCTCAGCCCTGGAGCGCCGATAAACTGGCTCGTAAGGGGGCCAAGCATCTGGTGTGGTTATTGATGGCGTTTTTAACCGCCACCACCTTTATGAGTTACTTTATTCCCGCGCACGAACTGTATAGCGACCTGTTGGGTTTGAGCTGGGGTGGTATCACCTTATTCTGGGTCTTCCTGTTTACTCTGTGCACCTATGGTAACGCCGGTTGGCTGCGGGAAAAGATGTGCATCTATATGTGCCCCTATTCGCGTTTTCAATCCGTGATGTTTGATAAAGACACCTTGGTCGTGAGCTATGATCAGGACAGAGGTGAAGCCAGAGGGCCAAGAAAGCGCAAGGCCGACCCGAAACAATTGGGCTTGGGAGATTGTGTCGACTGTAATCTGTGTGTCGAGGTATGCCCGGCTGGTATCGATATTCGTAATGGTTTGCAATATGAGTGCATTAACTGCGGTCTGTGCATCGATGCCTGTGACCAAACCATGGACAAGTTTAATTATCCGAAGGGCTTAATCGCCTATCGCAGTGAGCATCAGCAAAACGGTGGCCGGACATCAATTTGGCGCTTAAAGCTGGTGGGTTATGCCTTGATGACTGTGCTGGTGTTTGTGGTGATGGCTATCTGGCTCAATGGCCGTACGGCGCTGGAAGCTTATATCACGCGCGACAGGGGAGAGTTGTCCCGGGTTGATTATCAGGGCCAGGTGGAAAACCCGTATCGTATCTCCATTATCAATAAATCCCAGCAAGTTCAGGAATATACCTTGAGTCTTGAGGGTTTGGAGCAGGGTCAGTTGCAGCTGCACGGGCAATTAAGATTGCAACCGGGTGAGCAAAAAGAGGTGCCGGTTACGGTGCGCATTGATGGTGAATTACTCGAGCGTAAGGTGACGCCCTTTAGCTTTGTGATAACGCAAAACGAAGGTGAGCAGCAGAGTATTCGCAAAGAAACCCGTTTTTATAAGTAGTAGCTTCAGCAAGATAGCCGAGCAATAAAAAAGACCCAGTCTAGTGCTGGGTCTTTTTATTTGTGTCTGCCTAGGGTTGTAACCCTAAGCGCTGTTTATAAAGCGCGAACAAAATCCAAGGCGCCAACTACGGCGGCAACCTGAGCTGCGACGCAATTTTCTGGTGTGCTGCGTGGGCTATCCGGATAGACCTCGGTGGTGGTGACATAAGGAGCTAAAGTCAGGCCCATACACAGGCCAAGTTTACGCCCGGCATATTCAATCACTCCATGGCCGGAAATGGGCACGCCAATCAACTGGTTGTTTATATCGGCTTCGGCAATATGGGTTACGGTTGCCACCTCGGCGTTAATGGCTTTTTGGAGTTCCGGCTGTGGGCGCTCGGTGTCGGCCACCAGATAAAAACCATCGGGAATATTCCAATTGTTATTGGTAGTGCCTTCTCTTGCCGCCAAAGCCGGGCGGAATTCCGAGTTATCCGTATCCGTGGTTTCATGGAGATCTATATGTACCAGCACATCGCTGCTAAAAGGGGCGATAAAGTCGAGCAGCAACTGAGCTTCGGGGGCAGGCGAGCCTTCATAAAAGGAACGGTTCGGGTCGATTGCCTCCGGGTTCCAGCGGTTAATGGTTTCATAACCCCAAGGGCTTACACAGGGAACCACAAGAATATTGAAGGCTTGGCTATGCGCTGGGGTGAGCTCGGCGGCAAACGCTAGGGCACCGTGAATACCGCTGGTTTCATAACCATGTACGCCACCGGTAACCAGGGCAATAGGGCGCCCGGCCTGCCAACTTTTATGCTTAAGGGCAAAGAGGGGGTAGTCTTGCTGATAAGCAAGCAGTCCGTATTCGATAATCTCAAACTGAGCGCTTAGCGCCTGAATCTTGGTGACGACTTCATCCTGATAACTGCGGTGCACTTTTTGTGCCTCAAGCCATTGCTGCTTGTGCTCTGGGCCCCAGGGTTCACCCGGTGTGCCAATGGGATAAATGGTGTTGCTCATAACCCTTCCTACTATTGTCTTTGTTTAGGCGCAGCTTAGAGTCTTGGCAGGGATTGTCAACCAAATTGCCTTTGTTTGCCAAGGGTATGGAGCATATATTGAGGCGTCGCGCCCCAAACTTTGAACGCGACTAAAACGTGCGGGAGGCTAGTTTTCAGCTAGCTTATTCTGGATATAGACAAGGGCGTCATCGAAATTTTCAAAGACGATATCGTTGGCGCTATTGGCGCGCCCTAAGGCACGACGAATTTGTTCTAACTGATTGATGGCAATGGCAGAGTTGATCACAAAGGCGGCGGCTTGGCAGCCATGGGCAAACATCTTCTCGGCCACAGACACCATAAGCACTTGTGCCTCGGGTGTAGCGGCAAGCACATCCTTGGAATTACTGATATAACCCCAACGTTCAAGCTGATGCTCTTTCACCAGGGTTTCTAATTGAGTGGCGAAGGTGGCTATCATGCGCTCATTGATGGCACCGCTGAACTGGCCGACGATCACATCTCCTTGTCGGGTTAGTTGATATGAACCATTGGCGCCGGAATAATTAAACATATGTCCCCCTAGGTTTGTGAAGGCGAGATTCTCATCACATTGTCCCTATTGTAACTGCAACTATGTGTATTTAGGATGTTTTTTCATGGTTTATTTGATGTTGACCAGGTTAAGTGTAGTTGATGCTTGAATGGAGTTGTTAAGATGAGGTATTTTCAGAACATAATGAACATTTAGGGTTGGTGATGGAACTAACAGATAAAATGCAGGCCTTTGTGATGCACTGTGGTGAGATGGGCAGTCGTTGGGGCTTTAATCGCACCATAGGCCAGATGTATGCGCTGTTACTTATTAGCGAGGAGCCTCTGAGTGCCAACGAATTATCGCAAACCCTGCATATTTCCCGCGGTAATGTCAGCATGGGTATTAAAGAGCTGAACTCCTGGCAGCTGATCGCCACTCGGCATAAGCCGGGCGATCGTAAAGAGTATTACCAGCCGGCGGGCAGCATTTGGCAAATGGCCAACCGTGTATTTGAGCAGCGCCGTAAGCGCGAAATCGACCCCACCTTGAGCCTGTTGCGCGATAACCTCCTCGAGGAACCAAGGGATCAGCAGGAGCGCTACGCCCAGCAAAGGTTATTAGAAATCCATGATTTACTGGAAATGATCACCGAATGGGCCTCCGAGCTGCAGCGCTTAAGCCCGGAAAAACTCTCCACGCTAATGAAGCTCGGTGCCGGCGTGTCAAAAATCCTCGATTTTCGCGATAAGCTCAGCCCCAAAGACCGTACAGAGTCCTGAGTTACTCATTAATTAGCCCGAAAAGTGCAATAATGCTAAACGCGTATATCTATATAACGAAACAATTGAGGTGTTTTTGCGCAATTAGGTTAATAATTAGTTATAGGTTTCCAGCCAAAGATAACCAATCTCGCTCGTCGAGTTGGTTTTCTTCTTTTTTGGCCCTTCTTAATTATCCCCACGCCTTGTACCTGCTCGCACAACACTAGACAAATGGCCGTCTAGCCGCTAACGTAAGTCGGTTTATTACAACAAGAATGGATTTTTTATGCTTAAAAGAACACTGGCTGTCGCCGTGTGTGTGGCCCTAGCTGGTTGCAACGACAAACCGGCTGCAGAGGCAAGCGCACAACAAGAACAAAAAGTAGAACAAACTCAGGTTGCAGCAGCGGCCATCAGCTACCCAATTACACGTAAAGGCGAAGTGGTAGACAGCTATTTCGATCAGCAGGTTGCAGATCCATATCGTTGGTTAGAAGACGATATGAGCAGCGAGACGGCACAGTGGGTCGAAGCGCAAAACAAGGTCACCTTTGGCTACCTGGAGCAGATCCCGTTTCGCGACGAACTTAAGCAACGTCTAAAAACCCTGATGGACTATGAAAAGGTCAGCGCCCCATTCACCGAGGGTGAGTACACCTATTTCTATAAAAATGACGGCCTGCAAAACCAATACGTGCTTTATCGCCAAAAGGGCGAGGGTGAGGCGGAAGTCTTCCTAGACCCTAACACCTTTAGCGCCGATGGCACCACATCACTGGCGGGTATCAGTTTTAGTGAAGACGGTTCATTGGCGGCCTACCAAATCTCAGAAGGCGGAAGTGACTGGCGTAAGGTGATTGTGCTGGATACCAAAACCAAGGAGCAAATTGGTGAGACCCTAGTTGATGTGAAGTTCAGCGCCATTTCCTGGTTTGGTAATGATGGCTTCTATTACTCAAGCTATGACAAGCCTAAGGGCAGTGAATTGTCGGCGAAAACCGATCAACATAAGCTCTACTACCATAAGCTGGGTACGGCGCAAAAAGACGATGCCCTTATCTTTGGTGGCAGCGATGAGCAAAAACATCGCTATGTTGGCGCCGAGGTGACTTCGGATGCGCGTTTCCTGGTAATTTCAGCGGCCGTCTCAACATCTGGTAACAAGCTGTTTATTAAAGACTTGAGCAAGGAAAACAGCGAGTTGGTTACCATCATCGACGACCTGACCTACGACAGCTCGGTACTGGATAACAAGGGTGATACCCTGTTTATCGTGACCAACAAGGATGCGCCGAACAAGCGCGTAGTGACCGTTGATATCAAGGATCCAACGCCTAAAAACTGGCAGGACCTTATTCCTGAAACAGAAAACGTGCTGAACATCTCTAAAGGCGGAGATTTCTTCTTCGCACGTTATATGGTTGATGCCATCTCTCAGGTGAAGCAGTTCGATAAAAGCGGCAAGCTAGTACGTGAAATCGCGCTACCGGGCGTGGGCACGGCGTCGGGCTTTGAAGGTAAAAAAGAACAAACCACCCTGTATTACAGCTTCACCAACTATAAAACGCCAAGCACCATCTTCAGCTTTGATGTGAACAGTGGTGACTCGGTTGTTTATAACGAGTCAGGCGCTCAGTTTGACCCGGCGTTGTATGAGTCTAAGCAAGTATTCTACAGCTCAAAAGACGGTACCAAGGTACCTATGATCCTAACCTTTAAAAAGGGCACTGAGCTTAACGGTAAAAACCCAACCATTCTTTATGGTTACGGCGGCTTTAACGTGAGCCTGACTCCTCGCTTCTCGGCCACTACTGCGGCCTGGTTGGAGCAAGGCGGCGTATATGCTGTGGCTAACCTGCGTGGCGGTGGTGAGTACGGCAAACAGTGGCATAAAGCCGGTACGCAGATGCAAAAGCAAAACGTATTCGACGACTTTATTGCTGCGGCCGAGTACCTGATCGCTAATAACTACACCTCAAGTGACTACCTTGCGGTACGTGGTGGCTCTAACGGCGGTCTATTGGTAGGTGCGGTGATGACGCAACGCCCGGATCTGTTTAAGGTTGCCTTACCTGCGGTAGGGGTATTGGATATGCTGCGCTATCACACCTTCACTGCCGGTGCAGGTTGGGCCTACGATTACGGTACGGCGCAAGACAGCAAGGAAATGTTTGATTACCTTAAGGGCTATTCACCGGTACATAATGTAAAAGCGGGCACCAGCTATCCGGCAACCCTGATCACCACGGGCGATCATGATGACCGCGTGGTTCCAGCGCATTCATACAAGTTTGCTGCCGAGCTGCAATCGAAGCACCAGGGTGAGAACCCTGTGATGATCCGCATTGAAACCAATGCCGGTCACGGTGCAGGCACGCCGACCAGTAAGATAATCGAGCAATACGCCGATATCTATGGCTTTACCCTGTATAACATGGGTGTTAAAAAGCTTTAATACTGAGAAGCTTATGCTAATTTGAAAGCCGAGCCTAGTGCTCGGCTTTTTTGTTTTAGGGAGATGACAATGCAGCTAGATTCTTTTGAATCGTCAAGACTGATACACCAACCCTTACGCCAAGCGCATTGGCCGCTGTTTGTAGCGCTTCATCAAAATCAAGAAGTGATGCGCTATGTCGCCGACCTCCCGCAAATCACGCAGATCAGAGAGCGCTTTGACGCCCGGCTGGCATCAGGGGCAAAGGCTGATAGTTGGCGGGCCTGGGCGATACTTAACGAAAACGGCAAGGAGATAGGAGTAACCGGCTTTTTACCTCAAGGCGAGCACAGCGCCGAGCTGGGTTTTTTACTCTTGCCCGAGTATCAAGGCCGGGGTTATGGCCAGGAGTCATTACAAGCCTTACTGACCTATGGCGAGCGGCGTTTTGCAATTGCACAATATCGGGCTACGGTTACTGCAGGCAATCTGGCGTCGCGAGCACTGTTGCTTAAATGCGGCTTTACTCAGCTCGCCAGCGCCCGCAATGGCTATTGTATTGACGGTGTCGAGGTCGAGGACTGGCTGTTTCAACTAAGTTTGTAATTGTGCATATACGCACAGTGCATGGTGCCTAGGCGCCATGTTCACAAGGCAATGGCTGGGATAAGCTAGAGTAATAGGGTCTGTTTATCTTTGCGGTTTACTTTATGTTCGATCTAAACGCATTCTGATCACGACGATCGTTATGATGCATAGCACGCTATGTACATAGCGAGCAACACAGAGCAGGATGCGTTTAGATGAACCCGTAGGGCAGCGCTTGTAGCGCATTTCTACTGTGTTGTTACATGTTTATGTAGAATAACTACACCACACATGTGCCGCCTTGTATAAATACACTACAAACTGCTGCAGAAACGAACAACAAAGGTCAACAGACCCTAAGGAGTAAGAAGTATGTTGAATAATACTGAGCATGGTTATGGCTGGATGCACATTGCCTTGCATTGGTTGATGGCCATCGCCGTCTTTGGGCTTTTTGGCTTAGGCCTGTATATGGTCGAGTTAAGCTATTACGACAGCTGGTATAAAGGGTCGGTTGATTTGCATAAAAGCATAGGCCTGACCTTAGCAATGCTGTTGGTGCTGCGTTTGGTCTGGCGTTTAACTCAGGCGCGACCTCAGCCGGTGGACCGCAGCTTAATATGGCAAAATCGTTTTGCTCACTGGGTGCATATCATTTTGTACCTGATATTGGTGGTGATACTTATTTCTGGCTATCTTATATCTACGGCAGATGGCCGCGGTATTGAGGTTTTTTCCTTGTTTAGCGTTCCTTCGCTAGGGGAGTTTGTTGACAACCAAGAAGATATTGCTGGCATGGTGCACGAATACGCAGCCTGGAGCCTGGTTATTCTTGCTGGTTTACATGCCTTGGCGGCCCTTAAACACCATTTTATTAATCGCGATCATACCCTAGTGCGTATGTTGAAAGCGAAAAAAGGAGATTAATGTGAATAAAGCTCTAACTAAACTAACTCTGGCTGCAGCCATGATGGCCGCCAGTGGTGCTGCCAGCGCGGCGGATTATGTTATCGATACCCAAGGTGCCCATGCTTTTGTGAATTTCAAAATTCAACATCTTGGCTATAGCTGGTTACATGGCCGCTTTAACACTTTTTCTGGCGACTTCAGCTATGATGCGCAAAAGCCGAATGAGTCCAAAATCAAGGTGGTGATCGACACCGCTAGTATCGACTCAAATCATGCCGAGCGTGATAAACATTTGCGCAGCGGTGATTTCCTCAATGTGAAAAAACACCCAACGGCCACCTTTACTAGCACCAATATTGAGTTTACTGATGCTGATAATGCCAAGGTAAGCGGTGAATTCACCCTAAATGGCGTGACAAAACCTATCAGCTTTGATGTAACCAAGGTGGGAGAAGGTAAAGATCCTTGGGGTGGCTATCGCGCCGGCTTTAGCGGCCACACACGCTTTGCCCTAGCCGATTATGGCATAGAGCAAGACCTGGGGCCGGCCTCGACCCATGTGGAAATTGAACTGTCTATCGAAGGCGTGCGTCAATAACCTTCTTTCTCACACGCCTACAGCGCTTGTTGTAGGCGTGGTCTTAATGCCGTGGGCAACCATTGCAACATCACATCCTTGTAGGTATCGCTTGCCACCACCTGCTGCAGTGCCGGTGCCAATACTTTTAACTGTTGTTTTCCTAATTCATTGTTACTGCAGGCGATATAGCCATAGCTTAGGGCCGGTGCCTCGCTGATAGGGAAAATACTGAGTTGCTCATCTAAACCCATTTTCTCGCTTAGATATTGAAATTCGCTGGGATAACTTAGCAAGATATCGAGACGTTTTTTGGCCAGCATATAGGTGAGGCTGGCAAGCACATCGCGCCCGGGTCGAGTTGTTAACTGGGATTTAGGCACCTGGCCTATCACAGTATCCAGCTCATTGCCGTAGGAGCGTCCCATGGGCAGGCCTAAACGCAGATGATGCTCGCTCAGCAAATGGGTCAGAGACTGAGGTGCGCCCGGGGTTAAGCCCAGTTTTTGTGCCACTTCTTTGTGCATCACCAGAGCCGGTGATAAACCTATGGTGGAATACTGTTCGCTAAAGTGTAATTCAGAGCGTCGTTGCTCGGTTTTATACAGGGATAATAAACAATAGGTGCTTTGCTTATGGCGCAGCTCGGTCAATAAATGGCTGCTGGGGATGGCCATATATTTAAAGTCATACTCCGGCAACTGCTGTTGTAGTAAGTGGATCACTTGTTCATCGCGCCCTTGGCCGACATTGGTGCCATTGAAAATATAGTAGGGTTCGAAATCCAGGGTGAGCCAGGTAATGCTGTTGCCGTTTATCCCGTAAGCTGTGCTGGAAAGAAGCAGGGCGATCCCCAGGGTTAGACGTTGCCCAGGTCGCTGCCGAAAAGCTTGTTGTAAACCATGTCTTAGATACCGCATACAAGTTACCGCTAATACTAATCAACCTTTTGAGTCTAGCACCGCTATAATTTTAGACCCATGAAATATATATAAAAATGTAAATGTTAGGCCCAGCTATAATCTCCTTCCTGGCTATTAATATGATGAATAATCAATACGCTAGCCTGAAATTAGCCAAGTAACTAAGACCTTGGTATAACTTAAAAAAAAGTGACCAGGAGCGCCCTTATGACCCAGCAGCAAAGTTTAGCGGTCGCCTATATAGATGGTGATGGCATAGGCCCCGATGTGATGCCCTTGGTACGAGGGTTAGTGGATCTTGTACTCGAGCGCTGTTATGACGGCAGAAAGATAATTAGCTGGCAGCCGTTATTACTTGGCGAGCAGGCGGCCCGAGAGGGGGATGGTGAATGGTTCCCACAGGCCACCATATCAGCGCTGCGTGACCTTAAGGTAGCATTGAAAGGGCCCATGAGTAGTGCCATTGGCGGTGGTTTTCGCTCGCTTAACATTGCCCTGCGTGAAGAGCTGGATCTGTTTTGCAATATGCGGGTGATCAAGGCCTTACCCGGTTTACCTTCGCCGCTCAAAAATCCCGACGGCATAGATTTGGTGGTTTTTCGCGAATGCAGTGAAGATAGCTTTGCCAGTATCGAGCTGGCAGCCAATAGCCCGGATGCCGCACGTTTGATTGAGGTATTGGAGCAGGAGCTTGGCTACCATAGGCTACGCTTTGTCGATAACTGCGCTCTGGCCATTAAAAACTGCTCACAAGCGGCCACCGAGCGGCTGATAAAACAAGCCGCCGATTATGCCATTAGCCAGCGGCGAAAAAAAATCACCTTGGTGCATAAAAGTAATGCCTGGCAGCTCACCGAAGGCCAATTCCAACGCTGGGCGCTCGATTACCTGCGTAAAGATTATCAACTGACAGTAAGTGATTGTCAGCAGCACTATCTTTTGCCCGGTGCCGATGGCACTGAGATACAGGTTGAGCAGATGATGTTGGATCAGGTGATGCAGCGGCTGCCGCAGCAGGCTGGCAGTTTTGATGTGATGGTGTGCAATAACCTGGCAGGAGATCTTATCGCCGATTTAGCTGCGTCCCTGGTCGGTGGCGTGGGGATCATCCCGAGCGTCAATTGCAACCAGGAGCTGGCCTTGTTTGAGCCCAGTCACGGGCCGTTTCGGCGTATTGCCGGTAGCGGCCTGGCCAATCCCTGTGCCAGTGTTTGGGCGGCGGTCTTGATGTTAGAGCACTTGCAGTTGGACGTGGCGGCATCAAGCCTGTTTGCCGCTTTAACTGAGGTGGTTGCCAGCCATGAACAGCTGTTTCAACTTGATACGCGCAGTAGTCTCGAGCAGGGCGTACCCACAAAAGAGGTGATCGCCGCCATAATTAAGGCCTTGCCATGCTAAACAAAGCCTTGGTTGTTTTTGTTAAGCGGCAATCGCACCTTGGAGCAATTGGCGAGCACGTATGCGGGCGGCGTCCTTGCTGCCTAATCGCGGTGCCAGACCAAGTTCATCAAGCAGGATAAAAAGCATGGAGACCGGAATGGGGCAGTTGTTTTCATCAAGAATATCCGCTTGTGTGCTGTTGACACTGGCGGCATTCGGGTAGTGCTCGCGTAGCGCATCCAAGGTCACACTGTTGTCGCCACAGGCGCGGCAGCGGCCACCAAACTCATCGTTAAGCTGTGCCAAGGCTTGATAAAATTCTTCAAGGTTCATGGGCGAAGCACAGGCTTGCAGCTGAGTGCGAATAAATAGATCTAATTCGGTATTAATATGAATGCAGTCGTAGTGTTTGTATTGGCGTCTTAGCATGGGTGCCTCCATCGGCTTGTTGTTGCTATATATTTACCTTAGGGCCAAACACTCTATTAATGAAATGGATGATATCGATTTTTGGTATTGATGCTGTAAATTATCTGTTTGAGTCTTAGGTGTACCGCTGCAATTGTTGTCTTAGCCAAATATGGGCCGGGCTATGGTGCACTAATGGGCTCCAGAGCATGGATACGCCAATGGGGACTATGGGGAAGGGTACGGCGCACAGGGCCAAAGGCGCGTTGCTGGTGGCGATAATATGCTCCGCTAAGCGTCTCGGCAGGGTGGCTATTAGCTGCGAGTTAGCACAGAGTGAGGGGATCAGGCTGTGATGGCGGGCGTAGACGCGAATATTGCGACGCTCGCCCAGTTGCACCAGGGCTTGATCAACCCAGCCTAATTTTTGCGGCTCGCGGTTTTTTATCATCGGCTCTGGACCAAAACCGCTGCGGTTAAGCCAGACATGCGGGCTGGCCAGATAGGTTTCAAGATCCAGACGTTGTTGCAGCGGGTGCTGCTGTGCACTCAGGCAGCAATAGTTATCCCGCCACAGGGTGGCCTGATGAAATGAGGCGGGCATACGGGTAAAGCGATCGATGGCGATATCGACCTGACCATGCTCAAGCTCACTGAGGGTGACATCGCTGGGGTTAATGAGGTCGATATTAATGCCCTGATAGGCACTGAGCACCTCGCTAATAAAGGGCACGAGCAAGGAAGCCACCAAAAACTCATTGGCCATAATGCGAAAGGTATGTTCGCTGCTGCTTGGGTCAAAGTCTTGTTCTTGTGTGGTGATAGCCTGCGCCAGGGTCAGAAAGTGTTCTAACTGGGGCTGCAACGCCAGGGCTTTTTCGGTGCACATCATGACGCTGCCACTGCGAACCAATAAAGGGTCGCCAAACAGATCGCGCAGCCGTTTCAGGGCGTTACTCATGGCACTTTGTGTCAGTGCCAGCCGGTTTGCTGCCGCAGAGACGCTGCGCTCCTCGATAAGGATATGCAAATACACCAACAGATTGAGATCGACCTGACGTAAGTTCATGCTATAGACACAAAAAAATAGAGGTACCTAATACTCTATCCTAGCTGCTGGAATAAAGCTAACCACAGCAACGGCTTAAGGTATTTTCATTGCTGATAGTGATTATTCGCCGCTGCTTGGAATAGCAGAAAAAGGAAGTAAGGGGAGAAAAGTTGTGGTGATGGCAGAGGGCATAATTAGTTAAAAGGCGCCTACTCGGCGCCTTAGTCTTTATGCTCTTTGGGCTGAGCTCATGCCATCACCCATGTACTTTTTTGCTTCTTCGTCGTCCTCCGAACGCAAACGCTCAAGCTCGGCATGGGTTTCAGCCAGGCTTGATTCCAACTCGCTAAGACGGCTTTGCGCCAGGGTCGCACTTTTAGACAAGCGCTCCAGCGTTGAAGTTGAATTTTGCTTCAAGAAGGTGATTTGTTCGCCTAGGCGTTTATTCTCATCAATAATCCCCTGAGCTTCAGAGTCTTTATTCGCTAGGCGATCTTCAAGCTCTTTGATCTTTTGCTGGAATTGGTCGTTACTGGCGGTCAAACGTTCAATGGTGGACGCCGAGTTATTCTTTAAGAAACGCACCTGCTCATGCAGTTTTTCATTGTCCTGCTGTGCTTGTGTATGGGTTTCTTTAAGTTCTTGCAGCTCTTGAGTTTGCGCCTTGTTTTGCTCACGCAGCTGACGAATGTCTTCGCGCTGGCTCTCTTGGTGCTTGGCGGCAATGGCGCTTTGCTCTTTGAGCATGCTGTTTTCAGTCTTCATGCGCTCAACTAAAGGCTGTTGCTCTTCTAACTGCTGTTGCAAACGTTCGATTTGCACGTCGATATCAGATTTTTCCTGCTCTAGCTGGTTGTGCTTATGCGCAAGCTCGTCACGTTGCTGCAGTAATTCATCACGCTCCTGGGCTAGGGCCGCATAATCATTATCGAAGTTATCGATACGCTGTTTCAGAGTCGCAATTTTTTGTTCGTTTTCTGACTGGGCTTCTTCAAGTTGCTGTTCAACGCCGGCCAATTGATTTTTATGCTGCTCTAATTCGGCAGCTTGCGTATCAATTTGCTCCTGACGAGCGGCAATCTTGTCATTTAATTCTTCATTTTGCTGGGATAGTTTCTGATATTGCTGCTGCAAGTTATCCAGGCTTTGCACCGCGAGTTGCTCGGCCTGAACCATTTCTTCTAGCCGTGCCTGTACCGGGGCGAGCTGGGCATTGGCAAAAGCCTGAGACTGTGCCCTGAAGGCTTGCACAAATTGTTCTGAAAACTCAACTTCCATATCGCTTACCTTGGCTGGCTGCTCTGTATCTTGTGGACGAGCGGAGCGGTCTTCGCTGCGCCATTGGCGGTAATGTTCAAGCACGCTAGAGCGTTCTCCGTTAACACGTTGTAATAAAACTTCCAGTGTGATTGGCGTACCGGCGCGATGTAACTCATCACAAACGGTTTTAATTTCATTATATTGAGTCATCAATCTATCCTCCCAGCAGATTTTTTAGGATAGCATTAAAACTGCGGCTGAGCAGAAATTCTAATAAAAATATTCTAGTTAATTTCTCAGCAGCGGCTCATAATTACTATTTTAGTTGTAGTTCTATCCTAACAGGTACTACCTCAATCATACTACGACAATTTGGTATTACACAATGCTAACAATTGATTTAAATGAAAATAAACAGCTAGTTATAGTTGAGTCAGCAAGGGTTCAGGCAAAAAAAGAGCAATTACTGATAAAAGTGCGTGCTGCGGGCGTTAATCGCGCCGATTTATTGCAGCGTCAGGGTCATTATCCGCCACCTCCCGGGGACAGCCCCACTTTAGGCTTAGAAGTGTGTGGTGAAGTGGTCGCCCTAGGTGAAGGAGCCGACAATAAATGGCTGGGTCAACAGGTGATGGCGCTTTGTGCTGGCGGCGGTTATGGTCAGTTTGTGGCCGTGGATCAGGGTCACTGTCTGACGCTTCCTTCTAATTTTAGCGCCTTGGAAGGGGCGGGCTTCTGTGAGGTGTTTTTAACCGCCTATGATGCTCTGCGCCAGTATCCTGGGTTCGGCGCCGGGCACACCCTCTTGGTTCATGGTGGCGCCAGTGGCGTTGGCACTGCTGCGATCAAGTTGGCCAAGTATTTTGGTGGCAAGGTGGTGGTCACTGTGGGTAATGAGCAAAAACGCCAGGCTTGCTTGCAACTTGGTGCTGATGTGGCGATAAACTATCGTCAAAACGATTGGTGGGAACAAATGCGCGCCGAGGGTTTGAATGCCGACTTGGTGATAGATCCGGTTGCCGGTGACTATCTTAATGCCAATCTTAAGGTTTTGGCTCAGGACGGCAAAATCGTCATTTTAGCCATGCTCGGCGGGCGTTATTGTCAACAATTGGATATCGCCAGGGTATTACAAAAGCGTGCATCCATAATCGGCTCTACCTTGCGTAATCGCAGCAGCGAGTATAAAACGGTTTTGGCTAAGGAGCTGCATCAAAGGTGCGAAGCGGGCATGCTCAGTGGTGAGTTAACGCCTGTGATCGACTCGGTTTACCCTTGGAGGGATGCGGATCAAGCCCATCAGCGTTTGGCGCAAAACGCTAATATAGGCAAGGTGATCTTGGTGCATAAATAGAAAAGGCCAGCATTATGCTGGCCTTTAATCTTGCACTGACTGGTGAGGAGTTTACATCACTCGCATACCTGGCTTGGCGCCGTCATGAGGTTCCAGCAGATAGATTTCATCCTTGCCAGGGCCTGCCGCAAGCACCATGCCTTCAGAAAGACCAAAGCGCATCTTACGCGGCTTCAGGTTGGCAACCATCACAGTTAGTTTGCCAATCAGCTGCTCTGGGCTGTACGCAGATTTAATGCCGGAAAATACCTGACGTTGCTGACCACCCAGATCCAGGGTGAGCTTAAGCAGCTTATCGGCACCTTCAACATGCTCGGCATTGGCGATGAGGGCTACGCGCAGGTCTACCTTGGCAAAGTCATCAAACTCGATCTCATCCGCCAGCGGATCTTTTTTCAACTCGCCGTTGTCGGCTACTTGCTCTAGTGCTTGGCTTTGTGGCGCCAGGCTTTCTTTCGATTCATCAACCATGGTATTAACCTTATCCATTTCAACACGCTGCATCAGCGCTTTAAATTTGTTGATAGGCTGACCCAATAGCGGCTTATCGACACCACCCCATGCCAGCTCATCGTTTAAGAAGTCGCTAACATTGGCGGCCATGCCCGGTAAAATTGGGCGCAAATAAGTCATCAGGATACGGAACAGATTTAAGCCAACGCTGCATACCTCATGGGCTTGCTGCGCGGTGTCTTCGCTTTTAGCCAGAACCCAAGGCGCTTGCGCATCTATGTATTGATTGGCTTTATCGGCCAGAGCCATAATGGTGCGTACCGCACGACCAAATTCACGGTTTTCATAGTGCTCGGCGATGGTGTCTTTGGCCGCCGCAAACTCGGCCAACAGGGCCGGCTCGGCATTGGTGTCACTTAGCTTGCCATCGAACTTTTTAGTGATAAAACCGGCACAGCGGCTGGCGATATTGACCACCTTACCGACAAGATCTGAGTTAACGCGCTGGGCGAAATCTTCCAGGTTTAAATCCAAATCGGTAATGCCACCGCTTAGTTTCGCGGCAAAGTAATAACGCAAGTATTCAGGGTCGAGATGATCCAGGTAAGTACGAGCCTTAATAAAGGTGCCTTTTGACTTAGACATCTTGGCGCCATTGACGGTTACAAAACCATGGGCGAAGACATTGGTCGGCTTTCTAAAACCGGCGCCTTCAAGCATGGCCGGCCAAAACAGGCTGTGGAAGTAAATAATGTCTTTACCGATAAAGTGATACAGCTCAGCGTCGGAATCTTCGCGCCAAAAGGCATCAAAGTCGATACCGTTTTTATCACACAGGTTTTTAAAGCTGGCCATATAGCCGATAGGGGCATCCAACCACACATAGAAGTATTTACCCGGAGCACCTGGAATTTCAAAACCAAAATAAGGGGCGTCGCGGCTGATATCCCACTGCTGCAGGCCATCGGCAAACCACTCGTCTAGCTTGTTGGCCATTTCTTCTTGAATACTGCCCGAGTGCAGCCAGCCTTTAAGCATGCCTTCAAAGGCAGGCAGGTCGAAGAAATAATGCTCCGAGTCGCGCAGCACTGGGGTGGCGCCTGACATCGCAGAGCGTGGTGATTTTAGTTCGGTCGGCGAGTAGGTGGCGCCACAGACATCACAGCTGTCGCCGTTTTGGTCTTCTGCATCACAGCTTGGACAGGTGCCGGTTACGAAGCGATCCGGTAGGAAGATTTGCTTTTCCGGGTCGAACAACTGCGAGATGGTGCGCTTTTTAATATAGCCACCGTCGTTAAGGCGGTTATAAATAAGTTCGCTTAGCGCCTTATTCTCATCCGAGTGGGTGCTGTGGTAGTTATCAAACTCGATATTAAAATCGGCAAAGTCACGTTGGCGTTCAACGCTAACCTTGGCAACCATTTCCTCAGGGCTGATCCCTTGCTTCTGTGCGTTAAGCATGATCGGCGTGCCGTGGGCATCGTCCGCACACACATAATAGGTTTCATGTCCTTGGGACTTTTGAAAGCGAGCCCAAATATCGGTTTGAATGTACTCAAGCATGTGGCCCAGGTGTGTAGGACCGTTTGCATAAGGCAGGGCGCTTGTAATGAGAATTTTTCTCTTTGCCATAAGGTGCTTATTCCATCTCAGATAGGCTCACCCAGATCATCGACTCAAGGCGCTGTAGCGCGATGAAGTTTCGTTGCCTAGGGTGAATAGACTGGTGTTAATGCCCTGAATGTTACATAATTTGGCGGCACATTTCATTACGCTTCTTTAATTATTTATGCAGTTACTATGTTTGGATTAGGCTCAGGTAAAAAACCCTCTTTGTTTTCAAAACGCCGGGGTTCACAATGGCAGGAAGAATATAGACAACATCTGGGTCGCTATCGTAGCGCCGCCTTTCCCGTAGGGGTGCCAGAGACCGCGGTACAGGCCAGCAGTGAGCAAGGTTTATGCAGGCTTGTTATGCCCTTCGCCTGTGCCCAGGAAGCGCCGGAACTCGGTGCTTTTCTAAGCGAGCAATTGAGCCGCCAGATACAGGTGGACATTGAAGTGCAGTTGCCGGAAAAACCGCGTTTTGCCAACATTAAACACATTATTATGGTGGCCTCCGGCAAAGGTGGTGTGGGTAAATCAACCTGTGCCGTCAATTTGGCCATGGCACTGCGCCATGAAGGTGCCCGAGTCGGCATCCTTGACGCCGATATTTATGGTCCTTCTATTCCCTTATTGCTGGGTCTGCAAGGTCAGAAACCTCAGGCCAAAGATGAGAAAACCCTGCTGCCCATGGAAGCCCATGGTCTCAAGGCCCAGTCTATCGGCTTTTTAGTGGACCCGGACGATGCCACCGTATGGCGCGGGCCAATGGCATCCCAGGCCCTGGTACAACTGTTGAATGAGACCCAGTGGGGCGAGCTGGATTATCTGATTGTCGATATGCCACCGGGTACCGGCGATATTCAGCTGACCATGTCGCAAAAGGTACCGGCATCGGGAGCTGTGATCATCACCACACCCCAGGATTTAGCCCTGGCCGACGCGAAAAAAGGGGTGGCCATGTTCAATAAAGTGAGCGTGCCCATTATTGGTTTGATGGAAAACATGAGTCAATTCCAATGCCCCCATTGTGGCGAGTCGAGCCATATTTTCGGTGTCGATGGTGCGCTACAGCTATCCCAGCGCTATGGCGTGCCTATTTTGGCGCAATTACCGCTGGCGATGGAAATTCGTCAGTGCTCCGAACAAGGCGGTGACCTGAGCGACGACTATCAGGATATGGCTGCCTATTTTGCCGCGGCGGCGCGCCTATGCGCCAGTCAGCTTTATTATCAACAAGGCGCTCAGCAGGGCGTAGACATTATTATAACGGACGACTAACCATGCGTTTATCAGATACCCATATAAAAGAATACCTAAACGCTCAGCGCATCGTGATCACTCCGCAGCCCGACGAGCAGATGATCTCAGGCGTCAGCGTCGATTTGCGTTTGGGTAATAAATTTCGCGTGTTTCAGGATCACTGCGCGCCGTATGTAGACTTAAGCGGCCCTAAAGAGCAGCTTAACGCGGCGATGGAGTCCATTATGAGCGATGAAATCGTCATCAAAGAGGGCGATGCGTTTTTCCTGCACCCGGGCGAGCTGGCCTTGGCCATTACCTATGAATCTGTGACCTTGCCGGCTGATATCGTCGGCTGGCTCGACGGTCGCTCGTCATTGGCCCGTTTGGGTTTGATGGTGCATGTGACCGCGCACCGCATCGACCCGGGCTGGAGCGGCAATATCGTGCTTGAGTTCTATAATTCCGGCAAGCTGCCACTGGCGCTGCGCCCGAATATGAAAATCGGTGCGCTGAGCTTTGAAACCCTTTCAAGCCCGGCGGAAAAGCCCTATAACGCTCGCGCCGATGCCAAATACAAGGGGCAAAACAGTGCCCTGGCAAGTCGCATTGGCGATGAAGGCCAGCAATAAGTCAGCCTAAAGCTTAGGTCTTTACCTTTACTATGTATACCGCCCTGATCTTCGGGGCGGTTTATTTTTATCCGAGCGATTGCCCTAAAAGCGCAAAATATTCCCGAAAACACGGCGCCAGCTTTGCCGCCTCCTCCTCATTAGGGTAAGCGCCCAGCTTTGCCAACTCCCCCTGCTTGGTACCACTGACCAAATACTGGTTTTTTATCTCGGCATTTTGCACATAGTGCTCAAATGCGCGAGCGCTCAGCTCTTCTGGCATGGCCAGGTAATATTGACCGGCACTGGCATCAAGTAGAGCACAGCGCTTTAAATAGGCGGAGCTATCTGTGCGCTGCTCGTTTAACAGGATGTGCTCTAAGAGCTGTAACAGGGGTTGATTAAGCCGGTGTGGATTATAGTCATCCCGGGTCAGCCAGAGTTTGCTGGCAAACGCACGCTGGGATGTTGGCCCGGTAAATAAAAAACGACTGATGTAATGATCAAACGCATGCCACCATTCATGGGCAAAGGCGCCACTGCCGGCGTTTTTCGCCAAGGCCAGGGTGCGGGTGCTGCTTTGGTAGTGGGCTTGGACCCCAAGGCGGCCGCCCTGAGCAAAGGCCAGGGTTAAGGTTTGACGCAGGCCAATGACTTGCGGGGGAACGGCCAGTATTTGGGTGAGATCCGCTAAGGCATCATAAACCAGGTTCGCCGCTCTTTGGCGCTCTTCGTTATTGACCCAGCGCCCCACACTGATGGCACGCAGGCCAAAGGTGGTACGTACTTCACAGAAATCCACATCCACGCCAAAGCGATAATCCGGACCACGGCGGTACTTGTGGTCCATAAGCGACGAGGTCATTTTTGATAACGCTGCTTAACGGCGGCGGGCATCTGCTTGGTTTGCATGGTGATAAAACCATCAAGCAAGTGCAGCAAGGGGTGAGTGTCGAGCCCTTCTAATTGCGCCAAACAATAGGCGCTGGCCTCAAGCGTTGACAGGCTTTGCTCACGGTTGGCCTTGCGAATATGGTAGCGATTGGCAGGAACCTGGGCAAAACTCAGCGCCTTCAGCTTATGCAGCCAAGGGTTTTGTTGCCATAACCTATGCACCTTACTCCAGGTGCCATCGAGGACAATAATATGCTCAATGGGGGCGGTGCATTGCTCCACCGGCTCCGCTGTGTCAGTGGGATATAAGAGCGCACAGGCTTTATCGGCAATGGCGCGCACTTCGGAAAAATCCTCAGGGTGCTCGCCCACACACAGCTGCATATTGGTCAAACCTAGTTGCAACAAGGGGGTGGTGCTTTTGGCCTGCTTTTGTTCATGAGGATGTTGTAAAACCCAAAGCTTAATGCGGTTGTTTACCTTGGTGACAAAGGGGCAAACACAGCTGCTGGGTGGGTAATGACAGTGAGAACAAAGAAGGCGAGCCATAGTGACAGAGGGTTTTACTGATATATGGCGTTATTGTACTGGTTTTAGCTATTTGCTCCAAGTTGCGCATTTGCTATCCTCGGGCTGGACACTGAAGACCAAAGGAAAAGGCAGTATGGATATAAAAATTGATGAATCGGCCTTGATGGCGATGCATGATTTACTCGGCGAGCATTTCGATGAGATCTTAGTATTTTGTTTCAGTGAATTCAGCCGCCTACATAGTGCCTTTCAAGAAGCGCTGGGCAGTGAGCAAAGCGATGCCATTCGCAATATCCATAGTTTAAAATCCAACGCCGCCCAATTTGGCGCCGTCACCTTGGCGGATACGGCGCGCCTCATAGAGCATGGTTTGAGCCAGGGTGACCATCAAGCATTACAGGCGCAAATCGATGCGCTTCCCAGTGTCATAGAGCAAAGTATTGTGCTGATCAAACAGTGGCAACAACAAATTGAAATTAATTCATAGATAAGGGCATTTCGCATATAGCTATTTCCCTCTTGTGCCGATAATCTAACGGTAATAATCATAAGGGGGAAGGCATGTCAGAAATATTAAAAAGTCAGAAGTTACATGGGGTTTGCTACGATATTCGTGGACCCGTGTTGGCTGCAGCCAAGGCCATGGAAGATGAAGGGCAAAAGGTACTTAAGCTTAACATCGGTAATCCTGCGGCCTTCGGCTTTGATATGCCCGAAGACATGCTTAAAGATATTATCCGCAACCTCAGCTCGGCGCAGGGCTATTGCGACTCCAAGGGTCTGTATTCGGCGCGAGTGGCGGTTTATCAGCACTATCAACAGCGCGGTTTGCATAACCTCAGCATAGACAATATTTTTATCGGCAATGGTGTCAGTGAGCTTATCCAAATGGTCACCCAGGCACTGGTGAATAATGACGATGAAATCCTCATCCCGGCGCCGGATTATCCCCTGTGGAGCGCTTGTGTCACCCTGGCCGGCGGTAAGGCGGTGCATTATCGCTGTGACGAGCAGCAGGACTGGTTCCCGGATATCGAGGATATTCGCAGCAAAATCACCTCCAGAACCAAGGCCCTGGTGCTTATTAACCCGAATAACCCAACCGGTGCTGTGTACAGCAACGACCTCTTGCTTGAGTTAATCACTTTGGCTCGCGAACATAATTTACTGTTATTGAGCGATGAGATTTACGAAAAGATTCTTTATGACGGAACCAATCATAGTTCCATCGCCTCCTTGTGCGACGATGTACCTGTGATCACCTTTAACGGCTTGGCGAAAACCTATCGCGCCGCTGGCCTGCGCATCGGCTGGATGGTATTGAGCGGACCCACGCAGCGCATGAGCGATCTGATTCAGGGCTTAGACATGCTGGCCTCCATGCGTTTATGTGCCAATGTGCCGGCCCAATACGCGGTGCAACAGGCTTTGGGTGGGGTGCAGTCCATCGATGCGCTAATCGAACCCGGCGGTCGTTTATACGAGCAGCGCAATATTGCCTGGAAGGGATTGAACGATATTCAGGGAGTTAGTTGTGTGAAGCCACAGGGCGCGCTTTATGCCTTTGCCAAGGTGGATACCAAGCGCTTTAATATCACCAATGATGAAACCATGGTGCTTGATCTGCTGAGACAGGAAAAAATCCTCTTGGTGCATGGCCGCGGTTTTAACTGGCCGGAGCCGGATCACTTCCGTGTTGTATTTCTGCCTCATAAGGATGAGTTGGAACCGGCGATGCAGCGCTTAGGTCGCTTCTTTGAGCGTTATAACCAAGAGTAGAAAGCTAGAATTTAAGAAAAGCAGCACACTGGCGCTGCTTTTTGCTATTTATGAAGTCTTTATTCTGGGTCGCAGAGTGTAAGTACGTAGCGTTCATAGAGCTCATCAAGGTGAGCAATCATCACTTCTTTCCCTGCCACCTCAGATTCAATCAGCGCATCGGCTATGGTGCCCGGGTGTTGCCAGTTTTGTAATGTCTCGGCACTGGCTATATGGCTGATATGCCAGGGCTCGGCGGCAACACCGCCCTGATATTTTAGATAGGGGCGATAAAAGCCAAACTTCTGCAGATGCTCCCTTAGCCAGAGGTTAAGGTTGGCAAAGGGGCCGGTGTCGGCATACTCATCCGGGCTTAGCTGCAATTGATAATCCTCGGCTACCACACTTGGGTCCCAGACATCGAAATCACTGCCGAAGTGATGGCGGCTGGCACCCGGCAGCGCCGAGTAAAGCATAATGGCATGCAGGCGATCCAATGGTGACAGGCTAGTCAGGTCAACCACTTGCTGCTGGGCATCAAAAACGGGGCGCACTCCCAGATACTTGTTATTCCAAATCATCGCCTGGCGGGAAAAGGAGCGAAACGCCGAGGCGATACGCAAGTCAATGCCATCGGCTTGAGCGCCTTGTTGCAGGCGCTGGAAGTCTGCCAGTGCTTCCCGGTTGAGGCTATGGCCTTGCCAGTCACACAAGTGTTCTTCACTGCGCCCGGTGGCGCACAAGGCGAGCCTCATGTGAGCAGCCGCCTTAGGATCCCTTCGTAGATCAGCGCCAGTTTTTCCAGGTCATCACAACTGACACATTCATCGACCTGATGAATGGTGGCGTTACGCGGGCCTAGTTCAATCACTTTAGCACCTGTGGGAGCAATAAAGCGGCCATCTGAGGTGCCGCCACTGGTTTGCAGCTCGGCCTGATAGCCCATTTGCTCTTCAATGGCACCTTGTACCGCTGCGGTTAACTCGCCGGGCTCGGTGATAAAGGGTTGGCCGTTGTGCGTCCAATCGAGGTCGTAATTAACCTTATGCTCACCTAGCAGGGCCACTACGCGGGATTTAATCTGCTCGGCGGTCAATTCTGTGCTATAGCGAAAGTTAAATTGTACCTCCAGCTCGCCAGGGATCACATTCCCCGCGCCCGTACCGGCATTGATATTGGAAATTTGCATGCTGGTGGCAGGGAAAAATTCGTTGCCCTTATCCCATTTTTCCTGACACAGGGCCTGTAAAAAGCCACTGGCCTGGTGCACCGGGTTATCGGCCAGATGAGGATAGGCGACATGACCTTGTTTACCCTTAACGGTCAAATACGCGGTGAGTGAGCCACGGCGGCCATTTTTAACTACATCGCCGAGCTTGTCGGTGGAAGAGGGCTCGCCGACAATGCACATATCGATTTTCTCGTTGCGCGCTTCCAGGGTGTCAATCACCCTTGTGGTGCCGTTGATAAAGGGGCCTTCTTCATCCGAGGTGATCAAAAAGGAAATTGATCCCTTATGTTCGGGATGCTTGGCAACAAAACGCTCGGTCGCCACCACCATGGCGGCAAGGGAGCCCTTCATGTCGGCGGCGCCGCGACCATGCAAATAGCCCTCATGCTCGGTGGCGGCAAATGGCTCAAAGCGCCATTTTTTTTCATCGCCCACGGGCACTACATCGGTATGGCCGGCAAAGCACACATTGGGCTTGCCCTGACCCTTGCGCGACCAGGTGTTAAGGGTATCGATGAAAAACATAGGCTCGTTGGTAAAGCCTATTTTTGCCAGACGCTCGGCGATAACATGCTGACAGCCTTCGTCTTTTGGGGTTACCGAAGGACGGCGGATCAAGTCTTTAGCCAAGTCAATGACTGCGCTCATAGTCTTTCCTATGCAAAAATGGCGTCGTATTCCGCCGCCTTAAAGCCAATTAAATGATGCTCGTCGGTGCGCAGAATTGGGCGTTTGATTAAGGCAGGTGATTCCAGCATCAAGGTCATGGCCAGTTCCTTATCCAGCTGCTGCTTTTGCTCGTCGCTGAGCTGGCGGTAAGTGGTGCCGCGTTTATTAACCATGGCTTCCCAGCCGAACAGGGCTTCAAGTTCAGTAAGTAGCGCTAAATCCAGGCCCTGTTTGCGGTAGTCATGGAATTGGTAATCTACATTATTATTTTCTAAATGTTTTTTTGCTTTTTTAATGGTATCGCAGTTGCTGATACCGTACATAATAGTGGTCATAATCTGTCTGTAGCTTTAGTTGCCGATAAAGAGTAAGGATTCATTGGCCGCAACCTGTTGATAGCAAGAGCAAATCAGCGGCGACGGCGCGAGATTAATGATCATGATAGCGGCCAAGGGCGCAGATTTAAACTGCCGCAGGTCGAAATAAGCAATTTCTTCGCAGCGCCTATGTTTTATGAACGTACGTTATAACCTTCTTTTTTTAACGAGTTCACGGCGTTTTTAGCCTCTATGCCTTTAACCAGGATGTAATCCGTATCAAAGGTGGAAATGGCAAAGATGGAGATATTCGCCCGGGCCAGAACCCCGGAGATATTTGATAAGATGCCGGTAAGGGAAAAGCCCAGTGGCCCCAGTACCTCAAGTGCCACCCAACCTGGCTCCTGTTCCAGACTATCAAGCGCGATATCACTGATACAGACGATGGACAGCTCTTCGGCGGTTTTACCAACAAAGTAGACCTCGCTTTGAAAAATAATACTGGGGATGGCAGCGGAGCTGTCGAAGCTGTGAATGGTAAATTCATGTGGGAGTAATTGAAGCGTTTGTTTGGCCATACCGTTCCCCTTGGGTTAAGTACAAGTTATACCCAATAAGGGCAATTTAATCCAATGCAAGTTGCTCACAATTGCTGTGGATAAGTTTGGGGGTAGGGTGGTCGGTAAGTTGTATCTATTTGAAATTGTTTAAATTATCTTGTTTGGTTGTTTATTGATCAACACCCGGTTGGTTGTTGCTAATAACGAAATAAACAGGGTGCCCCCGAAGGTGCACCCTTGTGATTATGTGGCTAACATAAGCGAGCAATTAGGCTTCGGCCTGATCCGCCTGAATTGCGGTCAGGGCTATGGTGTAGACAATATCATCCACCAAGGCACCGCGGCTAAGATCGTTGACCGGTTTACGCATGCCCTGCAGCATAGGCCCTATGCTGACCAAATCGGCACTACGTTGTACCGCCTTATAGGTGGTGTTGCCCGTGTTCAAATCAGGGAAGATAAACACGGTTGCCTGACCGGCGACCGGACTGTTCGGCGCCTTTTTACGGGCCACATTCTCCATGATCGCAGCATCGTATTGCAGCGGCCCGTCGATGATCAGATCAGGGCGCTTTTGCTTAGCCAGCTCAGTGGCTTCGCGTACCTTTTCAACATCGGCACCGGCGCCTGAACTGCCTGTACTATAGCTGATCATCGCCACCCGAGGCTCAATACCAAAAGCGCTGGCAGAGTCGGCGGATTGAATGGCAATGTCCGCCAATTGGGCGGCGGTTGGATCTGGGTTAATAGCGCAGTCCCCATATACCAGCACCTGATCCGGTAGCAACATAAAGAAGACAGATGAAACCAGGGACGAGCCCGGCGCGGTTTTGATCAACTGCAGTGGCGGGCGAATGGTATTGGCCGTGGTGTTAACAGCGCCTGATACCAATCCATCTACCTGGCCTTGGGCTAACATCATGGTGCCCAGCACCACATTGTCCTTTAGCATTTCTTCGGCTACCACTTCGGTCAGACCCTTGCTCTTACGCAGCTCCACCATGGGCGCCACATAGTCGCGACGGATCTGCTCCGGGTCGACAAGATGCATGCGCTCATTTAGCTCAACCCCTTGTTGTTCGGCTATGCGGGTGATCTCCGCTGGGTCGCCTAGTAACACGGTATTGGCAATGCCACGCTCGCCACAAATCGCCGCCGCTTTTATGGTGCGCGGCTCTTCGCCCTCTGGCAGCACTATGGTTTTATCGGCGCGACGGGCCTTGTCTGTTAACAAATAACGAAATGCCGGAGGCGACAGCTTACGGGTTTTTTGCGATTGCTGCGCCAGGCTATCAAGCCAGTCGGAGTCGATAAAGGTGGCCTGGTGTGACTTTACCTTATCGACTCGCTGCTCATCATCACAGGGGACTTCTAAGTTGAAGTTGTGCAGCAGCAAGGAAGTGCGCCAGGTATCGTGCTCAGTAGCAAGAATAGGCAATCCGGTTTGCTCCATGGCCTGGTGGCAGAGCTCCATAATGCGCGGCTCTGGGTTAATTCCGCCAGTCAGTAAGATGGCGCCTATCTTGGTACCGTTCATGGCCGACAGGCAGCCAGCGACTAACACATCGGAGCGATCGCCCGGTGTCACCAGCAGCACACCGGGAGTGATATGGTTGAGCAGGTTAGACACGGTGCGCGCACAGAAGGTTACCCGGCGAAGACGACGGTGCAGCAGATCGCCCTGGTGGATAATGCGGGCATCCAGGTAGTTGGCTAGGTCAATAACACGAGGCGCTACCAGCTCAAAATCCCAAGGGATGGTGCCAAGGAGTTGGAACGGATGCTTGCGAAATAGCGGCATAGACGCCAGGCGGTTCACTTCGTTATCCAGTAAATCCGGATTGAACTGCTCCACCAGGTCGGCCCGGGCACGGCCTTGCTCATCAAGCGGGGCATTAACCTTGTTAAAAATACAGCCCAAGACTCGTGGGTGGGCAATGCCCCCATAGTTGCCGGCGGCGATTTCCAACTTGTCTTCAAGCTCTTCCACCGTGTCGTTGCTCGGGGTCAGCACAAAAACGATATCGGCGCCCAGAGTCTGTGCAATTTCACGGTTAACACGCCCGGCATAGGGCTGGTTACGGGTTGGTACCATGCCTTCGATAATGGTGATTTCATCGTCATTTATACCACTTTCAAAGCGCTCAACGATTTCTTCGAGCAAGGTGTTACCATGGCCATCGCCGATCATTTTTTCTGCATAGGCGAGGGAAATAGGCTCGGGCGGATTAATGCTAGAACCAATTTTAACTATGGCGGTGGACTTTTCCGGGCCACATTCACCACGGCGCGGTTGGGCTATGGGTTTGAAGAAGTTGACCTTCAGGGCTTTTTGCTCCAGTGCCCGTACCAAACCCACAGAGACCGAGGTCAGTCCCACACCGGTGGACACAGGGATAAGCATAATACGTCTAGACATGATTTAGGCTCCTTTAGCCAGACGCGCAGCGTCCTGACAGATCATCCATTCTTCATTGGTCGGTACCACCATGGCGGTCAGTGGGCTGTTAACACTGGTGATCACGCCACTTTTGCCAAAACGGGCGGCGAGGTTGCGTTGCTCGTCAATTTGCCAACCGAGGAAGCTCAGATGCGCAAGTACCTTGGCACGAATAATATCTGAGTTTTCACCTATGCCGCCGGTAAAGATGAGGGCATCTAAACCATTTAACGGTACTAGGTAAGCGGCAATTTGCTTGGCCAGACGATAGCAGAAGATATCCAGCGCCAAGGTCGCCTGCTCATGCCCCTCTAAATAGGCTTCTTCTATGGTGCGACAGTCATTGGACAGTTCGCTAATGCCTAGCAAGCCGCTTTGCTGATTCAACATGGTGTTGACCTCGGCGACCGAGTACCCAAGCTGGCTGGTAAGGAAGTCGAATAAACCCGGGTCGATATCGCCGCTGCGAGTACCCATAACCACGCCTTCAAGCGGAGTCAGGCCCATGCTGGTATCGACGCTGGCACCATTTTTAATGGCGCACACAGAGCAACCGTTGCCCAGGTGGGCGGTGATCAAGCGATGATTGTCCGCAGCTAACCCGAGCGCCTCAACGGCCTGGGTTGAGACATAATGATGGCTGGTGCCATGGAAGCCGTAACGGCGTACACCGTGTTCTTTATATAAAGAATAAGGGAGCGCATATAAAAACGCGTGTTTTGGCATGCTTTGGTGGAAAGCGGTATCAAACACGGCCACCTGCACCAGTTCAGGAAATGCTGCTTGCGCTGCCTGAATACCGGTCAGGTTGGCAGGGTTATGCAGTGGTGCTAATTGGGCGGTCTGGGTAATGGCGTCAAGCACGTCCGGGGTGATCAACTGGGAGCCGGTAAACTGCTCACCGCCGTGCACTACACGGTGGCCAACGGCGATTAAATCTTTAGCTAGATCATATTGGTGGATCAGCGTGACTAGGGTGTCGATGGCGATTTTGTGATCGGCACCGGCGGGTAAAGCGTTTTGCTCTTTGTTGCCGGCGAATTTATACTTTAAGGAGGCGTCGTCGTTATGAAGGCGCTCAGCTAAGCCACTTAACAGTTCATCGCCGCTGCTGGCGTCGATAACTGCGAATTTTAGGCTTGAGCTGCCGCAATTTAAAACTAGGACGTGTTGTACAGACATTTGGTAGACCCGTGGTTGAAAATCAGAAATTAAACCCCACGTTTACCTAAAGTAATAGCTTTTAACCTGGTCATAATAACTATGACCAAGGGCTACATTTAGACTAAGGTATTATTGCAGTGGGACCGACTATTTTACCTTATTATTGCTACTAAGCGATAGTTGTAAGGGGCGTAAATGCAAAACAGTATGATGACACAAATTCAGCAAGGGCATAGCTACGCCAAACTCTGGCCGCTGCGCCGTGAATTGGCGCCCATGTTTGTGGAAAATCGGATTATCAGTGCCACCTTGTTTGCCATTAAGGTGATGCCGTTGCTGGCGCTCACCAGCCTGGTGGTGCAATTACAATTACTGGGTCAGCATTATCTGGGGCCGGCGCTGGCCTGCGCCTTATTAATTCTCTCCCTGCCGGTGCAAGGTCTGCTGTGGCTTGCGAAGCGAGCCTCCTCGCCGCTGCCACCTGCTTATGCGCATTGGTATAAAGAGCTGTATACGAAAATGGTGGCCCAGGGCTATCGTGGTGCTCCGGCCAAGGCCAAGCCGCGATATCGCGAACTGGCCCTGCTACTTAAGGATATGTTCGATAAAATGGACAAGGCCTTTCGTCAGGATATCTTCTGAAATTCGCTGAGGTAAAACTCGGCTTGCACCTTAAATTCTGCTCTTGCTGCAAGCTGTGCCAACTGCTCGACACTGAACTTCCAGGCAAAGGGGGTCATCAAGGCCAAATCTCTTGCTTGTTCACCTGTGAGGGTGAGGGTACGGCTCAGTAGTTGCTCGGCGCTGCGAGTAAAGCCTGTGGGCGTGTCTAGCTGTTGATGCTCGCGCACTTCATTATAGATAATCTCTTTTAGCTCGGCTAAATGCTTGGGGCCGGGCGAAGCCACCACCAGATATCCCTGTGGCGTCAATAGGCGGGCGCTTTCTTCGGCAAAGATGGGGGCAAATACACTGGTCACCACGGAAGCAGAGCCTGCACTCAGGGGGATCTGCTTGCTTGAGGCCACCGCAAATTCGCAGTTGCTATAGCGTTTGGCGCCATAGCGTATAGCGGGTTTGGCAATATCTATGCCGTACACCTGTCCCCGGTGCTCTAGCTGGTTTGCCAGCTCATGGGTGTAGTAGCCTTCACCGCAGCCCATGTCTATCACCCCCGTCTCGCTTTGGTGTAAAGCAGCAACACGTTCGGCTAACGCCTGGCGCAGAAACTGATAATGGCCGGCGGATAGAAAACGGCGTCTGGCTTGCACCATGTCCTGGTTATCGCCGGGTTGTTTTGATTTCTTATATTGCACCGGTAATAAATTGATATAGCCTTCTTTGGCGTAATCGAATTGGTGGCCGGTGTCACAGCTTAGGCTGTTACCCTGACGGGTTAAGGGCTGTTGGCATAAGGGGCAGCAATAAGCACTCATGGTGCAAGGTATTCCTTATCGTAAAAGGTGCGCACCCAGTGCGGGCGGTAGATCACCAGCAGGGTCATGGCCATGCCGGTGAGCATGGCTTCGGGGAACCAGATAAGCGCACTTAAAATCACATAGTTATCCATCAGCATAGACCATTCATAGGTGCCGATAGCCCAGTAATAGAGCGCACCGACAAAGATCTTCAGGCAATTGGCCAACGCCGCACAGAGAAAACTACAGATGAAGATATAGATAAATAAATGACGTGGCAGCAGGTTATAAACCAGCACAAAAACGCCATAGCTAAAGTAAATGGGAATAAGTGCAGTGGTGATAGCAAACACCGCAGCGTTTTCCCAAGGTATGGTTGAAAAGCTCGTAAGCAAGGCGGTGGCAAGCACAGCCGCCAGGCTGGCTAAACGCCAACCTAAGATCAAGGTCACCGCGGTAATGCCGAGAATATGTATATCTAGGCCCGGGACTATCCCCGCCTTAATGCGCCACAGCATTGCCAACACCAGGGCACAGGCAAACAGACCGGTTTGTCTTGCCGGACGTTGCCACAGACCGCTCACACTGGCTTTATCCAGGGTGAAAAACAGTATGAGTAAGACGGCAATAAAGCTTACGAGCATGGCAATTAGCCCTCGAAGGTACTCCAGACAGGGGCGTGATCCGAAGGTTTTTCGATGCCGCGCAGTTCATAGTCTATGCCGCTTTCCGCCAAGGATTGCGCCAAGGCAGGAGTGGCCAGAATAACGTCGATACGCAGGCCGCGGTTGTCATCAAAGCCCTTGGAGCGGTAGTCGAACCAGGAATATTTGTCGTCAGTATCCGGGTGCAGTTGTCTAAAGGTATCCACCAGACCCCAATTTGTGAGGGTGGCCAGCCATTGTCTTTCTTCCGGCTGGAAGGAGCATTTACCAGTTTTTAGCCAGCGCTTTTTGTTGGCCTCACCGATGCCGATATCCAGATCGATTGGCGAAATATTAATATCACCCATTACCACTAACTTGCTGTCTGGGCTGTATTGAGAATTTAGCTCGGCCATCAGATCGCTGTAAAACTGACGCTTATAAGGGAACTTGGTCTCATGGTTGATGTTATCGCCCTGGGGGAAATAACCATTAAGCACGGTGACATCTTCCCCCTGAGCATTTTCCACTGTCACCGCTATCATGCGCTTTTGGTGCTCATCGGTGTCGGTGGAGAAGCCTTTTTTAACCATTTTGGCCGGCTGCTTGGTCAGCATGGCGACGCCGTAATGGGCTTTTTGACCATGGAAATACACGTGATAACCCATGGCCTCGACGTCAGCGACGGGGAACATTTCATCATGCACCTTGATTTCCTGTAAGCCGATCACATCCGGTTGATGCTTGTCGATAAGTGCTTGAAGTTGATGAAGGCGAGCGCGTAAGCCATTAATATTGAAAGAGATTATTTTCATTGGCGATAAATGATGAAAGTTATTATAAGTAGGGCGTCAGTGTAGCATTTTGCTCTCTTAGAAGGAATCGCCAGAGCCAGGCACAGGGCGCTTTTTAACGCCCCGTGCCGTGAATCAATCACTATGGTTAGTCGAGGTGACTAAAGATATTGGCCTTGGCTTTTTCGGCAATATAATCAATGGCCTTTTGCGCTCTGACGCTGTTACCGGCCGCATCGAGGCGCGGTGAAAAGGCGGCGATGGCGAACTTACCCGGCATAATGGCAATAATACCGCCGCCGACCCCGCTTTTCGCCGGTAAGCCGACCGTATAGGCCCATTCACCGCTGGTTTCGTACAAGCCTGCCGTGCTCATGACCGCCAGCACCCGCTCGACATTATCTGCGCGCATCAATTGTGCGCCGCTGATGGGGTGGGTGCCGCCGTTAGCGAACACAGAGGCCATAATAGCCAGATCTTTAGTGGTGACACCCACGGAGCACTGGCGGGTGTAGATATCTAGGTTGATATCCACATCGCCGTAAAAACGCCCGTAAGATTTAAGCAGCTCGGCAATGGCCAGGTTATGGCCATTACTGCTGGACTCGGAGCGATACACATCCTCAAGTACGTCCAGCTTGGTGGTGGCAAATTTTCCATACCAGGCACTGATCGCTTGCCATTTTTGTGCGGCGCTATCGCCCTCTATCAGGCTGACCGTGGCCATGGCTCCGGCATTCACCAAGGGATTGACAGATCTGGCCGGATTAAGCTCAATGGCGGTTACCGAATTAAAGGGCTGGCCGGTGGCGTTGGCGCCGATTTTATCCAAGATGGCCTCGGCTCCTTGTTGCTCCATGGCCAAAGCCAGGGTAAATACCTTGGAAATAGACTGAATAGAAAAGTGGCTGTCTATGTCGCCCTGGGTAAAAATCTTACCGTCTGTGGTAACCAGGGCAATGGCAAATTGCTCGCTGTCGACCTTGGCAAGAGCGGGAATATAATCCGCATTGGCGCCGCTTTTTTCGTCTTTATACAGGGTATGGGCTTGAGCAAGTATCTGCTCCACCTTGGCTGTGTCATAGGGGCGGGCATCGACTTGAGTTTGCAGGCCGAGGGCCGATATCAATAGTAGCGAGTAGAGTATTTTCTTCATGTATATCAGTCCTTATCGTCCTTAACTGCAAATAGGGCGTGAATCGCGCCTTAAGTTCCTAATATTTAAAGCCAAAAGAGGTTTGCAAACGTAAGTTGTCGCCCTTGTCGCCACGATAATTCTCGAGCTCACCATATTGCAGCTCAATGCCGAGACGCGACATTGTGGTCGGGTTGTAAATCAGGTTCACCGTACTGTAGAGGCTGTTATTGAACGACAAGGGATGCTGGGTGATGATGTTGTCTATATCCACGTAACTGATGCCGATGGAAGAGGTGTAGTTGTCGTTCCATTGTTTATCCAAATAGATAAAACCCGCCGTGGCGCCTATGGCGGTGAGCTCGCCATTGCCGTCGAGTCCTGCATCACTGCCGCCGGTGATATCGGCGTAATAATGGCAGCAGGGATCGTTTAGGTAGCGGCCTATGCCTTTACCGTTGGCGATTTGAAATTTCAGACTGTGACTGTAATTTACATCATAGGTGCCGGTGACATTAATGCCCCAGCCCCACACCTTATCTTCTTGCAGGTTTGTTTTGTATCCCAAATAGCGCAATAGCAGTGCGGTTTTGATATACCCCTGATCAAATTGATAGGTATAACTGGCGCTGGCATCGGGCCAATCGTTTTGTTCGCTATAGTTCAGGGACTCAGGATCAATATTAACCGGTAACGCCAGATCCGCATCTGAACGTTCGATACCTAAGGCCCAGAAGCTGCCATTGCCTAAGCTGCGGCGATAACGAATTTGCGGGTGACGGGCAAAGACCATGGCCGATGGGCCCCAATAATCGAGGATATTGGGAAAGGAATTGATGTCCATAAAGCCGCTAAAGGTCTGCCCAGCTCCCCAGTTGCCAAGCTCACCCCAAAGGTGAGTGAGGTTAAAATCGGCATTACCGTCGCCATCGAACATATCAAATTCAAAGCGAGTGGTCATATCGCCGTGCTCGGTTGGGGTGTGACTGCGAAAGGAGAGCTTGGATTGTCCCGCGTTGAGCAAGGTCTTATCGTCGCTGGCATCTTCGTCAAAGAGAATGGACGAGGTTTGAAAGGCGCCGCGATTGGCCATGTCGCCATCGTTATAAATGGCATCGAGCCAAATTTGCCCGCCTATTTGTAAGGTGGTGTCCGAATCGCTTAAAAAGATGCTCTTTGGTGGCGTTTTAAAACGGTAGCTGGGACGTTCATACTCCTGATAAAGGCGGCCATTAAGCTTGCTTTGAGGTTGTTCGGTTTGGGTTTTGACCGTAGCCAAAGGACGCTTAATGGCAGCAATTTCAGCGTCTTTAAGCTTAAGCTGCTGTTCTATTTCGGCATCTTTGCGCTTTAACTGCTGTTCTAACTCAACAATACGACGCTCTAGCGCGGCCAAGCGCTCTTCAACGGTGGCACCTTGTACCGCCGGTGTTAGCAAGAGTGCCGCCAGGGCAAGGCCTAAGGCTTTGCCACCGACTTTGGTGGAGGCTTTTCCAGCGGCGCGACTGTGAGGTGAGAGCTGGGTTTCTTGTGCAGGATTTAAGGGAGCCATGTCCACTCCTATAACTCGACGGCAAAAGTTACGATCATCTTATAGTCATCCTTTTTCGGCACTGTGCCATCGGCATTGGCGATAGGAGATTGCAGATGATCCCAAAGCAGTGATATGTCGAAATCAATATCACTGGTGATATCTATTGAGGCACCCATCAGGGCATGCTGAGCATTGCCACCGGCCGCTTGCTCGGCAAGGGTAAAACGATAGTCAAAGGTTAAATCTATGTCTGAGGTCAGCTCGTAATCCATATTTGACGAAAAATAAACTGAGGTCGTTGAGTTGCTGCTGGGAGCGTCAATACCGACATTGGCAAATTGCGTTCTTTGATAGGCAGGACCCATGCCTATATCCCATTCCCAGCGCTGATTATCAATGACGTAATAACCTATACCGGCGCCGAGCGTGTATTTATGGTCGATATTCTGAAATGGGTCGCGATAGTATTCGAAAAACACCGGGCGAAAATACAGGGACTTGGTATAAAACCAGTCAAAGGTGCCGCTAGCACGGACATTGTTTTCAGTGACCTCTTCATCGTTGCTGGTGCGTGCCGCCAGGGCGTTGATCAGCAACCGATTGGTGGCGGTGCGCCGTTTGATATCAACGGTGGCGGAGAGCTCACTTTGCTCTGTGTTGCCCCGACTTAAATTAGCGCCGACACCCACCTTGGCATACCAGGCGCCACCGGCGTCCTTGGCGCTGGCGGCGATAGACACCAAATCTTTGGGTAAATAGGCCAGCTTAGCTGCGCCTACCTGTACATAACTTGGGCCGATCAACAAGGCGCCTTCGCTGACATGGCCGTCGTTAAAGCGCACGCTATGGGCTCGCCCGGAAATCACCATGTCGACGTCTTCACGGTCGATAAACAGGGTGTCGAGTATGTCGCTGTCAAACTCAATTTGTTTGTCGTACATGGCTTTAAATTCACCTTTTAGCCATTCGCCTGAGCTCAGGCGGATCCAGTCGTATTTATCTATATCTTTAACAATGGCTTGGCGTTCTTCCAGATATAAAGGTGCTTGCTGCTCGGCCTCGACGCTAGGTGTAAGCACCAAGGCGAAAATGACAATAACCAGGGCTATAAATGGCATCCGATTTCCTTTATAGGGGTATCCGATTAATACCAATTCACTTAAATAGCTAATCATTCTAGCGGGCTCAATATCATCTAACGGCGTTGGAATTTATCTTTGTAGCAAAACTACATAAGAAAAATTCCGTCTTGTTATCACATCATTTAGCCAACGCTATCTCTGATCACATACTCAACAGAATTGGTATAAGGCGAATAAATGCAAGCAATTACATCAATAATAATAGGCCAATATGGCGAGGGTACAACTGACCGCAGTGGCAAAACCGTCAGAAAAGGGAGGGTTAATACGAACTGCTGCTAAATAAACGTTGGTGGGTTTTATAGGCATATTCGTCGGTCATGCCACTGAGGTAGTCACACAAGACTCTGTAGGTGCTGGTGCCGGTTTTTTCCGCCTGACGATAGGCGACGGCTGTGGTTTCCGGCAATAAACGCAGCGGATCGCTGGCAAAGGCTTCGAATAATTCGATGATCAGTTTCTGGCCATTAAATTCTATCTGCTGCATGTGTGGGGCACGAATAAGGCGCTTATAAATAAATGTTTTTAAGCAATCCAGTAGCGCCTGATAACTTGGCGGCAAGACCACCTGGTAGCCAAGCATAGCACAGCTAAAGTCGCCGTCGGTGGGTACCAATTTAGCTTGTGTGATAAAGAGGTTCACCAGCTCGCCTATAAGGTCCTTGCGCTGCGCCTCACACTGGAAGAATAATCGCTGCGCCATATTGGCACCTTCGAGCCAGGGACAGTCGAGCTCAGCCAACATAGGCTCGGCGTGGGACTGCCAGTCGTGAATGGTGATCTGCTCGGTGGCAATGGCATCTTCGAGGTCATGTACCGCGTAGGCGATATCATCGGCCAGCTCCATCAGAGATGCATCCACCGACTTATACAGGGTTTTGGCGCGAAAGCTATCCTGGGGCTGGTGACTTTGAAATAAGGCCCTGTCCGCGGCGCTCAAGGGAGCGAAGATCCAGTCTACCAAGTCACTGTCATCACTATACAGGCCCTTGGCCGGGCGCCATTCATTGGCCTTAATATAACGCTGCTGCGCCGGCTCGGATGGCTTGCTATGCCACAGGGTATCGAGCAGTGCCGGGTATTTTATAAAACCCAACAGGGTGCGGCGGGTCAGGTTCATACCAAAGCCCTGGGTGTAGGGTTCAAGCTTGGCGACAATGCGTAAAGTCTGAGCATTGCCCTCAAAGCCACCGTGTTCACGCATCATGTAATTTAGAGCAATTTCACCGCCGTGGCCGAAGGGTGGATGGCCTATATCATGGGCTAAACACAAGGTTTCCAGCAAGGAATCATCGGGCAGACAGGTGATATCGGGATGTTGTCGACTCAGATGGCGCAGCAAGCCACTGCCTATTTGCGCTACCTCTAAAGAGTGGGTGAGGCGAGTGCGGTGAAAGTCGTTCAGGCCAATGCCCATGATTTGCGTTTTTGCCTGCAGGCGACGAAACGCGGCGGCATGAATAATACGCGAGCGGTCGACCTGCCACGAAGAGCGGTTATCGTTGGGGCGATGCTTATCTTCACCTGTGCGTCTTTGTTGCCAAATATCGGCCATGCAGTGCTCGTAACCCTGAGTATTATGTACTGAGTGTAAACAATAAATAACTCCTTGTCTTGTATGATGTTAGTGGCAAAGTAGTGATTATTTCGTATTTGCTTCTGTTAGGATATAATGCGCCGTTTGTTTATCCAGACATATGAATACTAGAGGTGTCATGATCAAAAAACTGGGACTCATTCTATTTACTATCATCTCCATTACCGCCCTGGTGTACCCCTTTATCTGGGGGCCGCAGGAGCAGAGTGCGCAAGTTACAGAGTCAACGCCAGAGCAAGCTGTTAAAAAGCCAGTGGTGGAAAAGCCAAGGCACAATGTTAAACTGCCTGACTTTGCACAAGTTAACGATATTAAAGAAAAAAAATCCCTGTTTTTTGACTTTATTCGTGGCCCGGTGGAAAAAGCCAACAGCCGAGTACGGGATCAGCGAGCGACTTTAGAAATCGCCCTGATGATGATTCAGTATCAGCAGGCCTTATCCGCCACTCAAGAGCAAAAGGTAGAGGATATTTTTGCCGAATATGGTCTTGTGGATGAAGAGATAAGCGAGCTGTCATTGCAACAGGCGCTGCGTCGCGTTGATGTTATCCCCAAAGAGCTGGTGATGATGCAGGCGGCCAATGAGTCGGCCTGGGGTACCTCGCGCTTTGCTCGTATCGGTTTGAACTTTTTTGGCCAATGGTGCTTTAGCGAGGGTTGTGGCCTGGTGCCTAAACGCCGCAATCAGGGGGCCAAACATGAGGTGGCCGTGTATCAGTCGGTACAAGAAGCGGTGGATGCCTATTTCTATAACATTAACACCCATAATGCCTATCGTGAGCTGCGCGATATTCGCGCCGAGTTGCGCCAGGCACAACAGCCACTGACTGCCAAAGATCTGGCCTATGGATTAATGTCTTACTCCGAGCGCGGTGAAGCCTATATTGAAGAGCTGCACGCAATGATAGACCATAATGAGGCGTATTTTGATGAATAAACTGACTTCCTGGGTATCTCCGTTATTAATCTTGTCGTTTAGCGCGGCTGCTGAGCCTGTGGTCATGTCGTATGACGGCTTTTATGACCGCATGGAAGTCGTGAACGAGGGCGAGTACCAATATGCACAGGTTGGTTTTTATTTAAAAACCTATGCCGATGCCAAGCCCTGTGAGATCGCAGCTGGGGAAATCTTAACGGAAAAGCAAAGTTACCCTTTAACTTACGACGACCAAGGTCAGCTGTTCCTGCCCTTTGACAAAGAGCTAGATACCCACAAAGCCATGGTGGTGGTGACCCCAGCCAATGCCGGCGGCTGTCAGTTAAGCATACAGATTGAAGCAAAAATGCCGCAACAGGGGATCACTGCAGGGCAGTTATATCAGGTGAATAATGAGCTTGAGGAGCTGTTGGCGGATCTTTCCGGCTTCTTCGTCGGCACCCTGATGTCTTTCTTGCTACCGGATCAGCAAGGTATTCAACTGCACTTTACTGGCTCTGTGCCCACCGATGTCCCTTCCGACTGGCAGTGCGTCGACACTCGCTGTAAGGTCAAAATTAAAAACAAGTGGGAAGATAGCGAAACCGTGCTGGTGGACGGTGCCAAGCTGGCTCGTATCACCCCTTGGATTGATAAAGGTTAATCATTGACCATAGTGCCCGGTGCCGCCGGGCTACTGACCCACCCCGTTTCAACCAGAAACAACCTTGATTGTCTGTGCTACGGCAGACCACCGAAAATTCTTCCTATTGCTCGCTGCAAAGTCCTGCCTCGCTTCTATACTTTCTACGAGTGTAACGGCGGTGACCCGTTCATTTTTGTATTATGCGAATGCCTCGATCGCCATTAAAAGCAAGCAACGAGGAATAGAAAATGAAATACATATCCAAAATTGGAGCCATGCTGTTTGTGGTCACCTCAGGCGCAAGTATGCAGGGCTTGGCAACCGAACCCTGCGGTGATTTCGGAGAATGCCTAGCTCTGATTGAAATTAATGCCAGCGACGGAGACATAGGTTTCCACTTTTTATTTGACGGTGACGACCTTGAGTCGGCGCGGCTGACGGACCCAGATGGCGCCAAATTGTTCGAGTACAAGGTAGGAGGGTCATTGAAGGAACAAACCTTGACCGAAACCTTTGCCGAAAGCGCCGAACCCTTGTGTTGGAATGATCCAAAAGCCGAAGAGGATGAAGAAATAGTCACACTAAGTGAGTTTCTAGAGCGCTGGCAACCGGGCATTTATATGGTCACGGGCAAAGGAGAAGAAGGAGAAAAAGCCGAAGGCGAGACCATGCTTACCTATCACCTACCGGCCGCGCCTGCCAATGTTTCATATAATGGTGGAGTGATCACCTGGGAGCCGGGTAACGATCTTGGTAAATGTGCGACCAGTGGCGAACTTGATGACTTAGTCAATGATGGTAGCTTGCCTATGCACCCCGAATTTGTAGCCGTCGGTGCGTGGGAAGTCGTTATGGATACCGTTGTCGAGGATGGAGATCCCTTGGCGAAGATGAAATTCAGTGTTCGGGTGCCCGCATCGGCGTTTCAGGTTGCGGTCTCACAAGAGTTTTTGGATGCCTTGCCGGCAAATACGGAAATGAAAATTGAAGTGGGTGCCATAGGAGTCGACGGCAATGCCACCTTTACTGAAACCGGTGATATTTGTGTCAATGAAATTGAGGAGGGCTGCGAATAGGCTAGCCGCCTTATACATATGAAAAAAGCGCTGATTAGCGCTTTTTTCATGGTGACATTAAGTCAGTTCAATAATTGTAGGGGTTGTATCGGCGACCTCATCTTCCTGGTCATAGCCTACGGGGATGACGGGTACCTCAGGTTTATCCATCGCCGTGTCACCGCCGTCGATCACCTCACCGGTTTGTAAGTCGCTAAAGGCAAATAAATTTGTATCGGCCAGGTGCGAAGGTACGACGTTTTGCATCGCAGTAAAGATGCTTTCGATGCGTCCCGGGTGTTGTTTATGCCATTGCTGCAACATGGCTTTGATGTTTTGTCGTTGCAGATTTTCCTGTGAGCCGCACAGGTTACAAGGGATAATGGGGAACTGCTTATGCTCTGCATACTCGGCAATATCCACTTCTTTGCAGTAAGCCAGTGGGCGAATAACCATGTGCTGGCCGTCATCGCTCATGAGTTTAGCCGGCATACCCTTTAACTTGCCACCATAGAACATGTTCAAAAACATGGTTTCTATCATATCGTCACGGTGATGGCCCAAGGCTATCTTGGTGGCACCCATTTCTTTGGCGGTGCGGTATAAGATGCCGCGGCGCAGACGTGAGCATAGCGAGCAGGTGGTTTTACCTTCGGGGATCTTGTCCTTAACGATGGCGTAGGTGTCTTCCTCGACTATCTTGTATTCAATACCCAGCTCATTGAGGTACTGAGGCAAAATATGCTCGGGGAAGCCAGGCTGTTTTTGGTCCAGGTTTACGGCGAACAGCTCGAAGTTGACCGGTGCCGAGCGTTGCAGGTTTTGCAGTATATCCAAAAGGGTGTAGCTGTCTTTACCACCAGACAAGCACACCATGATGCGATCGCCTTCTTCAATCATATTAAAGTCGGCAATGGCCTGACCGGTATGGCGGCGTAAGCGCTTTTGCAGTTTGTTGAAATTGTATTGCGCTTTGGCTTGTGCTGAATGCGACACCTGGGCACCCTCTAAGGCTAAAAATCAAAGGCGCGTATTATAGGCTGACGCACTCGAGGCATCAAGAAAAAGGCAGCGGATGCTGCCTGAAGGTGTTGAAAATTGGTTTTGGGTTAATCTTCCAGTGGACTGCGATAGCCATCTGGTTTAAGCGCCAGCACGTCACAATCCAGGCTGTCGATAACATGCTCGGCGGTATTACCCACCAAGGCAGCGCTGAGTCCGGTACGACCCACTGTGCCAATGACCACTAATTCGCTGTCGAGCTTTTCCGCCAGGCGCGGCAGTACGTCTTCCGGCAGGCCTTCTTCCACATGTTGATGATTTTCAGGGATACCGAATTGCTTACCCAGCTCACGGGTAGAACTGAGGTGGTGCTCTTTTACCGTTTCATTGTATTGCGACGGATTAAACTCGGGAATTTCGATGGCGATATTGACCGGTGTAGCCGGGTAGGCGTTAACTAGGTGCAAGTCACCCTTGGCAATCTTGCTGATAAACTGGGCATCTTTGATGATGCGCTCGCTGAGTGCCTGATGTTGTTCATCATCGCTTGACGCATTCACTGCCGCTAGAATAGCGCCACCAACCAACCATTTGTGGTCTTTCACCAATAATAATGGTGTAGGGCACTTGCGAATAAGGTGCCAGTCGGTGGGGGTAAAGATCACAGATTTTAGGGCATGATGTTGATGTGTGCCCTTGATCACCAAGTCGTACTCATGCTCTAACACCTCACGAATAATGGCTTCAAAAGGACGGTTATGCCAGACCACCTTGGTATCGAAGCTGATATCCTGATGCTGCGCCGCCAAAGATTGCAGCCATTGCTCTTTATCGGCTATTACTGCTCTGCGCATGGCTTCGCGCTCATCGCCGCTGAGCATGGTGGTCATTTCATAAGAGAAATCGTAGATGGATAAGAAGGCGGTAATGTTTGCGCCTGTGTTACGCGCTATTTCCGCGGCTCGAGATAAGCTCTGCTGTGCCTCGACGGATGGGTCAACAACTGCAAGTATACGTTTAATTTTATCCATAATGCGCCTCCTTAATACCTAATTTTAAGAGTATTTCAATACAACTATGAGTGTAATAGAAATCCCTGATATTAAAAGGCGCGAATGGATTTAGTTTGAGTCAGATCAACTGCTTGGCGTAGAAATGGCTGCAGCCTGAGCGAGTTGCTGATGATCATTGATGGTAATAAATTTACCGTCGACGCTAATAAAGCCACTTTTCTGAAAACGACTTAATAAACGGCTGATGGTTTCAACGGTTAAACCCAGGTAATTGCCGATTTCGCCCCGGGTCATGGTGAGGCGGAATTCACGAGCCGAGAAGCCGCGCTCGCTAAAGCGACGAGAAAGCGTATGTAAGAAGGACGCCAGACGTTGCTCGGCGGTCTTTTTATTCAATAACAGCAGCATTTCCTGATCATAGTTAATCTCGTTGCTCATCAGGCGCATGATCTGTTGGCGTAACTTGGGCAGGCGTCCGGCCAAATCATCCAAGGTTTCGAAAGGAATTTCACAAACCATGGAGGTTTCCATAGCCTGGGCAAAACTTTGGTGAGTAGCGGTATGAATACCATCGAATCCCACTAAATCTCCTGCCAGGTGGAAGCCGGTGATCTGCTCTTCACCCTGCTCTGAAAGGGTAAAAGACTTAAATGAGCCGCTGCGTACCGCGAAAATGGATTTTAGCTTAGTGCCAGACTCGAACAGGTAATCGCCCTTGTGCAGTGGCTTTTTGCGCTCGATGATTTCATCAAGGCGGTCCATTTCTTCGCCATTTAAGCTAAAAGGAAGGCACAACTGAGAGATAGAGCAGTTGGTACAGCTAATGGTGCAATTCGATTTACCAGCGAATTTACCAGAAAGTTGTGTTTTTACGTCCATTTTACATTCCAAGGTAAGCAAGAGATGAAGTTAAATCTACGTGACTAGCGAGGCACTTGCAATAACCAAGCTATAGAGCCCATACCAAAGTAATAGATTACCCAAGACCAGGCGCACCCACGTTTGGTTAAGTATACCCTTAATGGCGTTGGCACCCAAGCCCAAGGCGAGCAGTGCCGGCAAGGTGCCAAGTGCAAACAAGGCCATAAATAAGGCGCCATCGGCGGCGCTTTGGCTAAAAATAGCCCAGGTTAGGGCGCTGTAGACCAAGCCGCAGGGTAACCAGCCCCACAGGGCGCCGTATAACAGGGCTTTTGGGTAGCTGTTAACCGGCATCAGATGACGATTCAGTTTGACGATATGGCGCCAAATTGCCCAGTTGCCCAGCTTTTCTATGCCGCCCAAAGGATTAAACAGGCGCATAACGTAGAGGCCAACGAGGATCATAAAGACAGCACTTAGCAGGCTTAGGCCCAGGCTGATATGGTTGTTTTGACTGGCAAATGCGGCGCTAAAGCCGCCGACTAGAGCACCGGCTAAAGCATAGCTGCTTAAGCGCCCGACATTATAGGCAAGCGTGGCGCCGAGCGGCGGCAGATCGCGGCTGGCGAGCTGAAACGTGCCAGCGATACCACCACACATGGCGACGCAATGGCCACTGCCGGCCAAGCCCATTAACAGGGCGGCGGCAAAGCTAATCTCGTTCATTGCTCTTGTCGTGTTCCTCTTTGTCGTCTTCAAAGAGAATACTGTGACCTTGCTTTTCCAAATCGGAAAACTGCTCGCTTCTTACCGCCCAGAAAAAGATACCAATGGCGATAAGCACAAACAAAATGGCAATGGGGATTAGGACGTAGATGATACTCATAAGCGCAGCAACCGTAGTGAATTGGTGATAACAATAATCGAGCTTGCCGACATGCCGATCACCGCCATCCAGGGGGCAACCCAGCCCAAGGCGGCAAGGGGTAGAATAGCCCCGTTATAACACAAAGACAGGGTTAAGTTCTGCCTGATAATACGGCGCGTTTGTTTGGCCACGCGGATAAGTTGCGCCACCGAGCGTAAATCGCTGTTGAGCAGCACCACATCGGCGGTATTTTTAGAAATATCGGCACCGCTGTCCATGGCGATAGACAGGTGAGCGGCATTAAATACTGGGCTGTCATTGACACCATCACCTATCATGGCGCATACCTGACCTTCGCCATGCCATTTTTGCATTAACGCCAGCTTGTCTTCGGGCAGCAAGGCGCCATGGTAGGCATCAAGTTCAAGTTGCTCCGCCAGCTGTTTGCCGGCGGTTGACGGGTCGCCGGTAAGCATCACACGGCTGATATTTTGCTCTTTCAGCTCCGCTTGCAATGCCTCGGCATGGTCGCGCACCTGATCTTGCAGATAAAAGGCGGCTACAGGTTTTTGGTCGATAAAAAGCACAGCTTGAGCATTGAGTTCCAGTTCATGGGTAAACCAGTTGGCCTTACCAATATGCACCTTATGCGCTTGCCAGATGCCAGCAACACCAAAGCCGGTATGCACCTCAACCTGCTCGGGCTGCGGGTGAATGGGGGTGATCTCACTAAAGGCTTTGGCGATCGGGTGCTCGGAATAACGCTCTAAACTGGCGGCTAAAGATTTTAATTCCTGTTCGTTGTAGCCGCTATCGAGAATGTCCATTTTGGCGATGGCGAAGCGGCCATAGGTGAGGGTACCGGTTTTATCAAAACCCACCTTGGTTAACTTGGTGGCGGTTTCCAGCACATGTGCCTGCTTTATTAAAACCCCACGCTTGGTGAGGTTGGCCACGGCGCAGGTTAGGGCTGTTGGAATTGCCAAACTTAAGGCACAGGGGCAGGTTGCAACCAATACCGCTATGGTTACCCAAAATGCGTGTTCCGGGTCGATTTGATACCAGGACAGTGCAGTAATGGAGGCAAAGATCAACAGACAGGCGACAAACCACTGCGCCACCTTGTCGGTGATTTGGGCGATTTTCGGGCGCTGACTCAGGGCACTGTGTTGCAGGCGTATAATCTGATTGACCAGGGTATTTTGACCAACCTTGTTCACTTTCAGGGATAATACCCCGTCATGGTTCACCGTGCCGGCATGGACCTGATCGCCCAATGTCTTGTTAACAGGGTGATGTTCGCCCGTCATCATGGACTCATCGACGCTGGAGCGCCCGCTGATAACCTGGCCGTCGGCGGCTATGGTTTCACCGGCTTTGACTCGCACGGTATCACCTAGCTTTAACAGCTTGGCGCTAATTAACTGCTCCTCGTTGTCGCCATCGACCACGCGGGCAGTGAGCGGCAGTAGTTGCTGCAGGTTTGCAGTGAACTCGCTGGCTTTAAGGCGAGCACGAAACTCTAAATATTTGCCCAGAAGCAGCAAGAAGGTAAACATACAGATGGACTCAAAATACACCTCGCCGGTGCCAGTGAAGGTGGCATAACCACTGGCAAAATAGGCGCCAAAAATGGCCAGGGAGACGGGCACATCCATATTTAATTGTTTGGCTTTTAAGCCGGTAATGGCGTTACTTAAGAACGGCAGTGCCGAGTAGAAGATCACCGGCGTGGCCAGCGTCAGGCTGATCCAGCGGAAATACTGTTCAAAGTTATCTTCCATGCCGGAGAACATGCCAAAGTACATGGCAAAGGCAAACATCATCACCTGCATGGTCATCAAGCCGGCTACACCGAGACGGCGGACAAAGCTCTTTGCCTGCACCTGCTTTTGTGCCGCTTCGTTATCGGCCTGGAAGGGGTAAGATTTATAACCGATTTCTGCCAGGCTGGTGATCAAGGTACTGAGTTTGGCCTGGGTGTCGTCCCATACGATCATAGCGCGGTGGGTGGAGGTGTTTACATCAACCCGTTTCACCCCGGAGTGAGCCAATAGCTGCTTTTCAATCAGCCAGGCACAGGCGGCGCAGCTTATACCTTCAACGCTGAGCAGCACCTCTTTGTCATTACCCTGATGGGAAATAAATTCCTGCTGGATAGACTCGTTGTCATAACTTTGGATCAGCGCCAGTTGCTCTGGCACCAACTGCTGCACCTTGCCGGCTGATTCGGTGCGGAATTTGTAATAGTCGCTCATACCCTGAGCGATAATGGTCTCGGCCACTGCCTTACAGCCGATACAACACATGGGTTCAGGTTTATTGTTAACCACAACCGATTCATTAAAACCCTTGGGAATGGGCTCAAGGCAATGAAAGCAGGACTGCACACTCATTTAATTATACTCGGGCATTTATTTATACTCGGGGCTCACTTTAATCGTGTCCGCTTGTGGCAGTTGAATGTTTTCTTTCAACTTCCAGCTGTCATCAAATGGAGTGATAAATACCGTATAGGCGCCTTGTTCGATAGGCTTGTCGAGTAGGGTGGTGAACTGGCCATGGGCATTTTGGGTCAGGCGAAAGCTCACGTCTTTATCGCTTAGAGTGCGGTGGTATAAACCTATGTTGAGCGCTGCGACTTTTGAGTCATCGCCCTTGGTAAAGGCAAAGCTGATACGCTCATCCGTGAATTGTAAATCACCGTGCAAATACAAGGCCTTAGCCTTGTCGAACTTGGTTAACTCGAGGTTGATGGCTTTGCCTTTTTTATAATAGTCATCGACCACCATATCAGGGCCATTGCCCACCGCCATGGTGATAAGGCCAATACAGGCAATAATGGTTGTAAGAGGGAAGAAAAGTAAAAACCAAGGCCAAAACTGCTTATACCAGGGAGTAGTGTTCATAATACCAAGTTAGTTGCCATTAAGTTGCGGCTATTTTACGGCATTGGCGGATAAAAACCTAAAAAAAAGCCTCCAAATAGGAGGCTTTTTTGATTTCGATTAAATTCGTATGCTTACTTGTCTTGCGACAGGCTGTATACGTAGGCGGTTAACAGGTGAACCTTGTCTTCGCCTAGGATATCTTTCCATGCTGGCATCACACCGGCACGACCGTTAGCGATAGATTCTTCTACCGAACGAGCTGAACCGCTGCCGTATAACCAGGTGTTGTCGGTTAGGTTAGGCGCACCGAAAGGTAGGTTGTGAGCCACCGAGCCTTTACCATCTGCACCGTGACAGGCTGCACACATGGCAAACTTAGCTTTACCTGCTTCCGCATCACGTTGGTTAACCGTACGACCAGAAAGGCTTAGTACAAAGGCAGTCATTTCTTTTACGCCTTGCTCGCCACCAAGGGCTGCTTCCCAGCTAGGCATAGCAGCGATACGGCCGTGTAGTATTGTTTCTTTGATCTTGTCTGGCGTACCACCGTATAACCAATCTTTGTCGGTTAGGTTAGGGAAGCCGTCACCACCACGGGCGTCAGAGCCGTGACACTGAGCACAGTTTTGTAGATAAAGGCGTTGACCGATTTCTAGTGCTTGCTCATCTGATGCTAGATCCAATACGTCACGCTGGGCGAAAGATTTGAACATAGGTCCGAATTTTTCGTCTGCCGCACGGTACTCACCATCCAACTGGATGCGGTAGCCATCAGCGTGCATGTCTTCAACCGCTTTCTTAGACTCTTCTAGTGATGTTACGCCCTGGTTAGAGCTCTTCCACTTTAAGAAGCCTTCAAAGTTACCTAGGCCAGGGTAGGCAGCAAGGTAGTACACAGCCCACGCGAAGGTCGCGAAGAACATGTAGGTCCACCACTTAGGTAGCGGGTTGTTAATTTCTTCAATGCCATCAAATTCATGGCCACAGCTCTCGCCTTCTTTAACACCTACGAAGTTCTTTAAGTTCCAAACCAGTAGGCCGAAGAGCAGAACTAGACAGGCCAAGGTTAGAACGATGACCCAAATACTCCAAAAGCTAGTCATTTCTCAGACTCCTTTTCCTCATTAGTGATTGTGCTTTGGTGTTTCTTTTCGTCTTCAAACACCGCGTTGGCGGCATCATCGAAGCGCTTTTTGCTGCGCTTGCTGAAGGCCCACAACACAATCACGATAAAAAGTACCATTATTACCAGAGTTAAAATGCCTCTGAACGTGCCGTAATCCATAATAATTACTTCAAGTGTGTACCAAGTTGCTGTAAGTAAGCGATAAGCGCTTGCATCTCAGTCGCACCTTGGCCGTCGTTCATAGCATTAATCTCGTCAACCTGAGTTTGTAACTCTTCATCTGTACCGTAGCCTAAGCCATTATAGCGGTCAGTATTTTTATCAATACCAAAGCTATCACGGAAGATTTGTAGTTTTTTCAGGGTGTACTCTGTGTCTACTCGATTTTCATCTAACCAAGGGAAGGCTGGCATATTCGACTCAGGAACCACTGAGCGTGGGTCCATTAAGTGCGCATATTGCCAATCGTCAGAGTAACGTCCGCCAACACGAGCCAGATCTGGACCGGTACGCTTAGAACCCCACTGGAATGGGTGATCCCAAACGCTTTCACCGGCTACCGAGTAGTGGCCATAGCGTTCAACTTCGTCACGGAAAGGACGGATCATCTGTGAGTGACAGTTATAACAACCTTCACGTACATAGATGTCGCGGCCTTCAAGTTCTAGCGCCTTAGCGGGCGTAGACCGTCTACCGGCTCAGTGGTGTCTTTTTGGAACATCAAGGGAGTGATTTCCACTAGGGCACCAAAGCTGATAGCAAATACCGTAAGGATGGCCATTAGGCCAACGTTCTTTTCAACAATTTCATGTTTGTTGCTAGAGTTTTTATTGCTCATCATCCTACCCCTTAAGCTACTTGTGCTTGCGCATCGTCTGCAATTGAGCCTTTCTTAGCTGCAATAGTGCGATAGCTGTTGTAGGCCATTACCAGCATACCCGCTACGATGAATACACCGCCTAGGAAACGCATGACGTAGAATGGGAATGAAGCTTCTAGTGATTGTACGAAGCTGTACATAAGCGTACCGTCTTCGTTAACTGCGCGCCACATAAGACCTTGCATTACACCAGAGATCCACATAGCAACTATGTACAGTACAACACCTACAGTGTGTAGCCAGAAGTGGGTGTTAACCAGTTTCACGCTGTACATGCGGCTGTGGCCGAATAGTGCAGGGATCAGGTGGTAAGTCGCACCGATTGAAATCATAGCAACCCAACCTAGGGCACCCGAGTGTACGTGACCTACGGTCCAGTCAGTGTAGTGCGAAAGCGCGTTAACTGACTTGATAGCCATCATTGGGCCTTCGAACGTCGACATACCGTAGAAAGAAAGAGATACAACTAGGAAACGCAGTACCGGGTCGGTACGTAGTTTGTGCCACGCGCCAGATAACGTCATGATACCGTTGATCATACCACCCCAAGAAGGTACGAATAGAATGACCGACATTACCATACCTAGTGACTGAGTCCAGTCAGGTAGAGCTGTGTAGTGTAGGTGGTGCGGACCAGCCCAGATGTATAGAGAGATAAGTGCCCAGAAGTGAACAACCGATAGACGGTAAGAGTAAACAGGGCGACCCGCTTGCTTAGGTACGAAGTAGTACATCATACCAAGGAAACCAGCAGTCAGTAGGAAACCTACCGCATTGTGGCCATACCACCACTGTACCATGGCATCAACGGCACCAGCATAGATAGAGTATGACTTAGTCAGTGAAACAGGCACTGCCATGCTGTTAACAATGTGCAATACCGCAACCGTAAGAATGAAGCCGGCATAGAACCAGTTGGCAACATAGATATGCGATACTTTACGCTTAACCAAGGTACCAAAGAAAACAACAGCATAAGAAACCCAAACGACGGCGATTAGGATATCGATTGGCCACTCAAGCTCGGCATATTCTTTCGAGCTGGTAATACCCAAAGGCAGGGTAATGGCGGCTAATACGATAACCAGTTGCCAGCCCCAGAAGGTGAAAGCTGCAAGTTTATCGGAGAAAAGGCGCGTTTGGCAGGTGCGCTGCACAACGTAGTAAGACGTTGCGAACAAGGCGCTGGTGCCGAATGCGAAGATAACAGCGTTCGTGTGTAACGGACGCAGTCGAGAGTATGTTAGCCATGGGGTATCGAAGTTCAATGCTGGCCAGGCAAGCTGGGCAGCAATTAATACACCAACACTCATGCCAACGATGCCCCAAATCACTGTCATAATAGCGAATTGGCGAACAACTTTATAGTTGTACTCAGTTTGTGATGCTACTGTTTGGCTCATTGTCAGGTTTCCGCTGCATTATTATGCGATTAGAAATGAAATACCTACTCTTGCGAATAGGGCCTACTGATGGTGTCAAAGCCGGCTACCTAAAACTCTCATTTTACGAAGCGTTTCAGAAAGCAGACTCACAACACTCTTATTATTTGCGGTCGAAATAATAAAATTTTTGACCTCAAAAAGATAGCGCAAATGGCTAAAATAATGACTTCAATCAAATTATCACGTGAAGTTGGGGAATTTTTAACTCATGCCTAGTCAGGACGGATCCCATTGGTTAATATTGGCGCCAAATTAACGTTCAATAAATAACCATGTTGCAGTCGTACCACACCCGTCACTCTCTTGTTTTGCTTTCCCTGTTCACGGCGCTGCTGTCACTGACTGCGTGTAACGACAGCAACCTAAGTATAAACAAAGAGAGTATAGACAAAGATACGCAGCTCACCCATTGTTGTGATTCTCATCCCTTGCATATCGAGCCATTCCACTTTGCGCTTAGTGCTGAGTATGTTCACCCAGAGTCGCCTTTTTCAGTGTCTTTACGTATGCCAAACGATGCTCAGATTGAAGGCGCAAAGATGCGGGGTGTGACCATGTACATGGGTACTATTCCGGTGTTTTTTAAGCAAATAGACAAGCATTTATGGCAAGCGGATATCATGGTCGGTGCCTGTTCAGAAGCTCAGATGATTTGGCAACTGAGCGTCGATATTAGCCGTAACGGGCAAATTCGCAGGTTAACTTATCCCATTAATGTCACGCATCCCTAACACTTATCGCTGATATAACGCTCTGGCCTTGTTGGAAAAAATAAGTTCCTAGTAGATAACCGGGTGAATTTCTAACGCATGTTTTCTTGAATGCTGTGGCAATACCACAGCACGCCGGAGTAAATCTTTTCTGCATATAAATTCACCGTATTTGGTTTGAATTATAATCAAACCCCTTGATTTCTTTTTTGACAAGCCCAAAGCCGTATTAGCTCGGCTATTAATTTAACCTGTCTATTTTAAATGTATGAATAACGGCCTGTGTATAAGTTGTAAATTTTCGATTAAGTAAACTTACTCACGATTGATTACATCGAGTTACAAAGTTGTCGCATATAGTTTCAGGTATCAAAAATTGTTGTTTTATTAGTACCTCACCCCGCATTTTTAAAGGCTTTTTGGTGTAAACATTTATAACAAGTGGTTACATGAGTTTAAGGCAGAAGGTGGAGTATTTTATGGTGCTTAATCCATGTTCGCTCATTCAGTTTTCATTCAGTTAATTAAACCTAAGTTGCTCGGCGTTATGCAGTAACTTCATAAAAATATGAACTGTATAACCACCCTAAACGGGTGAAAATTCAACAAGTAGGGTTTAATATGAAAAAGACACAACTAGGGCTAGCTGTTTTAGCAGCATTGCCTATGTTCTCAAGTGTTCAAGCAATTGCTGCGGATTCTTCAGCCGAAGCAATTGAAAAGATTCAAGTAACAGGCTCACGCATCAAGCGTACCGATATGGAAACCGCTTCTCCGGTTACCCTAATCGGTGCCAACGATATTAAAGCCATGGGTGCGACCAGCATCGACAGCGTATTACAAAAAATGACCGCTGCCAGCGGTGCCATGACCAACCCGGCCGTAAACAACGGTTCAGGTGGTAACGCACGCGTTGACCTTCGTGGTTTAGGTGCTCAGCGTACGCTAGTACTTGTAAACGGTCGTCGTATGATCAATTCAGGTACAGGTGCTGCGTCAACGGTTGACCTTAACACCATCCCAGTTTCTATGATCAAATCGGTTGAAGTACTAAAAGACGGTGCTTCTGCCGTTTACGGTACCGACGCAGTAGCCGGTGTTGTGAACATCATCCTTAAAGATGATTTCGAAGGCCTAGACATGAACCTAAGCGGCGCCATCACAGGTGAAGGCGATGCCGACGAGACTTCATTCGACATCACCATGGGTACCAGCTTTGACCGTGGTAACGTGGTAATCGGTCTTCAGTACACAGACCGTGGCGATGCTTCTCAGGCAGACCGTGATTTCTCTGATTGTCCAATCGAAGAAGATTACGACAACAAGAGCTTCTACTGTGGCGGTTCTTCTTACACGCCTTTCGGCCACATTTGGGCTGACAATGCGAGTCTACAAGGTAATGAAGATGGCAGCTGGCACGATTATGCCGCAGAGAACGATGCCTATAATTTCTCAAAAGAAAGCTATCTTTACACACCAATGCGTCGTCTTAACCTGACGGGTATCGGTAACTTTGAGCTTACAGACGACACTCTTCTAGTAACAGAGTTCACTTACTCTAAGCGTTGGTCAGATCAGCAAATGGCACCTCAGCCGGTATGGTTCGACTTTGAATACGATGCAGCTAACATGGGTGACTCACTACTATCACACGGTGTTGCAGATGGTGAAGCCATCTCTTACGGTCGTCGTATGACCGACATTGGTCCTCGTGGTTACGAGCAGGTTGTTGATACCGTACGTGCCGTAATTGGCCTAAACGGTGCGTTCGACAACGGTTGGGGCTGGGATACATCGGTAGTATTCGGTCGTAACGACTCGGTTGACCGCGCTACTAACCTGCTGAACATGGGTTCAATTCAAGACAAAATCGCTGCAGGTACCTTCAACCCGCTAAACCAAGGTCATTGGACTGCTGCTAACCTAGCTGACGACGTTTACACCGAAAACAACTCGGGCGGTAGCCAGTTATTGATCATGTCAGCCGGCCTAAACGGTGAGATTTTTGAACTTCCTGCCGGTTATGTAGGTTTTGCAGCGGGTATCGAGCGTCGTGAAGAAAAGGCTTGGTACGTACCAGATTCACTAACTTCACAAGGTCTTGCCAATGACCCTCGCGTTGACCCAACGGGCGGTCGTTTCGATGTAAACGAAGCCTATGTTGAATTCGCTGTACCGCTAGTTGCCGATACGGCATTTGCTGACAGCATCGACCTAAGTGCAGCCGTACGTGCATTCGACTACAGCACATTTGGCTCAGACGAGACCTGGAAGCTAGGTCTAACTTATCGTGTAAATGATGAGTTTATGGTTCGTGCGGTACGTTCAACGGCGTTCCGTGCCCCGACTGTAAACGAGCTATATGCTGGTCAAGGTCCATCATTTGAACAGGTTGATTTTGACGTTGAAAATGCTCAAGACCAGGCTGAAGTGACTGTAGGTGGTAACGATCAATTGACTCCGGAAGAAGCTGATACGCTAACCGCAGGTTTCGTATACGCGCCTTCATGGTTAGATGGTTTCTCAATGACGGTTGATTACTTCGACATTGAAATTGAAAACGCCATTGCCAGTGAAAACGAACAATATATCGTAGACACCTGCCTTGATTCGACAACAGGCGCTAATATCAATAACGATCTTGCCCTATGTCAGTTTGCAGGCGTTAATTTTAACCAAAACACCGGCCGTATCAGCTTCAACAACCAGTTGAAAAACATTGGTACCGAGCAAACTAAGGGTTATGACGTAAACTTCAAGTATGCGTTTGACGCTCTTGATCTAGCTTGGCGTACTGGCCTGGATATCACTATCCTTGACGAGTACATTGTTGAGTCTACAGGTGTAGACAGCGTTGATTACGCTGGTTTGATAACTTCAGGTCTGGGCAGCTATGCTGAGTACAAGACCAACTTCACCCTAAATGTTGCCGGTGATAACTGGGATGCTCAGTATCAAGCACGCATGATCGACGGTCTTGATGATTACTCTTGTCAAAAAGAAAGCAGCAAGTGTCTAGTACCAAGCGTTGGCACAGTGGTTTACCACGACATCAGCGGTTCTTACATCTTCAACGACACTGTGTCGCTTTCTGGTGGTGTAAACAACCTATTTGATAAGCAAGCACCTTACTACACAGGTAATAACGATTCTAACACTGACCCGTACACTTATGATGTACTAGGTCGTCGCTTCTTTGCGAGTGTGAACGTTAAGTTCTAATTGGCCTTAGTGCCTTAGCATTAAAATGCCTGTCAGCGTGCTGATGGGCATTTTTTTTATCCCTGAAAAATAGGTTATACTTTTATTATCAATAAAATATGGGGGTTAATCATTGCACGAAATTGCTACGCTCAAACTTGATGAAGGCTTGCGTTTGGCGTTGGGGCAGTCATTGCACCCTAAATCCCACACCCGTATCGAATTGTTTTTTTGTATCCCCAACGAAATGGGCATTAACCCCAATACCCTGAGTGAAGAGAGCTTTTACTATAACCATATAAAAAGTCATCTGGCCTATAACGCCAGTGGTATACATTTACCCTTGGTTCGTAGTCGTTATGTGAGTAAGGTGCGGGGGGATGATCAAGAATACCGGCAAAATCTGAACTTATATTGCTACCAGGTACGCCTGGCTGTAGATGCTGATATTGCCGAGGCGCTGAGTATTAGTGAGGCTGATGAGTTTTATATACGTTCTCTGGCATTAATGCATGAAACTCAACGGCTTTTAAAGCGTTTACGTCGCTATAAACCACAAGATAGAAAGCTATTATCCTTTTATCACAATGCCGATAATTTTCTTAGTTGGTATATAGAGCAAGGACTATTAAAGCTGCTCGATAAGGCACCAAAAACCACCGACTTTGGCCTGGAGCGCTCGCAATTACTACAATATTGCCAAGATGAAAACGAGCACCGCGAAAATGCCCGCTATAATTCTTCCCCGACTTTGGAAGATCCCAACCGCCTTGCCAACAAGATGTTGCTACTACAGCGCTTAATTGAGCATGGAGTGGTGTTGAAAAGGGAGGCAAAAAATCTCGATGCCGTACTTAAACGTATGGTGAAGGGCTCGGTTACCGCAGTGATTATGGCCTTTGTGATGGTGCTGGTGCTCAATACGCGTACCAATTTCACTCAGGTCACGGTAGGCCTGGTGGCTTTATTGGGTGCTATTTATGGTTTGCGGGAAATTTTTAAGGAAGATCTCACCTATTTTATTTGGCGCCGTATTATTCGTGGCCGTGCTAAGTGGCTGAACATATTCTACAACAACACCACACGTACGCGGATAGGTAAACAAAAAGTCTGGCTTGAATATATTCGACCTAAGCGTATACCAAAAGATGTGGCTGCTATATTTTCAAAGCGTCGTCAGCAAAATAAACAGGCGGCTAAGTGGTTATATATGCAGTTTGAAAATGAAATTTTGGTGAATGAGTTCCTGCCTGGCTATGATGCCTTAAATCAAACAACTAGTATTAGTCTGGCACCCATGGTGCGTTATTTACGTAAAGGGGAAGGGAAACTGTATGAATATACTGGCAAGGGGATCCGCAAACATACGGTAGAGCGGCGCTACCAAATTAACCTGGTATTGGTCACTCATACTAGCGCTGGCGAAAAATATGCCCAGCGCTATAAGATCACGGTAAATCGCTCTGCCGTAGTGGCCTTAGAGCCTATAGGTGAGGTGCAGCAGAGCTAATGGGTAGCAGCGCCACCGAGCCTGTATTACAGGCCTTTTTCAGAATAAAGGGTTACTTTATCTGATACCAGAGTAACCTGGATGTTTTTACTTTCTGAGCCCCAGACGCAGTTGGTGTGTAGGGCTTTGTCTTCACAGGCCGATGGGCTGCCTAATAGCGCTTCTACTTCTGCGCGGTCCATGCCGACCTTGATTTGTTCATAATTTTCCAAGGTTACTTTAGAACAAGCGCTTAAAGTAAGACCTGCAGTGATGGCTAAAAGTAGTGATTTTTTCATGTTATTTTCCTTTTCACTCATTAGTGATTAAAACGTCTAATTTGCACCAGCATGCCAATTTGCGGGTGATCGAAATAATGAATCTCGCCGGAAATCACGCGGCGAAATTGTGAAAACTCACCACTGACCGAGGTATCTGTGTCGCCAATGGCACGGGTTACTAGGTTAGAGGTGATGTATAGATAATGATTCAGGTGCACCTTTAAAAAACCGTCCAGTTGCCACTGCGGTTCATAATGGGTGCTTGGCGATAATAATAGACTATCTTCTGTCAGCTGCTCGGGAAGCTCACTCAAGGTGGCAACCTGCTCGCCGCCGAAAAGGCGAAAACGTGGTGCTGCACGCTTAGATTGCCCAGCGAAACGCCAACCTGTGTGCAACAGAAGTTGCTTACCTTTACGGCTGAGAGCTTGGCGCTGCTCTTTAAATTGCAGCTGCTCCGGCGCCAACACATAGGGGCTGGCGGTATGGCTTTGGGTCTCGGCATTGGGGATCTTGGGCAAGCGCTGCAGATTTACCAGGTCGGCGTTATTGTAATCACAGCCCTCGCTTTGCGTTTGCCCTGAATTTGTAAAAGCGTCTGTAGTACGCTGTGGTGGGCTGATCTGGCCATTATCACATTGACTATTAAGAGTGCGCAGATAAGCTGGGGTCAGCAGGTCGTTATCGTATTGATACTTGTCTAACTCGAGTTCTTCATTACGCAAGGTTTCCGTACTGCCAGTCTGACCTTGTTCAAAAACCAGTATCTCGATTTCAAACCAACGACCGTCCGCGTAACTTGGGGCACTGAGCATGGCCGCCAATATAACTAACATTTTTCTTATCATTAATTTCCTACCTTGGCTTCAAATTCAGTGATCATTGCCGTAATTAATTTAAGTCGCTCTTTGGCGTTGGCTTCACTGATCATAAAGCGTAACCGATTCGCGCCTTCCATTCTATAGTGTTTTGGATCCGCTTGAATTAAACCAATAATAAAGCCCGGACTGACCTTGGTTTGCTGGCTAAATTCAAAATAACCGCCCTTAGGATTGGCTTCAACCTTGGTTATTCCTATTGCACCGGCACGTTGTTTCAACTCCTGCAGGGCGAATAAGTGCTGTGTGGCATCGGGTAACAGGCCAAAACGGTCAATAAGCTCTACCTTAAGCTCGTCCAGAGTTTCCGTATCACCGGCACTGGCGATGCGCTTATAAAGGCCTAAACGCAGATTTACATCGCCTATATAATCATTAGGCAGCAGGGCGGGCAGCTTTAAATCCACTTCTGTGTGGGATTTAAGCAGCTTGTCCAAGGTGGGCTCCTGGCCATTTTTTAATGCTTCAACGGCCTGCTCCAGCATTTCCATATACATGCTAAAGCCGATAGTTTGAATTTGCCCGCTTTGCTCATCGCCAAGCAGTTCACCGGCGCCACGGATTTCCAAATCATGGGTGGCCAGGGTAAAGCCAGCGCCCAGGTCTTCCAGCGAGGCGATGGCCTCGAGACGTTTTTGCGCATCTTTAGACATGGCTTTGGGCGGTGGCGTTAACAAATAGGCGTAGGCCTGGTGATGGCTGCGACCAACACGGCCCCTTAGCTGATGCAGTTGCGCCAGACCAAGGCGATCGGCTCTGTCCATAATAATGGTATTGGCGCTGGGAATATCTATACCGGTTTCGATTATGGTGGTACAGACCAGCACGTTGAAGCGCTGATGATAGAAATCGCTCATCAGGGATTCCAGCTCGCGCTCACGCATTTGTCCGTGGGCTACGGCCACCGTTGCTTCTGGCACGATAGTGCGGATGTCTTCGGCGGTGCGCTCTATGGTTTCAACATTATTGTGCAGGAAGTAAACCTGACCCCCGCGCTTAATTTCCCGCAAAATGGCTTCACGGATCATTTCATCATCGCGCTGACGAACAAAGGTTTTTACCGCCAGGCGTTTTGCCGGCGGGGTGGCGATAATGGAGAGATCGCGCATGCCACTCATGGCCATGTTCAGCGTTCTTGGAATTGGCGTAGCGGTCAGGGTGAGAATATCGACATCGGCACGCAGCGCCTTGATTTTTTCTTTCTGACGTACGCCAAAACGGTGCTCTTCGTCCACCACCAACAGTCCTAAATCGGCAAAGTCGATGTTTTCCTGCAGCAGTTTATGAGTACCTATCACTATATCCACCTGACCTTCTTTAATCTTGGCCAGGGTCGCATTTTGCTCCTTGGTGGATTTAAAGCGCGATAGGATATCTACCGTTACCGGGAAGTCGGCAAAGCGGTCGCGGAAGTTTTCAAAGTGCTGCTGCGCCAACAAGGTGGTCGGTACCAATACCGCCACCTGCTTACCATCGGCCACGGCAACATAGGCGGCGCGCATGGCGACTTCGGTTTTACCAAAACCTACATCACCACACACCAGGCGGTCCATGGCGTTTTTGCTGCGCATATCTTCAAGCACGGCGGTGATGGCATTTTGCTGATCTTCGGTTTCTTCAAAGACAAAGTTGTCACTGAACTGGCGATAGCCTGCTTCATCGAGAGCAAATTTGTAGCCGGGCTTGGCCTGCCGCTTGGCATAAATATCAAGTAATTCGGCGGCCACATCGCGGACCTTTTCGGCGGCGCGTTTTTTGGCTTTTTCCCAGGCATCTGAACCCAGTTTATGTAACGGGGCGCTGGCTTCTTCACCGCCAGAGTAGCGACTAAGCATATGCAAGGCGGCCACAGGGACGTAAAGCTTGGCGTCGTTGGCATACATTATGGTCACAAACTCGGTGGCCACGCCTGCAGCGTCCAGGGTTTCCAGGCCGATGTAGCGGCCGACACCATGGTCGAGGTGCACTATGGGCTGGCCTTCTTTGAGTTCAGCCAGGTTACGAATAAGGGCGTCACTGCTGACCTGATGCTTGTGTTTACGGCGACGTCGTTGGGAGACGCGAATACCCAGTAATTCCTGCTCTGTGATCAGGCTGACACGGCCGTTTTGATTGAGCACCACGCTTTGCTCAAAGGGCGCGACGATCAGGGTGATATCCGCATCGCTGGCGAGCGCCGTATCGAGGTTTTCACAAGGTGTAATTTTTAACCCGCTCGGTTTTAGCAGGGTCAAGAGTGCTTCGCGGCGGCCATCGGATTCCACACTTAAAACGATGCGGCCCTTGTTCTGTTTTTCCGCCAGGACATAGTCCAAAAATGCACCAAAGGGGGGCTGTTTGGCATGGTCGATGCGCACCTCGGGCAAGGGCTCTGTGCCCAGGTTAAAATGCCCGGCGCGCAGCGGCAGACTGGCTTGGGAGAGCTCGATACGCGGATACTGTTTAAAGCGGCTGTTAAGCTCTTCAATGGGCAGATAGAGACGTTGCGGCTCCAACAAGGGGCGCAGCGGGTCAACCTTGCGACTGGTATAACGGCTGTAGACATCCGCTAAGAAACGCTCGGCACCGTGCTGAATATCGCCCATATGCATAAACACGGCCTGCTCGGGCAGGTAATCGAATAAAGTGTCCAACTGCTCAAAAAACAGCGGCAAATAATATTCTATCCCAGGTGGCAATGCGCCCTTGGAGACCTGCATATACACAGAGTCTTGCTCGGCACTGGCGCCAAAGGCTTCACGGTATTGGATACGAAAACGTTCTATGTCCGTATCCGTGGTACCAAACTCATGGGCGGGGAGCAGGTTGATGGCCTTGATTTGCTCGCTGGAGCGCTGGGTATCGACATCGAAATGACTCATGCTGTCGATTTCGTCATCGAATAGATCAAAACGCACCGGCGCATTTTGGCCCATGGCGAAAAGGTCGACAACAGAGCCGCGCACCGCGTATTCACCATGCGCCATCACCTGTTGGGTGTGTATATAGCCGGCGTCGTCCAGCTGTTTGCGCAGCTTGTCGATATTCAGGGTGTCACCGACGCGATAGACGATGGCATTGCCATAGATAAATTGTTTGGGCGATGCGCGCAGCATCAGGGTCGATACCGGCACTATCAACACACCCTGATGCGAGTCGCGCAAGCGGCTCAAGGTGCTTAGGCGGGTGGAGACGATATCCTGATGCGGCGAAAAGTGATCATAGGGTAGGGTTTCCCAGTCGGGAAACACCATGACCTGTTCGCGAGGCAGTAGCGCATGAAGTTCGTGCTCAAGTTTCAATGCCGTGGGCGTATCCGGGGTGACTAACACCACCAATTGCGGGTGTTGCTTCACCGCTTCGCCGACACTCAGGGTCAGAGCGCTGCCGCTTAACTGACCCCATTTGATTTTATCTTGTTGCGTTTTTACCCAAGGCAATTCGATGAACTGCGCTAACTGCATGGAAATCTCCGTTTTAGTCGCGATAAAGTTTGGTTAGGTCGCCATAATGATCGATACGGCGGTCACGTAGATAAGGCCAGATACGGCGTACATTCTCGCCACGGGCCAGATCTAAGTCGGCGCTTAATACTTCGGCCTTGTCATCACTGGCGGTGGCCAAAAACTCACCCTGAGGTCCGGCGATAAAAGAGTGACCCCAGAATTGGATACCGGCACTGTGGCCCGTGGGATCCGCTTCAAAACCTGTGCGGTTGGCACTGATCACATACACACCGTTGGCGACCGCGTGGGCACGTTGCGAAATGACCCAGGCGTCTTGCTGACGCTTTTGCTCTGCGGCATCGTCGTTAGGATCCCAGCCGATAGCGGTTGGGTAAATCAGAATTTCTGCACCTTTCGTGGCCATTAGACGTGCCGCTTCAGGGAACCACTGATCCCAGCACACGAGTACGCCCAAGGTGCCCACCGAGGTTTTAATGGGCTCGAAACCAAGATCGCCCGGAGTAAAGTAAAACTTCTCGTAGAAGCCTGGGTCGTCCGGAATATGCATCTTGCGGTATTTACCTGCGATGCTGCCATCGCATTCAAGTACCACAGCAGTATTGTGGTAAAGACCTGCGGCGCGGCGCTCGAACAAGGAGGCAACGATCACTATATTCAGTTCTTTGGCCAGTGCACCCAGGGTATCCGTACTTGGACCAGGAATGGTTTCGGCCAGGTCAAACTGGTTTACGTCTTCGCTTTGGCAAAAGTACAGGCCGGTATGCAGCTCCTGCAGCACTACCAACTTGGCGCCATTGGCGGCGGCCTCGCGGATCCCGGCGATGGAATTGTTAAGGTTAAAGTCGCGGTCTGCGGTGTTTTGCTGCTGTACGAGTGCAACGGCTAAATTCGAAGAGGACATTATTTATTCTCCAAAAAACCATGGGGCAACTGCATGGTAATACAGTGCAGGCTGCCAAATTGTTCAATCAGGGCGCAGCAGTCTACGCCAATTACTTCACGTCCCGGATAGGCCTTGGCTATTTGTGCCAGCGCCACCTGATCATGACTGTCATTGTAGGTCGGCACCAAGACAGCATCGTTAATAATAAGGTAGTTGGCGTAGGTGGCAGGGAGACGATCGCCTTCGCTGTTGTACACGGCCTTAGGCCAAGGCAGTGCGATTAGCTCATAGGCCTCGTCATTAAGACCGCGCAGAGCCACCAGCTCTTCGGCCATTTTGCCAAGCTCGTCATAGTGCTCATCCTGCGGGTCATCGCAGCGCACATATACCAGGGTGTTGTTAGGCGCAAAACGTACCAGAGTATCGATATGAGAGTCGGTATCATCCCCGGCCAGGTAACCATGCTCGAGCCAAAGAATCTTGTTGGCGCCAAGCAACTCGGCCAATGCCGCATCGATTTGCTCTGCGCTCATGCTGGCATTGCGGTTTTTATTGTGTACGCAGGCGCGGGTGCTTAGCAGTACGCCGTGCTCGTTAATTTCAATGGCGCCGCCTTCGAGGATAAAATCGCTCTGCTGGGTGCGCACGCCTTGATTGAGCGCTTGCGCAAACAGTTGGCCATTAATGGCATTGTCTTTGTCGGCCTGATATTTACCGCCCCAGGCGGTGAATTGGCAATCTATGGCCTTAAGCTCTTGCCCGTCGCTGAGAGTCAGCGGGCCATGATCCCTTGCCCAAGTGTCGTTACAGGGCGCATCAACAAAGCATACCTGAGTCAGGTCGACACCTTGCTCAACCAGCTTGCTGCGGATCTGCGCTTTTAGTTCGGCATTGTCGGCTACGATCAGCAGGCGTTGGCGTGCGCTGATGTGCTTGCTTAATTCAAGATAAACCTGCTCAACGGCAGATAGGTTGGCCGCCCAGTCGGTGTCTTGATGGGGCCAGGTGAGCATTACCGCATCCTGTGGATGCCACTCGGGAAGTAATCTAAAGGTCATTGCTGTCAATCACTGAAAAACAAGCCGCTAGTTTAGCATTAATAGCTTGAATGTCAGCTAAATATCCCGCGTTGAAGGCGGATTGGCGGCAATTTTTGCCGCCTTTTATAGTTGTTTTAAACCAAGCCTTCCTTGGTATCCACATGTTCCTTTTTATGCTGACTGGCAATTTCATCCGCGAGCTCCTGGCGTGAGCGGCGCTCACCGAGGCGACGTTGAGTTAGCCAGTAGAAGAACAGGGGCACAAAGAATACGGCCAGGAAGGTGGCCGCCATCATGCCGCCCATGACCCCGGTACCGACACTGTGGCGGGCACCGGCACCAGCTCCCGAGCTCAGCACCAAGGGCACAACGCCAAGGATAAAGGCCATGGAGGTCATGATAATGGGGCGAAAACGCAGTCGGGCAGCCTCAAGTGCTGCTGCAGCGGCACTCCAGCCCTGTTGATGCTTAAGCAAGGCATATTCGACGATCAAAATGGCATTCTTACCGGCCAGACCGAGCAAGGTAACCAGACCAATTTGGAAGTAGACATCATTGGTCAGGCCCGCTATCCAAATGGAAATAAGCGCGCCAAAGGTACCAAAGGGCAGGGCCAGCATCACGGACAAGGGCAAAGACCAACGCTCATAGAGCGCCGCGAGGATCAAAAACACCATGATCACCGCCAGGCCCAGCGCCAACCCGGTCGTACCCGAGCTGCGCTTTTCCTGGAAGGCGGTGCCGGTCCAGTCATAGCTCATATCCGCAGGCAAAACCTGGGCGGCAATACGCTCGATTTCGGCGATGGCCTGACCCGAGCTGTAACCCGGTGCCGCCTCGCCCAGCAGTTTGACCGCCGGCAGGTTGTTGTAGCGGCTGAGGCTATCAGGGCCGCGGCTAAACTCCATGGTGGTAAAGGCCGACATGGGCACCATCTCACCTGAGCTGCTTTTAACATAAATACGGCCAATGTCCTGAGGCTGCATGCGATATTGTGCCTCTGCCGACATTAATACCTGCCAGGCGCGCCCAAACTTGTTGAAGTCATTCACATAGTAGGTTCCCAGCGTACCGGCCAAGGTATTAAAGGCCTCGTTAATATTGACGCCCATGGCACGGGCCTGCTCGCGGTCAATATCCACCTTCAATTGCGGTGCGTCCGGGCGCCACAGGGTCTGCACGCCGCCGACTATGGGGCTCTTTTGCGCCTCACTCATCACCAGTTGCATGGCCTGCTGCAGTTTCTCCGGGCCTCCGGCCCCTTTATTTTGAATATAAAACTCAAAGCCGCCCGTGCTTCCTAAGCCGAAAATAGCCGGCGGGTTAAACGCCAGAACAAGAGCCTCATTGATATGGGCGGTTTTGCCAAACAGCTCGCCGACCAGGGCCTTGGTATCTACCTCGCGGTCATCCCAATGGGTTTGGGTGACGAACATGGTCGCGGCATTGTTTTTAAAACCGCCGCCGATAAAGTCAAAGCCAGTAAAGGAGGCAATATTTTCGTTCGCCGGGTTTGATTGCACCGCGGCTATCACCTCATCCACCACCGCGGAGGTGCGCTCTAACGAGGCACCATCCGGTAGGAATACCGCTACGATGTAGAAACCCTGATCTTCATCGGGAACCAGTGAACTGGGCGTTTTTTGCCAGAGACCTATGGTGGCAGTGACCATGGCTACCATAAGCACTAAACCCAGCAGACCACGGCGCACCATAAAGCCAACGGCGCCCACGTATTTATGGGTAATCGCACTAAAGAACTTATTAAACCAGACGAAGAAGCCTGCGGTTTGCTTGTGTTCGTGTTTAAGAATAAGCACGCACAGCGCCGGCGTCATGGTCAAGGCGACCACACCAGAGAGGCTCACGGCGATAGAAATGGTAATGGCAAACTGGCGGAACAGCTCACCCGTCAAACCGCCGAGGAAGGCGATGGGTACAAACACCGAACATAACACCAGGACTATGGCCACTACGGGACCGGAGACCTCGCCCATGGCCCTAATCGCCGCGTCGCGGGCACTGACATGCTCTTCGTGCATAATACGCTCGACGTTTTCCAGCACCACGATGGCATCATCGACGACGATACCGATAGAAAGCACCATGCCGAACAGGGTCAAGGTATTGATTGAGTAACCCAACATATACATGCCGGCGAAGGTGCCAAGCAAGGAAACCGGTACCGCCAGCGTCGGAATAAGGGTGGCGCGCCAGTTCTGTAAGAACAGATAGACCACTAGGAACACCAAGATCATGGCTTCTATCAGGGTTTTTAACACCTCGCGGATGGACACTTCAACAAAGCGAGTGGTGTCGTAGGAGACCACATGCTCAAGGCCCACCGGGAACTGAGGCTTAAATTCGGCCATCACGGCGCCGACTTCTTCGGCGACTTCCAGGGCATTGGCACCGGGCTGCAGGAAAATACCCATCAGCACGGCTTCTTTGCCGTTAAAGCTGCCTTCAAAGTTATAGTCCTTGGCGCCGAGCTCAACCCGGGCTACGTCTTTTAAACGCAGCGAGCTGCCATCGGCATTGGCACGCAAGATAATGTTTTCAAATTCTTTTGGCTCCGACATACGGCCACGAGCGGTGACGCTGTAGACCAAAGATTGCGGCGCCACATGGGTTGGCGTGGCACCTATGTTACCGGCGGCATATTGAGAGTTTTGCTCACGAATTGCGGTGGTGATTTCGTTCACCGTCACGCCAAGTTGGCTCATTAAGTCCGGTCGCAACCAGATGCGCATGGCATAGTCCTTGGCACCGAATATTTGCACATTGGTGGTGCCTGGGATGCGCTTGATGCGATCCAGTATATTCAAGGTCACATAGTTAGAGGTCCACAGCGCCGAACGACTGTCGTCCGGGGAATAAAAAGCATGCACCTGCAAAAAGCTGGATGAACCTTTTTGTACCACCACGCCCTGGCGACGGGTTTCCTCGGGTAAACGCGCTTCCACTTGCTTAACGCGGTTGTTTACGTCCACCGCGGCCTGATCGGCATCGGTGCCGATTTCAAAGGTCACTTCTATGGTGGTGGTGCCGGCACTGGTGGACGTCGATGCCATATACATCATGCCCTCAACGCCGGTGATGGCGTTTTCTATGGGAGCAGCCACGGTTTGCTCCAGCACCTCGGCGGCGGCACCTGGGTAACTGGCGGTCACCTGCACCACAGGTGGGGCGATTTCCGGGTATTGGGCCACGGGCAGGGCACGCATGGCAGCCAGACCCGCGAGAACGATGACGATGGAGATCACAAAGGCGAAGATCGGCCTATCGATAAAATATCGAGAAAACATAATGCCCTTATCCTTGCTCGTTGATGACGCTAACCGGCATGCCCGGGAAGAAGATACGAGCCATGCCCTCGACGATCACCTTATCGCCGGCGCTCAGGCCGCTACGGATAATCCACAGGTTTTCAATTTGCTCACCTTTTTGTTGGCGATACCATTCGCCGACCTCAACGGGAGCGGGGCGGGCTATGGTGGCGCCTTGCTCATTGGTGGCAGCAAGGTAAACGAATTTGCCGGTGCCATTATCAAGCACGGCCTTTTGCGGAACGGCAAAGGTGCCCTTGTGTTCAGCGCCGAGCAACTCGACCTGCACAAACTGGCCCGGGCGAAGACTAAAGTCCGGGTTGGCGACTATGGCCTGAAATTCAGAGGTGCCGGTATTGGCGTTAATGCGCACATCGGTAAAGTTTACCGTGCCCATATGCTCATACAGGCTGCCGTCTTGTAGTTTCAATTGGGTTTGCCACTGGCCATCGGCGGGCAGCGTCAGCTCGCCACGCTTTTGTGCCTGGCGCATCATCAGCTGTTCGCGCTCGGACAAGCCAAAACGCACTCGCACCGGGTCGAGTGCGGTGATCTGCGTCAGCAGCACTTCTGGGCCGGACACATAGGTGCCTTCGGACACCTGCTCACGACCCATGATGCCGTTAACCGGGGCCTTCACTTGGGCATAGTCGAGGTTGAGCTTGGCTTCGCGCAGTTGCACTTCGCTGGCATTGAGATCCGCCTCGGCGATATCGACGCTGGAACGGGCGTTATCATAATCGCGCTGGGAAACCGATTTATCTTCGCGCAGCTTTGCCAGTCGCTTACTTTCTCTTTGTGCCTGCTCTAACCGTGCCTTGGCGGCGACTACGGCGGCATGGGCCTGTTCATAGGCGAGCTGATAGGGTGCTAAGTCAATGGTAAAGAGTGACTGCCCGGCGCTGACCTTTTGCCCTTCCGAGAAATTTCGAGACTCAAGCACGCCACTGACGCGGGCGCGAATTTCAACTTCTTTAGAGCCCGATACCGTGGCTGGCAATGATATCACAAAGGGCGCGTCGATAGGGGTGACGGCCAGTACTTCGACCTGAGCTGGAGGCATGGCCTGTTGTTGCTGCTGCGGGCCTTGCTCACAGGCACTTAAGAGTAAGCTGGCGGTGAGCGCCAAAGACGCGGAGCGGGCGAAAGAATTAACTAGGTTAGTGCGCATAAGATAAGCGTTTCCCTGTGCAAGTTATATGGTATTTAGGTGCCGCCGAGGCGGAATACTTGGCATCTTCAGGCTGTTATCGCATGGCAAAAAAGCCACTTTAAAGAAAGCGTAGCGTCAATTCCCCAAAGAATGAATTCACTTTGCTAAATGTAATTATTGTAACCCAATGGTCACCAAGTAAACGAAAGTGTATACTTTTTTTTAATTTAGGTATACTTTTTCGTTTACCAACTATCTTCTTAGTGCAGTTTAGTTATACTGCCGAGCGTTGACATAAGGGGCGGCACATGAGTAGTACAAAACAACAAGCAGTGATCGGCGCAGCCATTGCCTTGTTTGCCCAACGCGGGCTGGCAGGCACGACCATGGAAGCGGTGGCCACTAAGGCCAAGGTATCAAAGCGCACGCTGTACAAATACTACAGCAACAAGGAACAACTTTTTGACGGCGTTGTCGATTTGTTGATTGAGCGTATTCGCCCTCTACAAGACAACCCTTTCTGCATGCAAACGCCGATTAAAGAGCAGCTGCAAAAGTTAGCCGATGTTGCACTGAGGCTGACTCAGGATAAGGACTACTTGACCTTATCCCGTATTATTTTGATCGAATCATTGCGCTCGAAAAAGCGCGCCGCCATGCTCGATGAGCGCTTTAAGCATTGCGAGCAGGGTATCAATGAATGGTTCGAAGAAGCCCACAGCAAGGGCGCGCTTAAGGATATTGCTCCGGAGATCGCCGCCGTGGTGTTTTTTGGTGGCCTCAAAGAGCTGGCATTTTGGGAGCAGTTGATAGCCTGGAAACCTCCGGTCGATAAAGCTAAGCTCGACGCCCTGGTCGAACTTAGCAGCAAGATGTTTGTTCAACCGCCGTTGAAATAATCCGGCGTGCCGTGTGCTTCTATGCCTTCACTGAGGCGTTCTAGAGCCACGGCATAGACGGCGTCGCGAAAGTCCATGCCGTGTTTTTCCACCAGATCATTGGCGCGCTTAAAGGCGCGTTGCATTACCTGGCTCAGCTCTTCGCTGACCTTTTCTCTTTCCCAGCGCTGACCACAGCGATTTTGCGTCCATTCAAAATAGCTGACGGTTACACCACCAGCGTTGGCAAGAATATCCGGAATAACTATCACCCCTTTATTTTTCAAAATGGCATCGGCGTCGCTGGTCACCGGGCCATTGGCAATCTCCACTATGTAACGGGCTTGAATGGCTGCGGCGTTTGCAGCCGTGATCACCCCATCGAGAGCGGCGGGGATCAGGATATCGACGTCACTGACCAATAGTTCGGCATTACTGAGGCGTTGGTGCTCTAGGGCCTCACACACCGAGCCTTCGCAATACACGGCTTTGAGCTCCTTATGCTGTTGCTTTTGCCGATAAACACTGTCGATATTCAAACCTTCCTGACGATAGATAGCCCCTTGCGAGTCACTGACCGCCACCACCTTATAGCCGTCATTGGCGAGCAGGCGCGCCACATGGTAGCCGCCGCTGCCAAAGCCCTGGACGGCAACGCGGGTTTCTTGTGGCGTAAGCTGGTCGCGTTTTTCCAACTCCTTGATGCACAAATAGGCGCCGCGGCCGGTGGCATCGTCTCGTCCTAAACTGCCGCCGAGGGCGATAGGCTTGCCGGTGATCACCGCGGGGTTTTTTACTCGGGTAATTTTCTCGTATTCATCCATCATCCAACCCATGATCAGGGCATTGGTATAGACATCCGGGGCGGGAATATCGCGCTCCGGACCAATAAAGTCAGCCATGGCACGCACATAGGAGCGGGATAAGCGCTCCAGTTCAAAGGGGGAGAGGGTTTTTGGGTCGACACAGACGCCGCCCTTGGCGCCGCCAAAGGGAATACCCACCACCGCGCATTTTAGCGTCATCCACAGCGCCAAAGCCTGTACTTCATCGGCGTTGACCTGAGGGTGAAAACGTATCCCGCCCTTGGTCGGGCCGAGCACATTATTGTGTTGACAGCGATAGCCGGGGAAGTAGTGAATATGACCATTGTCCATGCGCACCTCAACATTGACGTGCAACATGGCATTGGCATGACTGAGGGCACTGATCACCTGATTAGAGCACTGGGTGAGTGCACCAATGCGCTTTAAGCGCGCGACCGCATCGTTAAATACCTGACCTAGCATAGCATCTCCCAAACAGCGATTTTTTAGATAGAGGTTTGATTTATCGTCTTTTGCCCATATATAAGAGTAGATTGCCCGATGTCGAAATAACAACTTAACGGGGCAAGATGATGATTTGTGGGTGAGCTGATTGTGCGTGCATTTTTGATAATCTGGGTGGCTGCCATCACGCTTGTTTTTGCAAGTGCGCTCGGTGCTGGGCAGTTTTCGCAGCAGAGTTCCGCGCCGGTGCCAACTGCACTGTGTGCGACGCAGCAAGTGCAAAGTACAGCACCCTGTCTCACCTTTACGCTTGAAATGGATATGGACGCCAAGCAGCATAAAGCGCCCACCTCTCATCCGGTACAACTGCCCCAGCGGGCCATGGGCTCGCACCCAAGCTATTTTTTACATCCCGAGCAGCAACCCTTGTATCTGCTCGCCTATACCCTAGCGCAACAAGACGAGCCCAGTCGCCTAGATAAGATCAGGTTGACGCCAAGGACCGACTTACCCTGGTATATGCATACGTGCCTGCCTAACAGTGGCTTGCTTGATAACTGCAAGGCCGCCAATCTCACCTATCGCAGCCGCCTGCTGTACGACTCTCTGCCTGGTTAGCGGCTCGGCTAACGACCCGTTTAACACTCCATTTAGCGGCTGGTTCAAGTATCCAGCAAAGGTTTTATTTCTTGTCCACAGACCGGTTTTAGGCCGCGTCTGCTGACAAGGATGGCAATTTTTTACGCTTGTTTTGGCAAGCGTAAGGTAGAGATTATGAATAATAAAAACGGTTCGTTATGGCGAGCCAAGCGTGGCATGGGCGTATTTACCACCCTTGCCCTCATTGTGATATTGGCACTGAGTGCCTTACCCAACTTATACCCCAATACCAAGGTGATTGCTGTCGAGAATCCCAAGGGAGCGCAGGCCTTGGTTCAGATCGAGCGCTTGCTCGATAGTCAAGGTTTCCCTGTACAAGGTGGCCACTTTGACCCCCAGGCACAGAGGTTATTGCTGACCCTGGAAAGACCGAATAACAGCGCCGCGGCGGCCGGGGTATTACGACAACAATTAACGGACGCCAATGTCAAGGTGCAAACACGAGCGACCACACCGAGCTGGATGCAAAGTCTTGGCTTAGCGCCGATGAAACTGGGTTTGGACTTAGGTGGCGGCGTGCTTTTTGTCTTGCAAGTCGATACCGATCAAGCCATGGCGCAGCGTATTAAATCCATTGCAGCGGATGCCACTACCCTCCGGCGCACCTTTGGATTGCGAGGCGTGAGCATAGACACTGGGGATCATGCTCTGGTGCTGCGCTCCCCACTGCGTTCGGCGGCTCAGGGTGAGCAATTACAAAATCAGCTGCAGCAGCTGTATCCACAACTGCTTGTCACGCGTGAGCAAAAGGGGGATTTTGTATATAACAGATTGCATTACCCTGCGGCCCAACAGCAGCTTTTCGCCCGTGAGGACATGGCTCAGGCCCTGGCCACCTTGCGCAAGCGCATTGAAGAGCTGGGGATCACCGAGGCTGTGGTGCAGCGTCAGGGCGAGCAGGGCATTCGCATTGAGTTGCCCGGCGTCCAAGACCCGGCCGAGGCCAAACGTATCATAGGTGCTACCGCCCAGCTGTCGTTTCACGGCTTGCAGCAGCAAGGTGGCAAGCGGGTGTTAACCCAAGAGGGAGACCGAGTGGCCATCGATGCCAAGGCCATATTTACCGGCAATGATATTACCGGAGCGCAGGCCGGGCGCGATGAATGGGGCAAACCCATGGTGCAGTTGCAGCTCTCATCCCACGGCGGCGATAAAATTAATCGTTTCTCGCGCGCCCATATCGGCGAGCCCATGGCCACCTTGTACAGCGAGTATGTGCAAGGCGTCGATGAAAATGTGCATAAACGTGAGGAGGTGATCTCAATTGCCACCATCAATGAAGCCTTGGGAACGCGTTTTAGCATTACCGGTCTGGATTCCTGGCAGCGGGCGCAGGATCTTGCCCTGGTGCTGCGTGCCGGTTCTTTGGAAGCGCCGATACGCATCATCAAGGAACAAACCATGAGTCCGAGCCTAGGCGAGCAAAATATCAGTAATGGCCTTAATGCCTTATTGCTTGGCTTTGCGTTGACCCTGGGCTTTATGCTGTTTTGGTATCGCCGCTTAGGAGTGGTGGCGAACCTGGCGTTGATGGTTAATGTCGTCAGTTTACTTGGGCTGATGTCGCTGTTGCCCGGGGTGGTGTTAACGCTGCCGGGGATCGCCGGCTTGGTCCTAACCATAGGTATGGCGGTGGATACCAATGTCATCATCTTTGAGCGCATCAAGGAGGAGCTACGCCTGGGGCGCACTCGTTTGCAGGCACTGCAGCGAGGTTATCAACACGCCATGAGCAGTATTATCGATGCCAATCTCACCACCTTTATCAGCGCCTTGGTGCTGGTGGGGGTAGGTTATGGTCCGGTCAAAGGCTTTGCCATCACCCTGGCCCTGGGCATTGCCACCAGCGTATTTAGTGGTGTACTGGTATCCAAATACCTTTCTTATTTGTTGTTTAACTGGGCGAAAGAGACGGCTAAGCACCCGACCAAGGAGTTCCATCATGGTGAGTAATTTTAAAGCCGTGCGCCAATTTGGCCTGTGGTTGAGTGTTGTGCTTATGGTAGTGAGCCTGTTGATCATCACCCTTAAGGGCGTGCCCTTGGGGCAGGATTTTACCGGCGGTTATGTCAGTGAATTTGCTCTGCCTCAGTCGGTCGCCCAAGAGACGTTACAGCAAGAGCTCGGCAACTATATTGATGGACCATTTCGCTTAACCGAGCGTGGTCCGGGGCAATGGTCTGTGTTTCAAACCCCCGAAGCGGGACGCGCCAGCGGTGATTGGCTGGCGAGCTGGTCGGTGCACAGCGGTGCAACCGTGCTTGATAACAGCTTCTTGGGTGCCGCCGCCGGCGATGAACTGATAGAGCAGGGAATGATGGCCTTGTTATTCGCTACCCTGGCGGTGATGCTTTATCTCCTTGGCCGTTTTGAATGGCGCTTAAGCGTAGCGGCAACCCTGGCGCTGGCCCATGATGTGATTATCACCCTGGCGCTGTTAGCCTTGTTTGAGGTGGAATTTACCTTAACCGTGCTGGCGGCTATTTTGGCGATCATCGGATACTCCCTCAATGACTCCATAGTCATAGGCGATAAGGTGCGCGAGATAGTGCGCGCTAAACCCGAGCAAAATGTGTCCAGAAGCGTGAATGAGGCCATTTTTGCCTCCATGAGCCGAACCCTGATCACCTCGTTAACTACCTTAACCACCATTATCAGTATCTGGATGATGGCAGGGGCGCCGCTGCGTGGCTTTGCCATCACCTTGTTTGTTGGTGTCCTGGTGGGTACCTGGTCGTCGGTATTTATCAGTGCCACCTTGCCGCAAAGCCTGGGGTTAAGTAGTGATAATTATCTGCACAAGGACAGCGAAGAGGTCAAAAGGCAATTGGCTGAGCCTTAAGCAGGTATAAAAAGGGGAGCCTAGGCTCCCCATTTTTTTTGAATTAGTCGCTGCCACGCCCCAGCATACGACTTAAGGTTTTATCTTTATCGATAAAATGGTGTTTGATGGCCGCGGCGATATGCACCAACAGGGTCACAAGCAACAACCAGGCCGCCGGGCCATGAATATCGTGCCCAAGGCTTCCCATCCATTCGATTTTTTCACTCTTTGGATAGAGCTCGAAGCCAAATAAGGCCGCACCATGGCCACCGCCGATACTCATCATTAATCCGGAGATGGGCATTAACAAGGTGCCTATAAGCAACACCATATGCACGCTCTTAGCGGTTAACTCCTGGACTTTGCTAAGCTCGGCAACATGGGTAATTTCACCCTCTTTAAGGCGCCAGAGCAAGCGCGCAAAGGCAAAACAAAGCACGGTAATGCCAAAGGATTTATGCAGTGCCAGCATCTCTAGCTTTTCATCCCCCTTGGGCAGCTCCTCAACATACAAGCCAAATGCCAATACGCCGATAAACAACAAGCCAGTAAGCCAATGCAATACTATGGTGGGGGTCGAGAGTTTATTATCCATATTTAATTCTCAGGTTGAGCGAAACTAAAATCCAGTATGGGTGAGATTTGTGTCAATTTCGACAGCATTTAGCGTAAATGTGTGTAAATTTTACGCAAAGAGGATCTGGATCATATTTTCCTAGGCGTTGGGTTTCAATTGACGCCGATGGGCCCAAACAAGCGAATGGCCAGCATAAAGGTAATGGCCATAAATAGGGTGGAGATCATAGATACCACAATGGGGATGGCGATAACTTGCCATAGCTTTAGGATCAGTACTTTTCTTAATATAAAGGCAAAGAGGATCACCGAAGCGATAAGGGTTGTGGGCTCGACAAAATTTAGCAGGTTGCTCACCCAGCCGCAGGTGAGTTGAATGGCTAAAAAACTGATCGTCAGTGCAATGGCCCTTTTATTGACTTCGTCTTTCACCCGTAGATAAGCCAGGACAAAACGAAAGCCAATAAAGGTGCCAATAAAAAAGGTAAGGAAAAAAAGTGGCTGTAGCACTGAAGGGAAAGCCCCGATCGCTTAGTTAAGTTGCTTAAGACTAAGGATAGACAACAAAAGCGAGTTTATTACCATCGCTATCGCGCACATAGGCGGCATAAAAGCCCTCGCCATATTGGGGTCGATAACCCGGCTTACCAACATCTCTGCCGCCATTTTCCAAGGCCATCTTGTGCAGGGCCACAACCTGCTCCGGTGATTGCAGCCTAAATGCCGTCATGGTGCCGTTGCCGACGCTGGCGGCAGCACCATCGAATGGGTAGCCGATAAAAAAGCGTGGCACCGACTCATCATCGACAATGCCAAAAGAGGCGCAGGTATCGCCTTGCCAACATATTTCCATGCCCATTTGCGCAAATAATGGCTTGTAGAAATCTATCGCCATGGGTAAATCGCTTACTCCTATCATGGTATAGGCAATCATTTAATTCTCCTTCGTGGCTTAGTGCACAATCGTAGAGTGAGTATATGCAAGGGGTTGAATTTGTTGTAGAGAATTATCAGTTTTACGGTCGGGGAGGAAACTTTTCCGGCGTTTTGCCGAGCATCATACATACTATGAAGGGAGAAATTTATGCGTCCGCTTGGAGATGTCGCTTGAAAAGGCCGCTAGAAACAGTCGGCTTTGTCCGCTATAGGTTAATCCTAATAAAAATGTAAAGGTGCGAGCTGCACCAAGGAGAATAAACATGAGTTATGTAGATGGTTTTGTCTGTGCTGTGCCTACGGAAAAACGCGAAGAGTATCGTGAACATGCGGCAAAGGCTGCGATGTTTTTTAAAAAGTATGGTGCCGATCGTGTGGTGGAAAATTGGGGCAGTGATGTACCCGATGGCAAACTGACGTCTTTCCCCATGGCGGTGCAATGCAAAGACGATGAAACCGTGGTGTTTTCCTGGATCCACTGGCCGTCAAAAGAAGTGCGTGATCAGGGCTGGGCAGACTTTATGCAGGACCCCAGTTGCCAGGAGCAGCTTAACCCCATGCCGTTTGATGGTAAGCGGATGATTTACGGTGGTTTTGATACCTTGCTTGATGAGTAATGGAATGCTATTGAGCTAAAAATAACAAAGGGGCAGGCGCCCCTTTGTTATGTGATCAAATCAAGAAACCAGCTCTTCGTTTTCCACGCGGATCCAGTCTTTTTCATCTACCCAGTTTTGCTTGCCATCGCCCAAGGTACGAATAGGAACTATATAGTCACAGCTGATCTGCGGTTTAACCGAGGCAAAGATGGGCACAAAACCAAAGCTTAACGCGGTTTCGATAATAGCCTGCTGGTTTTGCGGGTCGATATCGGCGGCCTCATCAATATACAGGGGCACTCGGTACTGGCTTTTCTCTTTATCCGAAAGCAGATGGCGAATAAACAACATGCCGCATAACAGCTTGATGGTAATACGGGTACCGTTTGAACCGGCCGAGTCGATTTTATCGAAATACTCGGTGTCGCCAGCGCGGTTAACCACCTCAAAGCGGATATCAAAAAGATCGCTCAGCGTCAGTCCCACCTTGTCGGAAGCGAGCTTAATCAATTGATCTTTGGCCTCATTCACCTCACTTTCGTGTACATGCTGCTCCGCCAATAAATCCAGGCTATCCCCTTGCTCATAGAGATCTGAGGTAGCAAGGATAGTATCTATGCTTTGCACCAGCATTTTTCTTGGCACCACCTCAATCTTAAAGCCTTTGAGGTTTGAGATCTGGTGCTCGCTGATCCCCTGATTAAACAGGCGCATTTCCGATGTTAAGCGGTTTAAGTCCTGGCGCAGCCCCTTAATGGTGGCGGCCACATCGGTCAATGCCACCCGAGCCTGGCGATTGACCGCCTCGCGCTCGTTGTCCAGGTTGTGATAGGCGCTGATCAGCTTTTGGTATTTGCTCAGCTCGTCGCTTTCGTTATCAAATTTGGTGATCCCGGCGTTGTAGATATGCAAATAGGTGTTGCGCACATTGATATCGAAGTTGCGCAGCTCCTGACAATCCTTGTTAAAGCCGTGAATGGTGTCGGCCAGGGCATCAAGATCAAAGGTGATATCGATAAGGTAGGGGGTTACCTTACCGCTGATAAAGTCCAGGGTGTGATCCAAGCGCTCGCTCTTAACCTGCTGCAAGCGGGCTTTTTGACGCTCCAACGCCTCTTTTTTGGAGTTAATAATGGCGCGGCGATCGGCAATGCCGGCGGCATTTTGTTGCACTTCACTGAGATGGGCATCCACTTCTTCCTGCTCACCATTAAGGCTTTCCTGCAAGGCCTGTTGGGCATCACAGGAGCGTTGCATCACCTGGTATTGCTCAAAGCGTTTTAGCGCCGCTTCCTGGGCCATAAGTTGCTCATACAGAGCATCGCGCTCGGCCTGTTTACCGGCGACATCGGCGGCAACGTCACGTTGGGCCTTAAGGTCGTTCAGTGAGCGCTCAAGGGATGCCAGCTGCTCGCTTAGTTGCGCCTTATCGGCGCCGCTTTGCATCTGTACTACCGGCAGCTTCTTCAGGGAGATGGTCGCGCCCGGTACCACCAGCTCACCGCCGCGCACGGCCTGGCTTAGCTCGGATAAAAATGCGCCAAACGCATCCTCATCGTCAATATTGATCTCGCCGCCATTGCTGGTGGCAAAAGACAGCAGATCCGGATTGAGGATGCGCGAAATTTCTTCCACTTCTTTGAGCGATAAGTCCTCGCGCATACGGGTAAAGAGGTTGTACTCCAGGTTTTTCAGCTGAAGTTTCAGGCTCTTGATCTGCTTTTGCGTCTCTTTAATACGAAAATCCAGGGTATGCAGGCTCTGGCCCTCGGCGCTTTTAAGCGAGTGGGACAGGGCTTCATACTCTTGTTTAAGCGCTTTTAGCTCGCTTTGCAAGGTGGCGTTGTTGGTCAGCTCAAACTCAGTATGCAGGGCGTCGAAATCGTTAAACCAAGCCGCAAGCTCGGTGAGCTTGCGCTCGATATCCCGTGATTGTTGCACGTAGAGGCGTTGCTTTTGCTCGAATTCTTCCTTCTCCTGAGAGATTTCTTCAAGTTGCTCGGCCAAGGTGGCGTGCTGGTCTTCATAAAAGGTATCGAACTCGGCCAGGGCCAAGTCGATTTTTGGCGCATAGGCACCTAGCTTGCCTTTAAGGGCACTTTGGTGCTCCAACATACTTTCCAGCGCGGCGATGGGCTCTTGCATGGTTTCCAAGGCATTGAGCTCACGACGGGCGCGATTAACCTTGTCGAATGCCCGCTGCCAGACCTCATAAAAGTCGACGTTAGCGTTGGACATATGGCGCTCAAACACACGCATCATAAAGCGTTTTACATCGCTGGCGCCGAGCTTGTGCAGGTTAAGCATGCGACGGAAGATTTCTTTATAGGTGGCGGCGTCGCTGACATTATTGAGCGGGATCATGCGCAGGTTGATGTCGCCATCGAACGGCGTTGCGCCGCCTATCAATAAGGCATTGAGTTCCTGCGCCTTGAGTTCGATGGGGCTAAAGCCCTTGTCCTTAAGATGATTGAACAAGCGGGTGTATTTGACGATGCGCTTGTTATCGGTAAAGTCATCGAGGTTCAGCGCGCCGTTATAACAAAAGAACTGATGGGCAAAGCCGGCTATTTTGCCAAGGCCCGCCACACCTATGACCACCTTGCCATGGGGCAGGTCGGCCTCAAGCAAGATATAGGACTGGTCGGAATTAAAATAGAATTTGCGGGTTTCTTCTAAATCATGGCCATCCCATTCGGTCAGGCGCAAGTCATTGATAAGGGGAAACTGCAGGGCGTTTATTACCGAGCTTTTCCCCGTGTTGTTTGGCGCGCAAATAGAGCTGCTTTTATCCAGCGGGATCACGCATTTGGCATAGCCAGCGGTATTTAACAGGGCTAGTTTACTCAGACCGTGTAATTGCTGCATTTATAGCTCCTCGGCGCTTTCAAGCGCGTCTTCATTTACTTCTAACAGGGCATCGAGATAGCGGTGAATGGGGGCGAGTAAACGAAACACGCTTTCCTTGTCTTTGGCCTTGGCCATTCCCAGGCGTACCATGCGCATCAGCACATCCTTGCGTAAGTCGGTGCCGGAGAAGATCTCCAACTGGTCATAGAGCACCTTGTTGTGTAACACCAGCTCCTGACACAGCTCCAGGTCGACGTCTTTGTCGAACAGGGCGCGCATGGGATCCTGGCCCTGGTTGGCGTAGTGCTCAATCAGGGTATAGATAAAGAGCGCAATGGCTCGGGAGATCTTACCCATGTTGGCGGTGCCTTCATCTGTGGCAAAATGGAAAAAACCACGGGCATCGTGCACCAGGGTGTGACCTAGGGCACTAAAGAGGGCGGCGTATTGCTCTTGTTGTTGGTCGAGCTCCTGCCAGGCAAGGTTGTCCTGCTCGCTGATATGATAGCCGCTGACCAGTTTCTTATTGATGTAGTGCAGCTGGGTAAGCTGGGTTAAGTCTATGTTGGTCATAATTCTTCGCTACTTTGTGTTGTTGTCGCATCACTGGCATCGATAAAGGGATACAAGGCAAAGCGCTTGCCGGCGATGGTTTTAGTTTCAAGCCGTTCGCTTTGATTCAGGGTCAGCGAGGGGTCGTTAATCAGTTTTTGATACAGGTATAACAGCTCGTCGGACTCCAGCTCAGGATAATGGCTATCGAGCACATCAATAAGCTGCTGCTTACGGGCTTTGCTGTTGCCCTTGGCGGGTATAAACAGAGCGCGAACATCTCTAAAGCTGGGAATATTTGGGGCGCGATAGGGCTCGGCAGCGCTGGCGTCGGGCATTTCAAAGTCATGCTCTTCAAATTCGCTTAAACCGGCCATATAGGCCACTAATTGTGCATTACTGCCGAGTTGGTGATGCATGGGCTCGCTGGCAAAAAACGGCTGATGGGCGCTCATCACGCTATCCAAACCGCGCTTACGAATAAGCCCCAGTATCTTGGCGGCCTGGCGGGTGACTAGGGTGTTTTGTCTTAACTCTTCGCGCAGTGGCATCAGCATGTCGGCACTTTGGCGCAGACTTTCGCGGCCAATATGGTGCATATCGAGGATGCGGGTGCGCAGCTGTTCCAACATGCGAATGGTATTGGCGTCGCGGCCGCTTTGTTTTAGGTGCAACAGGTGTTCGGTAAGGCTCAGCTCAATGGTGTCGAAGCAAATTTGAAAGGCACCGCTGATATCGAGCATTTCCAGCATGGGTTCTATGTATTCGTCAAAGGCTTCAATCACCGCCTTATAACGCTTGCTCAGAGACATGCTTGAACCATTGGCCTTGGCTTGCTCAACCAGATTGTAAATGGCGTTTTCATTGTGCTGGTAGAGTTTGACGATTTTACGTACCCGTTCATCCATAATCCGGGTGTAGCGACTGATATCACCGTAATCATCATCACCGACCGCCTTGGTGAGCTTAGCGCTTAAGCGCTCTAAGTCGTCCACTAAAACATGAATTTCAGCGGCCACGCCCAAGCTTTCATCTTGCAATAAGTAGGCGGCAAAATCACTCACCGCACGGTTGATTTCCAATTGCGATGATTTTGCTAAGGGAACAAGAATGTCTTGGCTAAGCAGGCGGTTGGTTTCTTTGTAAATCTGAGCGCCGGAATAATGAGGAAAGTGCTGCTTTATGATGCTTTGCACTTCCTTGATGCTAAAGTCGCCCATTTTGAAACGTTTCATCAGGGTCTCAAGCACCGGCCATAGCTCAGTCAGCGTATTGAGCACGCGTTTCGCTATTATCATTATGTTGTTTCTTTGTGCTTGGCAATAGGCAGGGATTATAACTAAAGGTACAAAAGGGGAAAATAGCTTTTCACTGTTACATTATCTTTACGAAAAGCGTTGTATTTGGTTGACAAAAAATATGTAAAGAAATTGTCACTTACAACGAATTGGTAATAGCTCCTTGGGCATATGAATGTTAGAATTCGCGCCGCTTGCAGACTGTAATTGTCTGCAATTAACCCATGGTATCGCTAAGTTTGTTATTTGTACATCTGGGTGTAATTTGTACCACCAATAAACTTAGCCGTACTTTTTTAAATCGCTTGTCGCAAGGAATAATACTCAAAATGGTCAGTGCGCTCATCTTGACGCTCATTGCCGTGGCGTTTGTGCTTATTGTTGTGGAAGACGTCATCCATGTAAATAAGGCTAAAACCACGCTTTTTTTCGGCACTTTGTGCTGGATTATCCTCTTCATCTCGCCCCTTCACGGTCATTCCCTTGATCATATCAAAGATGAACTTAATGAGAACATTTTAGAAATAGCGACCCTGTGGCTGTTTTTAATGGCGGCTATGACCTTTGTTGCCTATCTCAACTCTAAAGGGTTCATTCAAAATTTGGTACAAAGGGTACTGCCAAGTAAGATTAGCGAGCGCAAGCTGATGTTCCTTATTGCTGGTTTTGCGTTTTTATTCTCATCGATTTCCGACAATATTACCGCGACCTTAGTATCGCTGGCTGTGGTGATGTCGTTGAAACTTGATGGCCGCAAGCTGGTAAAATACGCGACCTTGATTATCTTTGCGGTTAACTCCGGCGGCGTGTCGCTGATCACAGGTGACGTAACCACCTTGATGATCTTCTTGGCCGACAAGGTGACCATAGGCAATCTGTTGTTATTGATTGCTCCAGCAGCCTTTAGCGTACTGGTGCTGGCGACCTTGTTATCTATGAAGATGCGCGGCACGGTGACCTTTTCTCTAGGCGAGCGCAAACCCATAGAAAAAACCGACATTACCATAGCGGCTATTTTCCTTTCGACAATCGTCGGCACCCTGACCATGAGTGTGCTGTTTCAAATTCCGCCCCTGTTGACGTTTTTATTCGGTCTATCGCTGATGTTCCTAACGGCGCAATTCTTGATGCGCAAAAAGGACGTAAACAAGCAGATCATCGACTATATCCGTGAGATTGAGTACGACACCTTGTTGTTCTTCGTGGGTGTATTGTTACTGGTTGGCGCTCTAAAAGAAGTGGGCGTGCTGGCCCAGTTTACTCATCTGTATGAGGTGTTAGCGCCAAGTCAGGCCAACTACCTGATGGGTCTACTGTCGGCAGCGGTCGATAACGTACCTTTAACCGCGGCACTGCTTAAAGCAGATATTCATATGGATACGCAAAACTGGCTGGCATTTACCTATGCGACCGGTGTTGGTGGCTCCATGTTAGTAATAGGCTCGGCGGCGGGTATTATCGCCATGAGCAAGGTGCGCGATTTAACCTTCGGTAGCTACCTGCGTAATAGCTTCTATCTTTTGATAGCTTATTCTGTGGGTTATGTCGGCGCTTTCTACATGGGTTCATTCGTGTAACGGCGACAGCATCCGCATTTTCTTTAAAGACCATCTGGGCTTAAACCCAGGTGGTCTTTTTGTTTCTGCCGAGCGCTTAAGAAGGCTTTTGGGCTGATAAATACACCTTGGTACAATAAAAACAGTGCCTAGCATTGCCGCGTACTTAAACTTACAGCACTATGAACATATCAGGTAACTTATTGACCAGATTAATAAAGGTGACGTATGCGTATTGCGGTTTTTGGTGCCGGTTCAACGGGGTGCTATTTGGGCGCGTTATTAAGCGCGGCACAGCTTGATGTATCCCTGATATGCCGGGCACGGATTAAAGATGCCATTATTGCTAATGGCGGCATTCATATCAGTGACTACCAGGGGCTGGATAAAACTGTGATGCCGGATGAGCTTATCACAGAGCCTGGCGAGCAGCTGTTTGATGTGGTTTTTGTCACTTTGAAGTGCCATCAATTGCCCCAGGCACTGCCCCAACTGCTGGCTATAACCCATAAGTCTTCCGAGCTGGTATTTATGCAAAATGGCCTAGGTAGCTTTGAGGCAATTCAAGATAGGCTAGCGGAGCGCACCTGTGTGTTTGGCATTACCCCGTTTAACGTATTGCAACAGGGCGCGCATTTTCATAAGGGCACCGAGGGCGAATTTGTATTTGCTAAAACCCCAGGCATGGAGCATATCCCAAGACTTTGCGTGAGCACGGCTTTAACTGCGAATTAAAGGCGCAGATGACGCCAGTGATCTACGGCAAGCTGCTGTTAAACCTCAATAACGCCCTCAATGCGGTGGCGGATATGCCAATCAAGCAGGAGCTGGAAAATAAAGCCCTAAGACGTGTGTTGGCGGCGGCCATGAAGGAATGGCTGGCGGTATGTAAGGCCATGAACATTGAGCTGGCGCAATTTACCAAGGTTAAACCTGCCTTAGTGCCCCGAGTGTTGAGCTTACCCAATTGGTTATTTAGGCGCCTTGCTTCGGCCATGCTGGATATCGATCCCAAGGCGCGCTCGTCCATGTGGGAAGATATTCAGGCGGGACGCAAAACGGAAATCGCCTATCTCAACGGCGCCGTGGTCGCACTTGGTCAGCGCCACGGGGTAGCCACTCCCGTAAATTCGGCCATTGTTGCCTGTATTGAAAAGTTAGAGCGGGGCGGTGTTGTTAAGCTTGGCGATTTGCTGCTGGCCAGGAATACCAATTCACTTAAATAGCTAATCATTCTAGCGGGCTAAATATCATGCTCACTGTGTTGGAATTTTTCGATGTACGCCTACACGGATGTAGGCGGTAGAGCGGCGCAGGAGCCAAAGCCGAGAATAACTACATAAGAAAAATTCCGCCTTGTGATCATATCATTTATCCAGCGCTATCTCTGATCACATACTTAACAGAATTGGTATAAGCAAAAATTAAGTGCCCATGCTCGACCTAAGGGTGATTGACATCCAGCCATCCAAACGTTAAATTCCTAGCTCGGGTTTGCGGCTCATGTCGTAAATCTGTAGCAGAAGAGGTGCGATAGCTAGGTAGTAGACGCGAGGCAGACGTAGGCCAACGACCGTTTATGAGGGAGACTATCGCCGAGGAAGTACATTGCTCGTCACAATGGCTTTCGGTTCTTGAGGCTGAATCCTCGGAACTGTCACCTGTTTGGGTGGAGGGCTTCTGGCAATGGACATACCTTTCTTTTAGTCTTGCCAAGTTCTCCTGATTGTATTTGAAAAATAAGCTATTTTTCATCTCGGAGAGAAAATGAATCAGGAATTTACCGTCGCCAAATTCGGCGGCACCTCAGTAGCCGATCATGCAGCGATGAGCCGTTGCGCCGATATTATTGCTGCCGACTCACACGTGCGCATCGTGGTTGTTAGTGCCAGCGCCGGGGTTACCAATCATCTGGTGGCCTTGTGTCAAACTGGGCTTAGCAATGAAGAGCGCCAAGCGCATATTGATGGTGTTATTGCCATCCAACTCAATATTATTGAGTGCCTGAGTCTGGATGCGGATCTTGCCCATGGCTTCGATACTACCCTCAATGATTTTAAACACAGCGCCTCGCACTCTACGCAAAACGTGCCACTAACCAATGTCCAGCGCGATGAGTTGCTTAGTTTCGGCGAGCGTTTATCTTCGTATTTATTTACCCAGGTGCTGCGTGATAAAGGCGTGGCCTCAAGTCGCTTCGACGTGCGCTCGGTACTTAAAACCGACAGCCAGTTTGGTAAGGCGCAACCGGATATCACCCAAACCCGAATTAGGGCTCAGGCTGAGTTGGTGCCACTGCTTAGCGAGCAGGTGGTGGTGACTCAGGGCTTTATTGGCTCAGATGAATACGGTGAAACCACCACCTTAGGCCGTGGCGGCTCGGACTACAGTGCGGCCCTGTTGGCGGAGGCCTGTGGTGCCAGTAATATTCATATTTGGACCGATGTAATAGGTATATACAGCACAGATCCGCGTTTGTGTAATAAGGCCAAGCCGATTGCCCATCTGACCTTTGACGAGGCCGCGGAAATGGCAACCTTCGGCGCCAAGGTATTACACCCGGCGACTATTTTACCGGCTGCGCGCAGCGGTATTGGCGTATTTGTGGGCTCCAGCCAGGACCCGCAAGGGGGTGGTACCTGGATTGAGAAGGTGCCCAGTAGTGAATTGATCGCCGGCGTACGGGCCGTGACTCAGCGCAAGAACCAGCTGCTATTGACGCTGAAAAGCCCGGAAATGCTCTTGGCCAGTGGTTTCTTGGCGCGGGTGTTTACTATTCTCAGCGAATATAAAATTTCGGTTGATCTGGTCACGACTTCTGAGATCAGCGTTGCTGTTACCCTGGATAATGCGCCGAACGCCAGTCGCCCCGAGCTTGATCAGGAAGCGCTGGAGCGTTTAGGTGAGTTTTGTCATGTCAGCGTGGAAACCAATCTTGCCTTGGTGGCCCTAATTGGCTCTGAGATTCAGCTGCGCCAAAGCGAGCTAAATCTAATGCGGGTGCTGAGCGGCTTTGATATTCGCCTGATCTGTCATGGCGCTTCAAAGCACAACCTGTGCTTCTTGGTAGAGCAAGGACAATCGGATCAGGTGGTGCAGGCTATTCACCAGCAGCTGCTGGAGCAAGCCTGATCACTTCTACCTCGGTTTTGGCGGTGATCAAACTAAGATCAAATTGCCGCCATTGCTGACAATAAACCTGTGCCGGGCAGCGTTCAAGCAAGGGTAGTATAGGCTGGCTAAGCAGCGTACTGATACTTTGTTTAGCGGCCTTGGCATAGGCTTCTTTTAACGTCCACACTCGAAAAAAAGTATCGACGTTATTGCCTATATCCCGGGCTTCCACCTCAGGGTAAAAATGCGCCGCCAGCTTTTCAAAGCGCCGGTTTGCATCTCGCTTTTCGATATCCACGCCCAATAAAGATTGCTGGCCCTGAGTTATGGCAACAGCAATATGGCCGTGGGAGTGACTGATCACCACATTAATATCCAATAACTGCCCGTCGATAAACAGCTGCAGGGCTCGTTCCTGTTCGTTAAAAACACTCTGCCAACTTGCCAGTGGCGCCTGCGCGTATTGAGGAAACAGGCGCTGTGCCAGGGTCTTGATAAAATAGCGGCTACTTAGGTATTCGCGCTTGGCCTGGGGTTGTTTACGCCTGTTGAGCACCTCGAGTTCGCCTGGGTGCAGATGGGCTTCATCGAGCTCAATGGCGGCACTGAGGCTCAGTAAGACTTTTTCCGATATCGGCACAGATGGCGTGGTCTTTGGTAATGCGGGAAAGCGATAAGCTGCATTAAACATGGGATGAATGGTCCGATATGGTTGGCGGCGACTACTTTGTTAATGGTAAGTGTGGTTTAATAGCGGCAAAACAATAACAGATATCAATAAGAATGACGAATAATCGTGACGGCTTTCAAAGTCGCATAGGATTTGTGCTGGCGGCTGCCGGCGCCGCAGTGGGTTTAGGAAATATATGGGGATTTCCAACTCAAGCTGCAAACCACGGAGGCGGAGCCTTCTTACTTGTTTACTTTATCGTAATTTTTGCCCTGGCATTGCCGGCGCTCTTTACCGAGTTATATTTGGGCTATGCGGCGCAAGCCAACCCGGTGCAGGCGCTTAAACGTGCTTGGCATACCAAGGCTCCAAAACTAGGTGCCGGAGCCGGTTATCTTGGCCTTGGCGGCGCCGTGGTGATGCTGAGCTTCTATTCTATCGTTGCCGGTTGGATGCTGGCCCATGCCTTGGCACCGATAGCGCAAATGCTGGACCTGCCTAAGGTCGCCGAATTTCTAAGTAATGACTCCCTGGCTCGTAATCTGGTCTTTACACCCTTGATGCTGCTGCTGACCGCCAGCATTATTTTGCAAGGGGTGAAGTCCGGCATTGAGGCCTGGTCGCGACGCCTTATGCCCTTATTGCTGGTGCTCTTGGTGGGGCTGATCTTCTATATTGGCTCCCTTGATGGGGCGGCCGAAGGCTTTGCCCATTATCTTAAGCCCGACTTTGATAAAGTCTGGGATGCGGACTTAATCATTGCCGCCATGGGACAGGCGTTTTTCTCCCTGTCGCTAGGTGTGGGCTGTATGATGATTTACGGCTCCTACCTTAAGCCCGGCGCTAACCTTGGCAAATTAACCTTAAGCGTGGCCGCACTCGACACCTCGGTGGCATTTTTAGCCGGTTTGTTGATTGTTCCAGCTATTTTTGTGGCCAGCCATAACGGCGTTGAAGTCTTTGCCAACGGTAAGCTGATCGGCGAAGGACAGCTCATATTTGCGGTCTTGCCGCAACTGTTTGAAGCCATGGGCGCCATGGGCCTAGTGATAGCTTTAGCGTTTTTCGTGCTGATGTCTATTGCGTCTGTAACCTCAACCATTTCTTCGACCGAGATCCCGGTGGCCTTTTTGGTTGAAAATCATGATATGGACCGCAAGCGCGCGACTGCCTTGGTGACCTTAGTGGTAGCTATCGCGTCAGGCACCATCATTATGAACTTTGACTGGCTGTTTGGTTTGGTGATCCAAGTCTTTACCCAGTACCAGTTGCCACTGATGGGTTTGTTCTACTTCCTTACCCTGGGCTGGGTGTGGAGCCGCGGCAATAAACTGGCTGAGTCGAACCATCCGGGCATTAAAGCCCTGTTGTGGTATATCCGTTTGGTGTGCCCAATTTTGATGACCGCCGTGTTTATTAATGTAGCGCTGAAATAGTCCTACAAAGCCAACTAGAACGAAAAAAGGGATATGCTGTCATATCCCTTTTTTTGTGCCTGCTGAAAAGCTTAAGGCCTACATATCGAGTACCTGATTGGTCAGGGCCTCGCCCTTGGCGAATTGGCTGAGGTTAAAGTAAGTGGTTTCTACTATCTGTGTCAGTGCTTCCTGGGTAAAAAAGCCCTGATGGCCAGTGATCAACACATTCTTAAAGGTGAGCAGGCGGGCAAACACATCGTCTTGAAGAATTTCTTCCGATCTGTCTTTAAAAAACAATTCAGATTCCTGCTCATACACATCTAAACCCAAATAACCGAGTTTTCCGCTTTTTAGGGCGCCGATACAGGCCTTGCTATCGAGCAAGGCGCCGCGTCCTGTGTTGATCAGCATGACGCCGGGCTTCATTGCTGCCAGGGCGGACTTATCGATTATATGATGGGTTTGCTCGTTGAGCGGGCAGTGCAGGCTGATAATATCGCTGTTGGCCAGCAGTTCGCTTTGCTGCACTAGGGTAAAGGCACCTTTAGGGCTGGCGGGGTCGCATACCAATACCTTGGCGCCAAAGCCGTTTAAAATCCTCACCATGGCCTGGCCGATTTTACCGCAGCCGATAAGACCCACGGTTTTATTGTGCAGGTTAAAGCCAAGCAGGCCGTTGAGGTCAAAGTTCTCCTCCCGCACCCGGTTATAGGCCTTATGAATTTTACGCGACAGGGTTAAGATCAGCGCGATGGAATGCTCGGCCACGGCCTCCGGGCTGTAGGCGGGCACCCGGGCTACGGCAATCTTGTGCTTTTTCGCCGCCGCCAAATCGACATTATTAAAACCGGCACAGCGCAGTAAAATTAGGCCGACACCATAATCGGCCAGCCTGGCTATGACCTCAGCGCTTAGGGTGTCGTTGACGAATACACAAACGGCATCAAAGCCTTTGCTGAGGGAGCAGGTATGGGCATTAAGGCTGACATCGAAATATTGGATATCGACATCTGTTGGGCAGAGTTCATTAAATGCTGTTTGTTCATACCTTTGCGAGCTGAATAGGGCTAATTTCATCGAGTTGACTCTCTATTACCGATCTAAGTGTATCGGGCTTGGTGCGTGGTGCGTAACGATTTACCAGCTGTCCTTGAGAGTTTATGAGAAATTTAGTGAAATTCCATTTTATTGCCCGATTTTGGGCTATACCACGGGTATGCTCTTTAAGGTAGTTAAACAGAGGGTGGGCGTCCGGACCATTGACCATCACTTTGCTAAACAGAGGAAAGCTCACATTAAAGGTGTTTTCACAAAATTGTTTTATGGTGACGTTATCGGCAATTTCATGACGCCCAAATTGATTGCAGGGGAAGCCAAGAATAACCAGCCCCTGATGTTTATAGTCTTGATACACGCGCTCCAGTGCGCCGTACTGGTGGGTGAAGTTACAGCTGCTGGCGGTGTTGACGATCAGCACCACACGTCCTTGTAATTGTTTGAATGAATAGGGTTGGCCGTCGATAAGTGTGGCGTTGAAATGGTAAATACTATCCATTGAGTGCTCCCTTGCTAAAACCAGACGTTTTTAGCCTTTGCCTTTGATATACTGTGTGCGTTTTTTCGAGGCTAGCAGGCAAATAGGTCAGAAATATGTCAAAAAAATGTACCTTTATCGGTCTAGGGGTTATGGGCTATCCCATGGCGGGTCACTTACAACAAGCGGGATACGATGTTTGCGTGTATAACCGCAGCGCCGAAAAAGCGCAAAAATGGGTTGAGCAATACGGTGGACGCAGTGCGGCAACACCCGCACAGGCAGCCAGCGACGCCGAATTTGTATTCGTGTGTGTGGGCAATGACGATGATGTGCGTAGCGTGATTTACGGTGATGATGGTGCCCTTGCGACCATGGCGCCGGGCAGCTATTTAATCGATCATACTACCACTTCGGCGCTATTGGCCCGTGAACTAGGTGAAGCGGCCCAAGAAAAGCAGGTGGCCTTTATCGATGCACCGGTTTCCGGTGGTCAAGCGGGCGCCGAAAACGGTGTATTGACCGTGATGTGTGGCGGCGAGCCTGAAGCGTTTGCCGCGGTGCAGCCGGTGATGGCACCGTTTAGCCGTTTTAGCGAATTGCTCGGTCCCATCGGCAGTGGCCAGCTATGTAAAATGGTCAATCAGATCTGTATCGCCGGTGTAGTTCAGGGTCTGGCCGAAGGTTTACACTTTGCCAAAAAAGCCGGCTTAGACGGTGAAAAAGTAGTGGAGACCATTTCTAAAGGCGCGGCAGGCTCTTGGCAGATGGAAAACCGCTACAAGACCATGTTGCAGGGTGAATACGAGTTTGGCTTTGCCGTTGACTGGATGCGCAAAGACTTGGGCATCGCCTTGGATGAGGCGCGTAATAATGGCGCGACCCTGGCGCTGACGGCCTTGGTTGACCAATATTATGGCGATGTACAGGCCATCGGCGGTAATCGTTACGACACCTCCAGCCTGTTGGCGCGCTTGGAAAAGCTAAACCCTAGCGACTAAGCTGGGTTTGCTCTTACGCCCAGGCCGTTTTTACAGGCTTTGGGCATAATGATACAGGGCCTTGAGCACCGCCATATTGCGCTCATTGCCCTCGTTCTCATGCACCAGATTTTCAAGGCTGAGCATAAAGTCCTGAGCATTGATAGACGGGCTGTCTTCTCCGTGCATTAGTTTGTTCTGGCAGTATTTACGCCATGAATCCAGCTCCGCTGGGGTCAGGCTTTCCGGCCAGTTACGAGCGCGATAACGAAACAGCATGGTGGCGAATTTCGGGTCTTCAAAGTCCAGCTCCATGTTCCCCAGCTCCAGCGGTGAGGTGCTGCGGATCACATCGAACTTGGCCTTATCGCCATTGCTGATAAAGCCACTGTATAGTTGATAATCCACATTGGTGGTGGCGGCAAATTCACGGCTTTCATTAAATACTTCGGCCACCTTGTCACGCAACTCCGGATGCGCCTTTAAAAACTTCAAATGCTCCAGGCATTGCTCTCTGTCTATGCCCAGACGTTCGGCTTTTTCCGGCAACAGGGTTTTTGCCGGCGCGAGAATAGGGCACTTGTTTACATGCACCAGCTTTAAGCCGATGGGCGCCTGACCTTCGGGCAGCTCGTCACGGCGGGTATAAAGGTACTCGCGCAGCTGTTCGACGGATAAATCGAGCAAGGGCTGCGGATCTTGCGTCAGGTTAAAGCAGACCACGGCGTTTTTGTTGCTCGGATGAAAGCTCATGGGCGCAATCCAGGTGGTGCAGCCCTGCGTTGCCGGAATACGCGACGAGGTATGCACCAGGGGCGTCATATTGAATACGTCCACCATCTGCAACAGCGCTTTTTTATGGCGCAGGCCGAAAAAGAAGTTGTATAGCTTGGGCTGGCGCTCTTTAACCAGCTTGGCCAGGGCAATGGTGGCCTTAACATCACTTAAGGCATCGTGGGCATCGGCGTGCTCTATGCCGTTGGCCTTGGTGAGTTCTTCTAGGCGAAAGCTGACGCTGCCGTCTTCCTTACGCGGCCAGTTAATACCCTCAGGGCGCAGCGCATAGCAGGCGCGCACCAAATCAATAATGTCCCAGCGACTATTGCCGTTTTGCCACTCTCTTGCATAGGGGTCGTAGAAGTTACGATACAGTGTGTAGCGAGTGACCTCATCATCGAAACGAATACTGTTATAACCGGCCACACAGGTGTTGGGCTGGCTGAATTCTTCGTGGATCTTGGCGATAAATTCCGCCTCACTTAGACCGTGGCGCAGCGCATGTTGCGGGGTAATGCCGGTAACTAAACAGGCCTCTGGGTGAGGCAAATAATCCGGCGCCGGACGACAGTATTCAATCAGCGGCTCGCCGATAATATTCAGATCGAGATCGGTACGAATACCGGCAAACTGGCTCGGCCTGTCTTTTTGCGGGTTCGCCCCCCAAGTCTCATAGTCGTGCCAGTAGATTGTGGGCTGGTCGTTGTCGTTATGCGCCATTGTCGATCCTTTCGCCTAACTTGTCTGTAACCGCGTAACTGCATGTTACTTATGATTTCCGTCATTATTACATAGCAAGTCATAGTCACAAAGTGTGGAGTTGTGCTTGGCGGTGGGATTAGCAAGCAGTGATATTATCAGCGACTCATAATATGCCTGCCGCATACAAATTAGTGAAGCAACTCTGGATTGGTGGGATTACAGTTAAACGCAATAAAAAACCGTCAAAGTATTAACTTTATCAATGATGTCTATTGACAATAAATTGATATGTTGAAATGTTAAACGCTGATTATCAAGTAGATAATGATGAAAATTATAAAAGTATCTTATTAACTGTCGGCATTATTGCTACCAACAAGCAATGGAACATTTAAGTGTCGGAATGCATGTGGTGTGGACGGTGATGGAAATGTCACAGACGCATTGGGCGTAAAGTAGGAATGCTTATTGAAGAAGCGGACAAGATAGAATAAGCCGCTCTTAAAAAGATACATGATAAGTTACGCTGTATTATCATGTTTTCTCATTTCATATAAGGAAGTATTAATGAACCGTAAAACACCAGCCGTTATTCTAGCTTCACTTTTATTAGTTGCATTAGTGTTTTTAATCGCTTTTGAGTTCAATGAACAGCCGCCGGTTGCTTTGAATATTGTTGAACAGGATTTAAGTTCAAATATGCAATCGACTCATAAAGATAATGCCAGGAGCTCAGAGCTTTTAATCGAAGATACTCAGGATGGCAGTTTATCGACGCTTCAAAAAGTAAATAGCGAGGAACAACACCAGCTAAAGCCAGAAGATAACGACATTCAAACCAAAGACCAAGTTAAGCCTAGTCTTGATAGTTTTGATGAATTGATTACTGAAGCGGATGGAAAACTCTACATGGACTCGGCTCCCATCGACTCAATGGATAGAGAGCAGTTATCTTGGTTTATATCTAGCTTGCCTAACACAATGACCCAAGCTCGTTCGGTGGATGTTATGGAAAATCTTAATCAAGAAATTGTAAATTACGCTACCGAAGCTGACGGTATATTTATTAATGATATGCAATGCTCAGATATGATCTGCGGTGTTATGTTCGAGTCCAGAGACAAGTCGTCAGTAAAGACCGCATTATCTGAACTTTCATCTTCAGATTCATGTAATAACAATACGCATGGCGGTGTACTGAGAATTCTTGAGGAAAATGGAACTTTCTATGGCGTAATAGTGACACCAATTACAGAGTCAAATATTTTAATACGTTAAATGTCAATTATTACCAGCTAGGCTAGTAAGTAAGGCACCCATTCCCAATATAATAATTCTAGTTAACTTAGAGCCTTACCCTCGGTTAGCTGGATAGCGCCAGGTAAGCCTTTAGCAAGCGAAGTGACAATAAGAGATTTAGGAAGTTTCAAGGATGACAGGGATACACAATGTTAAAGCGAATAAAGGTTTGTTTGTCGTTTTCCTCCTTATCGCACTATATCTTTCAGGGCCGGCTTTTGCCGAAGAAAGTTATAAACAACTCACTTTGGCTAACGGTGTTGAAGTCTATTTAATCTCAGATCCTGTGGCGCCTGTCTCGGCTGCATCTTTGATAGTTCAAGCGGGTTCGGGTGATGATCCCGAACATCTAGCTGGGCTTGCGCATTTGCTAGAGCACGCCGTACTCTTAGGGAGCAAAGAATATCCTCAACTAGGTTCATTCAATCATTACTTTAAAAAGCACAATGGTTGGTCAAACGGTTCAACAAGAACGGATCACACCCGATACCACTTTCAAGTTAATAACAGCGAGTTTGAGTCGGCGGTAAATAGACTCGCCGATGCAATTGAAAACCCGATTATCAATGACAGCATCATGACAACGGTAATAAAGGCTGTGGATGACGAGTTTTCGGGGAAATCGATGGATGAGTGGCGTGGCACCCTTGAAGTCATCAAGGGAAGAATGAAAGAAGGTCATACTGCCGCTAAGTTTGATGTTGGTAATAAAAGCATATTTGATAAATTCCCAGACAACCTACAACAAGAGTTAGTTAACTTTCATCAAACGTACTATGTTGGTACCAATATAAAGGTGGTGCTTTATTCCAACCAGCAAATAGCGGAGCTTGAGAGGGTAGCGCTAGAGGAGCTTTCGATAATTAGAAAAGGGCTTGCAAACAATAGATCAGATAAGGGCTTGGTCTGGGAGCGCCCAAAACTGAATTTAGTTAATGTGAAATCCAGAGGAACATCGAAATCTTTAGATGTTTTATTTCCAATCCCGTCTAAGTATTTTTATGAAAAAAACAAAGTTAACCAGTTAGTCCTCAACTATCTAGGAACAGAAACCCAAGGCTCTTTGTATCAGCACCTGTATGATCAGGGCTTGATCACTTCGCTTAACGTGAATTTATTGGGTGACGCTGACTACGGTCTGCTTGATGTGTATTTAAAGTTGACTGACAAAGGCTTACAGAATACTGATTTAATCGTCAACGAGCTATTTACCTATATTGCTTACCTACAACACTCTGAAGAGCTTTTGCGGTATTTTCTGGAATTGAAATATCAAGCACAACTGAGTGCTCGCCAAGAATTGGATATTGAACCGGGCGACAGAGCGTCTTTGATTAACGAAAGGATGTTCTATCTTCCCGTAAATGCGTGGATAGATGAGTCAAAACTCTACAAACCGCAGTATGTTACCTCGGATGACATCAATAAATTTAAGGGGTTCTTATCCACGGAGAATGCTTTGATTGTTAAAACATCTCCCGAGGCGAATACAGACAAGATATCGCCTATCTATAAACTCCAATATAAGCTCAAAAATATAAAGCTTATAAAGAACGACCTTGAGAATAAAACAGCTTATTCGCTGCCACAGGCCAATCCCTTTCTTAATCCCGAGTACAGTCAAACCCCAGCTCGACCCGAGTCGACGTTATCTGAAAAACGCTACTTTCAGGGGCATGATTTAGATATATGGGTTGAGAGTGGTTCACATCAGGCTGAGGTCATTTCTTCTTTGAGTATTTTTGCATTTCGCGAAGATTTGGAAGCTGATGAGGCGTCCTACCTGAACAGGGTTATCAAGACCAAAGCGCTCATGTTTGAATTAAGCGACTTTCTCTATCATGCCCAAAGCGCGGGCTATAAAGTGAGGATCAGCGCAACATCTCAAGGCTACAAAATAGATGTATCAGGTAATTCAGTGCATTTTGAAAAGATCATTAACACCATTTTGCACCAAGTCTACAGTAATGAAGTGTCACAGCCTGAATTTAACCGCGCCAGGGAAGCAAGCTTGGCTGCAGTTGACGGTATTTTGCAAGGGAGCCTGGAGTCCAGAGTCAGAAGGCGCATACAGGATGTAGTGAAAGCGCGGTTTTCCCTTACCAACGGCTCGCTGGATTATTTGCGCCGTGTTACTTTTGACGACTACACCCAGTGGCATCATTTGCAGCCAGCAAACTATAAACTTAGAGCGGTGCTAATTGGTGACTTTAACCAGAAACACCTGGCTCGGTACTTCAATACCAGCTCGTTAGAGCCCAAGGAGTTTAAAGCTCTTTCACCAAAACTCGAACTAAAAACAAGTCATAGTTTAAATAGCAGTTATGATGATGGCGTTTGTGCCCTTACCGTTGATTTACGGGATAATCCTGCCTTTGCGTACCTATTGAGCGCCATAATACGTAAAGATTTTTATAACGAACTGCGCAGTAAAAAGCAGCTTGGTTACTTTGTTTCTGCTGAACTAATAAAAGGGTGGGGAGGACCGTTTTTATCCTTCCAGGTACAGTCACCAAATTATGATTCTAAACAGCTTTGCAGCGAAGTTTCCGTGTTCTTGGCAGGTTATCATGAGAGCCTAAAGAACATGGATGAAGGTGATTTCAACAAGATGAGAGCCTCGGTGCGTACCGCGCTGTTAACCCCCTTTGCTAATGTGCATAAACATCAAGCTGTGCTGAATGAGGAAGTTATCGGTGGCTTTGCCGCTCGAGAAGAAATAGCTCAGCAATTGGCTTTACTCGATCAGGCTAGATTCCTTGCCCTGTATCAGAGCCTTATCTTTGAACAAAAGGCAGCAAGAATTAAGGTTACTGTGAATTAAGCTAATTATGATTTCAGCGCCAGCAGCAAATTGAACCTAAAACCTAGGCACTAAAAACTTAGGTTTATTATCTCTAGGAGCTATCGACGGGCTCTGCATGTAACTCTAGATGCAATCATCTAACCCTACATGTTACTTATCTTTTTCGTCATTATTACATAGCCTCTCACACCCGCAAACCATGGGCTACACTTTGCTAGGACGTGAATAATAATTAACCAGGAGATATTTATGGAATTACACGGAAGCTGCCTATGTGGTGGCGCCAGCTACAGCGTCAGCGGTGAGGTGTGCGGTTTTTATCTTTGCCATTGTCACCGCTGCCAAAAAAGCACAGGCTCGGCTCATGGTGCCATCGTTTTTATGGATGCGGCCCAGCTTGATTGGTTACGTGGCGAACATTTATTGACTCGTTATCGTGTTGACGACAGCCGCCATGAAAAGTGTTTTTGCAGCGTATGTGGTTCATCATTGCCTTTGCTTGTGGAGGAGCGGGGAGTGGTGATGGTGCCCGCCGGCAGTGTCGACAATGGTGAGCTGCCCCAGCCCAATGCCCATATTTTTACTTCGCGCCAACAAGGGTGGCAGCAATACATTGCCTTGTTACCGGGTTATGAGGAATATCCGCCCAAAGAGAGCAACTAACTGAATACTGTCATTATTCTGTTATGTAACAATGATATAAGCTTCCCTAATTTTTTAGCATAAAGAATGGTGTTGCGGTCGTATGCAGTGGCCGTGACCTAGGAAGTAGTGTGCGTCTTATTCTTGTAGTTATGTTTTTATCTCTGCCAGCCTACGGCAAACTTGATGTCAGGCAGAGTACACAAAATTATCCCGTTTACGCCGATGTGCTTGGTGAGTTACTGAATACTTTGGATGCCGCGTCCCCGGTTAAGCGTGATGGTAAGGTAGAGCATGGTCATATCCAGCATCAGATTGGCTGGGAGTTTTTATTTAATGGCCGGACTCGTCAGTGCCAAGTGGAGAAGTTAACAACGACGGTGGAAATTGAATACACCTTACCCAGGCTCGATAGCTACAGTGAAGCGGTAAAGCAACTTTGGTCGCGCTGGTATCCGCATCTGGCCGAATATCAACGTAAGCAGGGCTTGATGATCATCGCCGCCGCCGAGCGTCTCGACCAAAAATTGGCGGCACTGCCTCAGATAGGTAATTGCCGCATCTTGAAAAAGCAAGCGCAGCGAATTGGTGAGCAGGTGCAAGGTGAATTGAGTTTAGCGCTGCGGCAATTGCAACAAGAAACTGAGTTTGGGCGCACCGAAAATGCCTGGCTGGTGGATCATTTAAACTAGCTTAAGGCATGAACTCCTTTTCTAGGCGCTCTCTAAGCCCTTTTTATCTAGGGTCTGTTTATCTTTGCGGTTTACTTTATGTTCAATCTAAACGCATTCTGATGAATGTCATCACTGATTTATGTGGTTTAATTCATCCGTGAAGCTTGGTTACATCGCGCATCCATGCGCTCACCTCGCTAAGCTGCGAAGCATTGCTTCGGTCTTGCTCGCCTATGTTCATAGCGAGTAACACAGAGCAGGATGCGTTTAGATGAACCCGCAGGGCAGCGCTTGTAGCGCATTTCTACTGTGTTGTTACATGTTTATGTAGAATAACTACACCACACATGTGCCGCCTTGTATAAATACACTACAAACTGCTGCAGAAACAAACAACAAAGGTCAACAGACCCTAGGATTGGCTCCGCGCAGGGCGGAGCATACGGCCGATACGCATAAGTGCCAGCACCATTAACACAAACAAGGCCTCAATCGTCCAACTGACTATTAGGGCAAAAATGACCGCGCTGGCCAGGGCTTCAAGGTTAAGCTGGATTTGCGGCGTGTAATTATGCCAGACCTGAGTTCCTATGCTTTGCACCGGGGAGCGAACCAGGTGCAGGTAGGGGTGTTGGCTAAACTCTTCAAGGGCCAATTCCAAGGTGTTACTACGCTGTAACAGTGTGGCAAGATTATCGCCACCTTTGGCATACACAGGGTCGTTGCTTTGTTGATAATGCGCTAACAACTGGGAGAGGGAACCGCCAAAAAATTGTACGGCATCTTCCTTAAAAGGCGCTACGGCGGCGTTGGTTTCAACCATTGCCGCGCGCAGCGCATGTCCATAATCATCTTTAAATCCTGGCACCTGTAGGCCAACCAAGGCGGCAATAAAAAACACACATAAGCGCAGGTAATTACGGCACCAACGGATAATCTTTAGCATAGGTTTACGAGAACTTAAGGTGAAGTAACAGATTGCTCCAGTGTGTCATTTTTCACCATTAATTGCGAGGCCAGCAGCTCTTGCTCCTCAGAATACTGTCGGTAGCGATTACGCAAAATATCTATGCGCTGAACAAAAGCGCGGGTTTGTTTAAACGGCGGCACGCCGCCATAGTGCACCACTCTGCTGGGGCCAGCATTATAGGCTGCGGCCGCGAGTTTGGCGTTGCCCTTAAAACGTTTTAACAAATGGGCAAAGTAGGCGCTGCCAGCGGCAATATTTTCTGCCGGATCGAAAGGGTCGTTAATATTGAACTCTTTTATCAGCAGGGGCATAAGCTGCATTAAGCCCTTGGCTCCCCTGTTGGATTCGGCCTTGGGGTTAAAGTTAGACTCGGCATGTACTATGGCCTTGAGCAGCGCCAGGTCGATGCCGTTCTCTTTCGCTGCGGCGACTAGGTGCTGATGATATTTATCTGTATACAGTGGGGTTCTGTGCCAGGCTGCTAGTTGCTGATCGCACTGGTCACATTTTAATTCTACAACCTCAAAGCCTTTAACCTTGGGCTTGGCATCGGTGAAAACCGCGATCCCTTGTTGGTTGTAGTAGTGATAGATGGTGGATTGTGCCTGAACTGCAAATGTTGTCCCTAATACGGCAAATAATACAAACACTTTCAAGGCATTAAGTTTTGACAAAAGTGGTCTTTCCATGTGGTGTGCTCGCATTTTGATTCACCTTTAAGCCTAGCACAGGGTCATGATTTAGGATGAGAATTTGTAGTATAAATGAATTTTCACTTAACGCACAGAGAGTTAGCTTTTTACCCACCTTGCTTTTAAATGCTATCTACGGGGCTAAAACACATTTTGTGTACATTTATCTAACAAAGGTGTTCTGCGCTTGCTAACAGTTGGCATTGTTTATGCGATGGATCTGCTAGGACGTAGTAAATTCGGGGTTAACAACCAAAATTGCACTATTTTGGCGCTCGGCTTGCACTGTAATAAAGCGTCCATATTAGGCTGCTAGCCTAATTCAAACTTTGCAAAACACACCGATTTGCTTAGCAGTATCCATGGCACATTGATGTGGCGATCGAATATTCAACCTTATTTGGAGCCCAGCTATGCTAAAAAAACGTTTTTTTAAAACCAAAGAAGAAGCAGAAGTCACCTTTGAATATATGCATCCGGATGCCGAAGCTGTGGCCTTAGTCGCCGAGTTTAATCAGTGGCAACCGCTGGCGATGCAATATTCGAAGAAGGATCAGTTATTTCGTACCAAGCTGCGCTTACCGAAAAACAGCGAGTTTCACTTTCGCTATTTGATCAACGACGAGCAGTGGGATAACGACCATCAGGCCGATGCCTATGTTGCCAATGATTTTGGCACTGACAATAGCGTTGTTTCGACTTACTTAGGTTAGTGCCGTGGATGTCTTCGCGCAGGCCTGTTACCTCATGGGTGTTGGCTATGAATACCATAGCTATGAAGGCGAGTTGCTGCGCTTTAGTGATGCGGTGCGCAGCCAAGCCCTGACGGCCATGGGTGTGGACGGCGCGGATTTAGCGGCGCTGGCCCAGCTTAATTTTCGCCTGGACGCCGCGCCTTGGCTGCAATTGGTAGATAACACCAGCCTGGTGCATGAGCAGCGGCCGCGCCTTTTGGTGCGGGTGCCTCAATCTTTGTATCAAGACAACCAGGCGAGTGTGCATTTGCTGTTAAGTGACAGCGACAAACACCTGGATTGGTCATTGGCCAAGGGTGAGATTGTCGGCGACTACTGCCTCGACCATGAGAGTTATGTGCAACTGGCCTTTAGCTTGCCGTTAAACTGGCTTGCACCCGGGTTTTATGATGCCCAGGTGACAATAGGCGAGCAAGTTGCAGATACCCAATTATGGTGGGTGCCTACACACAGCTATCAGGTTCCTTGTTTTACAAAGTCCACAAATGTGGCGGCGCCAAAGCTGCTGGGTTTGTCCTTTGGTCTGTACACCCTGACAAGCGAGCGCGGTGTCGGCATCGGCGACTTTTCTGATTTAGCCGCCATAGTTGTTGCCGCCGCAGAGCAGGGGATAGATTATCTGCTGCTCAACCCGTTACACCTGCTCGACACCAAAGACGCAAAGGCCGCCAGCCCTTATAGCCCTGTGAGTCGGTTGTTATTACACCCCCTTTATATCAGTATCGAACTCAGTGAAGATTGCGATCAAGGGCTTCGCCAAGCCTTGAGCGAGGCGCATGAACAATATCAAAGCCTTGCCAGTGCCCCCTGGCTCGATTACGAGCAGGTGTATGCCTTGAAATGGCCCTTGCTCCAGCGTCTCTATACGAATTTTTGTGCATCCGCCTGTGATGAGCGTCGTCGCGCCTTTAAGCATTTTCAATACGCCCAGCGCGATGCTCTGGATACCTTGCCAACCTACAGCAGTGAACAGGATGAATATTGGCAGTGGCAGGCCTGGTTGCAACGCAAACATTGCCAGCAACTGGCCATCACCAGCGGCATGCGCATAGGGCTTATTAACGACTTGGCCGTGGGTGTTACGCGCGCTAGCGGCGAATATCGCCAGTATCAATCGCACTTTACTCAGGGCGCCGAGATAGGCGCGCCGCCGGATCCCTTTGCCCGTCAAGGACAAAACTGGGGCATGCCGGCACTTCACCCCAAACGCATGGCAAGGGAGCACTTTGGCTACTTTAAAAGCCTGCTTGGCGCCAATATGCGCGATGTTGGGGCGCTGCGTATCGACCATGTGATGGCGCTGCGTCGTTTATGGTGGTGCCTGTCAGAGCAAGCAGGAAAAGAGGGCGAGCAACAGGGCTGCTATGTGTATTACCCATTTGAAGAGTTGCTGGCAGCGGTGAAAATCCTCAGTCATCAATATCGCTGCGCTGTGATTGGCGAAGACCTGGGTGTGGTACCGCCGCAGGTGCAAACAGCGCTGGCCCAATCTCAAGTGCTTACCAATACCGTCTTCTATTTTTGTCGCGACCAGCATGGCTTTTGGGCGCCTGAGCATTTGCCCGAGCAGACCCTCTTGATGATAAGCAATCACGATTTGCCGCCCTTCGCCGCCTGGTGGCAAGGTGGTGATATCGAACAGGCGCAAAAACTGCAGCTCGTTAGTGTAGAGCAAGTACAAGATTTATATCGCCAAAGGCAGCTGCTGCGTGAGCAGTTGTTAGCGCTGCTCGCTAAGCATAACCAGGTTCACAGTCAAGAATCCACAAGTGAGGAAGTATATGCGGCCTTGTGTCGGGTGTTGGCCAAAGGGCCTAGCCGCTTGCTGACCCTGCAACTGGACGACCTGGATAACCAGCAGGTGGCGGTTAATGTTCCCGGCACCCATACTCAATATCCCAATTGGCGGCGACAACTAAGCACCCAGGGCGGTGCGATTTTGGCGCGTCGGGCGTCCCTTCTTCAGCAATTAGGTAGAACTAGAAATGGCACGTAGCGCAAAGAAAGTAGAGTTTCCGGTTAATTTAGATGCAGCCCTCGCGGCCCTTGAGCAGGCTAAAGTGGGCGAGCCACGCCAGCTATTGGGTCATCAGTGTATCGAGGGGGCCTGGTTTATCCTTGCCTATAAACCCGGCGCCGAATCCGTGGCTGTGGTGTGTGCATCGGGCACAATTCAGGCACAGCGTTATGGCGATTCGGATCTGTTTTTGGCGCCCAGCCAGGCGCAATTCGAACCTTATGAGCTGCAAGTTCGTTACCCGCATTTAGAGCGCCAGGAAGCGGATGTGTTTAGCCTGGGGCTGGGATTGAGTGCCGCCGACCTTTTTTACTTTCGCCAGGGCCAAGAGCAGCAGGCGCAGCGTCATTTAGGCGCGCACCCCATGGATATCGACGGAATTAGTGGCGTACGCTTTAGTGTCTGGGCACCTAATGCTCAGGCGGTCAGCGTGATTGGCGATTTTAACCATTGGGATAAGCGTCAACACCCCCTAAGTCGTGTTGATGACAGCGGCGTATGGGCCATTTTTATTCCCTCAGTGCCAGTGGGCAGCTGTTATAAATTCTCCATTTACAGCGCGCTGGGCGAGCACCTGGTAAAAGCCGACCCTTATGCGCTGGCCATGGAAAAACCGCCGGCCACCGCTTCGGTAGTTGCGCAAATACCAACACTTGTGCCGCTCAGCCCAGATTATTATCAGCAGCGCAGCGAGCGCAATGCCATTGATGCGGCCATTAGCATCTATGAGGTGCACCTGGGCTCCTGGCGCCGCGGTGAAAACAATGAGTATTTAACCTATCGTCAACTGGCGGAGCAGTTGCTGCCCTATGTAGAAGAAATGGGCTTTACCCATATTCAATTGATGCCGATCAGCGAATATCCCTTCGACGGCTCCTGGGGCTATCAGGGTATAGGCCTGTTTGCACCGAGTGCGCGCTTTGGCAGTGCCGAGGACTTTGCTTACTTTTGTGCCCAGTGCCGCGCTGCGGGTATCGGCCTGCTGCTCGATTGGGTGCCCGGTCACTTTCCCGGTGACAGCCATGGTCTGGCCCGTTTTGACGGCACCCACTTGTATGAGCATGCGGATACCCGCCAAGGCTTCCATCCGGATTGGCACACCTATATTTACAATTATGACCGCCAGGAGGTGCGCAGCTTCTTGGTGTCAAATGCCACTTACTGGCTGGAGCAATTTGCCGTGGATGGCCTGCGTGTAGATGCCGTCGCTTCCATGCTATACCTAGATTACAGCCGGCAAAACGGTCAATGGCTGGCGAATAAATTTGGTGGTCGCGAAAACCTCGGCGCCATAGATTGTTTGCAGCAGATCAACAGCGTTTGCTATGCCCGCAATCAGGGGATCATGATGGTGGCGGAAGAGTCCACCGCCTGGCCCGGGGTCACTAACAGCGTAGAGCATGGAGGCCTGGGTTTTGGTTATAAATGGAATATGGGCTGGATGAACGACTCGCTCAAATATATGCAGCTTGACCCCATCTATCGCCAATATCATCACCATGAAATGACCTTCTCGCTGGTCTATGCCTTTAGCGAAAACTTTATTTTGCCGCTGAGCCACGACGAGGTGGTACACGGCAAAGGCTCGTTGTTACATAAGATGCCCGGTGATCTGTGGCAGAAATTCGCTAACCTGCGCGCCTATTACGGCTTTATGTGGGCTCACCCGGGTAAAAAACTTCTCTTTATGGGCGGTGAGTTTGCTCAGCATGACGAGTGGAACCATGACAATTCCTTGCAATGGGATTTACTGGTGCACGCCAGTCATCAAGGTATCCAGGACTGGGTGCGTGATTTAAACCTGGTGTATCGCCAATACCGGGCCTTGCACGATAACGACCGCGACCCCAGCGGCTTTACCTGGCTTGATGGCGATAACAGTGCCCACAGTATTTTCAGCTTTGTGCGCACGGCTAAGGATGGCGGCCAAAAGGTGATTTGCGTGCATAACTTTACTCCTCAGGTGCACCATGATTTTCGCTTACCCGTGCCTGCAGCGGGCAAATACAGGGTGTTACTTAACAGCGACGACCAAGCCTATGACGGCAGTGGTGTAGCCGTTATTGAGGATGAAAATACGTTTATTGAGGCCGAGCCCGTGCCCTGGTTGCAGGAGTCTTATTCGCTGCAATTAAGTCTGGGGCCTCTGGCCAGCATTTATTTGTTGTGGGAGTGCGATGCGGATGCAGTGGCTAACCCGTAACGGCAACACAGATATCTTGGGCGCCTCGGTCAACGCCGAAGGCGTGAATTTCTGCGTCTTTGCCGAGCATGCCGAGTCCGTGTCCCTGTGCCTGTATGATAATTCCGGCCATAGCGAAGTGGCTCGGGTGGAGCTGTATCGCGGTGAAGCCGGACTTTGGTGCGTGCAAATCGATGGGATTTATGAAGGTCAGCTCTACGGTTACCGGGTTCATGGTCCATTTGCGCCCCACAAGGGGCAACTCTATAACGCCAATAAACTCCTTATCGACCCCTATAGCTACGCGCTTTATGGCGAGTTTCAGCCCAGTGTGCGCCATCGTGCCATAGACGAGCAGGGGGTATTGTGCCCTTTGGATAACGCTCATCTTATGCCTAAATCCAAGGTCTTTCAGGGAACTCCCTATGCCGGGAAGCGCCCGCAGATCCCTTGGTCGCAAACCGTTATTTATGAGTGCCATGTTAAGGGTTGGTCAGCGCGTCACCCGGGTATCAGCGCCGCCAAAAGGGGCACCTTTTCGGCTCTGAGCGAAGATGCCTTTATCGAGCATATAAAGGCGCTTGGCGTCACCTCTGTTGAGCTGATGCCGGTGCAGCAGTTTATTAGCGAGCCATTTTTAGCGCCCTTGGAGCTGAGCAATTATTGGGGTTACAACACCTTAAGCTATTTTGCGCCCCATAAGGGGTATGCCCTGGATAATCCCACGCATGAGTTTACTGAAATGGTTGCCACCTTGCATCGCCATGGACTGGAGGTGATAGTCGATGTGGTTTACAACCACAGTAGTGAAGGCGCCTTACTCGGACCTTGCTGCCATTTGCGCGGTTTTGATAATCAGGTGTACTACCGTCTTGATGCTGAGGGTCAATACATTAATGACACCGGCTGCGGCAACACCCTGGCGCTGGAGCGCCCACAAACCTTGCAATTAGTGCTCGATAGCCTGCGATACTGGTATCAGGTGCTGGGTGTTGATGGTTTTCGCTTTGATTTAGCGCCCATTCTTGGTCGCGATAAACGGGGGTTTAAAGCCGCCCACAGTTTCTTTCAATGTCTTGCTCAAGACCCTGTATTGCGCCGTGCCAAGGTGATTGCTGAGCCTTGGGATATAGGCCCGGGCGGCTATCAGCTCGGTGCTTTTGCGCCGCCCTGGCGGGAATGGAACGATCAGTACCGCGATGTGGTGCGCCGTTTTTGGCGCGGTGATGCGGATATGCTGGGGCTGCTGGCCAAACGCCTGCATGGCTCGGCGGATATTTTCGTCAATCGTCCCCCGAGCAGCAGCATTAATTTTATCGTCAGTCACGACGGTTTTACCTTGGCCGACTTGGTCAGTTATGAACACAAACATAATCAGGCTAATGGCGAGCACAACCGTGATGGTCACAGTGCCAACTACAGCTGTAATTATGGTGTTGAAGGTCATAGCCAGGACCCGCAAATCAAGGCACGCCGCCTTAAGGCACAAAAGAACCTGCTGCTTAGCCTCTTACTTTCTAAAGGCGTGCCCATGCTCAGCGCCGGCAGTGAGCTGGGCCATACTCAGGGCGGCAACAATAATGCTTACTGTCAGGACAACGCCATTAGCTGGTTGGCCTGGCACGACTACAACAGCCATCATCCCTTGGCGAGTTTTATCAGCGAACTACTGACGGTGCGCCGCTACTTCGCCATTTTCACGCTCGACAGGCATATCCATCCGGATGATCCCCGCTTTACTGTGCTTTGGTATCGTCCCGATGGCCGCCAGATGCAAACCCAGGATTGGCACGATACCAGTTTGCATACCCTGATCTACACCCTGATCGACAATGACCGCCAGCAGTGTCTGACCTTAGTGTTGCACCGTGGTGGCAGCGAGTGTGAGTTGTGTTTGCCGCCCTTGGGCTTGTGCTCAGAGGCGCTTACGGAGGAGCGCGGGCGTTGGCACTGTGTGCTCAGCAGTGACTGTGATACCCAGGGTTACGGCAGCGCCATGCCAGCAATGCATCAAGGCGACAAATTTACCTTAAGCCCCGGCTCCAGCTGGGTGTTTAGCAATATTCCATGGCCGCAAATAGTGAGACCTTCAGCATGACTAAACCTGCACCCCAATGCCAACCCTATGATTGGCAAGAAGCCCCCTTGCTCGACAGCCAAACCCTGGCCGTTGATCTAGCCCGGCATCTGCATTACACCCTGGGCCGTGACAAGGTCGGCGAATCCCAGCATTATCTTTATCAGGCATTGGCGCTGACCATACGAGATAGATTGGTGGCTCGCATGCGCCATACCCGCAATGATAATGCCGATAAACGCAGCGTGTCTTATTTATCCTTGGAATTTCTGATTGGTCGCAGCCTCAATAACGCCATTTTAAATCTCGATTTGGCCGATGAGGTCAGGGCCGCACTGGCAAACTATTGCGCCGAGCTTGAACATGTGGCCGATGCTGAGCATGACGCAGGCCTAGGAAATGGTGGCCTGGGACGCCTTGCGGCGTGTTTTCTCGATAGTTGTGCGGCCATGGCCCTGCCAGTCACCGGCTATGGCATTCGCTATGAATATGGCATGTTCAACCAGCGTTTGGATAATGGCTATCAGGTTGAGCAACCAGATCACTGGCTGCATGAGGGCCACCCCTGGGAGCTGCCGGCACCGGACCAAACGGTGCGGGTGAAGTTCTTCGGCCATGTTGAGGTATTTAAGGATGCCAAGGGGCGCAGCCATCGCGTGTGGGTAGACACCCATGATGTTTTTGCCGTGCCTTATGATGTGCCTGTGCCCGGTAATGGCAATGACGTGGTCAACACCCTCAGGTTGTGGAAAAGTGAAGCCACCGATGAATTCGATTTAAGTGAATTTAATGCCGGTGGTTATGCCGAGGCGGTGGCGAAGAAAAACCTGGCCGAACAAATCTCCATGGTGCTGTACCCCAATGATGCCTCGGAAAACGGCAAGGAATTGCGCCTGCGTCAGCAATATTTCCTCTGCAGTGCGTCCTTGCAGGACAAAATAAAACAATGGGTTGAGCGCCGCGGCGATGATTTCACCGAGTTTGCCGATTATCACGTATTCCAGCTTAATGACACCCATCCCAGCATAGCCGTGGCCGAGCTGATGCGTTTGCTCATTGATGAGCACGAGCTCGATTGGCAGCAGGCCTGGGACATCACCACACAAACCATGGCCTACACCAACCACACCTTGCTGCCGGAAGCCTTGGAAAAATGGTCGGTAGCCCTGTTTGCCCGTCTATTGCCGCGCCTGCTTGAGATCATCTATGAAATCAATGCCCGTTTCTTAATAGAAGTGGCAAAACGTTGGCCCGGCAATAACGACAAGCAAAGGGAAATGTCGTTAATCGAGGAGGGCACAGAGCCACAGGTGCGAATGGCGTATCTGGCCATTGTTGGCAGCTTCTCGGTCAATGGCGTTGCCGCGATGCACAGTGAGTTACTCAGGCAAAACCTGTTTAAAAACTTCTACGAGTTATGGGCACATAAATTCAATAACAAGACCAATGGTGTGACCCCCAGACGTTGGTTGATGCACTGTAACCCGCAATTGGCGGCGCTGATCACCAGTAAGATTGGCGCACACTGGCAGGATGACTTTAGCGAGATCAGTAAACTGCGCCGTTATTACGATGAGCCACAGTTGCTGGCCCAGTGGCAAGAGGTTAAGCAAGCCAATAAGCAGCGCCTGTGCGCCCTGGTGCAGTCGCAGTGCGGCGTGGAATTTGACGCCAATATGCTGTTTGACGTTCAGGTTAAGCGTATTCATGAATATAAACGCCAGCTGCTTAATATCCTTCATGTTATTCATCTGTATCGGCGCATCTGCGATGGCGATACCGACAATATGGTGCCGCGTTGCGTACTCATTGGCGGTAAGGCGGCGCCGGGATATTTTATGGCCAAACAGCTTATTAAGTTGATCAGCAATGTAGCGGCGACCATCAATGATGATGCCAAAGCCAAGCCCTGGCTCAGGGTGGCATTTTTGCCTAACTACAATGTTACCGCCATGGAAACCATCTGTCCGGCGGCGGATCTGTCCGAGCAAATCTCTACCGCAGGGAAAGAGGCATCCGGCACCGGCAATATGAAATTTATGATGAACGGCGCCATTACCATAGGCACCCTGGACGGCGCCAATGTGGAGATGCGCGAAGCCCTTGGCGGCGAGCATTTCTTTGTGTTCGGCGCCGAGGTTGAGCAGGTTGATGCCATTCGCAAAAATTACAATGCACGCGACACTATCGCCGGTGATAAGAATTTAAGTGCTGTTTTGGCGCTGCTGAAAAGCGGTCATTTCAATGTCTGTGAGCCGGGGATTTTCGACTCGATTCTGGCGGCGCTCTATAGCGACACCGACCCTTGGCTCACTTGCTACGACTTTGCCGATTATTGCCAGGCGCAAGAGCGCGTCGCCAAGGCTTACCAGGATAACCAAGGTTGGACGCAAATGAGTGTGCTTAACACCGCCGCATCCGGCCCGTTTTCCAGCGACCGAACCATTGCCCAATACAGCCAAGAGATTTGGCGCCTAAACCCGATTACTACACCCCAAGGAGAATAGTATGCCCAGTTATGCCAATCGCTATATTAGTAATCTGACCCGTGATACCTATGCGCTGATCCTCGCCGGTGGCCGAGGCTCGCGTTTGCACGAGCTAACCGACTGGCGCGCCAAGCCTGCGGTGTATTTTGGCGGCAAACACAGAATTATCGACTTTCCGCTGTCAAACTGCATAAACTCGGGTATTCGTCGCGTGGGGGTAGCAACACAATATAAGTCGCACTCGCTTATTCGCCATGTGCAGCGCGCTTGGGGGCATTTTAAAAAGGAACTGGGTGAGTCGGTGGAGATTTTACCGGCATCGCAGCGTTATGGCGACGAATGGTATTGTGGCACCGCCGATGCGGTATTCCAGAACATGGATATTATTCGCCATGAACTGCCTCGCTACGTGATGATTTTATCCGGCGACCATGTTTATCGCATGGACTACGGCGCACTGATAGCCAAGCACGTTGAAACCGGCGCCGATATGACTGTGTGTTGCATCGAGGTGGACAGCCAGGACGCTGCCAATACCTTTGGGGTGATGACGGTGGATGAACATAATCAAATTCGTCGCTTTGATGAAAAGCCTCCGGTGCCCAATGAAATTCCAGGTAAACCGGGTCGCTGTTTGGCTTCGATGGGTAACTATGTGTTTAATACCGAGTTCCTGTTTGAGCAGTTGCACAAGGATGCGCAAAACTCGGGCTCGGGCCGTGACTTCGGCCATGACATTATCCCCGCCATTATCGACCAGCATAAGGTATTTGCCTTTCCCTTTACCGACCCGAATATGTCTGGTCAGCCTTACTGGCGTGATGTGGGTACATTGGACTCTTTCTGGGAGGCGAATATGGAGTTGGTATCGCCAGAGCCAAAGCTTGACCTTTACGACCCTAGCTGGCCTATTTGGACGTATCAGGAGCAACTGCCACCGGCAAAATTTATCTTCGATGATGACGAACGCCGCGGCATGGCGGTGGACTCCACGGTTTCAGGCGGCTGTATTATTTCCGGTTCAAGGGTGCGTAAATCCCTGTTGTTCTCCAATGTCTATGTGCATTCTTACTGTGAAATTGAAGAGGCCGTGGTGCTGCCCGGAGTTGTGGTAAACCGCAATTGCCGGATCAAAAGGGCGATTATCGATCGCAGCTGTAAGATACCGGCGGGCTTACACATAGGCCTAGATCACGAGCAGGATCGCGCCAACGGTTTCAGGGTATCAACAAACGGCATCGTGCTGGTGACCAGAGATATGCTCGCGGCCTTGGCGGCCAAAACCAACAGCGGCGCGCAGCAAAGGGCCTAGTTGTTATGAGTGCAGTATTATTTGTAAGTAGCGAAAGCGCCGCCATCAGCGGCGCCAAGGTGGGCGGCGTTGCCGATGTGGTTGCCGAGGTATCAACAGCCTTGGCCCGTATCAAGAGTGCATCAGCTACGTCGGTGCAGGTGGTGCTTCCTGAGTACGCCTGTCTGACACTGGCCGAGCGCACGCTTTGCGGTCAATACTCGGTGAACTTTGCCGGCCATCAATTGACCTTAAGTTTATATCGGGTGCTGGTGGCGCAGGGGGTCACTCACTATGTGCTCAGTCATCCTTGGCTTAATAGCGCCGAGGTGTATCACAATGACACGGATAATCGCCCTTTTGCTGCAGATGCCAGCAAGTTCGCATTATTTTGTTTGGGGGTGGCCGAGGCGATAAAGCAGGGTGCCTTTGGCGAACTGGATGTGCTGCATCTGCATGACTGGCACAGCGCCACCTTGGCGGTGCTAAGGGCGTTTGCGCCTCAGTATGAGTGCTTGCAAGGGTTGCGCACCGTTTATACCGTGCATAACTTGGCGCTGCAGGGCACGCGCCCGTTTAGCGGCGATGAGTCATCGCTGCAAACCTGGTTTCCCTGGTTGGGTTACGACGGACAGCAAATCTGCGATCCTCACTATCAGCATTGCTATAACCCGATGCGTGCGGCCATTACTTTGTGCGATAAAATTCACTTGGTGTCGCCAACGTATGTTGAGGAAGTATTGCAACCGAGCGACCCAGAGCGGGGCTTTATCGGCGGTGAGGGCTTAGAGGGTGAGTTGCAAAAGGCCCATCAGCAAGGTCGTTTGGTTGGCATATTAAACGGCTGCGATTATGAACAAGAAGCCGCTTCTTATCCGCCTAAGGCGCTTTGGCCATTAACGCAGCAGGCGCTGTTTGCGGCCATGGCCAAGCTGCCACAGCTGAGTAGCGGCCACTATATTGCCCATGTACGCATGCAGCAATGGCAGCAGTTGCAAATTAAGCCCTGGTTGGGTTCGGTGGGACGGGTGACGTCGCAAAAGGTCGCACTGCTGGCACAGCCTTTGGCAACGCCTGCGCCTGGAACCCTGGTTATCAATGCGGTGCTTGATGAACTGGCCAAAGAACAAAAGCATTTTATTATGCTCGGCTCTGGCGACTCTTATTATGAGCAGCTCCTGACTCAAGCCATGGCCAGACATGATAACTTCCTCTTTATCAATGGGTTCTCCCTGGCGCTTAGCGACGCCATCTATGAGCTGTGTGAGCTCTTCTTTATGCCAAGCTCGTTTGAGCCCTGTGGTATCAGCCAGATGATGGCCCTGCGTAGCGGCACACCTTGCCTGGTGCACGGTGTTGGTGGCTTAAAGGATACGGTCAAAGAAGGAGAGAACGGCTTTGTATTTAATGGCGACAGCCCAGCAGAGCAAGGTGAGCAGTTACTGGCGTGCCTTACTCGCGCTCTGGACATGCACAAAGATCAGCCCCAGCGCTGGCAACAGCTATGCGCAAATGCCAGAGAATGTCGCTTTAGCTGGCATGAGGCCGCCAAAGCCTATTTAAGCGAGCTTTATGGCGGCTAAAGCGCTTTAGTATTGCACAGCCATACCTTTTATTTCCGATTCTGACACCGGGGCGAACATATGCTCGGCTCGGTGTCATAACAAGACTTTCTCCCCACATTCTCAAAAACGCGGATAAGTAAAAACGCGTCAATTGTGCTTGTTTTGGCACGCTATGTAATACACAAAAACGGCTCGATTATGTGGTAATAAGAGATAGGTTACCGATATTAAGTGGCAAAAATAGATTACATAGCCAGCCACGCAAGGCTCGAATAAGTGAAGGCACGTTTTTTCTGGCTCGTTTCTCGATTGCGTGTGAACAAAACACCTGATAACTTATTGCTATTATTGAATAAAAATTTAATTGGTGGGAAAGGTTAGGGTTGTGGATGACTTCCTTAACTGGGAATTCGCACTAATAAGCTGTTAAGGCACACTAATTATCAAGTGAGGAATATTAATTGAAGATCGTATCAGTATTTAACAACAAAGGTGGTGTAGGTAAATCTACCCTGAGCTTTCACTTGGCTTGTGCCTTGGCAGAGATGGGTAAGAAAACGTTAATGATTGATCTCGATCCTCAATCTAATTTGACTCTACAATGCATTTCTCCTGAGGAATTGGAAAAGCTTTGGACAGAGGAAGAGCCATACATTGAGGATTTCCAATCTGCCTTGGAAGAATCAGGTGAATCCTTTGAAAAATTCGTCGAGAAACCAAGATCAATTCATTGTTTACTTAAGCCGATTGAAGATGGTGTATTTGAGTCATTCAGCTTGGGAAGCGTCTATGAAATCAATGATAATTTAGGGTTGATTCCCGGTCGATTAAGCCTTCACTCTTATGAAGACAAAATATCAAAATCTTGGAGCGATGCATTTCTAGGCGAACCTCAAGCTCTAAGAGTAATAACAAGCATTAGAAATATTTGTCTAGAAGCAGGAGATAAATACGGCTATGAATACGTAATAATTGATACATCTCCGAGTTTGGGAATTTTAAACAGAATTCTCATATCGATGTCTACTGGTTTCTTTGTGCCCTGTATGCCGGACATGTTCTCAACATTCGGTATTACCAATATCGGCCAAGCACTTAAAACCTGGAAAAATCAATTTGAAACGATGTATAGCCTGCTACCTGACAAAAAACGAGCTGTATTTCCAAAGAGCTTTGTAAAATTTCTTGGCTTCACAATCTACAATGCAAAGAAATATACTGGTCAAAATGAGCTTGATCTTGCAGCAGCACATTATTCATACGTAAATCGACTGCCGAGTTCAATAAAAACGCATATACCTGCAGAATGTTATGACCACTTAGACGAAAAGGTTATTGGTTCACCTATAGGCAATAAGTCTGTTATGCACTCGCACAATACCCTTCCATCAATGGCGCAGAAATATAGAGTGCCCATCTGGGAAGTCCCAAATCAAACAAACTTACTCTCTACGGACAGGCCTACTATATCGGGTAATCGTGAGATGTATTTCGAAAAACGAGCTCTCTATCATTCCTTCGCAGAGGATCTTCTAAGTAGATTAGAGGGGTTGGATGACTAATGGGTCAGGAGCTTAAAGAAAAATACAAAGACGTTCTTAATGTCTATGATAAGAATTTTGACTCTCTTGAGTTATTCTACAAGACTGTGAGGAGCTTTTTCGAGGCTCGGTCACTAAAAGGTGTTGTGCATTCGATTCGCCATAGGTTAAAAGATGTGGAGCACCTTATTGAAAAGGTCGAACGAAAAAATCAGGAAGATGAGAAAAAGCCAGAACCGGAACAGCTGGGCCCTATTAATGGGGGTAATTTGTTTGATCGAATTACAGACATGGCGGGCGTTCGAGTTCTTCACCTACATCAAGAACAGTTTGAAACTATCCATAAAGAGATAATGAAAAAAGTCGAGGACGGTGATTTCTGCTTATTTGAAGATCCAAAAGCATATACTTGGGATCCAGATTCAAATAAATTCTTTAACTCTCTTGAAATACAAACTCAACAAAAGGACAGTTTCTACACGAGCATCCACTATGTTTTAAAGCCAAATGAAAGAAGCCCAATAACATGTGAGGTTCAAGTTCGGACCCTGTTAGAAGAAGTGTGGGGGGAAATAGATCACACCATGAACTACCCATCCCCCGTAGAAGATGAACAGTGTAAGGAAAACATAAGGGTATTGGCTCGATTAGTTAGCGCAGGGAGTCACCTTGCGGATTCAATCATGCGGAGATATGGCAAGCCTTAACAAGGCGCTGCAGCCGGACAAATCGTCCGCTGCGCTCCAAATTTGCCGCAGAGCGCGGAGTTATACGCACATGGAGAAGCAATGAAAAAATTAGTGCCCCTGTTACTTTTTATCCCTTTGTTCGCTTTCGCTGAGGAAGCAGTAGACTGCGAAAAAGCGTGGACGACACTCGCGATTAACCAGTGTATGCATAAAGATCTGGTGGCGGCTGAGAAGGCAATGGCTAAGTACTTGGCGAAGAGCCTAGAGAGATATGCACAAGACAATGTCTCAGCAACTGCAATTCAAAAAGGCCAGGACGCCTGGTTGAGTTATCGCGAAGCACATTGTGGAGCAGTTTATGACACTTGGCGTGATGGCACCATCAGGACTGCTATGGGGCTGGGTTGCAAATTAGAATTAACTTATCAAAGAACGGCTGTTTTGTGGCAGTCATTTTTAACTTATGTTGATTCAACACCTCCTTTGCTTCCCGAGCCTAAATCATATGAGCCAAAGTCATATTAAAAGTGCACATAACAAGCGCCGAAACCAAAGGACGCCAAACAACGGGCTTGTGCTACTTTTGATGGGGAAGACCAATTTCATTCTGGAGGGGTAAGTGCAAGAGTTTGATAGAAAGGCTCATTGGCAAAACGTCTATGCGCACAAAGAAGTGACTGAAGTCAGCTGGTTTCAAGCAAAGCCGGCCCTCTCCCTTGAACTCATAGCCAACAGTCATCTCGAACCCTCTGCTCCGATCATAGACGTAGGTGGGGGAGCGTCGGTGCTGGTCGACCAACTGATCGATCAGGGGTTCACAAATCTTACCGTTCTGGATATATCCGGTGCGGCATTGGCTAAATCGGCAAAGCGTCTGGGAGAAAAAGCCGGCGCGGTCAATTGGCTTGAGTCTGACGTTACCGCTTTCTCGCCGGATAGTCGGGTTGCACTTTGGCACGACCGGGCGGTGTTCCACTTCTTAACGGACGCTGCAGAGCGTCAGCGTTACGTGGGGGCGTTGAAAAAAACTCTGCGCCTGGGCGGTCATCTAATTATTGCTGCTTTTGCAATCGGTGGCCCTGAAAAATGCAGCGGATTGCCTATAGTTCAATATGATGCTGCAAAGCTGATAGCTGAGCTTGGGCCGGAGTTCAGGCTGCTTGAGGAGCGAACAGAGGAGCATATCACCCCGGCCCAAAGGGTGCAGAAATTTGCCTATTTTCGCTTTGAGCGCATCGCAGAAAATGAAACAGCTTAAGTGCTGGCACAAAGCTATATCGCCTAACATGCGTCCGCACCACGGTATAAGGTATTCTCTCTAATAAGGTTCAAAATTACTGAACTTTATTCTTAAGACCTTCGTAAAACACGTTGTTTGCAAATACAGTCACAATGTTATGGAGTGGGCATGAATCGCATTAACCCGGCTAAATTACACCATAGTAAGTGGACAGCAGTTAAGCCGATGAATCGAGAAAAGCATTTCTTAGTATCAGAAATTGAGTTCGACGAGGAGGGTGCTGTGATTTCCTGTAAATTGGAAGCAGTTCTGTCTAAGAACGAGTATTTAATAGACTGGACTGAATTGAAAAGCCAAGAGCAATGGCTTCAAGGTTGGAAATAACCGCAACCCACGCAAAACACCTTAATGCCGCATTATCAACATCTTAAAAACAGGCACAAAAAAGCCTGCGCTGGGCAGGCTTAATGTCAGCGAAAATGGCTGTTTAGCCGTTTTCTAACGCGTATTGCTTACAGGCATCCGTGTCCACACATTCGCCATACAGGTAAAGTGAGTGGTTGGTTAATTTAATGCCATTGCTGTTGGCGATTTCAAGCTGACGCTGTTCGATCATCTCGTCTTCGAATTCGATTACGCGACCACATTTTAAACACACCAGGTGATCGTGGTGGGTCGAGCCCGCAAGCTCAAACACTGATTTACCGCCTTCAAAGTGGTGGCGGGTAACGATGCCGGCATCGTCAAACTGGTTTAGGACGCGATACACAGTTGCCAGACCGATTTCTTCACTGTTATCGAGCAGGATTTTATAGACATCCTCGGCGCTGATATGTTGGTTATCAGGGCATTGGAGGATCTCCAAAATTTTAATCCGCGGAAGCGTGACCTTGAGGCCTGCTTTTTTGAGCTCTAGGTTATGATCAGTCATTCAACTTGTTCTCAATTATGATTCTTTTTTGTGCACCTGAGGCGGACTTTGCCTTGGTGCGCGCGACGCATTTAAAAATTAACAATAACGTGCTTCGAGGGCAAGTGTAAAGCCAAGTTAAACTTGCCCAGCAAAGACTTAGTCTGCTAATTCGGCCAGGCACATTTCTTCATGAATTTGTGCGCACCACTGCTTCACGCGTTGCTCGGTAAGCTCTGGCTGGCGGTCTTCGTCGATACCCAGGCCCACAAAGTGGTTGTCATCAATCATGCCTTTTGACGCTTCGAAGTCATAACCTTCGGTAGACCAGTGACCGACAACGATGGCACCACGCTCGGTGATGATGTCGTTGATCATGCCCATGGCGTCAAGGAAGTACTCGGCATAGTCTTCCTGATCACACAACCGAAGATGGCGCAAAGTTTACCTTCAAAGTCGATGGCTTCTAGTTCAGGGAAAAAGTCATCCCAGTCACACTGAGCTTCACCATAGTACCAAGTAGGGATACCAAATAGCAGCAGGTCAAACTCTGCGATCTCTTCTTTACTACTTTTTGCGATATCGTGCACGGCGACCAATTTCTTGCCGAGCTCTTTTTGGATCATTTTTGCTACGTGTTCAGTGTTACCCGTGTCGCTACCAAAAAATATACCTACACTTGCCATGAATAAATAACCTTTTATGTATCTATAGCCAATCGTTCTTGCAAAATGGTTTCAATCAACGCACTGCGGCTAATATTTTGCGCATCCGCCATATCGTTTAGTGCTTGATACAGCTGTGATGAAACTTTAAATTCGACGCGTTTTAAGCCTCGCGCTTTATCGCGCTTAAGCTGATTTCGCTTATTTACTTTTAACTGTAACTCCCGTGGGAGCGGGTTTGTTTTCGGACGACCCGGACGTCGCTCGTACTCGAATAAATCGAGTGTCGTTCTATCTTGCTCTGACTTGGCCATGGTTAACCCACACCTGCTCCTTGCCAAAACACCTGGATCAGGCCCTTAGCGATAAAGCCGGAACAGCCTAAAAATAATACAAGCCATACCACGTAGCGGCCAAATTTAGGCACATTGCCTTTTTTCAAAACGTCTTGAATAGCCATGCCGATAAAGAAGAAGATGCCAGCAAGGCCAAAATATAACCCAAGGGTATCCAGTCCATTTATAAATTGGTCGACCATTTACTGCTACCTATTTGGAAAACGGCGCGCATTGTAGCACATAAAAAATGAATAATTTAGGCATAATGCGCGTTTCGACTCACATCAGTATAGTGCCTTTAGCACTTTAATTTATTGATATGGATTAACGAGTTAAAAAATCAACTATGGACTTATTAACCGCCACCGGTTTTTCCGCGTGCAACCAGTGCCCAGCACCTTGAATCACCTTGGCCTTGGCCTTGGGAAACAAGCGCATAATCTCATCGCGGTGCGCGGCTTCGATATAATCAGAGTCACCGCCCTTGATAAAGAGTGTATCGCACAAACAAGAATCATTTGCAACTGGAGTTCCGAGGATTTGCGGGTATTCTGCACTGAGAACTGGCAGGTTAAATTGCCAGTTCAGCGTCCCGGCGTCTGTTTTACTTAAACTCTTGGCCAAAAACTGACGCACGCCCATAGCATCTATATATTCGCTCATCAGTGCATCGGCTTCGCTGCGCGAGTGTACGGCGCTGTTGGCCACTGCCTGTAATGCTTTAAAGATGGCGTCATGACGGGAGTGATAGGCAACCGGCGCAATGTCTAAAACCACAAGCTTATCAACGCATTCGGGTTTAGTGAGCGCGACCTGCATGGCGACTTTACCGCCCATGGAGTGGCCAACCAAATGCGCTTTTTCAATGCCCAGGTGTGCGAGCAGGGCGATAATGTCATCGGCCATGGCCGGATAATTCATATCCTTGCTATGGAATGAACGGCCGTGGTTGCGCACATCCACATTAACTACATGAAAGTGTTCGCCCAGTGCCCGGGCAACCACCTTTAAATTGTCGAGTGAGCCAAACAGGCCATGGATAACGATAACGCTCGGTGCCTGTGTGGCACTTAATCCGCTTTGTTCATAATTAAGTAACATAGATATGCCAATTTGGGGTTAGAAAAACGCAGGAATTGTGCCCGAGCTAAGGGCCTTTTTGCAACCTTGATGGTGATTCAACAGGCATGATAATGCCGATATGATGATCTGTATGCCCTAGCTTATTCACTTAACTTGGGTATAATTCTGCCATGCGTGAAAGACACGGCAGTAATGACAGGAATATCATGAAAAAAATAGAAATAGACGACGAGCTATATCAATATATCGCCAGTAACACCCAAAGTATTGGCGAGAGTGCCTCCACTATTTTGCGTCGTTTATTGAATCTGCACAATGCCGGTGCCGACTCGGTCCCAGCGCCCGCAACGCCAGTTGCCTCGACAGACAAGCCAGCTATGGCAACGACCGAAACAGCCTCACCTGCACCAAGTGCACCAGCAAAAGAGCAGGCCAGTGATCAGGGCTCTGTATTCGATATTCTGAATAAAGAAGAGCTGGCGATGCAAAAAGGTGTGGTGGGTCGCTTCTTATTTATTCTGGCAGCGTTTCATCGCAGTCACAAGGGCACCTTTGAGCGTGTTTTGAATATCAAGGGTCGTGATCGTCGCTACTTTGCTACCAGCAAAGAAGAGCTCCAAGCCAGCGGCAGCAGCCTGAATCCAAAGAATATAGACGACAGCCCCTACTGGGTCATGACCAACTCTAACACCACGCGCAAGAAAATGATGCTGCATGAAGTGGCGTTGGAACTAGGTTATAGCAAAGAACAAGCTGAAATCATTCGCGACTATCTATAAGGAACCAAGCATGGCCGTTCACCCAAACGCTGGAAAAACCGCTCCTCAGTCAGAGCTAATTAATGTGCCTAAACTGATGAGTGCGTATTATTTGCACGAGCCCGATGTTGAGCAATACCCTGAACAGCGTGTGGCATTTGGTACCTCGGGCCATCGTGGCTGCTCCTTAAATACCCAGTTTAATGAATCGCATATTCTCGCCATTACCCAGGCTATTTGTGATTACCGTAAACAAAACAATATCTTCGGTCCCTTGTTCCTGGGCAAAGACACCCATGCCTTGTCAGAGGCGGCGTTTAATTCCGCCATTGAGGTCTTGGTTGCCAATGAAGTGCAGATTATTACCCAGGAAGGGGAAGACTACACGCCAACGCCGGTGATCAGCCACGCCGTGGTCAGCCATAATAAGGCGCACCCAAGCGAATTAGCTGATGGCATAGTGGTAACGCCGTCACACAATCCTCCTGAGGATGGTGGCTTTAAATACAATCCGCCTAACGGCGGCCCGGCGGACACAGAAATCACCAAATGGATTGAAGACAGAGCGAATCAACTGCTGGCGGAAGACCTAGTTGAAGTCGAGCTGTTTCCTTATGTAAAGGCGGTGCGTTCCGGTTTTATCAAGTATGTGGACCTGCAAACCCCGTATGTGGAAGATCTTGTCAACGTTGTGGACATGCAGGCTATCGCCAAATCTGGCATTAGCTTAGGCATTGACCCGCTGGGTGGCTCGGGTATCAATTACTGGCCGCTAATCGCCAAACACTATGGTCTGAACCTGACCGTAGTGAACGATGTAGTTGATCCGCGTTTTGCCTTTATGCCGCAAGACAAGGACGGCAAAATCCGTATGGATTGCTCGTCACCTTACGCCATGACCAATCTTATCGGCCTTAAAGATAAATTCGATATAGGTATAGGCAACGATCCGGACTATGACCGTCACGGCATAGTGACCAAAGATGGTTTGATGAACCCTAACCACTTCCTGGCTGTGGCTATCGACTACCTGTTAACGCATCGTGACTGGCCGGCAGACGTTAAAGTGGGTAAAACCTTGGTATCAAGCGCTATTATCGACAAGGTGGTGGCCAGCCATGGCAAAGAGCTGGTTGAAGTGCCGGTGGGCATGAAATGGTTTGTAGAGGGTCTGCACAGCAGTGCTTTATGTTTTGGCGGTGAAGAAAGTGCCGGCGCGGCGTTTTTACGCATCGACGGCTCAGCGTGGTGTACGGATAAAGACGGCTTTATCATGGGCCTGTTGGCCGCTGAGATCTTGGCGGTGACCGGCAAATCGCCGTCGCAGTATTATCGCGACTTGGTCGCCAAGTTTGGTGAGCCGCTTTACAAACGCATCGATGCTCCTGCAAATTCTGAGCAAAAACAAAAGCTTAAAGCGCTTAGTGGTGAGGATATCAAGGCCACCGAGTTGGCTGGCGAACTTATCATCGCTAAGTTGACCGAAGCGCCGGGCAATCATGCCGCTATCGGTGGCCTTAAGGTGGTCACCGAAAATGGTTGGTTTGCGGCGCGACCTTCGGGCACCGAAGATATCTATAAAATCTACTTTGAATCCTTTAAGGGCGAGCAGCATTTGGCGCAATTAGAACAAGCCGCCGTTGAGCTGGTTAACGCCAGCATTGCTTAATCCCAATTTTTATATAAAGCCAGTCGTTTGACTGGCTTTTTGCTATCTAAACTTTGCCACCAGACGGTGGCAGCACATCGAGAAGGTGTATTATGTATTTACAACGTCTTCAGCAAAGTGGCGACTTCCTCGGCATTACCCGAGAAAATGAATTCACTTTGGCGCCAGAGCAGTTCACTCTTGATAATGGTACTCATGTAAAGGTCCTTGACACTGGGGTGATCCAATTCGAGCCGAAGGACTGTGGCCACAAGGATTTTATCTTCTCCAGCGCCGTGCACGGCAACGAAACTGCGCCCATTGAAATCTGCGATCAGCTGATCCGCGCTATTATTGCCGGTACCTTGGAATTGACTCATCGCGTAATGTTTATCTTTGGCAATCCCAAGTCCATTAATATTGGCGAGCGTTTTGTTGATGAAAACCTTAATCGCCTGTTTTGTGGCAAACACAGCGTTGGCGAGGTAACCAACCCAGAGCGTGAGCGTGCGAAAAAGCTCGAAGAATATGTGGAAGCGTTTTTTACAGCGCCAGGCGAGGGCCGTTATCGCGCCCATTATGACCTGCATACCGCGATTCGCGACTCAAAAAATGAAAAGTTTGCCGTTTACCCCTATTTACACGGCAAACCGCACAAGCGCGAACAGCTGCAGTTCTTACTAAGCTGTGGCGTACAAACCGTGTTACTCATGGCCGAGCCAGCCTCTACCTTTAGCTATTTCTCATCGCGTCACTTTGGTGCCGATGCCTTTACCATTGAATTGGGTAAGGTGCGCCCATTTGGTGAAAACGATATGGCCCGCTTTGAAAAGACCAAGGTGACCTTGGCGAACTTGATCAGCCAAAATGAGGTGAGCTATCCGCCACTGCGTGCAGAAGACGTTGAGCTATTCTCTGTGTATCGCACCATTAATCGCCATCATGAAGACTTCTTCTTCACCTTTTCTGACGATGTGCCTAACTTCACGGGCTTTGCTAAAGGTGAGTTACTTGGCCACGATGGTGGTGAAGAAATACGCGCCGAAGTTGAGGGAGAAGCCATTATTTTCCCTAACGCTAAGGTGGCCCTGGGGCAGCGTGCTTTACTGACCGTTATCCCCACCGAATTGTCCGACGAATTTATCTGATCTGACCACTTCGCCTCATAATATTCAACTATTACAGTGTGTTATGAGGCGTACACCGAACTTGCCAACCCCATGTTATGAATGATGCAATTATTCGACTATGATTAGTTGAATAAGCCTTTACGTTGACGTAAAGTGGCGGCAGCATAATTTAAACTAGGCACCATGTGTAGAAATATTATTCTGCATATTCACTGCGGTTGAATTGTTTATTTCAATTTTTCGCCCACGCAGAAGCCACAATAACAAACCTGTGCCTAGTGACATGACAACAAGAGAAGGGAAGGTTATGACTAACCCCAATAACGTTTCGTTGAATATCAGTCACGAACTAGCGTTCATTGACAGCCACGCGCTTAATATACCCACTTACCGTGTCCTTAATGAGCAAGGTACTGTAAGCGAAGGCGCCACCGTGCCTGAAATCGATCAAGATACGGCACTAAAAATTTATGACACCATGCGCTTTATCCGCGCCCTGGATGAGCGTATGCAAGCGGCACAACGTCAAGGCCGTGTAAGCTTCTATATGCAATGTCTTGGTGAAGAAGCGGCGGTAACCGCCAGTGCTGCGGCGCTAGACGATAACGACATGATCATGGCCCAATACCGCGAGCAAGCGGCATTGCGCTACCGTGGTTTTACCCTCGAACAGTTCATGAATCAGATGTTCTCCAATGAGAAGGACTTGGGTAAGGGTCGTCAAATGCCGATCCACTATGGTTCTAACGAATTGAATTATATGACCATCTCTTCGCCGCTGGGCACGCAAATTCCGCAAGCAAGCGGTTATGCCTACGGCCAAAAAATTAAGCATATCAACAAGCAAAGCGGCGAGCTTGATAGCGAAATCGATAACATTACCATCTGTTACTTCGGTGAAGGTGCAGCCTCAGAGGGTGACTTCCACGCCGGTTTGAACATGGCGGCGGTGCATAAGGCCCCGGTGATCTTCTTTGCCCGTAACAATGGTTATGCGATTTCTACCCCGGCGGAAGAACAATTTGCCGGCGACGGTATCGCCTCACGCGGTGTGGGTTATGGCATTAAAACCATTCGTGTTGACGGTGGTGATGCCCTTGCCGTCTATGCGGCGACCAAAACCGCTCGTGAGCATGCAACCAAAACCGGTGAGCCGGTACTCATCGAATCTTTGGCGTATCGTCTTGGCGCGCACTCAACGTCGGACGATCCAAGTGGTTACCGCTCGAAAGATGAAGAAGCGAGCTATCGCGAAAATTGCCCAGTTGCGCGTTTCCGTACCTGGCTTGTGGCTCAAGGCTGGTTAGACGAGCAAGAAGACGAGAAGGTGAAAGAGCAGGTACGTGAACAGATCCTGGATGCTCTTAAAGTTGCCGAGAAAGTGGCCAAGCCACCGCTTGAAGATCTGATCAGTGATGTATATGACACGCCAATTCCAAGCCTACAGGCGCAATATGAGCAATTGAAATCTCATATTAAGAAGTACCCGGACGCTTACCCAATTACAGCAGGGAGAATCAAATAATGAAAACAATGAATATGCTCCATGCCATTAACTCAGCCCTGGATATCACCATGGCCGAGAATGATCATGCCTGTATTTTTGGTGAAGACGTGGGTTACTTTGGTGGCGTGTTCCGCGCCACTTCTGGATTGCAGGAAAAATACGGTAAGCACCGTGTTTTCAATACCCCGCTAACCGAGCAGGGTATTGCCGGTTTCGCCAATGGTTTGGCCGCATTCGGTGCGCCGGCCATTGCCGAAATTCAATTTGCCGATTATATCTTCCCGGCCTTTGACCAAATCGTTAACGAGTCAGCGAAGTTCCGTTACCGCAGTGGTAACGAATTTAATGTGGGCAACCTGACCATTCGTACTCCGTACGGTGGTGGTATTGCCGGTGGTCTTTATCACTCGCAATCACCGGAAGCCTACTTTGCTCATACCCCGGGTTTGAAAATCGTTGTGCCACGCGACCCGTATCAGGCCAAGGGCCTGCTGCGTGCGGCCATTAAAGACGACAACCCAGTGATCTTCTTTGAGCCTAAGCGCCTATACCGTGCTTCGGTAGGTGAAGTACCAGAAGAGGATTACAGCATCGAACTTGGCAAGGCCGAGGTTGTGCAAGAAGGTAAAGACGTAACCGTGCTGGCCTGGGGTGCACAGATGGAAATCATCAGTGCTGCTGCCGAGAAAGCCAAAGAGCAGGGCATTAGCGTTGAACTAATCGACCTTCGCAGTATCTTGCCTTGGGATGTAGAAACCGTTGCCAACTCGGTGAAGAAGACCGGCCGTTTGGTGGTTAGTCACGAAGCACCTATTACCAATGGTTTTGGTGCCGAGATTGTTGCCACCATTCAGCAAGAGTGTTTCTTGCACCTGGAGTCGCCGATTGCGCGCGTATGTGGTCTTGATACTCCATATCCGTTGGCATTAGAAAAAGAATATATCCCAGATGCCTTAAAGGTATTCGAGGCGATTAAAAACGCGGTTGAGTTTTAAGGGGACAGGCATGGCTAAAGATTTTATCCTACCAGATATCGGCGAAGGTATCGTCGAGTGTGAAGTGGTTGAATGGCTAGTCGCCGTGGGCGATGAGGTTAAAGAAGACCAGCCAATTTGTGACGTTATGACGGACAAGGCGCTGGTTCAGATCCCCGCAGTACATGATGGCGTGATCACCGAGCTTTACTACGCCAAGGGCGATATCGCCAAGGTGCATGCACCCTTGTTTGCCATGGATGTGGCTGGTGAGGAAAGCAGCGCAGCTGCAACGCCGGTTGCCGAACAAGCGACCCAACCAGCGCCGGCTGCTCAAGGCTCGGCCCTTGAAGACTTTATCCTGCCGGATATCGGTGAAGGTATCGTCGAGTGTGAAGTGGTTGAGTGGCTTATCAGCGAAGGCGATGAGATCAAAGAAGACCAGCCCGTCTGCGACGTAATGACCGACAAGGCCTTGGTACAGATCCCCGCCAAGTACGATGGCAAGGTGATGAAGCTGTATTACCAAAAAGGTGATATTGCCAAGGTGCACAGCCCATTATTCCAGATGGAAATCGCCGGTTCATCAGCGAATGCTGCAAACACTGCTGCGGCTCCCGCTGTTCAAGCAGCCGCACCAGCACAAACAGCCAATGCCGATAAGCCATCAAGCGAACCTGTAGCCCAAGGTAAAGCCCTGGCTTCACCTGCGGTGCGTCGTCGTGCGCGTGAACTGGATGTGGATATCAGCACGGTTCCTGGCTCAGGCAAAAATGGTCGTGTATTCAAAGAAGATATCGAGCGCTTTATTGCCGGTGGTGCATCCGCTAAGCCTGCAGAGCAAGCAAGCGCAGCACCTGCAGCTGTGGTAAGCGGTGGTACACGCGTCGAGCCGATTAAGGGCATGAAGGCGGCAATGGCCAAGCAGATGGTGCGCTCGGTGTCGACTATTCCGCATTTCACCTACAGTGATGAAATCGATTTGACCGATCTGATCGCCCTGCGCGGTGGCCTAAAAGAAGAGTATAAGCAACAAGGTGTGAAACTCACCATGATGCCATTCTTCATCAAGGCATTGTCATTGGCGATGAAGGAATTCCCGATACTTAACGCCCAGGTGAATGATGATTGCACCGAATTAACGTATTTTGACGATCACAACATTGGTATGGCCGTTGACTCTAAATTGGGTCTATTGGTACCAAACGTGAAGCAGGTACAGAACAAGTCTATTGTTGATGTGGCTAACGAAGTAACGCGTCTGACGGAAAGTGCCCGTGAAGGTCGTGTAGCGCCGGCGGATCTTAAGTCTGGCACCATTTCGATTTCGAATATCGGCGCCATCGGCGGTACTACGGCGACGCCTATTATCAACAAGCCTGAGGTGGCGATTGTGGCCCTGGGTAAGCTGCAGCATTTGCCGCGCTTTAACGCCAAGGGCGAAGTTGAGGCTCGTGCCATTATGCAGGTTAGCTGGTCTGGCGACCACCGCGTAATCGATGGCGGCACCATTGCCCGCTTCAACAACTTGTGGAAAGACTACCTAGAGCAACCGACAAAAATGTTGATGGCGATGAGCTAAAACTGGTCTAACCAGTTGTTCCTGTTATGAAAAACCAGCTTCGGCTGGTTTTTTTTATGCGAGGATTGAATTATCATCTCATAAGCCTTTGTTCTTAAGGTAAATATGCGAGCTAGAAACTAATTCGCACATTGGAATTAACAATAATATATAGGATCTGCTATGGAATATTTTATGGAAGCGCTAAAGCGATACGCTGATTTTTCTGGCCGTACTCGCCGTAAAGGCTATTGGATGTTCATCCTTTTCTACATCATTTTTTATGTCGCTGCACTAGTAATTGATAGCGTACTAGGTACAGTGTTTGTCGGTATGATTTACTCGCTTGCGCTATTGATCCCAAGCTTGGCAATCGGTGCGCGTCGTCTTCATGACACTGGCCGTTCAGGTTGGTGGCAATTACTATACTTCTTACCGATTATCGGTTTTATCGTACTTCTTATCTTCTTCGTACAAGATAGCCAAGACGGTGACAACGACCACGGAGCAAATCCAAAAGAAATTAATGGCTTAGCTTAAAGTGTACGTAAGCTTGAATTCAGATAAAGAATGTAACATCTGTAGTTAAAAGGTGAAAAAATAAATCAACTGCTTGTTGGTAGTACCTTGTAGTTGCTATATAGACATATGTTATTACCAGTCACAAGCAGTTTTTCACAAGAGAGCGACACTAAAATGAAGCTCTCTTTATTAATTAACGTCAGATAGGCTAACCGCTTAGATGTCAGTTATCTTCCCTCATTCAATAAGTTTAATGCAACCGTGTAAGAGGCTTCCATCCTCTGCTTCGGCAGGCCAGTAAAAACGTATCGATTTACTGACGACAGTAGAAAAAACTAATTACATTGAGTGTGAATTCAAAAAGCAGTCATAATATATTAGGGATTAAGCAGAGTAGTTTAATTTAACGAGTAATGTACTTCGGAGTTGAATTCGCGGGTCACTCCTGCCTATTATGTTTTAAAGGGGATGTTTTATACATTGGGAGCTTCATATGGAAAACACAATAGTAAAAATCTATTCTGGAAATCTCTTGGTTGCCAAACGACGTTACGCTAAAGCCAAGTCTATAAATCTGGCACAGGGCTATGAGGTGGTATCGGAGTCTTATGAAGAAGGAAAAAGGGGAGCGGGTATATTTCTTTTAGGGCTTGTTTTACTGCCGCTCTGGGGTTTGGGGTTATTTATTTGGATATATGCAATTATAGTAAAGCCAGAGGGTAAGTTAGTCGTAACCTATCAAAAAATAGAGCAGTGTAATGAGTTGACAAAGAAGTGTCCTGATTGCGCTGAATCTATCAAGGCTGAAGCGTTAAAATGTAGATATTGTGGAGCTATTTTTAAATTATAAAGCTAATTAACAATGAAATATTCCCTAGAAATGAAATTAGGGAATATTTCACAGTTATCTCTTATCTCATTTACGCTGGAACTCAGAATTTGCATACCATTTTGGCCATTGCTCTTGTTGCGAGATATCAAAGCCCACCTTATAGAACAATTGCAGGTCTTGTACCGCGCCGGAAAGATCCCACTCATCGCGGTAACGGTCGCAAGGCTGATGATAACAACCACGCAGTACCAGGCTCATGCGCTTACGGTATTGAGCGGTTTCTTCGTCGCGGGCTTCACTGCCGCCGCCAGCGTACATGGCTGGAACACCCAGGTTGGCAAAAGCGAAGTGATCCGAGCGGTAGTAACCACCGGAGCTTGGCTTAGGATCGCCGGAAATGGTGCGCTCCTGCATTTTCGCGGCTTCACCTAGCATATCGTCGAGCTCAGATTTACCCATGCCAACGACGCTGACATCTTTAACCTTACCAAGCAGGTTTAAGCTATCCATATTAATATTGGCCACGGTTTTGTCTGTGGCAATAATCGGATTAGCGGCATAGTATTTGGCGCCCAGCAGGCCTTGCTCTTCGGCGGTGACCGCCAAGAAGGTGATGGAGCGATCTGGGTGGCGCGGTAACTTAGTGAAGGCTTCGGCCACTTCAATCATGCCGCCTGTGCCGGTAGCGTTATCGTGGGCACCGTTATAAATCTGGTCGCCTTTACGGTTTTTATCCGTACCCAGGTGATCCCAGTGGGCCGAGTAGATAATGTGCTCGTCCGCCTTTTTACTGCCCGGGAGGGTGGCGATAAAGTTGTACGAGACCGACTTTTTGATTTCGCTGTTTACCTCAACGCTGGCAGTCAGGTCACCCATATCCACATGGTAGGCGCCCTCGGCGGCACGTTGCTTGGCCTGCTCGAAATCAAGACCGGCCTTGGTGAATAGCTCCTTGGCCACATCTACAGTAACCCAGCCCTCAACGGCAACGCGGTCCATATTGTTGTTGTCTTTTTGGAAGCCAAACTGTGGGCCACTCCAAGAGTTCTCAACCACGGACCAAGGGTAGGAGGCCGGTGCGGTTTCATGCACTATGATGGCGCCGGCGGCACCTTGACGGCTGGCTTCTTCAAACTTGTATGTCCAGCGGCCGTAGTAGGTCATGGCATCGCCGGTAAAGAGTTCCGGATTCTTGGTGGCAAAGCCAGGGTCGTTCACCAGCATAACCACGGTTTTGCCTTTCACATCCAGGCCTTCGTAGTCGTTCCACTTGTATTCTGGGGCATTCACACCATAGCCAACAAACACTAGCTCGGAATCTTTAATGCTTTCTTTGGTACTGATACGGCTGGTGCCCATCACCATGTCTTTTTTGTATTGGTAGTCTTTGCCACCAATGTGCAGGGCCATATTGGCATCGGCTTCGATAGAGACCAAAGGCACTTGTTGTAAAAAGCTGTCACCGTTACCCGGCTGATAACCCAGAGCTTTAAATTGCTCGGTTAAATAAGCCAAGGTTAGCTCTTCGCCTTTAGAAGAAGGGGCACGGCCACCGAATTCATCAGAGGCTAGAGTTTTGACATGCGTGGCCAATTGCTCGGCATTGATACTGTTCCAACCAGCCATTACATCCTGGTTGCTGATCTGTGTGCTCGCACAGCCGGCAAGAATAGCCGCGCTGACTAGAGTCAAAGGAAAATAGCGTTTCATAATTATTGGTTTCATTGCTATAAGACCCAGCCAGTATAAGGATAGCGGTAAAATTAAACCAGTTTTTGCGCTAAACTACGCAAAATTTACGCCTAATAATCGCAGTAATGAAACGTTTTACCCCTTTTGAACACTGGCAGACCGCCTGTTTGCAAAGCGGCGCCTTCGCCCATTTAAATGCGCTTTTTGCTCTGGACCAATTTACGGATTGGCCGACCTTGGACCAGCTTAATCGCCACACTTTAGTTAACGCTAATAAAGTGCCTCTTAAGTTTATTGATAACGCTGAGTTTGAACAGGATGGGCGTTATTACGAGTCTTTTATTTATGAAACCGGCAAGGTGCCGACCCGTCAGCATAACTGGCACGACCTTTTTGGTGCCTTTATGTGGCACCTGTTTCCAAAAACCAAGGCCTTGTTGAATCGTTTGCATATCGATGAAATGGCGGCTCAGCAGGGCACCCAGCGCAGCAAGATGCGCAATGCCCTGACGCTGTTCGACGAATGTGCGGTGATCTTAGCGGTGACGGACTCAAGTTGGATTGAGGCATTTCGTGAGCACCAATGGCATGAGGTGTTCGTGACGCGCCGCGAGCAGTGGCAGCGCGAAATCCGTGCTTATACCTTTGGCCATGCGAATTATGAAATGCTGACCCAGCCCTTTATAGGCTTAACCGGCAAAGCCCTGTTTGTGCCTGTGAGTCCTGATATATTTTGTAAAGATTTAGCGAGCCAATACAACTACCTAGATGAGCGCCTCTATGAGATGATAGCGACAGATAGGGTGTTGGCGGATAACTCAGCCATGTCGCCACTGCCATTACTGGGGGTGCCGCAATGGTATGAGGACAATAATAACGCCGATTTTTATGCCAATACCGACTACTTTAGGCCAAAACGAAGGAAGAATAACAAATGATAAGCGTGAACGGGCTTAAGAAGAAGTTCAAGCTCACCAAGGATCATAAAAAAGGGATCAGCGAGACACAGCAAGACCCACGCGAAGAAAAAGATTATTTTCATTCCGTCCGTGATGTGCATTTTCATTGCGAACAAGGTGAAGTCTTGGGCCTGCTTGGACCTAACGGCGCCGGTAAAACCACCACCTTGCGTATGCTCTCTACGGCGCTTAAACCGGATGAAGGCAGTATCGAAGTCGGTGGCGTTGATTTAGTGAGGAAACCTTTGGCCGGGCGTAAGGCTATCGGATTTTTATCCGGCTCAACCGGGCTCTATGGTCGTTTGACCGCCAAAGAAAATGTCGAATATTTTGCCAAATTGCATGGCATGAAAGGGGCCGAGCTTAAGCAACGATGCGATGAGCTGTTTACCCTGCTGGATATGTACAGCTTTTTGGATAAACGTGCCGATAATCTCTCCACCGGCATGAAGCAAAAAACCAATATTGCCCGCGCCGTGGTGCACAGACCTAAGGTGGTGATCCTGGATGAGCCGACCACGGGCCTGGATATTATGACCACACAAACGGTGATCAATTTTATTAAAAGCCTAAAAGAGCAGGGCACACCCGTGGTGTTCTCAACTCATCACCTCGACGAAGTGGCGTTGCTGTGTGACCGCGTTTCTGTGATTGACCAGGGGCTCACCTGTTTTGATGGCACCTTGGCGGCCTTTAAACAACAAGGCCGAAGTGAGGAGTTAAACCAGGCGTTTATGAATATTCTTGAGGAACATCGTCATGTTTGAAGTATTTTTAAAGGAAATAAAAGAGCTGTTACGTGATAGAAAAACCCTGATGTTTGTTGTCGCTTTGCCGCTACTGATCTTCCCTGTTATTTTTGCGCTAATCGGCTTTTTGGCTTCTAAGGCGGCCTTGGAAGCGGAGCAAAAGGTGCACACCTACGCCATAGTTAATGCGCAATACGCTGAACCCTTTGCCAAGGAAGTGTTTTTTCACAAGAGCTTTAAATCACTTGAAAAAGAACATACTTATACCAGTGTGGACGACTTAAAAGCAGCCGTAGAAGCCGGTGATATAGATGTAGGTATTTATATTCCCGCCGATGCTCAAAGCGCATTGGAAAGTGGAGAGCAAAGTAACTGGCAGGTGATCTTTAATGATGCCCAGACTATTAATTTCTTATTTACCAACCTTAAAGCAGTGGCCGACAATTACGCCAAGCGGCTGCAAAGCGCCAAACTGGTAGCGCTAGGGGTTGATATTGAGGCGCAAAAAGCCCTGCTTCAGCCTATTGAGTTGACCAAGGTGAACACCGCGGATCAAAGAGAAAACCTTGGCGAGAAGATAGGTGCCTATATTCCTTATCTACTTTTACCTCTGGTATTAACTGGTGCCATGTATCCGGCGATCGACTTGGGTGCGGGCGAAAAAGAGCGCGGGACGCTGGAAACTTTGCTACTAACTCCTTTGTCACGTACGCAAGTGGTACTGGGTAAGTTCTTAACTGTGTTTTGTAGTGGCATCACCAGTGCCATGGTAACTGTGCTCAGTTTTGGCCTCTGGTTAACCTTAGCAGGGCAATTTATCGAGTTGGATATGCTCAAAGAAGCCTTTGGCAGCGTTATGGTATCGGATTTGTTGCTTATTCTATTGCTGCTTATTCCTGTTGCCGCTATTTTTGGCTCGTTGGCACTGACCATCTCCATCTATGCGCGCAGCTTTAAAGAGGCACAAAACTATATGTCGCCGCTGTCGTTTTTAGTATTTATTCCCATTATCGTTGCGATTATGCCGAACATGGAATTAAACGCGAAAACTGCCTTGATCCCCATTACTAATATTTGTTTGGCGATTAAGGAGATCATTAAAGGTACCGTAGATATGGGATTGGTCGGTTTGATATTTGTCGCCACAGTGGTACTTGCCGGTGCCTTACTGGCCTTCTGTACCTACTGGTTTAATCGCGAAGAAGTGTTGTTCCGATAAGGAGTTATGAGCGAGCCCCAGTGGCTCGCTCGGTTTTACAAGCCCGATAAATTTGTTAACATCTAATGCCACAGGATTGCAGGATCAAAGGATTATGAATATGCGCCTATCTCTAGCTCTAATATCTTTACTCATTTTTTCTACACCCTTACTCGCCACAGAGTCCTTATCACTGGTTTACACTGTTACTGACGAGGAAAAGCAAATAGTTGGTGAGGCTGCTCTGCATCTCAGTGACACTAAAATAGCTAATCACTACAAGTTCGAGGATATTAATCTGTCGCAAATCACCAAGGCATCGACGGGGACGTATTTTGTAATTCATGCCAGTAAGCTCATCTATTTTCGCGATTATGCGGCCTTTGCGGCTATCCGTGAGCAAGATTTAGCCTTAATGGCGTCACAAACGGGCTCTCTTACTAAGCAGGATATCTGGGAAATGTCATTAGACCCTAGCAATGATCCCAGTTCGGTTGTGTTTAACTCCACCGAGGCTGGGCAATTTGATGGTATTCGTGACGATTTCGTGGTGTACAAAGTTGAGACGCAAGGCGGCATCCAGGCACCTGTTAGCGCCGCTCAATTAGCTTGGCTGAAAAAGCGTTTAAAGGAGCAAATGCTGTTACCCCAGTCTGGGCTGGGGTTAAGTGACAATCTGGATGAGTTTCTTCGCCAATTTACCTATTTTCATGACGCTATTCCACAACGTATAGAAGATCTGGATGCGGGTTATATGTTGACCTTAAAAGAGCTCAAATGGGATAAGACACAGGACGGCCAGTTAGCCTTGCCAAGCGGATATGTCACTAAAGATATAACCCAAGCCACGCTGGATATTGTGGAATATTTAGAAAGCCTGGATTGATAGCAAACTGAAATTAGTACTTCAACCTAAGTAATAATTTTATCTGCTTAATCTTGGTCATAGAGCTAAGCCACTCACATTAATAAACTTTCAAGGGACAAATAAAATGAAAGGAAACTTATTACTGGCACTGATGGCCGTTACTTCGTTTAGCGCTGCAGCTCAAGATTACTCTACACCTATCGAAAACTGCGTAAAAGCAGCCGAGGCAGTCAAAAATAATGATGCAGCCTTGTTAAAGCCGCTGGTGAGAGATTTGAATCCAGAAGAAGAACAGGCCATGACGCAGTATCTGGCAAAAGGGCAGCTTTAAATGAGCCGCGAGCTTGATGCTTGGTATTATTTTTTGATTTTCTTTTAGTTTTTATTCATTTGAATATATAAGCATGGAGCAATAGATGAATACACTTCGACTCAGCCTTGTTGCGCTTTTACCTTTGAGCCTGAGCCTAGCCGCCCAAGACAGTACCAATGTGGAGTTTGCAGCCGAAAATAACCAAGCCGACGTTTTTATCGAAAAATGCCACACGTGGCGAAATGCTATGCGTGACAATAAGGTGGACTTAATGTGGACCTTTGTTGAAGAAAAGTTCAAAGGATCCCTTAAGCCAAAAATGGCACAAAAGCTTAAGAAAGTCGCCGCCAAGCATAGGCGTCACCTAGATGAGGCCGGAGCATATGTGCAGCGCTCGGTGTCCTTGTCTCAGGAGACGCCAAGTGATACCGCCCAAGTTATTGTGAAGTGGGATAATAATGGCGCTGGAAATAAGAATATTGGTTATGTCGAAAGCTGTGTTTTTGAGCAATTGCCAGGCACCACAAAGTGGGTACTTGATATATAGAAAATAATGCTAAGGGGGCATCGCGTCTCTTCATTAATATATGTATAAATCCGGCGGAGCATTCCGCCGGTTTGTTTTGCGTCCCCCTACTTTTACCGATTAAAAAACATGCGGATGTCATTAAGAGTTAAGGAGTAGCAGTGAAAAATACCCAGCAAATAACATCTATAAATGAATGGGTAGCAAAGGGGGCTGCGGCCCCCTTCGTTGTGTTGATTTTATTTAGTGTGCTCAGCCAAGATATAACCGCAATTGTGATTAATACACTATTTGTGGCTTTTTTATTTGCGTTTCAACAACGATTATTGTTGCAGGCAAAGGCATTGGTGATTCGAAGTCAGTTTAGTTTTTTTGGCAAGACTTTCTGTGTTATTTATGAACGCTCTATTCCCTTGACCTCCATCACAGAGCTAACTTTCAGCCAACGGCAACATAAGAATGATCTCGCCATTACTTATAAAAATGGAAACGGTGAAATTAAGATCTTATCTTTTTCATGCTTACACCAAGCACAGCAGACGATGGAGTTGCTCAGCGCTTCGGGCCTTAAATACAGCGTTCACAGACCTACTCAGAACACAAAGGGACTACAAGCCAATGACACAAAAGAGACTGTAACGGATATTTTCCCATTAGGCGCTCTTGGTAAGGAAATAAAACCAACACACACCATAGCGCGCTTTGCCATGCCCTTACCACAAGACAAAGTTTTAACCCCTTGGGTGACGGCCGGAATTTTCGCTTTGGTGACAATTGGCTTGACAGCATCTTCGGGAAATTGGGTTGCTGCCTGTGTATTTATCGCTTTAACCTACCTCAGTTATTAGCTAGCACGAGCTTATATCTGCAATAAGCATTACTTTGTAGCCGCTTATCCTTGTAGTGATATTGTTGTTAAGGAAGACCATTTATTTCTACCTGCGCTGTTGTTTACAGACAAGCAAGCACGGGAACTGCATAAAGAGCAGGTGAAACGTATTGTGGTGAAATGGAACTATTATATTGTTGGTAAGCCAGACATAGAAAACGCAAGCTTGGGGCAGCAAAACCTAAATCATGCTTATGTAGTTGATGTAACCTTTTATACTGATCAAGGTGATACCCTTGCGCTGACAGGGATGAGTGTGAATGCACAGGCATTATTGCTAGCTCTTACACATTGGCATTATCCGGTATCTCTGGAGCGTTCAAATAAACTGGCGATGCCGATCATGGTGCATGTGCGTATTGGCGCAGTAATTGCGGTTATTGGGGTAATCCTTGCATCATTAATAAAGTATTTTTAACCGAGTGGATCTCTTGAGAATGATTCACTGCATTTAGATTAAGGAAGAAGCATGAAGATAATTAACTTATTGGGGATAATGGCTTTTTTATCACTTGGCGTTGAGGCATCGGATTATAGTGTACCAATTGAAAATTGCGTAAAAGCAGCCGAGGCAGTCAAAAATAATGATGCAGCCTTGTTAAAGCCGCTGGTGAGAGATTTGAATCCAGAAGAAGAACAGGCCATGACGCCATATCTGGCAAAAATCCACACCTATTACACCAAGGGTAGCTATCAGGGTATTAGAAATTTTCGTACCAAAGACGTACAAGTGATCGAAAATGCCAAAGCCAGCATCTATCAAGATACGCGCGAAAATGCAGAAAAGTATAATTACGACGAAGAGATTTGGGTCAATTATTCGTTTGATACCAGCCGCGTCGATAAAAAGGATGCTGTTAAAAGCGGGCAGTGTAAGTTTGCGCAAATCGGTGGCCGTTGGGTCATGATGAATGTCTTAAATTAACTGTTAATTCAATTATGAAGCTTGAACTCACCGATCCTGTGTGGTTTTCCTACGTCCATTTTAAAGGGCAAAAGGGGCTTTCCCCGCACAGTGTTATTAAGCTGCCATTACTTAGGCTGCTGGCAACGCTGTCGCCAAAAAAGGAATGGCTGTTTGCTTTTATGGTACTGGCGTTAGCGCCGCTGCCTTTTATCCTTGAGCCTTTTTTTGGTCCTAGGGCATTTGTATTTATCTATTTTCCGGCCTTAGTTGGCGTCTTGGTGCTTAAGCGCATTGTCTTTTGGCGTACCTTTGGCGCCGATAAGAAAAAGTTGCTGACTTTGAGTGCCGAGCAAATTGAGATAAGCCCATTGGCATGTGCTCAGTTAAGTAAAACGGCCGTTTTATCTCGCCAGGATATTGCCAAGGTAAAGGTTTACTACAGCTTGACTCACGACCATGATGTGGGCAGCTCTGGGGCGAGGTCCTCGGTGAATCAGCTAGCCTTAGTGCTTAAGGATCAAAGTGAGTATAAATTAAATGGCTATCGCATTGGTCTGGCTAACGTGCTCTATTTACTGGTTTATTTTGACTATCCTTTGGAGTTTAGTAAGCAGTCATTAGCCCATGTACCAGGGCATCTGTGGCCTCTGACTTTACGGCTAATCCCCATCTGTGCCAACGTCCCGGCACTGGGGCAGACGCTATTTGCGTTAAAAAGCGTATTCTAGCCGCTCATTACTGAATATTCACAAGGACGTGAATAGGCCACCGATACCCCATAGACATTCCATTGCAATATGATTTTTCTGATTTAGGTTCTGGTACTTTTTTGCGTACTGCTCGGTTGCTAATCTGAATGTCTTTTCCTTCTGCCTCCCGCCTTAGTTCCTAAAAAATGCACAATTTATACGCCGATTTCTTTCGCCTATAAAATCGCCTGCTATACTCTGTTCGATATTTGTTCACTTTATATTAACAAAAAGCCGTAAACATAAGTGGCGAATAGCAGGGTTGAGTTAGCGCAAGAGGTTCCAGTTAACCCGGCCCGATGAAGGAAAACTTATAAATCTATCTTAGGAATCCATCTATGCTGAAAATAAAACGACCCCTGGTTGTGTCTGCAGTACTGTCTGCGTTATCACTTGCAGGCACCGCACAGGCGGCCAATGAAGAGCAACGCTACATAGTAAAATTCAAACCAGGTCAAAAAGCCTCGGTAATGACGGCGCTAAGCAATAGTCGAGGTAAGGTTGAGCGTGAACTCGACAAGCATCAACTCGTTGCCGTTACGCTTCCTGCGCAAGCGGCTAAACAATTTAAGAGCAGAAAAGACATAGAGTTTATCGAGGTCGATCAAAAGCGCTATTTGATGGCCGAAAGCACACCCTATGGCATTTCTATGGTTCAGGCGGATCAAGTCAGTGATGCCCTTACCGGAAATATGAAGGTCTGTATCATGGATACCGGTTACGACCTTGGCCATGAAGACCTGCCCAATACCGGCGTAACCGGGGATGATGGGTATGATAACTATAATTCCGGCAACTGGTATGAGGATGGTCATGGCCACGGCACCCATGTCTCGGGCACCATAGCTGCTCTAGGCGGTAATGGCACCGGGGTTGTGGGTGTGAACCCCAGCGGTAATTTAAGCCTGCATATGGTCAAGGTATTCAATAGTAACGGCCAATGGGCTTATGGCTCGGATCTGGTCGCAGCGGTCGATCAATGTATGGCGGCCGGCGCCAAGGTGATCAGCATGAGTTTGGGTGGCAGCGGCTCAAGCAGTGCCGAGCAAGCGGCATTTGATAATGCCCACGCCAATGGTCTGCTTTCTATCGCTGCGGCAGGTAATGACGGTAACAGCAGCATGTCTTATCCGGCCTCCTATGATTCCGTGATGTCGGTTGCTGCGGTGGACTCTAACGGTAATAAAGCCAACTTCTCCCAATACAACAGCCAGGTGGAGATCGCCGCGCCCGGTGTGGCAGTTAATTCAACCTTGCCGAATAACAGTTATGCGGCCTGGAGTGGCACGTCTATGGCCACCCCTCATGTGGCTGGCGTCGCCGCGCTGGTATGGAGCCATTATCCAAGTTGTAGCAACGATCAGGTGCGTACCGCCATGGCACTGTCAGCAGAAGACCGTGGCAGCGCAGGAAGAGATAACAATTATGGCTGGGGCATAGTCAAGGCTAAGGCGATGTTTGACCTGTTTGCCGATGGCTGTGACGTTGGCAATCTCCCTGAGCCTCCAGAGCCAGAAGATTTAGTTAACGGCGTGCCGGTAGAGAATCTTGCTGGAGCCAGCGGTGATGCATTTGAATACAAGATGGCCGTGCCCTCTGGCGCATCTAACCTGGTGTTCGATATGTCCGGTGGCAGCGGCGATGCTGACCTCTATGTTAAGTTTGGCTCTAAGCCTACCGCCAGCAGTTACGATTGTCGTCCGTATTCAAGTGGTAACAATGAAAGCTGTAGCTTTACCTCGCCACAGACAGGCAACTATTACGTAATGGTACTGGGTTACAGCAGCTTCTCCGGCGTGTCTCTGGTCGGTAACTATGATGGCGGCGGCACGCCCAATACGCCGCCAACCAGTGAGTTCAGCTACAGCTGCACGGATCTGAGCTGTGATTTTGACGCCAGCCTTAGCTCCGACAGCGATGGCAGCATCAGCAGCTACAGCTGGGACTTTGGTGATGGTAGCACGGGCAGTGGCCAGGCGACCTCCCACAATTACAGCGCCGATGGCAGCTATAATGTAACACTGACAGTGACGGATAATGATGGCGCGTCGGATAGCAGCACGCAAGTTGTCACCGTCACCGGCGGCGCTACCAGCGACATTACCTTGCAGGCATCCGGTTATGCCTCCAGAGGCACGCGTTATGTGGATTTAACCTGGAGCAATGCAAACGGCAGTAATGTGGATGTGTATCGCACCAAAAACCGCGACACGGTAACCTTTACCACGGCCAATGATGGCGCCTATACCGACTCCTTCGGTGGCGGTGGCTCTTTCGTCTACAAGGTTTGCGAGTCCGGTACGCAAAACTGTTCACCGGAAGTAACGGTTAATTTCTAATTGAATTTAAGCCTTACAAATAAAAAATCCACCTGCTATGCGGGTGGATTTTTTTTAAAGCATTGAGCAAATTTAAATTAACTCAACAGGCTATATACCAAAGCAGACACTGCCAGTGCGCCCACTAGCAGTACAAACAAGGTACTCAACTTACCGCGATACTGCGCCAGTGCTGGAACCTTATAAACGGCAATCATGGGCATGATAAAGAGGATCATGGCGATAATAGGGCCGGAAATCGCTTCCATCATTCCCAGTATGCTGGGGTTATAGATGGCACAAATCCAAATCGCTACAAACATCAAGGCCACACCCAGTTTATCGGCGCCGCGATAGCTTAATGACGAGTGTTTTACTACCAGGCCATTAAAGCTTTCACGAGCACCCAAAAAGTGGCCGAAGAAAGATGAGGTAATGGCAACAAAGGCAACCAGCGGGCCAACATAGGCAAGCAGCGGGTTGTTATAGGTATTCGCCAAATAAGAAAGCACTGAAATATTGGCTTCCTTGGCCGCTAGCAGCTCCTCGCTTGATAGTGCAAACACGCAGGAAAACACAAACAGCAGGACAAAGCTTATCAGCATAATGGCCGTGTACTTTAAGATCTTGTCTGATTTGGCGCGAGCATGTTCACCGTAGTGGCGACGCTGGGCATTGGCAAAGCTGGAAATTGCGGCGGCGTGGCTAAATGAAAAAACGATCACAGGAACCGCTAGCCAGAGGTTGGTCGCCAGCTCAGGGGCGCTGCTAATGTCCATTGACGGCATTTGCCAGTTGGGAATAAGGTACAGGGATAGGCCGAACAATACCGCCACTAGGGGGTAAACCAAAAATGCGAAGGCCCGCAACATCAGCTTCTCGCCGCCTAACATCACAGCTACCATGGCCGCCACCAGGACACCTGAGAGCACTGCACGCGGCGGTGAGTCCATACCGAGCTGATTGACGATAAAGTCATCCACCGTATTGGTCAGGCCTACGCCATAGATCAACAGAATCGGGAAGATGGATAGAAAATAGAGTAGGGAGATAAGGCGCCCTGCGGTGGCACCAAAGTGTTCCTGCACCACATCGGTAAAATCACTGTCATCCTTCTTTGACGAGAGCACGAAGCGGGCCAAGCCTCGGTGTGCTAGGTAGGTCATGGGGAAGGCGGCCAACGCCATAATCACTAAGGGCCAAAACCCTCCTAAGCCTACATTGATGGGTAAGAATAAAATACCCGCGCCGACGGCGGTGCCAAAAAGGCTAAGCAGCCAATGGGTGTCATGACGATTCCATGAACTTGCTGTTGCCGAGGCGCTGGCGCCAAGGACTTGGTGAGAGGAGTTCATATACTACTACCTGATACTGCATAAAAATTCGGGGCAATGATACCTAATATGCCAAAACAATTCATACTTATGCGTAACAGAGTGTATTTTTATGTGACTGGTTGGGCCACTAAACCGCGCCTTGCTTGCTTTTGCAATGAAAAAGGCCTCTGAATTCAGAGGCCTAGTTAGATTGGTTATTAATTACACTTTTTGCTCTGCGGGCTGTTCACTGGGGTTGTCATCAAGCATGGGCTCGTTACCGCCGTTGGCGCGCTCCCAAAACTTGGCTTTAAAGTTAATCAGCACCAGAACAATACCCACCCCTATGCTAAATAGCGCGATTTGCATGTATAAGCCTGGGATTTGCTGGACATTTTCCGGGTCGAAAGAACCGGCCAATAAGCCCGAGATAATATTGCCGATGGAATAGGTCAGTACGAAGACCCCCATCATTTGGCCAACATAGCGGGCTGGCGAGAGGCGACTTACGGCACTGAGGGCCACCGGACTTAAACAGAGTTCCCCCACGGTGTGCAGGAAGTAGGTGGTAATAAGCCAGTAAGGCGCCACTTTTAAGCCGTCTGCGGCGTATTGCGCGGCAAAAAACATCACTAAGAAACCCGATGCCATGATAATCAAGCCTACGGCGCATTTTACACTGTAGGAAGGGGTGATCATGCGTTTGGCCATATTAATCCACAGGGCGGCGAAAAACGGCGACAAAATAATAATGAAAATCGAGTTGGCCGATTGGAACCAGGCGGTAGGGATTTCAAACGTGCCTAACATTCTGTCAGTGTAGTCACGGGCGAATAAGTTAAGCGATGAGCCCGCTTGCTCAAAACCAGACCAAAAACAGGCAGAGGCCACACACACCAAAAACAGCGCCCACATCCGCTGTTTTTCACTGTCGCTGAGCTCACCCATAAAATAGATATGGCCAAAATAAATAAAGAAGGTGATGGTAAAGACGATAGCCACTGAGCCGGCTAAGGCAACCGGATTGATCACCAACCAGCCCTGATAACCGGCGACAACCGTGAGTGCGACAATAGTGATAAAGGCGCCTATGATGGTCCAGGCCAAGGACGCGCCTTTGGCCGACAGTGGATTGGCGGGCTTGTCATTAATGCCGGCAATATAGCCCTGGCTCATTCGGTATTGCACCAGACCTAAGGCCATGCCCACGGCGGCCGCACCAAAGGCCCAATGCCAGCCGACATTTTCCATAAAGTAGCCGCATACGCCGTACCCTATCATGGAGCCGATATTGATGCCCATGTAGTAAATGGCGTAGCCACTGTCACGGCGTTCATCTTCGGTTTGATAAAGCTGGCCGACCATGGCGCTGATATTCGGTTTTAAGAGACCGGTACCTGTGGCTACAAAAATCAAGCCAATAAAGAAGGAACTGGGGTGGGGAATGGCGAGAATAATATGGCCGCACATAATAATAATGCCGCCGTACCACACTGTTTTTTGTCCGCCGAGGAGGCGATCTGAGATCCAGCCACCGGGCAGGCCTAAAAAGTACACAGCCCCCGTGTATAAGCCATAAATAGCGGCGGCGGAGGCGACGGTGAAGGCCAGGCCTTCTTGTTGCAAGGAGGCGGTCATAAATAGTACCAACATGGCGCGCATGCCGTAATAACTCATGCGCTCCCACATCTCGGTAAAGAACAGGGTTTGCAGACCTTTTGGGTGACCGAAAAACGCAGTATCCAGCTTGGCGTCTCCGGCCACGCTTTTTTGCGTGGATAATTGCTCGTCAGACATAGATTCACTTCCATTATTGTCGTTATAGTGAACAATTATTAGTACGTTAATTAGCCGTGAGATGCAACCTTGGCCATTTTTGACGGATCAAATCAGGCCAAGGTAAGGTTAATTTAAGCCGCCTTACTGTTCACTTCAGCAAGGGTGTTGGTTGCCACCACATGCTGTGTATCAGACCAGTGTAGCAGCTCCATGCGACCATGCTCGTTTTCGACTAGGGCAGTGCAGTTTTCTATCCAATCGCCGTCATTACAATAAATGATGCCATCGCTGACACGTAGTTGCGGCTGATGTATATGGCCGCACACGATTCCGTCGTACCCTTGGCGCTTAGCTTCATGGATAGCGGCATTTTCAAACGCGGTTATCGCCGCCTGCGCCTTATGAACCCGCGCCTTGATCCAAGATGCCAGTGACCAGTAATTACCACCATAGAGGCGGCGAAAACGGTTATGCCAGCGATTTAAAAACAGCAAAAAGTCATAGGCGGCATCGCCTGCGACTCGGATCAGCCTGTTGTAGCGGGTCGCCGAGTCGAAATCATCCCCATGGAGAATTAAAAAGCGCTTGCCGTCATCCGTGGTATGCACAAACTGACGATGCACTTCCACCCCCATAAGGGTGTCCTGGTCGTAACGGCGAAAGGTTTCATCATGGTTGCCCGGCACATAAATAACGCGAGTGCCTTCATCGGCTTTGGCTTTTAGGGCTTCAAGCACATGGTAATGGCTGGGATGCCAGAAAAAGCGACGTTTCATCGACCAAAGGTCGACAATATCACCGACTAAATAAAGTCGGTCGCACTTTATGCTGTTTAAGAAGTCCAATAGATATTGAGCCTTACAGTCTTTGTAGCCCAAGTGTACATCTGATATAAAAACGGCTCGGTAGTAGGTGCGCTTATTCGTATCCATAATCAGGTTCATCCCAGAGTAATAGAATCCAGCCTAGGAGGCGCGAATGACAATAAGAAGTCTAAAAAAAGAACAATCCATGACAATGCTGGTGCTGCTATTGTTGTTCTTTCTCGGAGGATGCAAGTCCACTGTAAGTAGCGGCGACGCATTTGTCGGTGTCGACTTTATTAACCGCACCGGGGTGGCATTGAGGGACGTTAAGCTGGCGGTGTTAGAAGGCAGCACGGCTCATGTCAGTTGCACTCATGTTGATACTGCAGCCCAGTGCGGCACGGGATTCCCGGCGCACAGCTACCATGGCGAACAGTTACGTTTAAGCTATTATCAAGGTACGGATCTTAAAAGTCATGTGTTTAATATCAAGGTGCCCGAAGAAGGGGCTCAGTTTTATCGAGTGCAAATTCGTGTAACGGCATTGGCACCCGATGTATCGGTATTAAAGCAATAAGAAATAAATAACAGGAGTTAGTCAATTTGCGTTAGCTGCAAAATTTGATGTGGTAATACCAAGGATTAAGGAGGCACAGATGCGTGTAGTTATAATGCTAGTGTCACTGTGTGTTGTTGCCGCTTGCGAGCAGCAGCCAGCCACCGAATTGCAGCCGGGCGATATGGGCAATCCAGCGATACGCTTTTGCGTTGAGCAGGGCGGACATTACCTAAGTGAAGGTAGAGCTGCTAATCGGCGACAGTATTGTGTCTTGGATGATGGCACCAAGGTCGATATGTGGGAGTTTTATCGAGACTATCAATGACATTAAAAAAGCCAGTCCTGAGACTGGCTTTTCTTTTGCTTACTTAGTTGCGCCTTGCGACCTAGTCTTGTTGCAGCTGGGCAACAATAGCGGCCACCGCATCGTCGATTTTAAGCATGGTTTTCTCACCGGTACGGCGGTTTTTCAGCTCAACTTCGTCGTTATCTAGGTTACGCTCGCCAATAACCAGGGTATAAGGTACACCTAGCAATTCCATGTCGTTAAACATTACGCCCGGGCGCTCTTTACGGTCGTCGAACAACACATCCACACCCGCTTGTTGCAGCTCGCTATAAAAACGCTCGGCAATATCAGGAATACGGTGTGACTTGTGCATATTCATAGGCACAATGGCAACCTCGAACGGGGCGATATTCTTAGGCCAGATAATGCCGTACTGGTCGTTATTCTGCTCGATGGCAGCGGCGACCACTCGGCTAACGCCGATACCGTAACAACCCATGGTCATGATTTGGTTTTTACCGTCTTCACCCAACACGCCGGCATTCATTGCTTCTGAGTATTTGGTTCCAAGCTGGAAGATATGACCCACTTCGATACCGCGCTTAATGCTCAGGGTACCCTGACCACAAGGGCTTGGATCGCCTTCAACCACGTTACGGATGTCGGCAACTTCATAGCCAGTTACATCGCGGTCCCAGTTGATGCCGCTGTAGTGCACATCATCGCTGTTGGCACCGGCAACAAAGTCAGCCATTACTGCCGCACTGCGGTCAACAATGATTGGCACAGTAAGGCCTACCGGTCCAAGTGAACCAGGACGAGCGCCAACGGTGGCTACTATGTCTTCTTCTTTGGCCATTTCCAGCGGTGAGAACACACCGGCCAGCTTTTCGGCTTTCAATTCGTTCAGTTCATGGTCGCCACGCAATACTAGGGCTACCAGACCACGCTCGCCTTGCTCGTTTTCTTCGCCGTAAACGAACAGGGTTTTAACGCCGCGGTGTGGTTTAACACCATAGTGCTCTTTTAGCTCGGCAATGGTTTTGGCATTAGGGGTGTCGAACTTTTGCAGCTCTTTACTTGGCTCAGGGCGTGCATCAACAGGAGCCAAGGCCTCTGCCTTTTCGATGTTGGCGGCGTAATCACTGCCGTCACTAAAGGCGATGGCGTCTTCACCAGACTCGGCCAGTACGTGGAACTCATGCGAGAAGCTGCCGCCGATAGAGCCGGTATCGGCCAATACAGGGCGGTAATCCAGACCCAAACGGTCGAAGATATTACAGTAAGCCTGGTGCAGCTTTTCATAGGTCTGCGCCAAACATTCTTCGCCTAGGTGGAAAGAGTAGGCGTCTTTCATCATAAACTCGCGTGAGCGCATGATGCCAAAGCGCGGGCGAATTTCATCGCGCACCTTGGTTTGAATTTGATACAGGGTGATAGGTAACTGCTTATAGCTGCTTACTTCACGACGAATGCAATCTGTGATCACTTCTTCGTGTGTCGGACCCAAGGCAAACGGGCGATTATGACGGTCTTCAATACGTAGTAGCTCGGGGCCATATTGCTCCCAACGACCCGACTCCTGCCATAGCTCGGCGGGTTGGATAATGGGCATCAGCATTTCGATGGCGCCGGCCTTGTTCATTTCTTCACGAACAATGTTTTCTACTTTCTTAAGTACTTTTACCCCGGTCGGAAGCCAGGTGTACAGGCCCGAGGCCAATTTGCGGATCATCCCGGCGCGAAGCATAAGCTGGTGGCTTACCACCTCGGCATCTGAAGGCGTTTCTTTCAGGGTCGCAAGTAAATACTGACTGGTACGCATGAAGGTTCCGTTTTGTTATTAGTAAATAGATATGGGCGCTAGTTTAGCAGCGCTGCGCCCGTGGGCAAAGCGCTAAAGTGGCGATATTTGCTCGACATGATTATGCTCGCCGTCAACCTGCCAGCGAATATTAAAATCATACAAGGTCATGCCGTAACTTTGCGTCCCTTCTTTGTTTTTCTTATAGGCCGGACGTGGGTCCTGCTGCAACACTTGGGTAATAAAGGTTTCTAGTTGCAACGCCGGATCAAGGGTAGCGATAAAGGCCAGAGCCTGCTCGGAAAAACTGACCGTCATCTGAGTTTGCGGGCGGGTGTCGGCAAAACCGGCGCTGGCATCGGGCAGAGCGTCGGAATAAGGCAGGTAGGGCTTAATATCCAGCACCGGAGTGCCATCAAGCAGGTCGACGCCACCGAGCTGTAATGTGACTTGGCCGTTTGCATAATCAACACCAAGCAGCTCCACCGCACTCATGCCTATGGCATTGGGGCGAAAGGTGGCGCGGGTGGCAAACACACCTTTGCGCGCATTACCGCCTAAACGGGGCGGGCGCACCAAGGCCGAATAGCCTTTATCTGCGGTTTCATGAAAGCGAAACAACACCCAGATATGGGTGAATTCTTCAATGCCGCGCACAAATTCTTCGTGATTAAACTCGCCCGTCAGCACCAACTGGGCGCGAGCGGTATCCACTAAGCGTGGCTGCCTGGGAATGGCAAACTTTTGTTTATAGGGTGAGCGGATATGGCCTATGGCGTCGATGGCAAAAGATGTGGTCACGGCAATACTATTAGGTGTTAAATAAGCGCGCCAGTGTATCGGCGGCGCCGGTTAAATTCAAGGGCTGGCGCGAGCCTTAGGTGCCAGCGACAATATTAAGGCTAGCCCTGAGGGCGGACCCTGAGGGTTAACCCTTGTCCGTGGTTTGCTGCAGCAGGTTTTCCGTTTCTATGGCGATTTCTTTCATCCGTATGGCATAGGCTTCGAGGCGTTTTTGCTCTGTGGTTTTGGCGACAAACTCGGGGACTTCTACCGGGTAGCCGGCTTGATCCATGGCGACAAAGCTGATCACGCAATGATTGGTTTCCACCATGTGCTGGGTTTTTGGGTCGCCACAGCGCACCTGAATAAATATTTGCATACTGGTTTTGCCGGTGTGGGCGATACAGGCCTCAACCTCAATCAGTTGGCCAACAAGTACAGGGCGGCTGAATTTGACCCCGGCCACTGACACGGTCACACAATAATGACCGCTCCAACCAGCGGCACAGGCGTAACCGGCCTGATCTATCCATTTCATTACCACACCGCCATGCACCTTGCCGCCAAAGTTGACGTCGGTGGGCTCGGCTAAAAAGCGAAAGGTCACTGATTGTTGTGGCATTGTTCTTCCTCGACTGCGTAAGTGCTTATTAATAGTATAGTAAATGTTTGAATTTGGGCACAAAAAAGGGGCTGACGCCCCAGTTGCAACTTAGGATGTAGAAAAGGTTTATACCAATTCTGTTAGGTATGTGATCAGAGATAGCGCTGGATAAATGAGATGATCACAAGGCGGAATTTTTCTTATGTAGTTATTCTACATCGAAAAATTCCAACGCCGTGAGCATGATATTTAGCCCGCTAGAATGATTAGCTATTTAAGTGAATTGGTATTACATATTTGGATAGTTTGGACCGCCAGCGCCTTCTGGTGTTACCCAGGTGATATTTTGACTCGGGTCTTTAATATCACAGGTTTTACAGTGCACACAGTTTTGCGCATTGATCACAAATTTAGGCTCGCCTTCGGTGCTATCCACTTCGTAAACACCCGCCGGGCAATAACGCTGTGCCGGTTCATCATAACGGGCCAGGTTCACCTTGATAGGGATACTGGCATCTTTAAGTTTAAGATGACAAGGCTGCGATTCTTCGTGATTGGTATTGGATAAAAATACCGACGACAATTTATCGAAGCTTAGCTGACCATCCGGTTTTGGATAGTCGATTTTTGGCGCCTGAGCAGCCGGTAACAAGGTGGCGTAATCCGGCGTATTATCCTTAAAGGTGAAGGGTAATTTACCGGCAAACAGGTTTTGATCTAGGGTGTTATAAGCACCGCCAAAGAACTTACCCAGCTTGTGCATGGCCGGACCAAAGTTACGCGAGCGGTATAACTCATCATACAACCAGGACGCTTTAAAACGCTCGGCAAAATCCGTCAGTTCTGTGTGTTCTTGACCCGCTTGCAGGGCTGCAAATATGCTCTCTGCGGCTAGCATGCCAGATTTCATCGCCGTGTGATTACCCTTGATCTTGGCAAAGTTCAGGGTACCGGCATCACAGCCTACCAATAAACCGCCAGGGAAGTGCATCTTAGGTAAAGAATGCAAACCGCCTTTGGCAATGGCGCGGGCACCATAAGCCAGGCGCTTACCGCCGCTAAGGACATCGGCAAACACCGGATGATGCTTCATGCGCTGGAATTCATCAAATGGACTTAGGTGTGGGTTTGAATAGTTCAAATCCACGATTAAACCAACCACGACCTGGTTTTCTTCGGCATGATACATAAATGCACCGCCGCTGGTATCACCGGATAAAGGCCAACCCGTACCATGGATTACTTTACCTTCGTGGTGTTTATCCGCATCTATCTGCCAGATTTCTTTAAAGCCGATACCATAATGCTGCACCGAGCTGTTCGCATCCAGGGCGAATTGATTGATTAACTGCTTGCCCAGGTGACCACGGCAGCCTTCGGCAAAGATGGTGTACTTGGCGCGCAGTTCCATGCCCGGCATATAGCCCGGCTTTTCGTTGCCGTCTTTGTCCAGACCCATATCGCCGGTAATAATGCCTTTAACCGTATCGTCTTCGATAATAAGGTCATGGGCACTAAAGCCAGGGAAAATTTCTACCCCAAGCTGCTCGGCTTGCTCGGCCAAAAAGCGACAAACGTTACCCATGGAAACAATGTAGTTACCATTATTATGGAAGGTTTTAGGAACCATAAAGTGGGGCAGGGACTTGGCGCTTTTCTCGTCGTTGAACCAATAGATCTCATCTTCGGTCACTGCTGTGGTTACCGGAGCGCCTAGCTCCTTCCAATTTGGCAACAGCTCGTCAAGGGCCTTGGTTTCAAATACGGCGCCGGAGAGAATATGGGCACCGACTTCCGAGCCTTTCTCTACCACGCATATCATTAATTCTTGTTGTTGTTCTTGTGCAAGCTGCGCAAGTTTAATGGCGCTGGCAAGGCCGCTAGGCCCTGCGCCTACGATCACCACGTCAAATTCCATGGTCTCACGTTCTACCATAATAATCCCCTGCTATTGATGACGGTCAAAGTGTTACGAAATGCAAATTAATCGTTACACAAAAGATAGTGCTCCAAGGTTATTTTAGGTTGACGTTTACGTCAACAGGAAGTACGCTGATTTCATCAAAATAAATAAGTTTACGTTAACGTCAGGTTGTGGTGTCAAAATAGTGATTATGCGGGTTTTAGCCGTATTCCCACCTTCCTGCGTCTCTATTAGGAGCATATATGAAAGTATTAGTGCCCATTAAACGTGTAATCGATTACAACGTAAAAGTACGCGTTAAGGCCGATAAAAGTGATGTGGATTTGGCCAATGTAAAAATGGCGATGAACCCATTTTGTGAAATTGCCATCGAAGAGGCCATACGTTTAAAAGAAGCGGGTAAAGCGACTGAAGTAGTGGCCGTCACTATTGGTGATAAATCCGCTCAAGAGCAACTGCGTACCGCATTAGCCTTGGGTGCTGATAGCGCTATTCATATCGAAACTGAAGATAAGCTGGACTCACTGCATGTGGCCAAGTTGCTTGATAAGGTCATTGACGAACAGCAGCCAGATTTGGTGATTTTAGGTAAGCAAAGTATTGATGCCGATAATAACCAAACAGGTCAAATGCTGGCAGCACTGCGCGGTTGGCCGCAAGGCACCTTCGCCTCAAAAGTAGAATTAAACGACGGAAAGGTGAATGTGACCCGTGAAGTAGACGGTGGTCTGCAAACCGTGGCACTCACACTGCCGGCGATAGTGACAACGGATCTGCGTTTGAACGAGCCTCGTTATGCATCTTTACCTAACATCATGAAGGCTAAACGTAAGCCGTTGGATGTTAAAAATGCAGCCGACATGGGTGTTGATCTTACCCCTCGCGTGCAATTGGTAAGCGTTGAAGAGCCAAGTCAGCGCCAAGGTGGTGTGATCGTTGAAGACGTAGCAACCCTGGTCAGTAAGTTGAAGAATGAAGCGAAGGTGGTGTCATGAAATCATTAGTTATTGCTGAACACGAATACGGTCAACTAAAGCCGGAAACGGCAAAAACAGTGCATGCGGCCGCTAAAGTTGGCGCCGATATCGACCTACTTCTGATTGGTGAAGGCTTGGAGGCTGCGGCTCAAGAGCAAGCACTATCAGTGGCGTAAGCCGCGTTCTGGTAGCCGACAGCGCTGAGTACGCGCATCAACTTGCGGAAAATTGTGCCGACCTAGTGGTTAAGCTAAGCGCTGATTACAGCCATATCTTCGCCAGCGCCACCACCACAGGCAAAAACATGATGCCACGTGTTGCCGCGTTACTGGATAAAGCACAGGTATCGGACATTATTGACGTAATCGATGCCGAAACCTTTAAGCGTCCGATTTATGCCGGTAATGCCATTGCTACGGTTAAGTCGTTGGAGTCTCAGCACATCATCACCGTACGTGCCAGTGCCTTTGATATTGCCGAGCAGGGCGGCGGCGCACCGATTGAAGCCATTGCTGATGTGATTGCCTCTAGCAACAGCGCATTTGTATCAAAAGAGCAGACCGAGTCTGAGCGCCCTGAACTTACCGCTGCCGATGTGATCATCTCGGGTGGTCGTGGTATGCAAAACGGTGAGAACTTCAAACTGCTTGAAGGTATTGCCGATAAGCTAGGTGCCGCCATTGGTGCTTCTCGCGCCGCGGTAGACGCAGGTTTCGTACCTAACGATATGCAGGTTGGTCAAACGGGTAAAATCGTTGCTCCTAACCTTTACATTGCCGTGGGTATTAGTGGTGCCATTCAACACCTGGCAGGTATGAAAGACTCTAAGGTGATTGTGGCCATCAACAAAGACCCGGATGCACCTATCTTCCAGGTGGCCGACTATGGTCTGGTTGCGGATCTATTCGAGGTATTACCTGAGCTTGAAGCCGCTCTGTAATTGATCCTAGATAAAAAAAGCCTGTATAAGCTATTCTTATACGGGCTTTTTTTATGCTGATTTTTATCTACAAGGAGAGTGTATGAAAAACGTCATCTACTTATTGCTGATTTTTTGCAGCGCTATGGCGCTTGCTGGGCAAAGCTTCCGTTTGGCGGATGGCGACCTGGTTTATACTGGTATGAATAAAATAGAAATACTTGATAAGCTGGGTGAGCCGTTAATGAAGGATGTGCAAAGCATCGGTGTAGACAAAGGAGATGGCTTTGCTGGTAAGAAAACCGAAATTTGGTCTTATCGATTGCAAGGTGATATTGGCGGCGAATACTTGGTATCTGTCACCTTTAAAGGCGATAAAGTAACAAGTATAAATTCCAAGCAACGTAATCGTTGATGGATAACTGTGAGAGAGTAATAAAGTCTCATACCAAGTAATAAAGATTCATACTGAGTATTAAAGTATCATACTAAAATGGCAGCGATCGTAATCGATACGCTGCCATTCCTAAATCGAAAATGCCCCAAAATAAGCTAGAAAATTTTGCTCAAAGGGCTAACAACACCGTTTGCGCCTTGCTGTAAAACATGAGTATAAATCTGAGTGGTTTTAACGTCTGAATGACCCAGTTGACTTTGGACTGTGCGAATGTCTGCTCCTGATTGCAAAAGATGAGTCGCGAACGAGTGTCTAAACGTATGTGGTGTAATTAACTTTGTAATCCCCGACTGTT
>NZ_PQBY01000009.1:0-297 GCF_002964645.1 Pseudoalteromonas sp. T1lg22
TAGAAATGTTACCGCTCGACTTGCATGTGTTAGGCCTGCCGCCAGCGTTCAATCTGAGCCATGATCAAACTCTTCAATTAAAAGTTTTTTGAAACCGAAGTTTCGTGCTCAATGAATACTGTGATGATATCTTTCGATATCGAATTGACTGTGCTGAATAAATTTCTTTATTCCGTTGGTCACTCACTTTCCATTTAAGGAAAAAACATTGAGACTCTAAATTTGTTTGCGTCATCTAGCGAACTAGAATCTGCTGTTAGAACTCAATCTGTACGAGTGCCCACACAGATGATTGCT
>NZ_PQBY01000002.1:0-438427 GCF_002964645.1 Pseudoalteromonas sp. T1lg22
AACAGTCGGGGATTACAAAGTTAATTACACCACATACGTTTAGACACTCGTTCGCGACTCATCTTTTGCAATCAGGAGCAGACATTCGCAAAGTACGCGGCTGCCTTTTTTAAGAATTCATTTTCCTCTTTCAGGTCGTGCAGCTCACGCTTAAGACGGCGTAACTCCTCGCTTTCATGTTTCGAGTAATCGACGCCTTGAACGGTATTAAATTGCTTGTCGGAAAGACGGTTGAATTGCCTGCGCCAGTTATAGATTTGCTGGGCGCTGATCCCCAGTTCTTCGGCGACTGATTTATTGGTATTACCCGGTAATTCCGCACGACGTACTGCTTCGCGACGGAATTCTTCGGTATAGGCCTGGGTTCTTTTCTTTTTAGTCATGAGACACCTCTTTTTCTAACTATAGAAGGTGTCTACTTTTTTTGGGTAAGTCCTACACATAACGCCCGCCACAAACGCGAGCAACTTGTTGTGAATCGAGCCGCGAAGCGGCGTTTTGATGGCGATTGTTATGTGCCACGCATATCGTTACCACAGTTATGACAGATATACTCAGACCATTCGATAAATAATGTTTTTTTAATATGCCCAATTTTTGGCGCGTACTGCCATGGTTTATTACAAGCTGGGCAAATAATTTCTGAAAGTTTGACCTCAATTATTGTTAGAGCAATGAAACCGAAGAAGAAACCAAATGCAATCAAATAAATGTTGTTCATCAGATTTAAAAACAGCAATAAACAGATTATCAATCTCATGTATAAAAGTCTGTCAAATTTACTCACGGTCTCTCCTTAGCACATTACAGTATCAAGTGATTAGTGTTGACACCGAGGGAGTCTACATAAGCCTATTAGTGCGAATTCCCGGTTAAGGAAGTTATCCACAACCTCACCATTGCCCACCAATAAACTTTTTTATTCAATAATAGCAATAAGTTATCAGGTGTTTTTCTTACGAGCAATTAAGAGATGGCTCATAAAATACGTGCCTTCACTTATTCTGGCCCTACTTGGCTCGCGATATAATTTATTTTCTCATTAAATATCATCAGATTATCTATTATCACCACATAACCGAGCCGGTTTTTTGTGTTACATAGTGTGCCAAACAACTCTAATTACAGGCATAAAAAGAGCAGCCGTCGGCTGCTCTTTTTATATTGCTAAGCTTAATTTTGCTGGAAGGGATACACTGAGCCAATAGAGAGTATCTGAGTCAGCTCATCAAGCGCCGTTTGGCTTTCAGTCATCAGGCAGGGGTCGGCCAAGTCCTTCTCTGAGACTCTGTCACGGTAGTGTTTTTTCACCCAGTCGGATAAAACGGCGTAAAGCCTGTCATCCAACAGGCAGGAGGGGTTCACCGCCGCCAGCTCCTGCTGTGACAGTGCAACTCGCAAACGCAGGCAAGCCGGTCCGCCGCCATTTTGCATGCTTTGCTTCAAGTCCAAATAGATCACCTCATTAATCGGGTTACTGGCCTTGCATAACAGTGACAGATAGCGCTCCACCCTGCCTATGGTCTGACACTCGCTTGGGGCGATAATGGCCATGCCCCCGCTTGGCAGGCTCACCAATTGGCTGTTAAATATATAGCTTTTAATCGCATCGTCGACGGTCACGTCTGTTGTTTTTACTTCTATCAGGTGCAAAGGGCGAGAGCCTGAATATCCGTTGCGGATCTGCGCTATCACCAACTGCTGCTGATAAAACGCCTGCTCATGAAACAGCAACACATTTTCGTTGCCAATGGCTATGACATCGTTGTGAAACACCCCCTGATCGATAACGTCGGGGTTTTGCTGAATAAACAAGGTGCGCGCTGGGTCGAGCTGATGGCTGCGTGCTATTGCTTCACTCGCCTGGCGGGTTTGTCTGGCGGGAAACGCGGAGGGCCTAACATTGGAATTCATGTCTTCGCCATAGACAAACAAGGCAAGCCCACTGTGGCCGTAACTGTCGACCAGCCTGGTGTAGTTTGCCGCCCCCTCATCACCAAAGAGTGAGTGCTGGGGCAAAGGCGGATGATGCACAAAATGCGCATCATCATTAAAGGTGGCACGCAAAATTTGCCCCGTGGTTTTCGCCTCTATCGCCCGATGCAGCTTATTATTCAGGTTGGCCGGCGTAAAGTGCACCTTGGCGTCTTGCGTATCACACCCGGGCGAGATGGTAGCAGCGTTGGCTGCCCACATGGATGATGCCGAATAACAGGCCTTCAACAACATGGGCTCGGTTTTCGCTGCCTTGTCGATCACCGCCGCATCCGAGCCGCTGAATCCCAGGGCTCTTAGCGTCGCTAAGTCAGGGCGGGCATTGGGCGCCAGCACTCCTTGGTACAGCCCCAGTTGTACTAAAGACCACATTTTTTCCAGACCCTGCAGCGCCGCTTGCCTGGGATTAGCCACCTTATTGGCATTGGATTTAGATGCAATATTACCGTACGACAAGCCTGCATAATTGTGGGTAGGCCCTACCAGGCCATCAAAATTAACCTCGTAATAACTCACTGCTGCCCCCTTTTGGTGCGTGATGCACTATGTTGGTTTTGATTGTTCCCGCGTTGTCGCCCGCTGTTTACCAGCCCATCCCCCAGCTCTCCTACACTAAGGGAGCAAAGCGAATCAGGTGTAAAACGTATCGGCGCGATAAAGAGTAGGCAATCAAGTCCTGTGCCAAGGTGCGCAAAAAAGAACTAGTTCGGTTAGGCAGGTAAGCAGCTTTCCCGCAGGTTACCAAGTTCAATACCTGCTAACGGACTTTACCGGCAATCTGTTCAATGTCCTGCTTCAGTCCCTTGTATAGGCCGAGCATAAACAACAGCTCCACCACCACAAACAGCGGGCCGATCACCAGGCCAATCAGATCGTCGACGAACGCCGGTTTCTTCCCTTCAAAATAGTGACCGATAAATTGAAATACCCAGGCGAGCAGGAACAGCCCACCCCCCCAGCCCGGCCAGTGTGGCCAGGGTAAGGCGGCCAAAGGTGCCGCGCCCACCAAGACGGCGGCCATCAGTACCGTCATCACTAAACCAAGGGACAGGGATAGAAACAAATAATAAACACAGGTGATGGCAACAGCTAGGGTGGCGGGAGTGAGTGTGAGTTCGGGAGTGAGCGTAAAGCTTGGTCGCGATAACAACACCGCCAAGGCATACACTATCAACGGGATGCCGATAAATTGAGTGTAAATATTGCGCTTATCCCTATGATAGTGGGCGTAGTTAGCCAGTTGGCTGACAAGTGTTTTCATCGTCTCTAACCTGCTTTACGTATATTTCTATAGATAAAAACCAGTTTAGAGTAAAAAATCTAATCTGCCTACGCCTTTTCCGCCTGACCGCTACCCACCTGATCTTTAAAGATAAAATAGCTTCTTATCAGCATAAAGATAAGTGTCGCGCCAATAAAGGCCGCCATCATATGATGCAACACCAGGTGGCTGGCAATAAACATGGGCACATCCTCCCATGACTCAAGCGTGAAGAGTTTTATCAGCAACATGGCGTAGGCTAAAAGGTGCAGCCCAAGCGCGAGTTTGAGTATTTTCGCGGCGCGGCGGCGTAACCAGGGTTCGGGCTTGCCCAAACCTAAGCGCAGCAATAATAACCCCAACAGTGCCAGCACTATGGAAAGGCCACCCAGCCCCAATAGTGACGTTTTTACCAATATCAGGGCGAGAATAATGTAAGGCCACATCAGTGATTTGCTCCTTGCAGTCGCTGATAAAGCCCGGACGCGCGACTAATGGGCTGATTAATGGCATGGAACAAGGTACGCATATCGCAGATAAGCTCAATGTGCTTTTTAGCCCGGGTAATGCCGGTGTAAACCAGTTGGCGGTTAAGACGCTGTCCGCCACGGCCTAAGGGCGGTAGTACCATGGCGGTATGAGCAAATTCCGAGCCCTGCGACTTATGTATGGTCATGGCAAAGACCTTATCAAACCCGGGCAGGCGCCCCGGCTCTATGGCGCGGAGTGTACCATCGCTGCCTATAAACATGGCTTTCAGGGCACCGTCCTCGTCCGGTAAAACTATCCCTATATCGCCATTAAAGAGGCGTAACTGATAGTCGTTTTGGCTGATCATCAAGGGCATACCAAGATAAAAACGTTGCCTCAGATCGATTAATCCCTGCTGTGCCAAACGTTGTTCAATACGTTGATTAAGCTGTTGCACGCCAAAGGGACCTTCGCGCAGCGCCGCCAGCAATTGATATTGAGCAAAAGCCTGATGCACGGCCTTGGCGCCCGCGCCCTCACCAGCCAAGTTTAAATAGGTACTGTATTGGGTTGCGGCGCGGTCGATAAGCTGGGAATAGAATCCCTCCTGCAAATCAAAATAGCTGATATCCTTGGCATCGCTTTGCAGCAGCTGCCTGGCGGTATTTTGTTCGGCGCGATTGACCGCATAGGCCAGACGGCCAATGCCACTGCCCTGGGCAAAGCGGTAACTATGCTGCAAAAAGGCGATATTGTCGCGCAGCAGATAAGGGGTTTGCTGCTGGCTGTGATACTGGTGCTGCCCACACAGGCCAGCCAATTGCTGCGCCCAAGGCGCGCTGTAATTAGGCAGGTGGCCAAGCTGACACTGGCAGCACAAATCGGCCATGATATTGCCACTGTCCACCGAGCTTAATTGGTCCTTATCGCCGAGCAAAATCAACCGGGTATGCGGCGCCAGGGCATCCACCAGCTTGGCCATCAAGCTGATGTCTATCATGGAGGCCTCATCGACCACCACCAGATCAGCGTGCACCGGGTTGGCGGGGTTATGACGAAACTGATTGGAGTATTGCAAGGTACCGAGCAAACGGTGCAGGGTTTGCGCCTGCTCGGGAATAAGCGCCGCCACCTCCTGAGGTGCTTGCGGTAAGTCCAGCTTGGCACCTTGAATAGACTCGCTTAAGCGTGCCGCCGCCTTACCCGTGGGCGCCACCAACTCGATATGCAGCGGTGCCTCACGATACAGGGATTGCAAAATGGCCAATAGCCGAGTCACAGTAGTGGTTTTGCCTGTGCCCGGACCGCCGCTGATCACACAGAATTTGCGCGTGGCCGCAGTGGCACAGGCGACCTTTTGCCAGTTCGGGCTTTGTGCATCCTCGGCGCCAAAATACAACTGGATCAACTCCGCCAGACGGGCATTGTCCAAGGTGATGGGCGCTGTGGCCAACGCGCTAAAACGCTCGGCCAGTAGCGCCTCATACTCATCATATCGAGCCAGATACAGGGCGTTATCACGAAGGCGCAGCGGCATCCCTTCGCCAATGCAAGACAACTGAGATAGCCCTAGCTCAATATCAAGCCCAAGTTCCAGCCCTGGCTCTAAGGTGCGCAGATCAGGGGAGCGCAGGTCAAGGGCAAAAGGATTGCGGGTATCAATTGTGGTTAAATCCAGACAGCTATGCTGCTCATTCATGGCCTTAAGCAGCAATAAGAGCAGGTAGAAGCCCATTTCATTGCCGCTGTGCAGGGGCTCGCCCAGCAGCAGCTTGGCCAGCTCAATATCCACGGTGCGCACCTTATCATGCGCTTGTAGTAACTCAATCACCGCGCTCTCCTTGGGCGAATAAGGCATCCAGTTGGTTAATCTCATTGATACTAAAGGCTTTGCTGTAGACCCCTTGCTGCTGTGGCATGGCGCGCACAAAGGTGTAGATCATACCGCCCAAATGGCGCTCGGGATCGTAATCCGGCAAGCGTTTTTGCAATAAGCGATGCAGCGCCACCACATAAATTGCCCCTTGCACATGGTAGCTGTGCGCATTCATGGCATGAGTGAGGGCATTTTGATCATAATCCAAGGCGTTATCGCCCAGGTAATTTGATTTATAATCAAGCACATAATAACGACCCTGATAACAGAAAATAAGGTCAATAAAGCCCTTTAAGACGCCCTTCACCCGCTCAAAGTCAAAATCGAAGTCATGGCCGAACAAGCTCAGCATGGCGTGGTTAAAGGCTTTAGGTTCGAGCTCAAGCAGAGGCAGATGAAACTCCATTTCCACCAGGCACTGCTTATCTTCCAGCGCCCCCAGACTTAAGCCTGTGTTATCGAGCGGACAGCGCACTATGTCCACCATCCAATGTTGCAATAATTCCAGCCAACTCTCGTCCAGGGCATACTTGTGCAGGCTCTGCTCACACACCTGTTGCAGTTGCGTCATCGCTTCTGCCTCACCCTTGGCGACTCCGGCGAAGGAAATTTGCTCTAGGATATCGTGCAAACAACTGCCCGGCCCCGGGCCTTTGGGGAATTCGTAGCTGCTAAGGCTTGCCTCATCGGCGCTCCTGGACGGGTATAAATACTGCTCCATACGATGGTCTTCATCGTCGTCACCACCACCGGCGCCAAAACTCGGCGCTTCATGGCGTTTATAACTTAAGGCACTAAAGCTGGTCGCCCGCCAATGACGCTCTATACCCGCCGGTGGCGTAGCAAGGTGCAATTCAACGGCGTCGCTGTGCGCCAGTGCTATATCAGACACGGGCACCTGCTCTGTTAGCATCAGCGCCATATCCGCGTTCGTTGCAACCTTGTCGGCCAGTAAGGCATAGAAGTCCGACTGCGGCTCGGCCTCGCTAAATAGCAAATAGCCCAAGGCGCAGCTGTGCATCTGCGAGCGCCCTCTCTGGCCTATGCCGTACATTCCTAAAGAACAGTGATAGATAGCGCGGGTCAGCGCCACATAAAGCAAGCGCAGGTCTTCGGCCAAACGCTCACGCTCGGCGGCCATCATGGCCTGCTCGCTCTCGGCCAGATCCAAACGTAACTGGCCGTCGCTATGGTAATAAGCCATGGCGGCGCTGCGATAACTCTGGGCAAAGGGTATAAAGACTATGGGGTATTGCAAACCTTTGGAGGCGTGCATAGTAACGATTTGCACCAACTGCGCATCGGTTTCCAGGCGCAATTGGGCGCTGTCGCCCTCACCATATTCGCTGCTCAGCTGCTGATGAAAATAGCTGAGCAAACGCGTGGTGCCATCAAGTTCAATTTGCTTATGTTGGAGGATTTCGCCGAGATGACGAAAATCTGTTAACGCCCGCTGTACATCCCAGCCCAGATCGTGCCAGCGCTGAGGAAGTTTATTTTGCCAAAGCAGCTGCTCCAGCATGGCCAGGGCACCATCGGCATACCAGCGGCGTCTTAGCTCGGCAAATTCATTTAAAAGCTCACCCCAACGCTGCTGATCATCGCCAAGGGCATAGATCTGTGCCGCCGAGAAATTATAAAAGGGGCCGCTCAACATACCGCGCAGCAAGCGCTCGTCGTAAGGCCCGTGCAGTACGCTTAACAAGCGATACAAATGCTGTGCCAAAGGCTGCTTAAAGACGCTGTCACGAGCCAGATAAACACTGGCCACCCCGGCCTCAGCCAGAGCTTTTTTCATCAGCGCCGCCTCACGACGGTCACGCACCAGAATACAGAAATCGCCGGCACAGGGAGACGTCTCGCCCAGGGTTAAACGCCCCTGTTGTGCTTCACCCAGCAGATAATGGATGCGTTTGGCAAAACTCTCGGCCAAGGCGCCCTGCCCCAGCTCCTTAGAGAGTATCTCAGTGCCACCGCCATGCCAGATAAACTCCATCGCCGCCAAGGGCTTGCCATCAAGGCATAACTGCTCTTTCTTGCCCTTGGCTTTGACATTGAAAAACGGAATTTGCTCGTTATAAATAAAGCTCTGCGGATGACCGCTAAAGAGGTCGTTCACGCAGCCCACCAGTTGTGTGCTGGATCTGTGGTTGACCGCCAGGGTATACAGGCGCTGCTCATCGAGCTGTTGTTTGGCATCTATATAGGTAAAGATATCGGCACCGCGAAAGCCATAAATGGCCTGTTTCGGGTCGCCTATCATGGTCAGACCGCTCATCGCCGAGCTTAGAGGGCGATACAGGGTATTAAAAATCCCGTATTGGACGGGGTCTGTGTCCTGAAACTCATCGATCATGGCCACCGGATATTGGCTGCGTATCTGCCACGCCAACTCACCTTCGCTGTCATTACCTAGGGCCTGATAGAGGCCGCTCAGCAGGTCGTCCGGAGCCAAGAGTTGCTGGCGTTTTTTCGCCGTTTGCACATGGGTGCGCACATAATCCAGAGCGTAAACACACAATAGCTGGGCCAAAGACTGGCCAAAACCGGCGCTGAGCTCACTTAAGCGTTCAAACTCGCTCACCAGTTCATGGCTGAACTCCTTGCCATTTTTCTTATAAATGCTTGGGTCTTGCAGCGACTCGCTTGACCAAAGCGCAAACGACTTTTTGCCTTTATCCAGCTCAAGATCATCGCTGTGGGCAAAGGCCTGCAAAGCGGCAACATTGGCCTTGTGCTTAGGTTTAGCTGTCCCCTTGATATCGCTGGCGGCCAGGGCACTGAAGAAATCGCCGTTTTTAAGCGCCTGCTTAAACGGCTCCAGGGCCTCAAGGTATTGCGCTTGTTGCTGCCAAACCTGCTCTAATGCCTGCTGCGGGTCGTCAAAGCGCGGCTCTATGATCAGTTGCTCGCGATTGATCAGCGGGCTCAGGGTTTTTAGCAAGCTGTAAGGTGACTTATAATGGGCCAACACCGCCTGTACTTGCTGCGCCGATAAGGGGTAAACGAATTGCCGCCAAAAATCGAACACCGCCTGTTGCTGCAATTCACTTTCGTCCATAACGAAATGCAGGTTGAAGGCCATATTGGAGGCAAAGGCATGCTGTTTTAGCATGCGCTGGCAAAAGCCATGTATGGTGAAGATGGCACTGTCATCCAGAGACTTGGCCGCTGCATCCAGCAGGTTATAGGCCTGCTGTGGCTCTTTGACCTGAGCCAGCAATTGCTGCACCAGCTCATCGCTACTTGCTTTACCAAGCAGCACTTCCTTGGCCTCGGTGATGCGCGCCCGCACCCTGTCTTTAATTTCACTGGTGGCCGCCTCGGTAAAGGTCACCACCAGAATTTGCTCAACGCTTAAAGGCTCCCCGTCACTGCCATCTGAGCGCTGGTACATGCCCAACAAGTAACGCAGGTATAAGCCGGTAATGGTGTAGGTTTTACCCGTACCGGCACTGGCCTCAATCAGTTGCTGGCCAATCAAGGGCAAGCTGAGGGGATCAAGAATCTGCATATTTTTGCTCCTCAGCCATCTCATCGATAGGGGCTAACAATTGCAGCGCCCAGTCGCAAAATTCCTGCTCGCATTGGTATAAATCTCGGTAGTCGGCACTGATATAAGGATCGGCACGCTCCGGCACGCCGATATAGGCGCCAACAAATTTTAAATTCGCCTTGCCGACTTCCCCCTGTTGCAACCATTCCCAGGCACTGATAGGGAAAAATGCCGGGCTGCGTGTTTGCGCCTCACGGTAAAGAGCCAACCAGGGTAACAAGAGTTGCTCGGCATGAGCCACAGTTAGCGGTTCAAAACGCACTTGCTCATCAAGGCCCATCACCAAAGTAGTAACGGCCTGGCCGCTTAATTGCGCCAGCAAATGATAAATAAAGCCCTTGATACGGTCCTTGGGTTTAATACTGGCGCTGCGATAAAACACCTGCTCATTGGCGTAAACATGACTTAGCCAGCCCTGAATTTGGTAGCCGCCGACGCTGACATCCACTTCCACCAGCTGTGGCTCTTGCCCACCGATGCGCATTTGTACCTGCTGCGCTAACGCAGTAATACGGGTTTTTAATTGCTCCAGGGTCACTTCAGCCATGATCCCTTGTGGTAACACGCCGCGTTGAATTAACTCGGCATCATCTACCTCTTTATCATTAACGGCGCACTCAAGCAGCTCATCGAGCAGCTGATAGCGAGCCATAGGATCGACGGTAAAGTGCTCATTATCATCGCTGCCTTCATCTATGTCCTTGATGCGCACCGCCAGCACCTGCTGATAAAAAAACTGCTGGGCACGAGTAGCGCAGTGCAATAAGGCATCGAGCTCGATAATGGACTCAGGTGACGCTGCCAGAGGTTGTTTCTCGCCCTGCTCCGGCCCCTCTTCATAGGTCAAGGCCCAAACCGGATTAAAGCTCTGCCAGCGTCCTTGGCTTTGATAGTAGTCACTGTGAAATGGCTGCAAATGATGCACGGCGGTAAGGGCAGCACTCACGGCTTGGTCCTTATCCGGATAATAAAAACAGCGGTCGATATATTCGCATAGCTCGCTTAACAAGATAGAGGGCATGCGCTCACTGTTATCACGGCTGGAGCGGCCAATATAGCTAAGATATACGCTGTCACGGGCACTCAAGAGCGCCTCTAAAAACAGGTATCTGTCGTCCAGGCGACGCGAGCGGTCGCCCTTACGGCGTTTGCTAAAGGGCACCAGGTCAAAACCAATGGGCTGTACGTTACGGGGATAATCCGCATCATTTAAGCCAAGAATACAGACCTTTTTAAAGGGCACCGCCCGCATCGGCATCAGGGTACAGAAGTTCACCTGTCCCATTAAGAAACGCTGACCCACGCCCTTGTCGTCTATGCCTTGTTGCAGCAGGTTTACAAACACCCGCTGTGAGATGAGGCCAAGATAATCACCATTATAATAATGCTTGTCGACGGCGTTAAAGAGCCTGTCCATGGTCGCTAAATCCACCGCACTGAGACTCGTACTGGCAAACATCTGCTCCAACACCTGACGCATGGACGCCACTTTTTGCGCCAAGTCTGCATCCGGGCTAAGCAAGGCTTTGGCCGCCAAAAGCGCATTGATAAAGCTCAGCAACTTGCTCAAGATATCGCTGTTCATCCCCTCAACCGCATCGGCGGGATACAAACCCAAATAGGGTTCGCTTCGGGTTGCCATACCGAGTAACAAACGCTGTAAGCCCAACTGCCAGGTGTTCAAAGCCAATGTCGGCAGGGCAAATTCGCTTTTATGCTCACCGTCTATGCCCCACTTCACCCCGACCTGCTCAAGCCAGACATGGCATTGCTGTAATTCCGGCTCGGACAAGGCAAAACGCTCGCTGATGGCGCTAATTTGCAGCAGGTCCATTAATTCGCTGACGCCAAAGCGGCTAAAGGGTAAATTTGCCAGCACTAAAATGGCATTAAGCAGCGGGCGCTCCTGGGCGATAGATAAGTCGGCGATGGCATAGGGAATATGGCGCGCGCCCTTGGCACCACCAAACACCGCCTCGATAAAGGGACTGTATTGGCCGACATCCGGCATCATGACAATAATGTCTTTGGGCGTAAGGCTTGGGTCTTTAGCGAATTCCCGCAGCAGGTAGTCGTGCAAACATTCCACTTCCCGTAGCTGGGTATGGCAATTGGCCAGCTGCACCGAGGTGTCATCATCGCACACCGCCATCTTGCCTTCATCGCTTACAAACCAGTGCGTATCTTCGGCCAGACTCTGACCCTTAAAGGCCAGCTCATACACTTCTTGCTGAAGGCGACCAAGCAAATGCGGCGCAAATTCATCGTCAAAGCCGTCCAGCCACTTGCCGTCGAGCTGTATTAGTTGCTCTAAATAATCCCGCCCCAGTTTGCCCCAGGACGCCAATAATGGATTACCGACAATATAATAATGCTCGCCCTTTTGCGCCGCATCCAATTCGGGTTTGACCTTATAGCGGCTGTTAACCTTGGCCAGGGTTTTCTCATCAACCAGATCGCCCCAATAATGCTCGCTGGGGTTAAACAAGAAAACCAAGACCTGGGTATGGTGCGCCAGGGCGTTAAACACTTCTAACTGCGACTGAGCCAAGGCCGAGATGCCAAATATACAGATGCGCGATGGCAGTTGTACCTTATTGCTGGCGAGCGCCGCCAACAAGGCATCATGCATATTGGCGCGGTGATACGGGCTTTGCCCAAGCTCGGCCACCACAGCAACCAGGCTGCGCCATAAATCGGGTTGCCAGGGGGCATGTGAAATATCGACTTCATCCAGCTCATCCACGCCCTGCTCCCATATTTGCAGCCACTGGGGCCGGTACATCAAATAATGGTCAAAAACATCGGCGATTTTTTCGCACAGAGCAAAACGCTTGCTGCCATCGACATCATCTTCAAGATAGCTGGCCAGCGCCTGATACGGTTCCAGAGACAGCTTTTGCATTAATAACTCATAGAGCTTCCAGGCCATATTGGCCTTATTGAATGCGGACTCTTCAGGCACATCGGGCAGAACTTGCTGGTATAAGGACCAGATAAAGCTTGAAGGTAAGGGAAAGTCGACCTGAGCACAGACGCCCTGTTGCTTTGTCAGCTCAAGTTTGAGCCATTGAGACATACCCGGCGAGTGCACCAACACCAGCTCCCGAGCGAAAATATCATCGCTACTGGGGTTCGCTAACACCGCACATAACTGGGCGCTGAGAATCTCCATGCGATTAGACTGAATGATATGCAGCATGCGTAAAAGCTGTTAAATAATAAAGACCCAGTGTACGCAATTTTTCTTCTATACTCTAGGCTACTGTTACATAAGGTGAATTAGCCCATTGGTTTGCAAAAGCCGAGATTATGCAGTACCTTCAGACTTTCTCGGATGATATTTTCACAGGGTGTGAATATGCGTTTAATCGTCTCCAGTTTACTGTGTGCCGGTATCCTAGCCTGCGCCGTATTATTGTTTACCCAAGCCAACTCCAATCGCCCTCAACTGTCCCAATTACTGCTCCAAGCTCATACTCTCTCCCCGCAAATTCAAGGCCGTTTAGCCATAGGTGATACTGACCTGGCCAATATTAAAATTACCCGCACCTTATCCATAGGCCAGCAGCACTTTGTCAGTCAGGCGATCACAGACGAGCATGGCCAGTTCAGCTTTGCCGCCCATACTTCGGATGAGCCGCTGTTAGGGCGTTCACCCGACAGACTATGGCAGGATATCAGCGTGCAATATCAGGGCCAGCAATATGTGCTCTGGTACACCGCCATAGACCATGAAATGGATAATTTTATTGTTCAGGAAGCCCTGTCAAAGCTCGACTGCAATCTGCTTTGGGGAGAGGACGAATTCAGTATTCAGGATAGGCGTCATCTGGGTCTGCCAGTCAATGTCTATTCCATCTGCGACCTAGCACCGGAGCAGATACAAAAAAAGCCGCTCATATGAGCGGCTAAGTCAGGGTTGTCTAATCAGAATTCAAGCAACAAGCAGGTCATTACTTGCCGCCTAGAATAAGTAATTGATATTTCAGTTTAATGACAAAAGTCATAAAAATGTGACCTTAGTCATCACTGCATAAAACCAGTTACTTTACGTCGATTTGCCACACGCTTACCGAACCGGAAATTTCATTGCCTACCACTAAGAGCGGCATGCCGTTAGGGCTTTGCTCAGCACTGATAAAACGCATGCCTTCCGGTGCCAGGTCGCCGGTAATATCGGCGCCTTCGACCAAGCCGCGGTTGCTGGCATAGTTTTTAAATTTCACATCGAACGGATTGGTGATGTCATACACCATGATGCCACCCATACGCTCAAGGCCGACAAAGGCATAGGTGCGACCTTGGACCTGACCTAAAGCCAGAGCTTCAGGCTCGGCACCTTTGGCGTCGGAGCGGGTGTCCCCTTCGTTTTCATCTTCATTATTGTTAAAGGCACTGCCGTGAATCGCCGCGGTAATACGACCTACATCGTCACCAGAGTCAAAGACCAGGCCGGTATTGGCATCCCAGATAGAGAAAGAGCGCGCACCATAGGCATACAGTTGCTCATAACGACCATCCTGATCCGCATCGCCACGTACCGTGCTCACAATAAGACGACCGATATCATCATCGTCGTTATTCACATAGGCAAAGTTATCCGCCAGGTCGAGGTCTTCTGCGCGCGACTCATCGATATAGGCCAAACAGCCATCATCTTCATCAAACTCTAAACCGCCTTCGGCCAAACAGCTGGCTTCATCGGCAGAGTCAAAGAAGTATTCACGACCATCGCCTTCGTTTGCCGAGACCACAAAATCCGCGCCCTGCCATTGGTAGGTGGCAATGGTATCCGGTTGATACATGCCGAACAGGCCTGGGTATTGTTGGAAGTTAATGCCGCCGTCTTTATCCGAGGCATCGATTAGCAAATTGCCCCAGTCCTTAAAACCCAGAGCACGTACTTCCAATGTCATATTTTCAAGGTCAACAACCGCAAGGGCGTTGTTTTCCTGCAATGACACATAAGCGGTTTTGCTGTCAGCGCTGATTGCCACATATTCCGGCTCAAGATCCATGGCTACTGTGGTATTGATCAACTGGCCCTTAATGGTACGGCCGGTTGGGTTGGCAAATACCACACCTTGGGCTGCAAGTTCCGCTTGTTGGTCATTGAATTGACTAAAACCTAGTAGGCTGGCCTCAATCGCGGGCTTACCCGATTCGATAGCAATAACGGCAATTGAACCTTCCGGATCAACACTGTAATCGCCCGCCGGCTCACCTTCATTGGCCACCACTACCTTGGTGCCATCCGGTGTAAAGGTCACCATATCCGGCAGGTAACCCACTTCAACATTGTGTAAGAACAGCGGCGCTTCACCGCTGATATCATAAAACGCTACCTGGCCTTTTACGCCTGTTTCAGCGGCCATGGCCACCGCCAGTAAGTCGTTGTTGGCGTCGATGGCGATACTGTTGGCATCGCCCGGTGTGTTAGCAGACACATCCAAGGTGGTTGTAATGTCAAGATTGGTGCTGCTGATCACCCCTTCGTTATCAGCAACTAAAGCAGCGACATCGAAGTTATCGGCAGCAATAATTTCCACCGTGGCTTTATCGCCGGAGCTGTTAATAGCGTAAATTTGCTGGGTGCGGGCATGGAAAGCGACGATTTCCGCCGCCCCTTCCGGCGACTCGGCGTTAAGTACCGCGCGACCTACCAGTGTTAATTCCAGATCGCCACTGATAGCCTGACCTGACTCGCCCTGCTCACCTTGAGGCCCTTGTGGTCCGGTTGCGCCTACGCTGCCGTCATCACCATCAAGTGAACAGCCCGCCAATACGCTGGCCAAAGTTAACGCTATTAATGTTTTTTTCATAACCCTGTCTCAATTGTTGTAAGAAATAGAAAGGGCTAAGTAAATAGTCGGAAGGTGACAATACAATGGCATGCTTATGAAAGGAGGATGACGATTTTATGGCAACGCCGGAACGCTCAGGCGTTGCCAGTGGGGATTAGACTAACTCAGCGAGCATGTCTTCACTGTATGGGGTCAGCGCCTGCTGGCCCTTGACCTTGGCGATCAAATCCGGATTAGCGATAAAGGGGCGGCCTATGGCCAACAAGTCAAAGCGTTCATTGGCAATGGCCTTGGCCCCTTGCTCTGGGGTATAGCTACCAACGCCCACCAAGGTGCCTTTATAACGTTTGCGTAAATTAACCGAAGCGCGACCACCGAGATAATCAAATTCCATGGCATCATCGAAAATACCCAGATGCAAAAACGCCAGCTCCCGTTGATTGAGCTCCTGCAACAAATAATCAAAGGTCTTGGTGTCTTCGCTGTCACCGGGCTCAAGCAGGAAGTAGGCACCCGGAGACAGACGTAAACCAACACGCTCACCGCCGATACGGGCGGTTATGGCATCAACCACCTCCAAGGCAAAGCGGGCACGATTTTCGGCGCTGCCGCCATAACGGTCGTCCCGCTGGTTAACGCTGTGATGCAAAAACTGGTCGATCAAATAGCCATTGGCACCATGGATCTCGACGCCGTCAAAGCCAGCGGCAATGGCATTTTCTGCCGCTTGAGCATAATCACCGATAAGCTCAGCAATTTGCTCTTGGGTAGCGGCTTTCGGAGTCTGGTAGCTAAGCTCACGCATTCTTGGTACCGTACCTTCTATCCCGATGGCGCTGGCACTTAGCACCTCACCATCAAAAAAGTGAGGATGGGCAACGCGGCCAACGTGCCATAACTGGCAGAAAATTTTCCCGCCCTTGGCATGCACCTCATCGGTCACCTTACGCCACCCGGCTATTTGCGCCTCGCTAAAAATACCAGGTACATTGGGGTAGCCTTGGCCATCGGGGCGAATAATGGTGGCTTCGCTGATGATCAATCCCGCATCCGCTCGGCGTCCGTAATATTCGGCCATGGCCTGGGTGGGAACCAAGTCGTCATCGGCCATACAGCGCGTGAGCGGCGCCATCAAGACGCGATTGTTAAGCTTTAGTTCTGAGGATAAAGCATAGGGTTGTAACAATAAATCCGACATAATGACTCAATAGTTATTTGAATGTTCAATCAAGATAAGGGCACTTGAATGAACATTCAAGTATATCCAAAAAATAAATGATACTATCTTATGCATCTTAAAAATAAGGGACCTCTACGCCCATGCGCAGTGCCGAGTTCGACCGCTCCCATGTCTTAGAGCAAGCCATGCATACCTTTATGGAACATGGCTACGCCAAAGCGAGTATGCAGAAATTAACCCAGGCTACCGGTTTACACCCGGGCTCTATTTACTGCGCCTTTGGCAGTAAAAAGGGGCTGTTTATTGAGGCTGTCAGCTTTTATCATCAACAAAAATTGCAGGCCTTTGAGAGCCTGTTTAGCGAAGACCAGCCGGTACTTTCAAGCCTCAAAGAATTACTCGCCAATACGGTACAGGAGTGTGTACAGAACACCTGTGCCAAGGTCTGCTTGTTAACCCGCTCGCTCAATGAAATCGAAGGCCAGGATCCGGAGATCGCCCGACTAATCGCCACGAATTTACAACAAATTGAGCTCAGTCTTGGCGAGCAAATCGCCCGCGCCCAGCGCCAGGGTGAAGCCATCAGTGATGAGGAACCTTTAGCTATAGCGCGCTTTATCACCATGGGGGTTTACGGTATGCGCACCTATGCCTTTACCAACGCCGATCAAAGCATTTTAGAGCAGATGGCCACGCAACTGCTCAGAGCCATTGAAAAACACTGACTTGATATCAGCGTGACGCGCCCTTATTGCTATACTAAGGGGTAAGCGCTTATCCAATAAGGCAAATTCTTGGTTAATTGCTTAATCACGCGCCGACCTTAATCGGCGCCCCACCCGATTTCTCTCTTAACGGTAATCGGAAGCCTCTTCACAGTGACGTTAATAACAAAAGTAGAGGATGAAACGCATGATAAATTCTGCATTGGTTGCCGAAGGCGGTGGTCAAAAAGGTATTTTTACCGCCGGTGTGTTGGATGCATTTTTAGAGCAAAAGTTTACCCCCTTCGATTTAAAAGTTGGCGTTTCCGCCGGCGCCCAAAACCTTGCCGCCTATTGCGCCAGAGCCCAACAGTACGCCCACACGGCGATACAACTGACCACAGAGCAACAGTTTTTTCGCCCGGCACGGTTTTTTACCGGCGGCAATGTGATTGACCTGGATTGGTATTTTCATGAGGTGCAGCACAATGGCAAGGTGCGCTTTCCCACCACGCCCGCCAACCTGACGCCACAAAGCAACTTTTATGCGGTGGCCAGTCATTTTGACTCCTTCGCCCCCCATTATCTGCACACCTGGCACGATAATATGTTTTCGCACCTGAAGGCTTCTTGCGCCATCCCGTTTTTATATCGCCCCGGAGTTGAAGTTCAAGGGCAAGGGCTGATGGACGGCGGTGTCGCCGATCCCCTGCCCGTACGCTGGGCTCATGAACAAGGCGCGAAAACCATCTGGGTGATACGAACGGTGGAAGCCCATAATGACGGTAAGATGCCCATACTGGAGCGTTTAAAGCCGATCATGAGCCGCATTAATCAGTCGCCGCGCATGTTTGCCATGTATCACCATTATCAACGCCGTTATGCGGAAGCGGTGGACTTTATGAATGCGCCGCCAGAGGGCGTAAACATAGTACAAATAGCGCCGACCCGGCCCTTGCACTCCATGGTGTTGGGCTCAGATCCGGCAACCTTGCAGGACGACTATCGTCTCGGTTTTGAACTGGGAATGGATGCGGTGCAGAAATGGCAAGATGCCAGTGCTTATGTGGTGTGAAATTTAAAACGGGCTTTCCAACCCACCCTAAGGCTGATCCTGATACAGGCTTTTGCCAAAGCGCTGCGACTTGGGCAAGTAGTGGTCGTTATAATCCAGTGAGTAGGCAATATGATGCGCCTTGCCCTTAAGCTCAGTGCGCGGCACTAAGCCATAATAACGGGAGTCGGCACTGTTACGGCGGTTGTCCCCCATCATCAGGTAATGATCGGCGGGGATATGCACGGGAGCAAAATGGCCGCTGGCGCCAGGGCGGGTCTTATCTATACGGATAGCATGCACCACATCACCTAATTCCTCGGTAGCCAGCAGTTCGTCGGCGTTATCCTTTGTGATGGCATAAGTTAGCGCCTCACCGTTGATCGTCAGCACCTCATTTTTCATGGCCAGGGTATCGCCCGGCAGACCCACCACCCGCTTGATCAATAGCTCATCAGCGGCGGCTGATTGAAACACCACAATATCACCGCGCTCGGGCTCGCCGGTACGCATCAGTGAATAGCTGGTGAAGGGAATACGTAAATCATAAGCCATCTTATTAACCGTGATTTGATCGCCAATTTCTATGGTTGGTAACATGGAGCCACTGGGGACCCGATACCAGTCGGCAAAGGAGCTGCGCATGGTAAATAAACAGGCGAGAAAAAGGATCAGGCCCCAGTTATTTTTGAGGCTCTTATGCAATATCAAGGAAAGAGAAGAAATGGCTAGCGATGATTTATTGTTGGCTGCTTTTTTTAACATCGGGCGCTCCGGGCGAATTATGCTTTCATCCTTAGAGCGCCTGGTGTTGGAAAAGTTTAGCTGCAAATGTAACAACTTATATAGGAGCTACATTAGCCTTGGGATTGTTCCCCAGAAGATAAGTGCCGCGACACCCACCAGGTCGCCAGTTGCAACATCAGGGCACAGGCCAAACAAGCCAGCAAACCGCTGACCTGATACAGCCAACCGGACAGCAAGGTGCCAATTAAGCGACCGCTGGCATTGGCCATATAATAAAAGCCCACATCCAAGGATACGGCATCGCGGTCAGCCAGCTTCACAACCAGATAACTGTGCAGCGACGAGTTAATGGCAAACACGGCACCAAACAGCAATAAACCCAGTACTAAAACCCAGGTTTGAGCGTTGCTGTTATTGCCGATAAAGACCAAGGCCAGCAGCAAGAGCAAGGTCACTAGAGCCAGCAAACCACTGTAACGCTGCGCCTGCTTAAACACCGAATGACTGTTACTGCGGGTAAACCTGGGCGCCATGCTTTGCACCACACCATAGGCAATGATCCACAGCGCCATAAAGCCGCCCACCTGCTGATGCTGCCAGCCCAGTTGGCTGATAAAAAACACCGGCAAGGCCACCACAAACCACACATCCCGTGAGGCAAACAAAAACAAGCGCGCCAAAGACAAGCGGTTTAAGGCAGCGCTTTTAGAAAACACATCCTTAAACTTAGGCTTAAACTTGCTGCGTCCCAAGTCTTCACCCAATAATACTGAGCTAAGCACAAAGCCCAAGGCTACCAGGGCGATTAACGCCCATACCGCGCCTTGAAAAGACAGCATGGATAACAATAAACCACCGAGAAAATACCCTAAACCCTTAAGGGCATTTTTCGAGCCGGTAAGCAGTGCCACCCACTGGTATAAGCGGCCCTGCTGATGCTCCTTGACCACCAGCTTAATGGCGCTTTTAGCACTCATTTTATTGAGATCCTTGGCGATGCCACTGAGCGCTTGCGCCGCCATCACCCAGGGCACGGTTAACAGGCTTTTATCCACCAAGAGCATGGCCAGGGCGCCGATTTGCAGCGCCATGCCCAGTTGCATGGTGCGATTAAGCCCGATGCGGGCGCCAAGCCAGCCGCCCACCAAGTTAGTGACGACACCAAAAAACTCATAAAACAAAAACAGCATGGCTATCGCCAAGGGCGTATAGCCAAGCTGATAAAAGTACAGCACCACCAACATACGTAGGGCGCCATCGCTTAGGGTAAAGGCCCAGTAATTGGCGGTGATCACCCCATACTGCTGCAGTGGCGTTGACTTCATCATGATGTGCCCTAATTAAAGATCCGCGGCTACTTTTGCGACCAGCTCGGCGCTACGATTGGCATAGCCCCACTCATTGTCATACCACAAGTATAATTTGGCCTGAGTGCCGTTCACCACCATGGTTGAGAGCGCATCGACTATGCTCGAGCGTGGGTCGGTGCGGTAGTCGATCGACACCAGCGGCTTTTCCTCATAACCCAAAATGCCTTTTAACTCGCCCTCGGCGGCGGCCTTAAACCAGGCATTGAGCTCCTGCTCCGTGGTTTCACGCTCCAGCTCGAACACGCAGTCCGTGATCGAGGCATTGGCAAGGGGCACACGAATGGCGTGACCATTTAGCTTGCCCTTAAGCTCGGGGAAGATATGAGTGATGGCGGTGGCCGAACCCGTGGTGGTCGGAATAAGGCTCATGCCACAGGCGCGGGCACGGCGCAGATCCTTATGCGGCGCATCCAAGATGGTTTGCGTATTGGTGATATCGTGCACCGTGGTCATGGAGCCGTGCTTAATGCCGATATTGTCTTGCAGCACCTTAACCACAGGCGCCAAACAGTTGGTGGTGCACGAAGCAGCCGTCACAAGATCATGCTCATCGCTCTTATAGAGATGATCGTTCACCCCCATCACAATATTGAGCACGCCCTCTTCTTTAACCGGGGCCGTTACCACTACTTTTTTAACCCCTTGATCCAGGTATTGCTGCAACAGCGCACGGGTTTTCATTTTGCCCGAGGCCTCAATCACAATATCGCATCCAGACCAGTCAACCTCGGCAATGGTTTTAGATTGCGAGCAGCGCACACTTTGGCCGTTAACCAGCATCTGTCCCGCGCTGGCGCTTGGGGCGTGATGCCAACGACCGTGCACGGAGTCAAATTCTAATAAGTGCGCCAAGGTGGCCGCATCGCCGCCTGGGTCGTTGATCTGTACAAACTCAAGCTCGGGCCAGTCGAAGGCTGCGCGCATGATCAGCCGCCCCATGCGACCAAAACCATTGATCCCTACTTTGATTGTCATCTGTATCTCCTTTGGGTGAAATTCACCCTAGTTGCAGCATGAAGCCTGGCGCTCAGGCCTGGCTCCCATATTGTCTAAACCTGTTAAGGCCGCAGCCAGAAGGTGCGGGTTCTCAGTTAATGTGGTTTCTAATACCTGACGCTGCCAGCTCGGCAACTGCTCGTTAATACGGTAGTAGACCCATTGTTTATGCTTGCGCGTACACAAGAATTGCGCCTCTTTCAATAGCGCTAAATGCCGGGATATTTTCGGCTGACTCAGTCCTAATGCACTGACCAGCTCACACACACACAACTCCCCCTGATGTAAAATCAGCAGGCAAATAAGTAACCGAGTGTCATCGCTTAGTGCTTTAAAAAAGTTAACGGCCATCTTGTATATATGAAATTTCGTATATGGCGAATACTAGCCCAGCTTTTTTATATACGCAATATCGTATATAGCTAATCTTTCCTAACGCAAAGGCATAAAAAAAGCCGCTCAAGGCGGCTTTGACATAACAACAATGGAATTATAAAAACTTGGCGAGGTTTTGCACTTGATCCAACATGCGGTTAGAAAAACCCCACTCGTTATCGTACCAGGCCATCACCTTAACCAGTTTGCCATCGACCCGGGTTTGCGTGGCATCGAATACCGATGAAGCCGGGTTATGGTTGAAATCGATAGACACCAGCGGCAGCTCGTTATAGGCCAGCACCTCAGCCATGGCACCTTGGGAAGCGGCCTTCACCGCGGCATTAACTTCCTCGATACTGGTTTCGCGCTTGGCGATAAAGGTCAAGTCAACCAAGGACACATTAATGGTCGGCACCCGCACCGCCATGCCATCGAGCTTACCGGCCAATTCCGGCAGCACTAACCCCACCGCCTTGGCTGCCCCGGTTTTGGTCGGGATCATCGACTGCGTCGCACTGCGCGCCCGATAGAGATCCGGGTGATAAACGTCTGACAGGTTTTGGTCGTTAGTATAGGAATGAATGGTGGTCATGCTGCCCTGCTCTATACCTATGGCATCGTTAAGGGCTTTAGCAACAGGAGCCAAACAGTTGGTGGTACAAGAGGCATTGGAAATAATGTTGCACTGAGCATTGAGCACCTCGTCGTTAACACCATGCACTACCGTGGCATCCATATCTGTGCCTGGCGCAGAGAGGATCACCTTCTTGGCACCCGCTTCAATATGCTTGGCCGCCGCTTCGCGGGAAGTAAACAGGCCAGTACACTCTAAAACGATGTCGACGCCGAGCTGTGCCCAAGGCAGGTTTGCCGGGTCGCGTTCCTGCAGCAGCTTGATCTCATCATGACCGACGATCATTACATCATCTTGCAGGCTGACTTTTTGCGAAAACTGCCCGTGTACCGAGTCAAATTGGGTCAAATGAGCGTTAACATTAGCCGGTGCCAAATCATTAATGGCAAGGATACTGATGTCTTTATTACGACCTGATTCATACAGTGCTCTAAGGGTGTTACGACCGATGCGACCATAACCATTGATAGCTACCTTAATCATCTTCACTCTCCCCGTTATTATTTAAGTTGGCTGGCTTGGCGCGCAAGTTCTTCTATCGCTTGCCAGTCCTTGTTTTCGATTAATGTTTTATCCAGCATCCAGGTACCGCCGACACAGACTACGTTATCCAAGGCCAGGTACTGAGGTGCGCTTTGTAGGCTGATACCGCCGGTGGGGCAGAATTTAATACCGGGTAAAGGGCCACCGATAGACTTGAGCATGGCCGGACCGCCCGCGGCCGCCGCCGGGAAAAACTTTAAAAAGGAGAAGCCACGCTCGGCGAGCCTCATTACTTCGCTTGGTGTGGCCGCTCCGGGCAAGAAGGGAATATCGCTTTGGCTGGCCAAGGCCAGTAATTCATCGTTCACGCCCGGGCTCACCATAAAGTCGGCACCGGCGTTTACTGAGGCTGCAAAAGTGGCCTTATCGATCACCGTCCCCGTGCCCACATAAGCATCGGGAACGGTTTCTTTCATAATTTTCACTGCCTCTGCCGCCACCGGAGTGCGCAGGGTAATTTCCAAGGCGCGCAAGCCGCCCTTGTACAGAGCCTGAGCCAAGGGAGCGGCGTCCTCAAGGCGCTCAATCACCACCACGGGAACCACGGGTGCCGATGCTAAAATCTGTTCTATTGCCATGTTAAATCCTCATTCCCAGTGACATTATTCTTGTTCGTAGGCCGGTGCGAAGGCACTGGCTCCTAAATCAGCGCTGCTGACAATATTTCTAAATCCGGCAAACAATTCCCGGCCGGTGCCGTAGGTGGCGCCGCTGTGCACCAGTTCGATGTCACGGGCGGCCAACTCTTCATCGCTGACATGCAGTTTTAGTACGCCGTTTGGCGCGTCTAATGTCAACAAGTCGCCGTCTTTGATTTTGGCTATCATGCCGCCTTCAACCGCTTCAGGAGCCAAATGAATGGCCGCGGGTACCTTGCCCGAGGCGCCGGACATACGCCCGTCGGTAACTATGGCCACCTTAAAGCCTTGATCTTGCAAGCTGGCCATAACCGGGGTCAGCTTATGCAGCTCCGGCATGCCTTTGGCTTTTGGCCCCTGCTCCTTGATCACGGCAATAAAATCCTGGTTGAGTTCGCCGCGAGCAAAGGCGCTTTGCAGCGAGGCCTGATCGGCAAACACCTTGGCCGGAGCACTCACTACCTGATGTTGCTCCTGCACTGCGGAGACCTTGATCACCGCCTTGCCAAGATTGCCGGTCAGCAGTTGCAGACCGCCGCTGCGGTTAAATGGATTATCCGCCGGACGTAACACCTCCTGATCATGGGATTGCTCGGCGCACGGCACCCATTTCACCTTGGTCGGGCCATTGTTATCGGAGACGATTAAATTCACATCGTTATCCAGGCGCGGCTCTGTGGTGTAGGCTTCAAGCCCCTCACCCAAGATGGTTTTGACATCATTGTGCAGCAGGCCTTTGACAAGCAATTGCTTCATCAAATAGCCCATGCCGCCAGCGGCCTGGAAATGGTTTACATCGGCAGAGCCGTTGGGGTAGATACGGGTTAACAGAGGCACGACTTCGGATAAGTCCGCCATGTCTTTCCAGGTCAGTTCAACACCTGCGGCCTTGGCCATGGCCACCAAGTGGATGGCATGGTTGGTCGAGCCGCCGGTGGCCAAAAGGCCAACCAGACCATTGATAATGGTTTTTTCACTCATCACCTCGGCCATGGGCACCGCATCCTTACTTGTGACTAGCTGTTTAAGCATGGTCTCTACCGCGTGTGCGGTCAAACCATCGCGCAGCTCGGTATAAGGGTTCACAAATGAGCTGCCCGGCAGGTGCAGGCCCATGATCTCCATCAGCATTTGATTTGAGTTCGCAGTACCGTAGAAGGTGCAGGTACCGGCGCTATGATAAGACTCGCTTTCGGCCTTTAACAGCTCTTCACGGCTGACAAGGCCCTGGGCAAATTTTTGTCTTACGCGGGCTTTTTCTTTGTTGGGAATGCCTGAAGGCATAGGGCCGGCAGGCAGGAAAAATACCGGTAAATGGCCAAATGATAAGGCGCCAATAACCAGTCCAGGGACGATTTTGTCACACACACCCAAACAGAATACGCCGTCGAAAACATCGTGGGATAAGGCGATAGCCGTCGACATGGCAATCACATCGCGGGAAAACAGCGACAGGTCCATGCCATCACGCCCCTGGGTCACGCCATCGCACATGGCCGGCACGCCGCCGGCAACCTGAGCAGTGGCATCGAATTTGGTAGCGATTTGCTTAATTAAATCCGGGTATTCCTTATACGGCACATGGGCCGACAACATGTCGTTGTAAGAATTGATAATGGCTAAATTTGGCTTTTCATCACCGCTTAGACGCGCCTTGTCATCGCTTGTACAAGCCGCCATAACATGGGCAAGGTTGCCACATCCGATACCAGCACGTACGCGCGTTTGTGATTTAGCCGCTTGCATACGGGCCAAATAGGCGGCACGGCTCGCTTTACTGCGTTCGATTACCCGTTCGGTGACTTCTTTAATACGCGGATGCAACATAGTTCTGCTCTTTCTTGCCAGTAAGTCGATAAAAGGCTCAGCACATCAGTACAGACTCCCCGCACTGAGGTACTGAGCAGCTTGGATTACCCGTTCAAAGGTACGTTGCCAACTCGTCTCTCACAACCAAGCTGACACCGGTGTCATGACATTAACTCACAACCCTGACACCGGTGTCAACCCTCCATGTAAATTTAGTCTAAAAAATCTATGTTGCGAGTTTTTGACCTTTTATTGCCATTTTTCACACCAGCTGAGGGCACTTGGCAAAGATTGAAGAAAGAGCGCTGAAAACAAAAAACCAACACCTAGGCGAACCCGGATGTTGGTTTTTAATTTCCGTGCAATTGGGATTTAAAACGTTAGGACTTTGGCGCTGCGGTGGACTCGCGACAAATAAGTTTGGCTTCCAAGGTGATTTGCAGCGGCTCTTTTTGCTGCTCTTCATCGCCATTATCGCCCTGGTTGATTTGCTCGATTAAATGCTCAACCGCCAGGCGCGTCATCTCCTCCACCGGCTGGGCTATGGTGGTGAGCCCGGGCCAGATATGGCGCGCAATGGGAGCATTATCAAAACCGGCAATGGCAATATCGTCGGGGACCTTTAAATCCATTTGGGTGGCCGCTTTGAGTACTGCCGCCGCCATATAATCATTTGAGGCAAACACGGCGGTGGGTCTGGGGTCTAAATGCAATATGGTTTCGGCGCTGTCGGCACCTGAGTGATAGGAGAAATTCCCCTCTTCCACCAGGTGCTCCTGATAGGCAATGCCATGTTCGGCAAGCGCCCGGCGATAGCCGTTAAAACGCTGCTCGGTGGCACTGTGATCCGGATGGCCCTTAATAAAGGCAATGTCTTTGTGACCGAGCTCGATAAGCAGCTCGGTAATTTCAAAGGCACCCTGCTCGTCATTGCTGCGCACCGAAATCGACTCATCATCGAGTTTCACCGAAGCCACCCGGGCAAAGGGCACTTTTTTCTGACGTAAAAAGGCCACCAGCTCACCGTGGTCGGAAAACGGTGGCGTTAATACCAGGCCATCGATACGTGAGGTTTGTAACAGTTGCTCAATATTGTCGAGCAGCGCCTGACCGCGCAGCTCACACGGATGGATCAAGAGATTAAAACCATGTTGATGGCAGGCCGCCAAAGCACCGCTTTGCAGACGGGTAATATAACTTTTCGAAGGATTGTCGTATAAGCAGGCAATAATAAAGCTGCGATTACGGGCCAATCCTCGGGCAATAGGGTTAGGTGTATAGTCGAGCTCTTTAAAGGCCTTAAGCACCTTTTCCCGGGTCACGTCGCTGACGTTGGGCTCATTATTAAGCACCCGGGAGACGGTCTTTTTCGATACACCAGCATAGCTAGCAACACTGTTTATAGTTATCTTTTTCATCGTTGACTAGTATCTTCCTTAATCGCCTTGCCTTGTCGAACAGCCCGTTGAGCTAGCCGTTGGGCTCGCCGTATGAATACAGGCCGCGGCGCCAATAAAGGGAATATGTTCTTGGCACACCAAGGTCACAGGTATTTGACTGTTATACTGCGACATCACCCCTTTAGCAATAAATCGTTCATTAAATCTACTCGTTAGCAGCCGCTGTTGCATACGCGGCAAAATACCGCCACCGATAAATACGCCGCCTAAAGCACCAAAGCTCAGGGCTATATCACCGGCAACGCTGCCAAGCCAATCGCAAAAATGGTTCAGGGTACGCTCGGCAATCATACATTCTTTATTTTCTGCCAGAGCCGCTATTTGCGCCGCATCTATGTCTTCTACCGTTTGCCCATGAACCTTGGCCATGGCGCGATACAAACGGGCGATGCCGGGGCCGGCAAAGACATTTTCCACCGACACATGTTGCAGGTCTTCGCGCAGCACATTATGCAATTGACGGTCTAACTCTGTCACCGGGGCCAAACTAATATGCCCCGCTTCACAGCTCATTACCGCCTGTTGACCCTGCGAGCGCACCAGACAAGCGGCGCCAAAGCCGGTACCCGGTCCGAATACGGCGATATTGGCATGCTCCTGGGCAATGCCTTGCTTAACGCAGATATTATCGCGCTCATTCAAATAAGGAGCGGCATAGGCAAAGGCGGCAAAATCGTTGATCACTTGTAAATTGTCAAACCCGAAACGCTGCTTCAGTTGCTGGGTATTAAATTGCCACCCCAAATTGGTGAGCATCACTTCTGCCCCCTTAACCGGACCGGCTACTGCCAGACAGGCTCGGGTAATGCTGATGGCATTAATCTGAGATAAATAGGCATCGACCGCGTCTTCAAAAGATTTAAAGTCGCAGCTTGGAAAGGTGTGCTGATGTTCAATGGCGAAAGATTTGCTGCTATTGCAGTAGTCGGTAATTAACGCAAAACGGGCGTTAGTGCCGCCAATGTCGGCGACTAAAATAGGTGCAAAAGCCACCTTGTTACCTGCCTGTGGACCTGATGAACTCATTGTCGTTTCTCTTTTTTAATTTATACCAAGTTTTTGGGATTTCCAGGTTTTCCCCAGAGCATTACTTAATCCCAACATTGACTTACCTGGCATAAACTTATTAAGTTTATGTTAGCAGTTCTTTTTTCGCGCTACTGAAAAAAGTGCTGCCCGGGCAGCGGGCAGCCAAACCGTTTTGTGACAACAAAATGATAAAACGCCGACATTATGACACCGGTGTCAGACGGGGATCAATAAAAATTTTCAGTTCCCGCTAAAAATATTGCAAAATGCGCCCCCTATTCGGCCTAATGGCCAAGTGCAAATGCGCACCTAGAATTTCAGCCGGGTTTGTATTAACCCATGAGGACATACATGAAAGGTAAAGCCACCTCCTTCGATATCGCCCACTATGCCGGGGTATCGCAATCAACGGTGTCACGGGCACTGCGCGGCAGCCCCTTGGTCAATGAAGAAACCCGCCGTCGGGTGGTCGAGGTAGCGCGTAAGCTCAATTACAAGGTCGATAAAAATGCCAGTAACCTGAGGGCACAGCAAAGCTCGACTCTGGCGGTACTGCTGTTTGAAGACCCAACCTCGGATGAGTCTCAGATCAACCCCTTTTTCTTGTCCATGCTCGGCTCCATTACCCGAGCCTGTGCCAAGGCCGGCTATGATCTGTTGGTGTCCTTTCAATCCAGCAGCAACGACTGGCACGCCGATTATGCCGAAAGCCACCGCGCCGATGGTATTATCCTGCTCGGCTATGGCGACTATATGGACTATCAAAGCAAGTTTGAGCGCCTGCTAGAGAGCGATACCAAGTTTGTGTGCTGGGGTGCCAATGTTGAAGGACGCCCGGAGTTAACCGTCAGCTGTGACAACAGTCGCGGCGGCGCCCTTGTGGCCGAGCACTTAATTGAATTAGGGCGCACCGACTGTGCCTTTATCGGCGATACATCACACCATAGCCCGGAGTTCAGCGCCCGCTTTAATGGCTTTGCCGAGCGCCTTAAAACTCATGGTGCTCATGTGAGCGAACGCAAAATAGCCACCGCAATTTCCACCGAGGAGTCCGGCTATCAGGCGACCAAGTCCTTATTGGCCAATAACATTAAATTTAATGCCCTGTTTGGCGCCAGCGACCTCATTGCCATAGGCGCCATTCGCGCATTGCAGGAGGCAGGCTTAAGGGTGCCCCATGATGTGTCCGTGGTTGGCTTTGATGACCTGGCTGTGGCGCGTTTTTGCACCCCGCCACTGTCGACTGTGCAGCAAAACACCACACTCGCCGGGCAAATGCTGGTCGCTAATTTATTGAATTTGATAGCAAAGCAGGAAGTGGATGTTGCCAGCAGCGTCTTACCACCACAATTGATTGTTAGACAATCAAGTAAATAGGTAATGCAGTTTTATCTAATAGAAAGGCAGTGTTAGGAAATAATAACCTTTTCTTTTAGCCCTTGTGGCAAGGGTAAACCGAGTTTACTCTTGCCTCTTATCTCCCATATCTCATCCACTTCGGCGGCATCGACCTCTAATATAAAGCCGTCTGACAGGCTGATAAATCCAAGTCTCGATGCAAGCTGTTCATCATGAGTTAGTAAACCAAATACTTTGGAACGAGAACTATATCCGCAAATAATAAACTCCAGCCCCTTGTAACGCCCTCTTGTTGCTACTTCATAAGCATTGCTCATATCTGCAACCTTGATGCTTTTACAATAGCGGCCTTCGTTGTCATCTAATTTAAACCCCTTGATATAACCTAACTTTTTTGCATAGGAGATTTCTCTCATATGATCTATATCTGGGTCTGATATGCCATGCCCGTAACACTCCCTGACCAGCATATGGGTATTATTATACAGGGTGTAGGTTCCATTTCTTATTTCCACACTATTACCTCGAGTAAAGCTGGTTTCTCTCGTTTATATCTACGCCAACTTACATCAGGTAAATTCATTGCGCCTAGTTTAACGATCACTTCTTAACAGCGTCTAGATAAAACAACCAAGAATACTCACAGGAGTATAACGCACACTTTGAAACATGTGTTAATTAACTACTTGTTTTATTTAAAATAATAAATCAAGGGCTATTATGAAAATGACCCTCCTAGTCAATAACAATAAAAGAAGGAACTTGTCCTATGTATCGCAGCTTTTTCCTAAGTGCATTTAGTATTGCCGTATTAGCCGGTTGTGGTGGCTCAGGCGGCTTCGATTCAACAGCGCCCCCTGAACCCAGCGGTAAAACGTTAACCATTACCGCCGTGTATAGGGACGCGTGTGGCAACGAAACCCCGGACAGAGACGCCGCCCTGATCATACATAATGCCGATTATTCCAACAAAACCACGGTGTATGCCGATGACAATGGCGTCATTAGCTACCCAACAACGAAGGATCACTAAACATTTTCTTTAGTCAGGCTAGTCCAAGAGAAAATCGATGGTATTACGCCCGTAGATTTGCTTACCTTCGTTGACCACCCTGTGATCGATTTAGGAAAAAACGCTTTGCAAACGGATGATACCAGTGCATGTGAATGTAGGACCAGCAATGTACAAGTAGCCATCCCCGCACGCGTTAACAGCTATGTAGAAAGTAGCATGTTATATGGTGCAATGTTCGACACCTATCAAAAAGGCGTTGGTTCAGTCACGTACCAAGCAGTTGTTCAGTGTAAACAAAGTGGTTCCGAGCAATGGCCGCAGCTTTCTGTAATTAACCAATTTAGCTCGCCTGAGCAAGCGTATGGCGCTTTATTCGCCGACCTCAATGACGGTGGCACAACTGAGGTTGCAGCGGAGCTTGTCGGTACCCCTGTTGTCATTAATTCTGATATGTTTTACAAGCAAGTCTCTGCTATCGTTGATAGTAATAGTCACTTGTACAATTATGGAGTTAACGGCTCCAAAGATGTCTTCGCTTTCACCCATCAAAGCATAGAGAACCACAGCATTACTGCATACGAACATGAAAATTTAGACAATCCATCCGGTGATGGATACATCATCACCTCATCAACTGTCAGAACCAAAGAAATTAATCAAACATTTGATTTACCACCCATGGCCCTGAGCTTAGATAACCTGGCCTCTGTACTGACTCTTGATGGTCAAGATTATGACATAGCCCAAAGCGGCGTAGACTACGCTTTCATTTTCATTGCCATGGAAGCCTCTTACTATAATCGTCCACTTCTTGGCTGGAGTATTTTTGCGCCGCCAAGCGGCACAAGTGTAAACATCGAAAATCTAAACCTTGCTGAGTTTATAGATGAGTCAGTACTTGAGTCTAAGGTGAATTCACTAAGTATGTCTGTAACAGCTAGAGACTATGGCGGCATGCCCGGCTACGAAGACTATATGAAGCGACGTCCGACTAGACAACCCAGTACCTTTAATGACCCTGAATATACGCAAGCTAAAACCAAGACAGTTCAATTGACAGTCGATGACCTTAGTTACTCGCAATCAGCCTTGTCTAACCTAATACCGACACAGTTTTAAACGACTCCACACTAAAATGCCGCCTATAAATATAGGCGGCATTTTTTGTCTAATTGGTCGCAGCCCAATTAATCTTGCTTAAGTTTTTGCTCCACCACAGGATAGTGATCCCACACCCGTTTATCGCTTAGTGAGCGCAGCAGTTTCACGTATTCGGCGTGAGTCCAGGCCAGAGGTGTGGCCGAGTTGGTGCCCTGCCCCAACTCATAACCGAAGGGGTTAACGCCAACGCCATCCCATACCTGCTCGGGTAGCATCATGCCCTTATTGGCAAAGCCTTCCATACCGCGTACATAGGTGTGTTGGATATCGGCGTACTTCTGCGCCGCAGCGTCGCCTGTTAGCGATTGCGCCACGGCAATTTCATAGTGACCGCGCTCACCGGTAAAGAAGGGCCATACACGACCGCGTTGACCATCGCTATTCACTCCACCCTCTGCGTAGTTGGTACCACGTTTTTCATCTTCACCATAGCCATCGTTACCGTAACGGCGCCAGCCCGGGAAGGCCTCGCCTTCGGCATCGGTGAAGCTGTATTTAACGCGCAGGTTTTCCGCTAGGGTTTGGTCATCGTACTCCGGCAGTGATTCGAGTACCGAGTCACTGCTTGCGGCGCGTACGCCATAACGCACCAGCTCCAGGAAACCGCCATCGAGGATCTGCTTCTTATCCATGCCCTGACGGCCATTGTTGGCGGCCAACTTGGTATCGGCGTTGGCATTCAGGTCCTGAGCGATACGCACAAAATAACGGCCATTGGCATTGTCGCCCTTGAGCGTACCCTTGGTAGTAAACATCAGGGCTTCAACGTCCTGGTTATATTGTTTGGCCGTTGCTAGGTAACGTGCAGCATTTTTATCATCACCGCTGAGCGTGGCGATTTCCGCGGCACTGATAAGGCCCGCAATAACCGCTGCCGTGGTTGAGGGCGAATAACCGGCCTGCTCTTCCCAACGCTCTTGTTGGGTTAACGGCGGGGTGATCTGCACATCATTCCAAAGAATTTTCGCCAGGCCACCGTCAACGAGAAAGTCGGCGGCAGGTTTAAGCATATCTGCATACCAGTTGCTTAACTCTTCCTTGGTGAGTACCTCACCCTGGTAAAGTTTCCACGCCAGCATAATAGGCATGGCGGTTTGATCCAGCTGAACACCCACCCATTCCAACTCACCATCAACATGGGTCTTTTGTAAGAACCAGCCACTGTCGCCCTGATTGCCGGGCGTGTTTTCACGCACCTGAACCTTAGGCAGGTAGTTGAATGCAGCCTTGGCGGTGTCACTGTCGCCCATGGCCAAAAACGCCATGGCCACCTGATAGAAATCACGCACCCAAACCGCCTTATAGCCTGTATGCCCCTGCTCGGCTTTGACCGTATCACCCCAAGGGTTCGACAAGGACGCAATCAGCGCGCCGGCGTGAGTTTTATCTTCCTGCGCTTTAAGCACCAGAGCACTGGTGTTAAGCAGCTTGCCGCCGTCTTTGGTCGCAGCATATAAATCTGTTACAGACAGGCTTTGCAAATAGTCCTGCCAGCCAATAAAGTCGCCTTCGCCATTGTAATGCGCCAATACTGTGTCATAGCCTCGACTCAGGGTCTTTTGCCCCTCGGCCAGCGCGCTTTGCTCCGTGTTGCCATAGCTCAGTACCAAGTCAAATTCGGCACCTTCTTTAATCTCACCCAGGGTCGCACTCATGGTGACGTTCCCGGTTTGCTCGCCGGTGCTGGTGTAGCGTGCAAAGCTATTACCTTTATTGGCTGGGTTAAACGGTCGCTTTGACCGAAAAAGCCTACCGAAGTATCTTTTAGGCCCTGTTTGCTTTGCAGGCTTAAGAAGTGTTTGCCTTGGCTGTAGGCAAGCAATGCATCGCCGGCCACCTTGGCGCTGTCATTTAAGCCATCATTATTTACATAGGGATTAACCTGCACATGGGCGCTTAGGCCAGGTTGGTTTGCTTCAAAGCGAACGCGCACCATCAGCGACTGAGCATCCGGATCGGTAAAGATATCCTTGATAATACGAAAACGCCCCTGCTCATCTTCACTGGTTACCCGGTAGGCCAAAGAAAGCGGACGGCCTTGCTCGTCGGTATCCAGGTACTCAAGCGTGTTTTTTAAGCCATCTTGCTCGCTGACCACAAAGTCATCGCCGGTGACAATAAACTGCATATCGCGAATTTGCGCCTGGTGGATAAGGCCAAACATGGTTTCGGTGATCATACCTTTCGCCAGGGAGAACCACACCTTAGACACGGGGCCGGTCGCAGCCTGCTCGCTGTATTGGCCGTTATGATAGGCCTCAAATGAGGTGCCTATGCCGGTTTTGCCCGAATAGGCCCAATAAGGGGTGTCACCAGGAGCACCCGGCGCTACCGTCTGTACCTGAGTTGTTTGCTGCTCGGCGCTGTTACAGCCCGTCAGCCCTGCGACCAGCATGGCCGCCATAACTGAATTTAAAACTTTCACTGAGTGTCCCCTTATTATTTTACTAATTTGACTCGACTAACCGCGATGGCACCTAGGACAAAGGAAATGCCGCCAATCACTAAGGCATAAATAGGCTGGTTGGCGAACCCATGCTTGAGAATAAGACCCAGGATGCTGGCCGCGAGCAACTGTGGAATAACGATAAAGAAGTTAAAAATACCCATGTAGACCCCCATTTTTGCGCTCGGCAAAGTGGTCGATAGCATGGCGTAAGGTAAAGAGAGAATCGACGCCCAGGCAAAACCTATGCCTACCATGGGTAACATCAACCAGCTTGGATCTGCAATAAACATAAAGCTGATTAGCGCCGCCGCGCCTAAGATAAGATTCAGCGCATGGGTCAAACGTATGCCCATGCGCTTAACCATGATAGGAATAATCAAGGCAGCCAAAGCGGCAAAACCATTGTAGGCGGCAAACAGTACACCCACCCAGTCGGCACCGTCGTTATAGGCCTTGGAAGTCACATCTAAGGTATCGTAGTGGTAACTGGTTACCGCCGCCGTGGTATAAATCCACATGGCAAACAGTGAGAACCAGCTGAAAAACTGCACCCAGGCCAGCTGGCGCATGGCCGTTGGCATGGTGAAAACATCGTAAACCACGGCAAAAAAGCCGTTTTCTGTGTATTCCTTCGCTTGCTGCCACAGGGCAATGCCTTGCAACAAGGCAAAGGCCACTAGTCCGGCGCCCAGCAGATACAGCTCTTTTTCCAGATCTAGGGCCGTCACCAAGGCGATAATAGACACGCCAATCACACCACTGATGCTCATGGTGCGGCCAAAATTAATCTCTTGCATTTGCGTGTCGCTCTCAAGATGCGCTTCGCTCTTTTCAAACGCCGCCAACTGCTCTGGACTGTATTCCTTGGTGGTAAACACTGTCCACATCACGCTCACCAATAAGAAGACACCGCCAATATAGAAGGCATATTGCACCGACTCAGGGATCACCCCGGCAGCGGCGGTATTGCTGACATCAAACCAGTTGCTTAGGATCCAAGGCAGACTTGAGGCCACCACGGCGCCTATGCCGATAAAGAAACTTTGCAGCGAATAACCCAGGGCGCGCTGTTTATTGGGCAGGTTATCGCCCACTAAGGCACGAAACGGCTCCATGGTAACGTTAATGGAGGCATCCATAATCCACAGCATACCGGCGGCAACCCACAGAGTTGGCGAGTTCGGCATTACCAGAAGTGCTGCCGTAGTCACTATGGCACCATAGAAAAAGTAAGGACGACGACGGCCTAAGCGTCCCCAGGTTTTATCGCTCATATAGCCGATGATCGGCTGTACAATTAAACCGGTTAAAGGCGCTGCGACCCAAAGAATGGGAATATCATCGATATCGGCACCCAGGGTTTGGAAAATACGACTGACATTGGCATTTTGCAGGGCAAAGCCGAATTGTATGCCCATAAAGCCCAAACACATGTTCCAAATTTGCCAGAAGCTCAGGCTAGGCCTTTCAATATTCATCTACTTGGATCCCCATCTGAAACACGGTAACGCCCTGATATGGCAACTTGATTGGAATTTCCTTATCTAAATACAGAGGATCCGTACCCAGGAGGGTTTTCCCGACCATGGCTTCCTCTGGCTCAATATCAACAAACACCGGATGCTTGCCAAAGTTAGCAACCACGACAATACGCTGATCGCCTAGCCTGCGCTCAAAACTGATCACTGCATGGGGCGCCGAGTTTGGCACTGGGATCAGCTCACCGGCGACAATCGCAGGAAGAGAATTAAGTGCCATCAAATCAATATAAAACTGGCGCAGCGCACGCTGCTCATCGTTAAGCGCGCCGCCGTCGAACTTGCCGCCATTCATCCACTGCTGATGCGCGGGCACGCCGATATAATCAAAAATACTGGTACGTGTTGGGTCGCCGAATCCCGGCTCTTCAGAGCCATCTTCGCCCACGGTTTGGCCGAAATACAACATGCTAGGTGAGCGCCCAATTAGGGTTGAGACCGTCATCGCCGGCTTGCCCCAGCGCATATCGCCAGCAAAATCCGGGCTCGCCAGGCGCTGCTCATCGTGGTTTTCCAAAAAGTGCAGCATATGCTGTTCAATATCTGCCACCTCTTGGTGCGTTGCCAGCAGCTCGCTGGCCTCTGCTTTACCTTGAATAATGGCCTTAAGGCTGTCGTAGAAACCGACCTTGTCGTACAGGTAATCCATCTTGCCTAAATGAATATAAGGGCGGTACAGCTCGGGGTTATAAACCTCGGCCAGCAAGAAGGCATCCGGGTTGCTCATCTTGATGGAGGAGTTTAAAAAGCTCCAAAATTCCACCGGCACCATTTCCGCCATATCGTAGCGGAAGCCATCGACACCCTTTTCGAGCCAGTATTGGGTGATATCGCGGAACTTATACCAGCTATCGGGCAGCTCCTGCTCCTGCCAAAAGGCATAATGGGCACGATAATCCAGCTCGGCGTAGTTATCCGGCAAACGGGGGAAGTCATAGCTGCCATCCGGCTTGACGCCATAGTTGATCTTTACCGTTTCATACCAGTCGTTAATATCCGGCTGGGCCTTGCGAGCACCATTACCTGTCCATTTCGCCGGGCTTTCGGCAAATTTACCGTCCGCAAGCGGGTGGCTTTGGCCGCCCAGCACCTGATAGTTGGTGTCTTGGGGAACAATAAAGTCCTCACCCACCACATAATAGAAGTTGTTGTCGCGCTTATAAGCGACACTGGTATCGTCATTGGCACCGAAATCTGCAGTGCCCTGAGGCTTGCTGACGGAATGATAATCGCGGGCGACATGATTGGGCACTATGTCGATGATCACCTTCATGCCATGCTTATGGGTGCGTGCGATCAGCTCTTCAAATTCACGCAGGCGGTCGGCGGGTTTGGATGCCAAGTCCGGATTCACATTGTAGTAATCCTTAATGGCATAGGGCGATCCGGCGCGGCCTTTAACCACATCCGGGTCATCACTTGGCAGGCCAAAATCGCTGTAGTCGGTCACCATGGCATGGTGCAAAACACCGGTATACCAGATATGAGTGACACCCAGCTCTTTAATGCCTATAAGCGCCGCATCATTGAAATCCGCAAATTTACCGACGCCGTTTTGCTCCAGCGTGCCCCAGGGTTCATTGGCGCTCTTGGTATTACCAAATAAACGGGTAAATACCTGATAGACCAAGGGCTTTTGCATCTGCTGCATGCCCTGCTCTGCGGTGCTTTCAGTGCTTGCGTCTTGTTGTTGTGGCCCCTGGCCACAGGCGACGAGCGCGGCGCTGAGCGACAGTGCCAATAACGGCGTTTTCAACTTGCTATTTATCATTCGCTTACTTTATTTATCTTTTGTTATGACAAAAATATTACGTGCTCTAGACCCGCTTGGGTATGGCGTGCATACGTATTCAAACCAGTCCGGTGCCATATTATCGGCGGATTCAGGCGAGTATCAGCGCCCTTGTTTGGCGCTTTTTACTAAGGAACCGAGATAATCCTGGTGGCTCGGCATTTGTGCCACTGTGCGCTCAATTAAGGTGCGCAAACTGGCCAACAATTCGCTGCGCTGCTCGGCGCTAAATTGCTCTGCCAAGGGATGATGTTGCTGCGGCCAGCAATTTTGTCCAAGCAACACCTGCTGCCAGGCAACCTCGGCGAACAGCTCATCCTGATAGCGAAATACCGTACCCGTTTTTTCAAACAGTTCCAGCTTTTGCGTTAAAGACTCCGGCAATTCCATGCTTTGGCAGTGGCGCCAAAAGGCGCTGTCTTGGCGTTGGTTCAAGGCATAGTGGAGAATGATAAAATCGCGAATTTGCGCCATTTCCGTACTAAATTGCCGATTATAGGAATCCCGCGCCTCAGCGCTAATCTCCCTGTGGGGGAAATGTTTAACCAGACGAATAATCGCCGTTTGAATAAGGTGAATACTGGTGGACTCCAAGGGCTCCAAGAAGCCACTGCTGAGGCCAATGGCCACCACATTGTTTTGCCACTGTTTGCGTCGCTGCCCGGTGCGAAATTTAATAACCCTGGGCTCGGTAATGGGCTTACCCGGCAGGTTTTCAAGCAACTGGGTCATTGCCTGCTGCTCATCCATATACCGGGAGCAATACACCAAACCGTTACCCATGCGATGTTGTAGCGGGATTTGCCACTGCCAGCCACACTCGCGGGCGATGGCCCGGGTATAAGGTTTAGGGCTGTGCCCTTCGGGCAATTCGCATTGCACCGCAATAGCACGGTCGCACGGCAACCAGTGGCCCCAGTCTTCAAAGCCCACTCCCAGGGTTTGCTCGATAAGCAAAGCACGCAGGCCGCTGCAATCGATAAACAAGTCGGCTTCAATCTCGCTGCCGTTGTCGAGCGTCAGGGCGCGAATATCGCCATTGTTATGCTGACTCACCTGCATCACCTTGGCATCTATGCGCGTCACCCCCATGGCCTCGGCACGCTCGCGTAACAATTGGGCATAAAGTGAAGCATCGAAATGATAGGCATGTTGGGTGCCGGGCAATTGCGTACCGGGTATCTGTGCCAGGGGTGTAAAACGCTCGGCTTTGGCAGCCTGATAATTTAATGAGTAATCCCACAGCGAGCCGCTGTAACCCTGCTCTTTTGCGGCATGAAAAATATGGTGGAAGTCACAAAAGGGAAACGCCTTACCGAGTGAGCCAAAGGCATGCATATAGCGCTCGCCCACCTGCCCCCAGTTTTCGAACTCAATACCCAGTTTAATGGTGGCGCTGGTGCGCTCTACCAGGGTTTGCTCGTCTATGCCAAGGGCCTGATTAAAAGCGACTATCGGGGGAATGGTGGCTTCGCCTACCCCTACTGTGCCAATTTGCGTCGACTCCACCAGGGTAATATCCAGACGCGCGCCCATCAGTTTTGCCAATAAGGCCGCACTAAGCCAACCAGCTGTACCACCACCGAGGATCAATACCTTTTTCACTTCCGCCATTATCCTGCTCCTGTGAAAAAGCCCTTGAAAATTCAAGGGCTTTTTTTAACTTCAGTTAAGAGTTATAGCTCATACTTGAAGCCCAGCAAGTAAGTACGACCATAATCCTGGTAGTCACGTACTTGCAGCGAGTTATCACCTTGCAGTGATACAAACGGCTCTTCGGTGATGTTTTGTACCTGGAAGGTCATTTCCAGACCTTCTAGGCCGGCAATACCCGACTCACCGAAGTCATAACCGATTTGCGCATCCCAAATGGTCTCACCTTGGATAGCAACCTGATCGGTTGAGAAACCAGGGCCATAGATATCGCCTTTAAAGTCGCTACGCTTACGCATGCTGGTACGGGCGCTGAAACCATAACGCTCATAGTAAAGAGTAAAGCTTTGAATACTATCAGACAGACCCGGCAGTTCATATTCATCACCGTTAGGGGTTTCCACATCCTGCTCTACGCCTGTGTGGCTGGCCAGTAAACCAAAACCTTCAAGCTCATCGGCAAAAAGATTGAACGGCAGCGCAAGTGATAGTTCGTAACCCCATAGGTCGCCGCCACCGCCATTGATTTTACCCGAGCCGGTCGCCGTGCTGTGCTCCGGCACTAGACCAGTGGCCGGATCGGCAGTGCCGCTCATATCCGCTTCATAAATACCGTCGAAAATCCACTCGTTCAGGTCCTTGTAGAACACGGCAACGGAGAAGTAACCTTCATCGCTGAAGTAGTTTTCATAGCTTAAGTCAAAACCTGTTGCTTCTTTTGGCTCCAGCGATGGGTTACCACCGGATACAGACCAGTGATTACCGTTTTCATCAGGTCGATCCGGATTGTATGAGGCATCGATAGAGGCATTCATCTCATCCAGACGAGCACGAGAAATAGTCTTAGCTGCACCAAAACGTACGGTTTGATCTTCTGTAATGGCGAAGTTCAGGTTGATGCTAGGTAACAAGTGTGAGTAATCGTGACTGATATCGGTTGGCTCTGCCACTACTAGGCCATCGGCGTCAACGCTAAAGGCATAACCTTGTGACGACTGCTCGGTGCGTACATAACGCAGACCAACATTACCTGTCACTGGCACATCACCCAAAGCGGCATCGATATTGGCTTGCACAAAGGCGGCCGTCACTTCTTCTTGCACTGTCCAAGAACGCGTTAAGTGCTTAGAATCGGTCAGGCTCTCGGCCATTAGATTATAATAACCGTCGTCAACAAGGGCGCGGGTATCGTAAGCGATCATCTCGCCCATGCCGATAAAGCTAAGATCAGCTGTACCTAAACGGTATTGCTCTGGTACTACTAGCATGCCTGGGTTGCTCAAGGAGAAATCCGCTAGCGTCATAAAGTAACCTTCAGACAGCTTGGTCTTTTCACGGTCACGGTACGAGATACCAAAATCTATGCTATTGATATATTCGTTATCGAGCAGCTTTTTGGCCGCTAGTTTTAACGTCGTCAGTTCATCTTCAACTTCCGGCGCATTAATAAAGCCATCTTGAGCGGTATTTTGATACTCAGTGCCAGTCAGGCCGTAGTGATTATTTAATGCGGCGCTGTGACCCCAGGATAGCGGGCCACCTAGTTGGATCAGGTTAAAGTCACTGTAATCCAGACCATGAGTAAACTGGGCGCCTGTGTTGCCACTGTTGAAGGTGTAGCCCAAATCATCGGCTACGCCATTGTTGTCGCCGCGACCAGTACCTGAATAACTTTCGATACTCCATACCTGACGGTCTACTTCAGAGCGGCTGGCGTCGAATTCAACCGACCATTCGTCACTTACTTGATACTCAAGGTTAAAACCAAACTGAGTTAGCTCGGCCTTACGCTCTTCAAAGTCGTTACGTACGACAACGCGCTGACCTTGGGTAATCGCACTGGTAACAAATCCCGTTTCATCATCAACGGCCAGTGGTGTTCTCGTACCCTGACCCCAGGCAAAAGGTACCTCGATACCACGGAGGATCTTCTCATCAGAGAAATCCACATACAGGGCGTCAAAGGTCATGTTCAGGTCGCTGGTCGGTGCATATTCAAGCACCAACATGGCGGAGTCGCGCTCTAGGGTAGAAGAGCGAACGAAAGGTTTGGCGCCGCCCAGGATAGAATAGGTGTTGCCATCGGGCGTTTCAACATCCGGGTAACCCCATGAGTTCCAACGCTTTTCCTGGTTTGGAGAGCTCATGGTGGTGTACGCAAAGGCCACACCCAAGGTGTCATCGGCAAATTGATCGATATAAGAGATGGTGCCACGGAAACCTTTATCGTCGCCATCCGGGTTTAACTTATCGAAACTGGTTTGCTCAAATTGACCATTGAATTGGATAACCTGCTCGCCCTTGCTTAAAGGACGTACGGTTTGCATGTCGATCACACCGGCGATGCCTTCGGCTTCAATCGAGGCACTCGGTGTTTTATATACGGTTACGCCGCTCATGATCTCAGAAGGATACAGGTCAAACTCAACACCACGGTTATCGCTGATTGAAACCTGCTCGCGACCATTAAAGGTAGTGGCGCTTTCGTTTTCGCTAAAACCACGTACGCTAACGCGTGATGCACGGCCATCTAAGCGCTGGGCAGTTAGACCCGGTAGACGCGCGATTGACTCGGCAATAGATGAATCCGGTAGCTTACCAATGTCTTCAGCAGAAATAGACTCTACCACTTCGTTGGCGAAACGCTTGGTGTTGATTGACTCGGCGACGCTGCGGCGGAAACCGCGCACTTCGATCACTTCAACCTTTTGTTGCTCTTCGATGTTCGCGGCGTCATTTTCTTGCGCCAACGCAACATTGCTACTGGCAACCCCGGCGCTGATCAGCGCAAGAGTTAGCATACTTGGTTTGAACATAGACATACTGTTTTACCCCAATTAACCATAATGTGTGGCCGAACGAGGTGGAAGTTAGCGCTGCACCAAGTTGGCTCATGTTGTTGTCACAAAAAATACTAACTCTCGTGCTAAATTAATAACAAATTTATGCATACGTATTCAGGCCCCGCAACAGGCATTTTATTAACATTAAGGTTACAACAACTGTTACATCATTATAGCCATAACGCCCACTGACGCACCCTGCAGCGAGGACGCATTTGTAAACGTCTTGGGTGGCAAATAAGAAGCCATTACAACAGGGTAAATGTTAATAAAAGTCCGACCTCTGTCACCACTTGGTTTGCTCAAGCCCAAGCCATGATTTATGCGCTCGACACAGTGTTAATTGGTCAGACCAAAATTAAATTACACCATACTGGTGCAAAACCCAGCCGCAACGCCCAAATTCAGTGCATTCTCATTATTGCATTTATGACAATCAAGTAATGTATTTTTCCCATTGGTAAACTTGGTTTGAGTTACTTACTGCCCCTTTTGCAGCCCAATAGGAGGCTTTTGCTTCATTTTCTGCATACGTATCCACAATGCATACGTATGCAGTTCTTTTACAAGCCTTTGTAGCATGCCGTATTCTTTTCTCAGTTTGACTAATTAGGTTTTCATCTGGAGTGTGATATGGCAAACCCACAATGGTGGAAAGGTGCGGTTATTTACCAAATTTATCCCCGCAGTTTTCAAGACACCAATGGTGATGGCATTGGCGATCTTCGCGGTATTATCAACCGCTTAGACTATATTAACGATCTCGGCGTGGATGCCGTGTGGATCTCGCCGTTTTTTAAGTCTCCGATGAAAGACTTTGGCTATGATATTAGCGACTACCGCGATATCGACCCGCTGTTTGGCGACCTTGCCGACTTCGATGAGCTGATAGCCGAAGCCCATAAGCGTGACATCAAGATTATTATCGATCAGGTATTAAGTCATACCTCAGATCAGCACCCTTGGTTCTTAGCAAGCCGCGAAAGCAAAGACAATGACTTATCCGACTGGTATGTGTGGGCCGATGCCAATGAAGACGGCACTCAGCCTAACAACTGGTTGTCTATTTTCGGCGGCCCGGCATGGCAATGGGAGCCCCGTCGCGGTCAGTATTATTTGCATAACTTCTTAACCGAGCAACCGGATCTTAACTTCCATAACCCGGACGTACGCAAAGCGGTACTCGATAATGTTGAGTTCTGGTTGGAAAAAGGCGTTGATGGTTTCCGTTTGGATGCCATTAATTTCTGCTATCACGATGCCCAGCTCCGTGACAATCCGGCCAAGCCGAAGGAAAAACGTCAGGGTCGTGGCTTTAGCGAAGATAACCCTTACGCCTTCCAATACCACTATTACAATAATACACAGCCGGAAAACCTAGAGTTTATGCGCGATATCCGTGCCCTGCTCGACAAGTACCCAGGCACAGTAGCGCTGGGTGAAATCTCTTCGGAAGACTCCTTAGCGACCATGGCCGAGTACACCTCAGGTGGCGACAAACTGCACATGGGTTATAGCTTTGAGTTGCTAACCAATGACTACAGCAGTGCATACATTCGCACCACGGTGGAAACCTTAGAAGCGCGTATGCTTGAAGGCTGGCCGTGCTGGGCCTTTAGCAACCATGATGTGGAGCGCGTTGCCAGCCGCTGGTCACCAAGCGGCGAAGTACAGCCACAGCAGGTGAAAATGTTGACCGCACTCCTAGCTTCACTGCGCGGCAGTGTGTGCATGTATCAAGGTGAAGAACTGGGTCTGGGCGAAGCCAGCGTGGCGTTTGAAGATCTACAAGACCCTTATGGCATCACCTTCTGGCCAAACTTTAAAGGCCGTGACGGTTGTCGTACGCCCATGCCTTGGCAAGACACTGAACAAGGCGGCTTTAGCAGTGCCAAGCCCTGGCTGCCACTGAGCCCTGCCCACCTGCTAAACAATGTGGCCTCACAACAGCAGGAGCAGGACTCTATCCTTAAGGCCTATCAAGAGTTTATGCATTGGCGTCGCAGTCAGAGCGTATTGCTTGAAGGCGATATCGCCTTTATTGACAGCGATGAGCCAATCTTAGCGTTTCGTCGTCAGCATCAGGGCAAAACCCTGCTGTGTTACTTCAACCTGGCAGCGCAGAGCGCACAGATAGACCTAGAGGCACAGCCTGTGCAGCAGTTTAACCAGCTTAGCCATCACAGCGGCACGCTTGAGGGCAACACCCTGACTCTGCCTGGCTTTGGTTGCTGGTTCGCGCAGCTTTAAGCACACTTTAAGCAAGCTTAAAACCGGTCAACAAGATTCACAGTGACTAGCGCACACCCACAAGAGCACCCTAAGGTGCTCTTTTTTTCTCGGCAAATCTTACCTTGCATAACGGCGATTTTCTTTATCCTAACGATAAAAATAACTCACTTTTCTAAGTACCCACACTGAGCTAAAAATACAGCCATGTTGAATGGTTTTGCCCTTGGCAACCATGGCAACGATATTAATTCCTAGAGGATAAGAATATGAAATGCCAAGTTTTAAGTGTGTTATTTGCTATTAGCTTAAGCAATGCTTATGCCAGTGATGATTTACCAGTCGCCCCCGCGGAGACGATCAAGGAGTACACGCAGATGTGCCTAGACTGGGCCAGGGAAGATGACATCGACGAGCAAGGCTTGTACAAGTACGTTTTGGACTGCGTCAACGAGGAGTTGACCTCAGCGGGCTATCAAACTGTAGAAAAAGTAGATATCAAATAACCACTTAGCTTATTCATAGCACGCGCGTTCAAACGCTGGCTATAAGCCTAGGGGAAAATAAAAGCCGCCTGGAATCCAGAGCGGCTTTTTTTATAGCGAGTTAGATGGACTTACTGCGAGCCCTATTTGGCCTTTTTAGCAGCGGCTTTTTGCTTTTCTTCCACCACCCATTTGCCATGCTCATAAGTTGCCTTCCAGCCCGTGGCCTTACCATCTACCTCTGTCATCACATACTGAGACTTGGTTTTGCGGCTAAAGCGGACAATCGCCGGGTTACCATCCGAGTCCTCACTAGGCGCGTCGGCAAGGTAATAGAATTTCGGTGAAATTCGGTCACGGAAGCGTCGCAGCTCTTCCACTTTAGGCGCTCGTGTTTCCCTTGATTTCGGGAAGGTCGAAGCGGCAAGGAAAATACCTGCAGCGCCGTCACGTAACACAAAGTAGGCGTCCGATTTCTCACACTCTAGTTCCGGCAGGTGCACAGGATCTTCTTTTGGTGGCGCCGGCTCACCATTTTTCAACAGCTTGCGAGTGTTTTTACATTCTTCATTGGTACAGCCGAAGTATTTACCGAAGCGGCCGTTTTTCAGCTCCATATCGCTGCCACATTTATCGCACTCGATAATGGGACCATCATAACCCTTAAGCTTAAACTGACCCTGTTCAATAAGATAGCCGCTACAACCCGGGTTATTACCACAGACATGCAGTTTACGGTTTTCATCGATAAGGTAAGAGTCCATCGCCGTTTCGCACTTAGGACAGCGCTTCATCTGCATCAGGGTCGAGGTTTCTACGTCTTCCACCTCATCGGCGTTCACCGCTTCCTCACCTGGGGTAAGATTCATGGTGGTGGTACAACGCTCCTTCGGCGGCAGGTTATAGCCGGTACAACCCAAGAACACGCCGGTTGATGCGGTACGAATACCCATTTTACGACCACAGGTCGGACAATCGATATCGGTTTCCACCATCTGATTTTGGCGCATGCCGCCTTCGGCTTCATCGCCACCGGCAATGCTCAGCTGGCTGCTAAAGTCGGCGTAGAAGTTATCCAGTACCTGAGTCCACTGACGCTCGCCCTCGGCGATATCATCCAGACGTTCTTCCATTTTGGCGGTAAAGTCATAGTTCATCAACTCGGTGAAATTCTCAAGCAGACGATCGGTGACGATTTCACCCATTTTCTCGGCAAAGAAGCGACGGTTTTCAACACGCACATAGCCGCGATCCTGAATGGTACTGATAATGGCCGCATAGGTAGAAGGACGACCAATGCCACGCTTTTCAAGCTCTTTAACCAGACTCGCTTCGCTAAAACGCGCCGGCGGCTTGGTAAAGTGCTGCTGCGGGTCAAGCTCAACCAAGGACAGTTCATCACCGACTTTTAATGCCGGTAGCGCCTGCTCTTCTTCGTTTTTCTTACGTACCGCTGGCTGCACTCGCGTCCAACCGTCAAAACGCATCACTCGGCCCTTGGCTTTAAGCTCAAAGTCACCGGCTTCTACGCGAATGGTGGTTAAATCGTATTGCGCCGGTACCATCTGACAGGCCACAAACTGGCGCCAGATCAGTTCATACAGCTTCTTGGCATCGGCGTCGACGCCTTCTACATGACCTGAAAGTATATTGACATCGGAAGGACGAATCGCTTCGTGCGCTTCCTGGGCATTGCCCTTAGCGCTGTAAATATTGGCGGTTTCCGGCAGATAATTAGCACCAAACTTGTCGTTAACATAGTCGCGACACATGTTTATCGCGTCTTGCGACAGGTTGGTCGAGTCGGTACGCATATAGGTAATATAACCGGCTTCGTACAGACGCTGCGCCAACATCATGGTTTTCTTTACGCCATAGCCCAGGCGCGTACTGGCTGCCTGTTGCATGGTCGAGGTAATAAAGGGGGCACTCGGACGGCTCTTGCTCGGCTTTTCTTCTACTTCGCTGACCACATAACGAGCATCTTGTAAAAGTGCCGTTGCGGCGTCGGCCTGTTCTTTATTTACAGGTTTGAATGCTTCACCTTGTTGTTTGCTCACCAACAGGCGCAGGGCTTCTTTCTTGGCGCTAACATCGGCGTGAATATCCCAGAATTCCTGAGGAATAAAGGCCTTGATCTCGCGCTCGCGTTCAACCAACAAACGCACGGCGACAGACTGAACGCGACCGGCAGACAAACCACGGGCAACTTTTTGCCACAACAGCGGCGATACCATAAAGCCCACAACACGGTCGAGAAAACGGCGGGCTTGCTGCGCCTGCACCATATCGGTGTTGAGCTCGCCAGGAGCTGAGAAGGCTTGTTGAATGGCATTTTTGGTGATTTCGTTAAACACCACGCGCTTATACTTGTCTTTATCGCCACCGATAATTTCTTCGAGGTGCCAAGCAATGGCTTCCCCTTCTCTATCCAAATCGGTTGCGAGATAGATTTCATCGGCATCTTGGGCTAGCTTTTTCAGCTCCTGAACCACCTTCTCTTTACCGGGAAGGATTTCATAATGGGGCTGCCAGCCTTTTTCCGGGTCTATGCCCATGCGCGCAACTAGGTTTTGGTAGTCTCGCTTCTTTTTATAGGCCGCCTTTTCCTCCGGCGCCATTTTACGTACTTCTGCCGGAGACTTGCCTGCAGGTGCTTTGGCTTTACCCGAGCCAGACGTAGGTAAGTCACGGACATGACCAACGCTGGACTTAACGATGAAGTCCTTACCCAGGTATTTATTGATTGTTTTTGCTTTTGCAGGAGACTCTACAATGACTAGCGATTTGCCCATAATAGTCTAAGTTGACCCATCTCTTATATATAATGACTGCCCTTGTCCTGGGCACGAATAAATATAGGTATATCTACTATCACCCATTGTTACAAGCTTTAACACTAAACTTTTATCCAATCAGTGATTTTTTAACCAGCGCTTGCTGCGCTTTTAACCAGAGGCGAATTATGTAAAATAGCGGCCACTGGCTAGGGTCTGTTTATCTTTGCGGTTTACTTTATGTTCAATCTAAACGCATTCTGATCGCGACGCGAGCTATGCAGCTTAGTTATTCTATGTAAATAGTGAGCAACAAAGAGCAGGAGGCGTTTAGATGAACCCACAGGGCAGCGCTTGTAGTGTCTTTCTACTGTGTTATCGCATGCTCATGTAGAATAACTACACCACACATGCTCTACCTTGTATAAATACACCTCAAACTGCTGCAGAAACAAACAGCAAAGGTCAACAGACCCTTTTGCGGGGCAAATATATAGGAATAAAAACAAAATTGCCAACCGCGCACCCTGCATTTACCTCCTAAAGCATAAAAACTGATTGTTTATCCCGTGTTCAGAGCCACAAAATCACGGTTAGCGGCCTGCTTATTTAGTGCGCAGATTGATAAAAAGTTATCGTTTTTCGCTGCATTAAAGCCGGTTCGCTGATAGGCTATAGCAAAATTATTATAATGAAGTTGATCGTTACTTATGTCTTCACAAGGTTCATTAAGTCTCACCACACGCATTATGCTGGGTATGGGACTGGGAGTATTTGTTGGCTTCCTGTTCAAATTTATCCTCGGCGGTGAACAAGAATTACTGTTGAACTTAGGGCTTTTTTCCCTGCCAATTAAAGCATTTTTCGTTGATGGCCTGTTCCATATCGGCGGACAAATCTTTATCGCCAGCTTAAAAATGTTAGTGGTGCCCTTGGTGTTTGTGTCCCTAGTTTGCGGTACCTGTAACTTAAGCGATCCGAAAACTTTGGGGCGTTTGGGCGGCAAGTCCATCGTTTTGTACCTTGCCACCACGGCCATTGCCATTACCGTTGCCATCACCCTGGCGCTGCTGTTTAACCCAGGTGAAGGCATCGCCCTGCCTCATGATGCCAGCTTTGATGCCAAACAGGCACCGACCCTGGCGCAGGTGATCATCAGCATGTTCCCGACCAACCCAATAGATGCCATGGCCAATGGCAACATGCTGCAAGTAATCGTCTTTTCTTTACTCTTTGGTGTCGCCATGGCCCTTAGCGGCGAAGCGGGACAGCGCTTAAGCGCAATTTTCGAAGACCTAAACAATGTGATTCTTAAGCTGGTGACCCTGCTTATGAACATCGCCCCATACGGGGTATTTTGTTTGATGGCAAAACTCTTTACCACCATAGAAATCGCACTGATCTGGAGCCTGGCCAAATACTTTGGCGTGGTGCTTTTGGCCCTGGCCATCCATGGTTTAATAAACTACTCGGTTATCTTCAAAGTCTTTACCGGCCTAAGTCCATTTAGATTCCTGGCGCAGATGAAAGACACCTGCTTGTTTGCTTTTAGTACCTCAAGCTCCAGCGCCACCATGCCGGTTACCCTTGAGACGGCAACCAAGAAGCTGGGCGCCAGCAACTCTGTGGCTTCTTTTACAGTGCCTCTGGGCGCCACCATTAATATGGATGGCACCGCCATTATGCAGGGTGTGGCCACCGTATTTATCGCCCAGGTCTTTATGGTTGATTTAACGCTATCCGATTACCTTATGGTTATTCTTACTGCAACTCTGGCCTCTGTGGGCACAGCCGGCGTACCCGGTGTTGGCCTGATCATGCTGGCCATGGTGCTTAACCAGGTTGGCCTGCCGGTAGAAGGTATCGCCCTGATCATAGGTGTTGACCGCCTGCTGGATATGACCCGCACCGCGGTTAATGTGACCGGCGACTGTATGGTGACTTGTGTGGTAGCCAAGTCCGAAGGTCAGCTCGATGAAGCCGTGTTTAACGACTTAGAATCGGCCAAGGAACTTGAAGAATACAACCCCAAGGCTAAGAGCTAACGGCTCAGGCCTACGGGCTGTGATCTGAAATATAAAAGCCTCGCAACACGCGAGGCTTTTTTATCACACTATAAAATTAAGGCCTAAGACTTTTGCTCTTACTCCAAAGGCGCATCCCAAGCTGCTCAATGGTGATGGCAAAATTCTTTGCTACCTTCTCCGCCAGGCCTTTTTTCTGCTTATAGGTCACCTTGTAGGTTTGGTAGTCCTTCACCAGGTTTAATAGCTCATCGTCACTGGTGCTTATTCTGTCCACCAGACCCTTGTTATGGGCATCCAGGGCAAACCAATGCTCCCCGGTGGCCACTTGCTCGATATCCAGCGCGGGACGATGCTCGGCAACAAACTGCTTAAATAAAGTATGAGTTTGCTCTATTTCTTCACGGAACTTTTCCCGTCCGGCATCGGTATTTTCGCCAAACAGAGTCAGGGTGCGCTTATATTGACCCGCGGTGATCTGCTCATAGTCAATATCGTGCTTTTTGAGCACCTTATTAAAGTTAGGGATTTGCGCAATCACACCGATAGAGCCGACGATGGCAAAGGGCGCGGCGATTATTTCATCGGCCACACAGGCCATCATATAGCCACCGCTGGCGGCAACCTTGTCTATGGCCACGGTCAGCTTAATCTCAGCGTCTTTAAGACGTTGTAATTGCGATGCACCAAGGCCATAGCCGTGTACTACTCCGCCGCCGCTCTCTAAACGCACCAGCACCTGGTCTTTATCCTTATCCGCCAAGCTGATAATGGCGCTCACTTCCTGGCGCAAGGACTCAACTTCATGAGCATCCATAGAGCCTTTAAAGTCGATAACATAAAGCCGCCCCTTAGGCTCTTTGTCCGCCTCTTCCTTAGCCGCCTGCTTGCGCTCTTTATTAAGTACCTTTAACGCTTTTTTATCCAGCGTATTGTCTAGGAAGTCATCCTTTATCTGCTTCATCTGCTCGGATAAATCATCTACTTCCAAAGTGCCGGGTTTAGTTTTTGGCTTGGCCGCGGCGCCAACAATAAGAGCAATAACCACACCTATGGCCACCACTATGGTCAGGGCTTTAGCCAAAAACAGGCCATATTCAAACAAGTATTCCACTGAAATTCCTCTTAAATTTACTATGCAGGCAATGTAACACAGCGTAGCGACATAAAAAAAGCCGCACCCTAGGGGTACGGCTTCAATCTCTAAGTTATACGCTTACTTGGCGATAACAGACGCATCTGAAATCGGCAATACAGTACCTTTAGTTGCCAGGTATGTAGCAAACTGGCGCTGCATTTCAGCGTTAGCCGCAGCACTGCTTTGCGCATCGGCACCTGCCATCTCATCCGGTGCCGGTGTTAGCAAGGAGCCATGGTGACCTTTAGCAAAGCGAACCAGGTAGCTGGCCGGCTCTGGAGTCATTTTCATCTCGGTAGCAACCGTTGCGCCCATCAAGAGCGACAAAGGAATGGTACCGGCGATCGGGTTGGTTGCCACTTGCACCGGAACTACGGTATCAGGTTTATTACCCGCACCATCACCCACCACCGCGGTTGTCAGCACAGGTGTACCCTGAGCATTGACACGCATGGCGTAGTTGGTCGGATCGCCGGCATCAATAATGGTCTGCGCCGCAAATGAGAACTCACTGACCAGGCCTTGAATGTTCGCCAAGCTGGCACTGTCGCCCGTGGCTTGCAGTGAAGCCAGGAAGGCCTGATAACTACAAGTTACATAGGCTTCTTGGTTTTCTACATACTGAGCACAGCTGGCCAGGGCATCGCCTTGCATAAAGGCGCTAAAGGCGGCCGATTCTGCGCTACCTGCGCCTAATAATACCGACCCCTGGATAAAGGGACCGAAGGTATCGGAATTAAGTAAGATGCTGGCGGCACCGCCACCACCACTGCTCAGCGCTGCAGTATGCACCTTGAATAATGGGTCTACCTGAGGTGCCAGCGGCGTATTGGTTGTGGCCAAGAACGACGGCGACACGATAGAGCCCATGGAAATGGCACCCAGGCTCACGTCTTGGGCGTTTAGTTCAGGATCGCCACTGAAGTTTAAGGCCAAACGCAGACCCAATAGATCCGCAGTTGACTGGCGTACATTATCACGGCCCACCAACAGGGATTGCAGGTTCATATAGGCCAGGATAGAGCCGGTAGTAGCGTTAAAATCATCGGTACCGTCAAGATCCACATCGATACCGCGCTCACCGTGCGCCGGTAAATCTATGGCCACGGTTGCTAAGCCTTGCAGACTAAGCGCACCAGTTAATGCCAGCATGTCTTCTTTTTGACGGGTAATACCGTGTTGTAAGATAACCACGGGCCAACCGCCTTCAGGCATGCTCATCGCTGGCAAGCCTAACTGACCACGAATGGCGTTTAGGGTGGCCAAATCGCTCGGCTTGGTGATCTGCACCGGCACATTGGCGTAGCTTTGTACTTTCGGGATCTTATTGTACTTGGTGAGATGACGCTTATCATCTAGACCCAGATCGCGCAGTAACCCACCACTTAGAGCATGACATAAGGCATCCTCGGTCGTTTGTGGTTGCTCAGGGAAAGCTTCACCGACATTGGCTCTATGGGCCATCACCGCAACGGCATTATCGCAGGCACCCTGCCAGTAAATGTCGTTTAAATCGCTAAGCTCGGTGCCTTCAGGAGTCTTTAGATAGTTAGGAAGCAGCACGCTGCCTTTTTCATAACTGACCGCGTTAAACATCACAGGCACATCTTGCATGCCTTGCATGGCGAAGACCTGACCCACGGTAATAAGGGGCTGCTCTGGAATTTGCACCGCAGGCGTCGGCAGGCTTGGCTCTTGTATTGAGGCCGCCAGGATACTCTTAATGGTATTCAAGATTTCGCCGGCCGATTGCATGGTCATGGCCGCCGAATAAATAATATCGTCCTTGCTTAAATCTGTGCTGCCAACAATGACATTTTCATAGCTGTTGAGCACCGCTTGCAGTGATTTTTGCTCTGGCGTCACCAAAGGCTCTTCACCGCTGGCCAAGGCGTAAGTTGACGAAGACGCGATGGCGCGACCTTCACTGTCTTTGAGACCGGTTGTTAATACAGTGATGTAAGAGCGGCCTTGCGTGAAAGGTTTCAACGGCACTACGGCCACTGCGTCACCACTGCCCTGGGTGATAAAATCTACGCCGAAGCCTAATTCTTTAACGAACTCACAAGCGATACCAGCGGGCACGGCAGCACAGCTTTGCGAGCTTTGATCTGCGCCCATCACCACTTCAAAAATACGCACGCTACCCGGGGTGGCTGCCGAGGTTGCATCTAAGCTTACGCCGGCTGCGAATTTTAAGTCGATTTTAAATGGCGTTTGCGTCGACCAGCCGTCCAAGGCACCAAGGGCCAACTGGGGGCTACTGTAATCATCGCCTTCGCCGGGAATAGCTAAAGTACCGTCTTGAGTGCCGCTAAATAGCAGGTCGTTGGGAACCGACACAGCGCCGTTACTTGGGTCAAAAACCACGGTAGATAGTGGAATGACTGTTGGGGTTTCTGTTTTGATTTCTTCGAGCGTGTCTTCGCTGCCACAGCCAGCGAGAGCAGAAGCTACAGCGAGAGAAAGTAGCATTTTTTTCATTGTGTTGGCTCCAAACCTGTTCTTATTGTTCTGCGCAAATAATGTTAATCAAAATGATAGAAAATCGTTAATGACACATTAGACCAGTTTAACTTATCGTAAACAGGTACGTTTCGCTACTTAAATTTGTAATAAATCACTTACTTGTTTATTGACTGTGGTAAAATCCAGCAAAAATCATGCGCTAGGTGCTACTGATGCAAAACTACAATGCAAGTGCGAATGCACTAGACCAAAAAACTATACTTGTTACTGGAGCCGGCGACGGCATCGGCCGTGTTGCCGCCCTGACTTACGCCAAGCACGGTGCGACAGTGATCTTGCTGGGTAAAACCACCAAAAAACTTGAGGCCGTGTACGATGAAATCGTTGCCGCCGGTTACCCACAGCCTGCGATTGTACCTTTGGATTTAAAAGGTGCAACCAAGCAAAACTATCGCGACTTAGCCGCCACCATAGAGCAGCAATTCGGCAAGCTTGATGGCCTGTTGAACAATGCCAGTATCCTCGGCTCTCTAGGTCCCCTTGAGCACTTCTGCTCATCGACCTTTGAAAGCATTATGAAGGTTAACGTCACCGCCCAAGCGCTGTTAACCAAGGCCATGTTCCCTGTGCTACGCAAGGCGCCGCATGCATCTATTATCTTTACCTCATCGGGTGTAGGCCGCGAGGGTCGTGAATTTTGGGGTGCCTACTCTATCTCTAAATTCGCCACCGAAGGCATGATGCAAACCTGGTCAAAAGAAGTGGGTAAAACCAACATCCGCATCAACTGTATTAACCCAGGTGCTACCCGCACCAGCATGCGTGCCAGCGCCTTCCCAGGTGAAGACAGAGATAAACTGGCGACGCCAGAAGATTTGATGCCGACCTACCTGTACCTGATGAGCGATGACTCAATCGAGGTAAATGGTCAGTCGCTGGATGCGCAAACAAAAAAGTAAGCTAATAATTTAATTTGGCTTAGACATAAAAAACGCCGTATTACACGGCGTTTTTTATTGGCTGTTTCGCAGTGACTATCTGCGTTTCTTTTGCTGCTGCACACGTTGGTTGTGCTTTTTCACCGCCTTACGAATACGGTTCACCTGAGCGCGCTTATCCTTACGCTTAGGCTGCAGCTGCTCTACGGTCAACTTGGTTTGCTTTTCCGGGCGCAGGCCAACACTCTTACGTAGGTAGTTGACGCGACCCAGCTCCAGCTCTTCCCAGCCACCCTGAGGCAAACGTTTATTCAGATCCAGCTCACCGTAGCGCACACGAATAAGACGGGATACTTCCACGCCCTGCGATTGCCACATACGGCGTACCTCACGGTTACGGCCTTCACTCAGGGTTACATTAAACCACTTGTTGATCCCTTCACCACCCATAGGCTTGATGGTATGAAAGCGTGCCGGGCCGTCATCGAGCTCAACGCCTTTGGTCAGGGTTTTCAAGGTGTCATTGGTGACTTCGCCGAAGACACGTACCGAGTATTCACGCTCGATTTCATAGCTGGGGTGCATCAGGCGGTTAGCCAGTTCCCCGTCATTGGTAAACAACAAAAGGCCCGAGGTATTGATATCCAAACGACCGATGGCAATCCAGCGATCGCCGTCGATACGCGGCAGGCGGTCAAATACGGTGCGGCGGCCTTCAGGATCTTTACGGGTACACAACTCGCCTTCCGGCTTATGGTACATGATCACTCGACAAATACGCTCCGCCGGCTGCTCAATCTTGACGATATGGCCGTCAACACGGATCACCTGGTTTACTTCAACTCGGTCGCCCAAACGCGCCACCTTGCCGTCAACACTGACACGGTTCCCTTCGATGTACTTTTCCATCTCACGACGGGAGCCAACACCGGCACGGGCTAACACTTTTTGTAACTTTTCACTCATTAAGATGGTTCTCTCACAGAAGGATCATGTAATAGTTTTTCTATCTGGCTGTGTTGCTGCGCCGGTAAGGGCGGTAACTGCTCAAGGCCAGATAAAGAAAAATAGTCTAAAAACTCGTTGGTGGTGGCATACAAGGCCGGCCTTCCCGGTACCTCTTTATGGCCTACCACCTTTACCCAGCCCCGCTCCTGCAGGGTTTTGATAATATTACTGGCCACGGTCACGCCGCGTACCTGCTCAATCTCACCCCGGGTAATGGGCTGGCGATAGGCGATAAGTGACAAGGTCTCCATCAGCGCCCGCGAATACTTGGGAGCGCGCTCCACAAACAGCTGACTTAGCCAGGGGCTGAGACTGCTACAGGCTTGAAAACGATAGCCCGAGCCCACCTTGACCAGGCGAATGCCGCGGGTTTGATAATGCTCTTCTATGCTTTCCAGTGCCTGGTTCAGGCGCTTGGGCGCCACGCTGATATCACTGAGTAGGGTTTCTTTTAGTTGTTTTTTTGTCAGTGGTTGTGGTGATACAAAAATAGCCGCTTCAATAAGCTCGACCAGTTGCTCATCACTAATACGTCTGCTGCTCATGACTGCACCTCCGTCGCAGCGGCTATTATGGCAGAGCCGGGCCCTAAGGCAAAGCGCTTCATGCCTCTTGTGGTTTTAGGCGCACATGGATCAAAGACTCGCTCGTGGCCTGCTGACACAAGATCAGCCCTTCTTTGGTCAGCTCTAAAATGGCAATAAAGGTGACGACAACACCGGCACGGCCCTCGGATACGGTGAATAAGGCATGAAAGTCAAGGTAACCGGGCGCCTGTTGCAGCCGCGTGAGAATATCACTCATGCGCTGGCGGGTAGATAAATGCTCCGGACTAATATGATGATGCTCAAAGGTTTTTGCCCGCGCCATCACATCACTGAGCGCCAGCATCAAATCCTGCATGGAGACATCGGGGAACAGCGGCTCGGGCTTGGCCTGCTCGTCAACCAGGGCATGGGCGGTAAAGATATCCCGCTCAAGGCGCGGAATTTCATCAAGACGCTCTGCCGCCTTTTTAAATTGCTCGTATTCCTGCAGACGGCGCACCAGCTCGGCTCTAGGGTCTTCCTCGTCTTCCCCCAACTCCTGGTGTACCGGTAACAACAGTCGCGACTTAATTTGCGCCAACAGCGCCGCCATCACCAGGTATTCCCCCGCCAATTCAAGCTGAAACTCGCGCATCATCTCCACATACTTCATATATTGTTCTGTGATGCTAAACACAGAAAGCTCCAGCACATCGAGCTTATGCTTTTTGATCAGATATAAAAGTAAGTCTAGGGGACCTTCAAAGGTTTCCAGTACCACCTCTAAGGCATCGGGAGGAATATACAAGTCCTCCGGCTTTTCTATCACGGCTTCGCCGCGGATAAAGGCCAGAGGCAACTTTTGTTGCTGGGGTACGACTTGCTCTGTCATTGAAATGGACTTGGGTCACCACAGCCTATGCGCAGCACCTCGATATCGTCTTCGGACATATCTATCACAGTGGTGGCCTGCTCGCTTAAATAGCCGCCGTGAATAATCACGTCCACCTGTTTTTCCAAACGCAGGCGGATTTCATCCGGATCTGACTCGGTAAACTGCTCACCTGGTAAAATTAGCGAGCAACTCATCAAGGGCGCATCCAGCTCTTCCAATAAAGCCTGGCTGATAGGATGGTCGCTGACGCGAATGCCTATGGTTTTCTTTTTCTCATTGAGCACCCGGCGCGGTACTTCTTTGGTACCTTTTAAAATAAAGGTATAGGGCCCCGGGGTATTGTTTTTAATCAGGCGGAACATCTGGTTATCGACCCGGGCATAGGTGGCAAGCTCAGATAAATCACGACATATCAGGGTGAAATTATGGTGCTTTTCGATGCCACGAATGCGGGTGATACGCTCCTGGGCTTGCTTTTCACCCAGTTGGCAGCCGATGGCATAGCCCGAGTCGGTTGGGTAGACCACCACCCCACCTTGGCGAATAATGTCCACCGCCTGCTGAATGAGGCGACGCTGCGGGTTTTGCGGATGGATATGGAAAAACTGACTCATGGCTGTCCTTGGTATTGTTTTATGACTGTGACTGCCAGCGTTGCCAGACGCCATCACAGTCTTTTGGTAAGTATAGGTTCTTTCCTAATTCTATGTAAGGTAAAGGGAAATGGAAATCTGAACCCTGTGAACCTAGCAGTCCATTTTCACGCGCCAGCTGGCCTAAAAACTGCCGCTCACACGGAGCCTGCTGGGTTTGTGCCACTTCCATGGCATCGCCGCCTAGGCCACTAAACTCGCCAATGAGCTTACGCAGCCATTTATTCGACATCTTGTAACGCCCAGGGTGCGCCAACACCGCCTGACCACCGGCGCTGTGAATGGCGTCGATAGCCGTGCCCATATCACACCAGGTGCTTGGCACATAGCCGGTGTTACCTCGGCTGAGGTACTTTTTAAACACGCCTTGCATGGTTTTGGCAGCGCCCTGGGCCACCAGCACACGGGCAAAATGGGCGCGGGTTACCTGGGCTTTTTCAGCGAGCGCCAAGGCCTGCTCATGGGTGTTTTCAAAACCGGCTTTATCCAGACGTTCACCAATTTTAAGCGCACGTTCTCTGCGTTTTTGCTGCTGTTGACCAAGCAATTCGTTAAGATCTTCGTTTTCAGTATCGACCTGCAGACCAACAATATGAATTTCAAAACTATGCCAGCGGGTGGATATTTCAACCCCAGGCACTAAGGTCAGCGGCAGGTTCAACTCGCTGATGGCGGCCTGCGCCGGTGCAATGCCCGCCAAAGTGTCATGATCAGTCAGGGCCAACACATCCACGCCCTTATCTGCGGCGCGCTGCACAAGCTCAGCAACGCTTAACTTGCCATCGGAATATTGACTGTGGCTGTGGAGATCATACTTCAACGCGGTTATCCCATTGTGGTCTTTTGTTAAATCCCTGCCAGTGTACCATTTTATCCGGCGCCTAGGGGCAACTTATGTCATTGCCAAGGCCAGCAAAGTTTTCTTTGCACTTTTATGCCCCTTGGGGTTGACTCTGATGCCGAGGTAAGTTTTACTAACTGGCATAATTTTTCGGTTCAAAAAGAAATAAATATGCGCTCAGCAAAACTAATTCATATCACTTGGTGGTGGCACTCGAACTAGCGGGTGGGATTAGTCGTGGCTGTAGCCAGCACAGAACTGATAACAAACCCGCTCATGTCGCGGGTTTTTTTGTAACTAAATTTGGTAACTAACAATGATTTTTACTCAGTCTAAACACATGATGATTTGGTGGTGGCACTCGAACTAGCGGGTGGGCCTGATCATGGCTGAGCAATTTTCAAACCCGCTGCTTATCCTTAAGTCAGCGGGTTTTTTATTATGTAGCGTTTAAAACCGAACAAATCGGTTAAAACAAAAGGGAATGAGGACCTTTTTTATGATATTTAGTCACATCTCGACGACCGCCGGGCAAGTGACCAGCATTAGTTTGCGACGGGATTATATTCCGTCGGCGCTAAGCCTGTTTGCCAAGCTGGATAAGAGCAATGCCTTATTGCTGGAATCGGCGGAAATCGACTCCAAAGCCAATTTAAAAAGCCTGGTGCTGGTCGATGCGGCGCTGCGCATCGAGTGCAACGGCAACCAGGTGCAGGTTCAGGCCTTGTCCAATAATGGTGCCCAACTACTGCCTTATTTGCAGCAACACCTAAGCGATGCCAGCACAGAGTTGCAAAATGATACCCTGAATATTTGCTACCCAAGTGTTAACCAAAACCTTGATGAGCATGCCAAACTCAAGGCCGCCAATGCCTTCGATACCCTAAGACAATGTATTGAGCGTATCGACAGCAACGGTGACAACCCCTTCTCGGTATTTCTCGGTGGCGTAATGGGTTATGACATGGTCGCCAATGCGGAGGCTTTACCGAGCGTGCCCACCAAGGAAAACACCTGTCCCGACTATGTTTTTTATCTGGCAGAAACCCTGGTGGTGATTGACCATCAACAAAAAAGCACAGAAATTATCGGCAATGTCTTTAATGGCCCCGAGGTTCATGCCAATTGTTTTGAGGTTGGGCAACAGGTTGAGCGCCTTAATGCGCTCTGTGACGACCTGAACGAATTCACGCTAGCGAGTACAACAAATCCCTTATCGCCAAGCCAGGCTCAGGTCGATATTGACGACGCCCTTTTTATGGCCCAGGTTAGCCAATTGCAGCAGCATATTATCGATGGCGATATTTTCCAGGTCGTGCCTTCGCGCACCTTTACCCTGCCCTGCACTGAGCCGCTGGCCGCCTACGCCAGATTGAAGCAGCAAAACCCCAGCCCTTATATGTTTTACCTGCGCGATCAGGATTTCAGCCTGTTTGGCGCTTCGCCTGAGTCAGCACTGAAATATTGCGCCAGCAGCAACCAGGTTGAGGTCTACCCTATTGCCGGTACCCGACCACGTGGTAAAAACGCCGACGGCAGTATCAATCTCGACCTCGACTCACGTATCGAGCTGGATCTTCGTGATGATGCCAAGGAACGCGCCGAGCATATTATGCTGGTTGATTTGGCTCGTAACGATGTCGCCCGCATCAGTAAGGCCGGCACCCGTTATGTTAAGGAGCTGCTTAAGGTCGACCGCTATTCTCATGTGATGCACCTAGTATCGCGCGTTGTCGGTCAATTAAAGGATGATTTAGATGCCCTGCATGCCTATCAGGCCTGCATGAATATGGGCACCCTGGTCGGCGCCCCCAAAGTCAGCGCCGCCCGTCTTATTCGTGAGGTAGAGCAAAAACGCCGTGGCAGTTATGGCGGTGCCGTGGGTTATCTTACCGGCGATGGCTCCATGGACTCCTGTATCGTCATTCGCAGTGCCTTTGTAAAAGACGGCTATGCCCATGTCCAAGCTGGTGCCGGCGTGGTGTTTGACTCAGACCCACAAAGCGAAGCGGATGAAACCCGTGCCAAGGCCAGTGCCGTGCTAAGCGCTATTGCGGCTAGTCAATCTGCTCGCGAAAAGGAGACAAGGGCATGAAATATAAGATTTACTTCTTAGATAATATCGACTCATTCAGTTATAACCTGGTAGATGAGTTTGCCCAGCTAGGACAAGACCTGGTGGTGTATCGCAATACCGTCGATGCCCAGAGCATTTATCAGCGCATGTGCGCCGAAACCCAGCCCGTGGTACTGGTGCTCTCTCCCGGCCCTGGTGCGCCAAGCGATGCAGGTTGCCTGATGGCCTTAATTGAGCTGTGCCGTGGTCAATTTCCCATACTTGGCATTTGCCTTGGCCAGCAGGCATTGACTCAGGCCTATGGCGGCACTGTCGGTCACGCCAAGGAAACGGTGCACGGTAAGTCATCGGCTATTTCCTTGGCACCACATCCGGCGTTTAGCGGATTTGGCGATACCCTGGTGGTGGCCCGTTATCACTCCTTGGTGGCAACCAGCGTACCACCCCAGCTTGAAGTGATCGCCGAGTACGACGGCATGACCATGGCCATTTGCCAGGCGCAGGATAAGGTGCTCGGGTATCAATTCCACCCGGAGTCGATCCTCACGCCCAATGGCGCCCAATTACTGCGCCAAAGCCTAGACTATTTGACCGCTAAGGAGTAAGCCATGGACCTGTTAGCACAATTATACCAACAGCAGGACCTGAGCTTTGCCCAGGCAGAAGCGCTGTTTAACGACATTATGCAAGGACGTGTGGACGATATTACCCTGGCGGCCATCCTCACGGCACTCAAAATCAAGGGCGAATGCAGTGACGAAATCGCCGGTGCGGCCTCGGCCATGCGCGCCAATGCGGTGCCCTTTCACACCCAGGCCAAGGACTTAATCGACAGCTGCGGTACCGGCGGCGATGGCGCCAATACCATAAATATCAGTACCACCGCCTCTTTAGTAGCCGCTGCCTGTGGCCTTAATGTGGTCAAACACGGAAATCGCAGCGTCTCCAGCAACAGCGGCTCTTCCGACTTGCTTGCAAGCCTGGGCGTCAATATTAATATGACCCCAGAGCAAGCCGCTAATTTGCTTGAGCAAACCGGTTTTACATTTTTGTTTGCGCCCCTGTATCACAGCGGTGTAAAACACGCCATGGCGGTGCGCACCACCTTAAAAACCCGCACCCTGTTCAACCTGCTTGGCCCCTTGGCAAACCCGGCCAAACCTCAGGCACAACTGCTTGGCGTGTACGACCCGGCCTTATGCCTGCCGATGGCAAAAACCCTAAAGCAACTGGGGTGCCAACGCGCCATGGTAGTGCACGGCAGTGGGACCGATGAAATTGCCCTGCACGGCGACACTAAAGTCGTAGAGCTAAATGATGGCCAGTTGCGCGAATATACCTTAAGCCCCAGCGACTTTGGCTTGGCACACTTTATCCTGGACGAACTCAGCGGCCAGGGCCCAGAATATAATGCCAAGGCCACGCGCGCGATTTTAGCCGGCCAAGGGAGCGACGCGCATAACGGAGCCATTATTGCCAATGTCGCCGCCCTGTTGGTTATCAATAATAAGGCGAGCAGCTTTAAGGAGGCCGCCGAGCAGGCGCGCCAGGTTTTGGCCAGCGGCCAGGCACAACACACACTTAATGCCATTATCGAGGTGAGCCATGGCTAATGTTTTAGAAAAAATCGTCGCCGACAAGCGCATCGAAGTGGAAGCGCTTAAACAGGCACGCCCGCTGGCAAGCTTTAGCGCGCAAATCGTGCCAAGTCAGCGCGATTTTTATGCCGCCTTGAGTGCGGCGCCAACGAGTTTTATTCTCGAATGTAAAAAGGCCTCGCCCTCAAAGGGCTTGATCCGCGAGGTGTTTGACCTTGATGCCATCACCTCAGTGTACAAGCACTATGCCAGCTGCATCAGTGTGCTGACCGATGAAAAGTATTTTCAAGGCAGCTATGATTATCTGACCAAGGTACGTACCCTTGTGGATCAACCGCTGATCTGTAAAGACTTCTTTATCGACCCCTACCAGGTTTATCTGGCGCGCCTGCACGGCGGCGATGCCATTTTACTCATGCTTTCGGTGCTTGATGATGACACCTATCAGGAGTTGGCAGCGCTGGCGCACTCCTTAAATATGGCGGTGCTGACCGAGGTCAGTAACGAAGAAGAAGTCACTCGTGCTCTGGCCCTAGATGCCAAGATTATCGGCATCAATAACCGTGATCTTAGGGACTTAAGCACGGACTTGGCCACCACGGAGCGCCTGCGCTCACTTATTCCTGAAGATAAATTGGTGATCTCCGAGTCCGGTATCTACAGCCATCAGGATATTAAGCGCCTAAGTCCCTTGGTGGATGGCTTCCTGGTAGGCAGCTCACTGATGGCCCAGGCAGATTTAGAAGGCGCCTGTCGCAGCCTGATCCTTGGCGAGAATAAGGTCTGTGGCCTGACTCGCATTCAGGATGCCCAGGCCGTGTACCAGGCCGGTGCCTATTATGGTGGCCTTATTTTCTACCCGGGCTCGCCCCGATATGTTGATATCGACTGCGCCTGTGCCATAGTCGACAGCGCGCCGCTGCGCTATGTTGGCGTGTTTGTCGATGCCGATATCGAGCAGGTCAGCGAGTACGCCAATCGCCTTAAATTAGCTGCGGTGCAGTTACATGGTCATGAAGATGAGGCTTATATTCGCACCCTGCGTAACACCTTGCCCCTGACCTGCCAGATCTGGAAGGCCCAGGCGGTGGCCGACACCCTCCCCGTGGGTATTCAAGGGGTGGACAGAGTGCTGTACGACACCTATAGCAAAGCCGCCAAGGGCGGTACAGGCGTGCAATTTGATTGGAGCTTACTCGGCGGCGCCACGGCGCCCTATATGCTCGCCGGCGGTATTCAGGCCGACAATATCCAAAGCGCCCAGCAAACCCAGGCTTTGGGCTTAGATTTAAATTCCGGAGTGGAGTCCACCCCCGGGAAAAAATGTATTAATAAGATTAACGCAGCCTTTGCGGCAATTAGGAATTACTGAGGTAGTTATGAAAAATTCAGCCTATTTTGGCGACTTCGGTGGCATGTATGTGCCGCAACTTTTGATCCCGGCGCTCAAGCAGCTAGAAGATGAATTTAACAAGGCGCAACTGGATGCCAGCTTCCAGAAAGAGTTCCACTCATTGCTAAACGAATATGCCGGCAGGCCAACACCCCTGACTCTGACCCGCAATCTGGTCAAAAACCCTAAGGTAAAGCTCTACCTTAAGCGAGAAGATCTGCTCCATGGCGGCGCCCATAAAACCAACCAGGTGCTTGGCCAGGCCCTGCTTACCAAGCGTATGGGCAAAAATGAGGTGATAGCGGAAACCGGTGCCGGACAGCACGGTGTGGCCACGGCCCTGGCCTGCGCCTTACTGGGCCTTAAATGCCGCATTTATATGGGTGCCAAGGACGTCGAGCGCCAGCAACCCAATGTGTTTCGCATGCGTTTAATGGGCGCCGAAGTGATCCCGGTCACCGCCGGCTCCGGCACCTTGAAGGATGCGGTTAACGAGGCGCTGCGCGACTGGTCTGCCAACTATAAAACCGCGCACTATCTATTGGGCACAGCGGCGGGGCCGCATCCCTTCCCGACCCTGGTGCGTGAGTTCCAAAAAATGATCGGTGAAGAAGCCAAACAACAGGTATTGGCGGCGGAAGGCCGTTTGCCAGATGCGGTGATCGCCTGTGTTGGCGGCGGCTCTAATGCCATCGGCATGTTTAATGACTTTATCGATGAGCCTGGCGTTAAACTAATCGGCGTTGAGCCTGCGGGTAAGGGCCTGGACAGTGGCGAGCACGGTGCCACCTTGTGTAAGGGCACCAAGGGTGTGCTGCACGGTGCCTACACCTATATTATGCAAACCGAGCAGGGGCAAATTGAAGAGTCCTACTCGGTATCCGCAGGCCTGGATTACCCTGCGGTGGGACCGCAGCACGCCTATTTACATGAAACCGGGCGCGCCCAGTATGTGGGCATTACCGATGATGAAGCCCTGGATGCTTTTAAGGCATTGGCTCGCAATGAAGGGATCATTCCGGCGCTTGAGTCCAGCCATGCCCTGGCCTACGCCTTAAAGTATGCCGAGCAGCAAGAGCAGGACACCATTTTAGTGGTTAACCTCAGTGGTCGCGGAGATAAGGATCTGGCCCATGTCCACACTGTGTTACAAGCAAAAGGAGAGCAGTAATGAACCGCTATAGCACCACCTTCGCCAACCTAAGCGCCAACAACGAAGGTGCCTTTGTGCCCTTTGTCACCATAGGCGATCCCAACAAGGAGCAAAGCCTGGCGATTATTAAAAGCCTTATCGATGGCGGCGCCGATGCCCTGGAGCTGGGCATTCCCTTCTCCGATCCCATTGCCGACGGCCCGGTGATACAACAGGCCAATATTCGCGCCTTGGCGGCAAATATCGATACCGATACCTGCTTCGATATCATCAAGCAGGTGCGCGAGTATAACGCCGATATTCCCATCGGCCTGCTGCTGTATTCAAATCTGGTGTTTGCCAAGGGCATAGATAATTTTTATCGGTTGGCCAAAGAAGCGGGTGTGGACTCCATTTTGGTTGCGGATGTGCCTTTGCATGAGTCCAAGGTCTTTCGCCGTGCGGCGATGAGCCAGGGCATAGCGCCTATTTTTATCGCCACGCCCAATGCCGATGATGACACCTTGCGCCAATGTGCCTCCTATGGCCGCGGCTACACCTATTTGCTCTCTCGCGCCGGGGTCACAGGCACAGAAACCAAAGCGCAGATGCCGCCCCAGGAGTTAGTCACTAAGTTGAGTGAGTATCACGCCGCTCCAGCCTTGCTGGGCTTTGGGATCAGCACCCCGGAGGATGTAAGGCAAGCACTGCAAAGCGGTGCAAGCGGTGCCATCAGTGGCTCGGCCGTGGTTAAAATCATTGCCCAGCATCTGGATGATGAAGCGGCCATGTGCCAGGCACTGCGCGAATTTTGCGCCGAGATGAAGGCGGCGACCCGCTAAGCTTGTAATCGGTCTTTAAGTGCCTTGGCGCACTTAAAGGCCACCTTGTTTTGCCCGGCAATTTCAATTTGTTCGCCGGTTTGCGGATTGCGGCCCATCTTGGTCGGATGATAGCTTAAGGAGAAGTTGCCAAATTTGGGAATAAATACCGCATCACCTTCGTGTAATGAACGACTAATGGCATCGAGCATGGCCGTAAGTGCCGCAGCGCATTGCTTTTTCGTTAAACCGCTGTGTTGCCCCATGGCATCAATAAGCTGTTTTTTGTTCACTTGAATCCCTACTAAAAACTTTAAAGGCGCGCAGCCTAAAAGCGCAGCCGTTAAATGTCAAACCCAGCCTTTGCCCTTGAGCTTAGGCGCCGATGCTGGTAAAACACCTGCTACCAGAAGTAATGGATGTGGCTATGAGCACACTAATCGAATATATCCCGCTAATTTTATTTTTTGCCGTTTATAAAATGGTCGATATCTATTGGGCCACTGGGGTCTTGGTCGCTGCCAGCGCCATACAAATGGCCTACGCCTATTTTAAGGAAGGAAAAATCGGCACCCGCCACTGGGTGTTTTTCGCCATAGCCCTGGTGCTTGGCACCATGACCATCTTGTTTCGCGACGAGCACTTTATTCAGTGGAAGGCGACCTTCATCTACGCCATCTTGGCACTGACGCTTGTTATTTCGCGCTGTTTTTTCAAAAAGAACCTGGTACAAAAAGCCTTGGTTGGGCTCTTAAATTCCGTGGCCGAAAAGCAAAATGACAGCAGTGCCGACAGTAACGCCGGCAGCAGTGATGCCAACAACATCTTGGTACCGCAAAAAGTGTGGGAGCAATTGAATATTTTTTGGGTGGTGTTGTTTAGTGCCATTGCCGCCCTCAATATCTATGTGGCCTATAACTTCTCCCTTGATTTTTGGGTGAATTTTAAGGTCTTTGGGCTGATGGGGATCACCTTTGTTGCCATCATCTTTACCATAGTGCGCGTCTACCCCTATTTTCCTGACGAACAGTCATAACCCTGCCTCAATCCATTGCTACACTTAATGCATCACGCTGTAGCAATGGAGCGTTTCCTTGACTAATACCCAGTATCGCTGGCTTGAGCTTTTCTGCGTTTTTATCATATTGCCCCTGGTGGGCCTTGGCTTGCGTGAACATTTACAAAACTGGCTGATCCGGCGCTGATCATTCTCACCGCTGTGTGTTGTTTTATTCTACTGACCGACCCTCATTTTAAACGCTTTCGCATTACCTCCATGGGCCAGTTTCCGGTAGTGAAAAAGCGCATGGCCACGTTTTTTCTGACCGGCGCCCTGCTCTCAGGTGTGTTGTACGGCATTATCAATCAGGAAAACTGGTTTAGTTACCCACTGCAATCGCCCATGAGCTGGTTGATGCTGCTCATCCTCTACCCCTTGCTCTCAGTCTTGCCGCAGGAATTAATTTTTCGCACTTATTTCTTTCATCGCTATAAACCGATTATTCCCAATAAGACCAAACGGGTGTGGCTAAGCGCCGCCGTATTTGCCCTGGCCCATGTGGTCTATGGCAATCTGGTGGCCGTGCTGTTGGCGTTTTTTGGCGGCTTATTGTTTTCTTACACCTATGCGCATTCGCGCTCGACTATCGCCTGCGTGCTTGAACATAGTTTATGGGGCTTGTGGATGTTTACGATTGGGGCGGGCAGTTATTTGGATGCGGGCGCCATATAGGCACCCGCGCTTGATTTAGAAACCAAAGATACTTACGGCGAAGAACTTGGTTGCCACGGTATTAATAAAGATCAGCAATAAGATCACTGGGATAAAGGTCGACAGTGAAAAGTTCACGTACTTTTCCATAAAGCTGCCGGCATAGCCGTCAGAGCCTTGTGAAAGCTCTTCGCTTAGCTTGGCCTTCTTCCAGCGATACATAACGAAAATACAGACCATCAGACCGTTGAGCGGCAATATGGTGTCATAAAAAACATCATAAACCACATCGAACATGCTCTTGTCGCTGCCGCCATAATTGGTCAATTGTGTCAGCCAATCAACCATGCCAAAGGACAGGGTGCAGCCCACGGTCAGAATACCTATGGCGCCGGCTAACACCACAAGCGCTTTTTTACGGCTGTAGCCCTTTTCTTCAATCAAGGTCGCGGTAGGTACTTCAACGATCGACACCAAAGAAGTGATAGCGGCGAAGAACACCAATAAGAAGAATACAAAGGCGACGATGGATGCACCCACGTAACCTATATCGGTTTGCAGTGCCAGCAGAATTTTCGGCAGGTAAACGAAAATCATGGATACAGAAGAGTCGGATAACTCGCTTGGATCCGTGTTCGGATTAAAGCTGAAGATAGCCGGAAGCACCATAAGACCTGCGGTAAAGGCCACCAAGGAATCGGTGATCGCCACCATTTTCGCGCCACTGACGATATCATCTTTTTTCGAGATATAAGAGGCGTAGGTCATCAGGATACCCATGCCCAGCGACAGTGAGAAAAACGCCTGAGATAACGCGCCGTTTAACACACTGGCATTCATTTTAGAAAAATCAGGTACCACATAGTAACGCACCCCGGCCATGGCGTTGTCCAAGGTCAGTACATAGGCCACCAGGGCAATCAATAAAACAAACAGCGCGGGCATTAAAAACTTTGCCGCCTTTTCGATGCCGTCTTTTACGCCACCGACTAGGATAAGGTTGACCACCACGGCCACCACCAGCATATAGGCAAAAACGCTGTATTCATTAATAAAGCGCCCAAAGTTACCCGGATCGGCCAGGGCTTCAAGGTTACCGAAGGCAGTTTGTGCCAGATAGCCGAAGATCCATACGGTGATAACCATATAGAAAACGGCAATCATAAAGGGAGTCAATACTGCTAAAATGCCGGCACCACGCCAACGGGGTGAATTTCCCGATAGCTGGCGATAAGCACCGTAAGGGTCTTTTTGCGCCTTACGACCCATGGCCATTTCCGCCATCATCACAGGAAGACAGATAAAGGCCACAAACAGGGCATAGACGATTAAGAAGGCACCACCACCATTCTTAGTGGCCGATACAGGGAAACCAACCAGGTTACCGATACCAACCGCCGAACCGGCGGCTGCGAGAATAAAGCCCAGTCGCGAGCTAAAGTGTTCACGTTTTTCGCTCATAGAAAAACCTTGTTATTGTTTTAACCCGACTCTAGCAGTGTTAAACCGGCCTTTTCAAGCTTTATAGACGTATTTGCCCGAGTAAATCGGTGTGCATTTGTTTACAGCGTAAATTACGTGCATTCGTGTTAATACATGCCCTTTTATTCGTCAAGCGACTATGTCATTGCACGATAAAAATTTACAAGCGCCCTCAATGCTGGCTATCATAAAAGTAATTCATACCAAATACTTGGTTTTATTTATGTTGTACATGATTTACTCAACCGATGTTGAAAATTCGCTGGAAAAACGCCTTGCTGCTCGCCCTGCTCATTTAGCCCGTTTACAGGAGCTTGATAGCCAGGGTCGCTTGTATGTAGCCGGTCCGCTGCCTGCTGTTGACAGTAACGACCCAGGTGACGCCGGCTTTACCGGCTCACTGGTTATTGCCGAGTTCGACTCGCTGCAACAGGCACGGGAATGGGCCGCCGAAGACCCGTATATCGCCGCAGGCGTTTACGACAATTCTGTGGTTAAACCATTTAAAAAAGTACTCGGCGCATAAGTTCAGTAAAGGTTAATTGGTGTTTCGTATGCTAACCAATATGCCACCGCCTGTAGCTATGCCTACGGCTTAGCCTTTGGGATTATCCTCGGACTAATCCAAAGGATAAACCACAGGTTAACCCATATTAGGTTACCGAAGATTCACCGGGAGCTCTTTGAATCATGTTAAGACTAATCGCAGCCATCTTTATCACATTTACACTGTCTCTCTCTGCGGCCCACGCTGGTTCGCCCGCTAAGGTGGTCGATAAGAAGCAGGCAGTGGCGATTGCGAAAGAAGCCGAAAACGGTAAAGTTTTAAAGATTTCGGAACAAAAGGATAAATTTGTTGTTCGAATCTTAAACCCCAAAGGCCGAGTTATCGACATTATTGTCTCTAAACGCACGGGACAAGTTGAGAAGGAAAATAATTAATGCGTATTTTAGTCATCGAAGACGATTTGCATTTAGCAGATAACTTACGTAGCGCTTTAGAAAAAGAGCGTTATAGCGTGGATTTATGTAATGACGGCGAAGCCGGTTTATTCCACATTTGCGAATATCCGCTGGATATGGCGGTGGTCGACCTGGGTCTGCCAAAAATTGATGGTATCGAAGTAATTAAACAAGCCCGTAAAAACGGCGTTGATATTCCTATTCTAATTTTGACCGCTCGCGACCGCTGGCAGGACAAGGTAGAAGGCCTGGATGCCGGTGCCGACGATTACCTGACCAAGCCTTTCCATGTTGAAGAGTTGATCGCCCGTTGTAATGCCTTAATTCGCCGCAGCGCCGGACAGGCCAACCCGGAAATTAAAAATGGTCCTATCCGTATTCATACCCGCTCGCAGCAGGTCTGGGTTGACGACCGTGAGCTTAATTTAACCGCTTACGAATACAAGGTGTTGGAATACCTTATGGTTAATCCGCAAAAGGTAATTTCAAAATCGGAATTGACCGAGCACATTTACGATCAGGACTTTGACCTGGACTCCAACGTTATCGAGGTATTCGTACTGAGGTTACGTAAAAAGCTTGACCCTGAAGGCACGCTAAACCCTGTTGAGACCCTGCGTGGTCGAGGATACAGGTTGCGCTCCCAGTGGTAGTCAATCAGGTTTCACTGAAAATAAGACAAGGATTTATCCTTGTCTTTTTGTTGATCGTGGCAATGCCAATTCTCTTTGTCTCCATCGGCAATGCCTATCGCGCCTCCTTGATTGAGGCCACCGAAAAAACCCTCGAAGCACACCTCTACTCCTTAATTTCCGAAGTCGAATACTCGGAGCAAGGGGTGGAAATGCCACGCAGTATTCTTGCCCCAGAGCTCAACCGCGTTACCTCAGACACCTATGCGATGATCTACGCCGGTGAGCAACAGCTCTGGCAAAGTGAATCGGCGCTCAATACCGACTTTAAACCGGATCTCTTTATCACAGAAACCGGCAAGTCCGATTTTCGCCTGGTCACCCACAAGGGTAAAAAATATTGGCAGTTATCGCTTACCGGCATTCTTGGCAATCTCGACCAGGATATAGAAGCGCGCTTTATCCTGGTAAAAAGCAATGATGCCATTTTGCGCCTGATGGAAGGCTTTAAACAAACTTCCATTAACTGGATGCTGATCATGGGTGTGGTGATCACTGTATTGATGATTATCAGCTTTATCTGGAGCTCTCGTCCCCTGCAACGTCTGGATAAAGAAATTAAGGCCATAGAAAGCGGCGACAGCATGAGCATTAAGGGCCATTATCCGGTGGAGCTGCAAACCATTAAGGCGGATCTGAATCTGCTACTGGAATCACAGCTGCGACAGAAAGAACGTTATCGCGCTTCCTTAAGCGACCTCCGCCCATGCCCTGAAAACCCCATTGGCGGTATTAAAGTCCAGCCCGCTGGCACAAGATAGTGATGCCCAGGAGCAACTCGACCGCATTAATGTGATGATCGAACACCAATTAAAGCGGGCCGCCACCGGCGCCTCCGATACCTGGAAAAAACAAACCCTGATCAAACCGGTTGCTGACTCCATCTTTAACGCCATGAGCAAGGTATATCGCGATAAAAATATCCAATTTAGCGTCGAGGTTAACAATAACCACTTCTTCCTTGGCGATAAAACAGATTTAATGGAACTGCTTGGCAACCTGGTGGATAACGCCTGTAAGGCCTGCGACTCAAAGGTGAGCCTTAAGGTAGTGCAGAAGAAAAAGCGCCTGCGCCTGATTATTGAAGACGATGGTCCCGGCGTTCCAGAGAATAAGCGTGAATTATTATTGCAGCGCGGTACCCGCCTGGATAGCTATGAAAGCGGGCACGGTGTCGGTATGGCCATAGTTGCCGATTTGGTCAATGGTTACCATGGTCACTTAACCATAGGCGACAGCCCTCTTGGCGGCGCCCTGTTCGAACTAGAGTTTGATTATCAGGAAACCAGTTAAGCGCGGTGACACCCTATACACAGCGCTTTGTAGCTTTCCTGGCCAGCCACAAACTGGAATAAGCGTACTAGGCCAATAAGTCGATGCTATCTAGCTCGACTTATACCAGTTCTGTTAAGTATGTGATCAGAGATAGCGTTGGATAAATGATATGCTAACAAGGCGGAATTTTTCTTATGTAGTTATTCTCCATAGAAAAATTCCAACGCAGTTAGCATGATATTTAGCCCACTAGAATGATTAGCTATTTAAGTGAATTGGTATTATTGGCAACTTGTGCATCGCTGCCTAACAAGGTGGCTATCCAGCGCCCTTCTTCACTCTCTTCAAGGGCAATCTTCACCACCATGGTCAGCGGCACCGACAACAGCATGCCGACACTGCCAAGCAGCCAACCCCAGAAAATTAACGATAAAAACACCACCAAGGCCGACAAGCCCAGGCCTCGCCCCATAAAACGCGGCTCTATCATGTTACCCATCACAGTATTGATAAGGATATAACCACCACCCACTATGGCTGCGGTCAGCGGACTTTGGGTAATAAGCGCCAGCAACACCGCGGGTACGGCGGCAATAATAGAACCTATATTGGGAATATAGTTAAACATAAAGGCAACCACACCCCAAAGCAGGAAGTAGTCGATATCAAGCAGCCACAGCATAAAGGTGACTAAGATACCAGTGGCCAGACTCACCAGGGTTTTAATCGCCAAATAGGAATTGATAGAGGCAAGAAAGCGGTCTATTTGCGCCATTTTCATGTCCGGATCATCCATCGCCAGGTGGATTTTATTGCCTATGCTTGGCCCTTCAAACAGCATAAACACTACAGTGACTATGATTAAAAACAGGTTCGCCATCACGCCACCGAAGCCGGTGAGCATATTGGTGGCTACATCTATCATTTTGGCCGGGTCGAACATGGCCATAATTTGCGCCTTATCAAGAAAAATATTGTATTGCGCCAGGGTATTGACCAGCCATTCAAACTCGTTTTTTAGCTGCTCTTTGTATTGAGGTAATTGCGCCGAAAAGTCATTAACCGACTGCCCTACCAAGCCTGCCAGGCTCAGAATCAAGCCAAAAACCAACATGATCACCAGAACAATGGCCAGCCCTTTAGGAATACGATAACGCCCCAAGGCATTGATCAGGGGGCTGCAGATCACCGCAATAAATACCGAGAGAATAAAGGGCACCACCAAGGGGCTGGCAATTTTAATCCCGGCCAAAACGATCACCAGGGACGCCAACACCATTAAACTTTTACTTGCTCCAATAAAGCTAGGCACAGTTAATTCCTTTTTGTTTTTCTGGGGGTTAATTTGCGGTTTTTGAGCGCTAAATCGAAACAAACCTGATCGCGAAGCGACCTAGGCCCGTATACATCTTTCTTATTAACGCCTAGTTTAGGCGACTTACTAATGAAAATAAACTCTTGATATGGGACAAAAAATAGACGTAATCTACACAGAGCCAGAAATGTCCTACACTTGTATAGAGCGGCTTGGCGTTATAGCGACATGAACATTCTTATTACCGGGGCCACCGGACTAATTGGCTCCGAGCTTTATAAACATCTGTTAAACCATCACAGCGTGACGGTGCTTACGCGCACGCCCGCTAATGCCTATTTGAAACTTGGGCACCGCATCGAAGCGGTACGCAGCCTGGACAAGGTTGATTTCAATGATACCGATGTGGTGATCAACCTGGCCGGTGAGCCCATAGTCAACAAACGTTGGACGCCAGAGCAAAAACAGCGGGTCTATGACTCTCGTATTGCCCTCACAGAGGAAATTGCCGAGCGTATAAACCAGGCCGAGAAAAAGCCAAAAACCCTGATCTCCGGCAGTGCCATAGGCTATTACGGCCGCCAGGGCGAACAGGTGATTGGCGAAGATTATGAACATTGTTATGACGAGTTCAGCCACCAGCTGTGCAAAGACTGGGAGCAAGCGGCACAAAAGGCACAAACCCGAGTCTGTTTGCTGCGTACCGGCATTGTGCTTTCCGCCCGTGGCGGCGCGCTGACAAAAATGTTGCCGGCATTTCGCTGTGGTCTCGGTGGGCCTTTGGGCGATGGTCACCAGTATATGTCCTGGATCCACCTTGATGATATGGTGCAGGTGATCATGTATTTAATCAAATACGACCATATCAGCGGCCCCATCAATGCCACAGCCCCACACCCGGTGAGTAATGAAGAATTCAGCAAAACCCTGGCACAAATACTGCGCCGTCCTGCCTTTTTGCGCATGCCCAAAGCAGTGCTGCGACTGTTAATGGGAGAAATGGCCGATCTTATGCTGTACGGACAAAATGTGCAGCCCAAACGCATGCTCAAAGAAGGCTTTCGCTTTCGCCATCCCGAACTAAGACCGGCTCTTGCCCAAATCCTCAGCCGCCATTAGCGGCCTAGGCAAAAACAACCCCACTACATGATTTTACGCAGCAAACCACTGGTGTTTTTATTCAGTGTGCGGGCGATCATGGTGTAGCCCAGCACAGCCACAAATAAGGCACCGGATAAGGGGCCAATCAACCAGATATCCGGATGCAGCTTGCCCGGCAGTTCAAACAGGGTGCGCTGCACTACAAACAAGGCTAGATCGCTGGAGAGCGCCGCCACCACACCGGCCACCAAGCCGAGCAATAAGAACTCATACAGGGTTGCATGGCGAATAAGTTGTCCACGCGCGCCCAGGGTGCGCAATATCACCACCTCTTGCATGCGTTCGCCCAAGCTCGCCTGCACCTGGGAGATAAGCACCAGGGCGCCACAGACCACAACTATGGCAAGCACAAAGCCAATGGCCAAGGAAACCTGCTCTATGGTCGAGCGAATTTGGTCAACAAAGTTATCGACATCAATGGCGGTGATGGTCGGATACTGGCGCAGCAACTGGGTAAAAGCCTTGCTCTCCCCCTCGTCAATGCGCGCCGCAGCAATATAGGTTGCGGGGAAATCCGCCAGCACATCCGGGCTTAAAATCATAAAGAAATTCGGCTTTAAGGTAGACCAGTTTACCTCTCGGAAGCTGGTGACCTTGGCCTCAAAGCTTTGCGCGCCAATTAAGAAGCTCAGGGTATCGCCAAGTTTTATATCCAAACGTTCGGCCATAGACTGCTCCACCGACACCTCGCCCCGGCTTTCGTCGCTAAACCATTGCCCACCGCTCAAGGTATTATGGTTCGGCATCTCACTGACCCAGGTCAGATTGAGCTCGCGTCCCACGCCGGAGCGCGCTTCCTCGTCTTTTTTCTCATTGTCCTCTAACGACACCTCACGGGCCACCAGCTCGCCATTAATGGCATTAACACGACCGCGAATGGTGGGATAAAAACGCGACACCTCAATGTCTTTAGCCGCCAAATAGTCACTGACCGGCTGTTTCTCTTCCTCGGTGATGTTTACCAAAAATGCGTTGGGCGCATCCGCCGGCAGCTGAGATTGCCAGTCATTGATCATGTCGTTTTTAAGCACGATTAGAAACAGCAGCAGCTTGATGGCCAGCGCAAAACTGATCAGTTGCACCGCATTGGCATTGGCCCGTTTTTGAATGGAAGCAATGGCCAAAGACCAGCTATTTCCAGGGCTTAAACCTAGCTTACGACCCCCGCCAAAGATCAATTTAGAAAGGATAAAGAGCACCAGGACTACGGCCGCCGAGGATAAGAACAAGATAAGGGTGATCATAATCTTACCGCTGAACAGCCACATCAAGGCAAAGACGGTGAAGGCAGACAGGGCCAGATGAATCTTGCTCACCAATAAACGGTCACCCAGGTTACGGCGCAAGACCCGCAGCGGTGGAATATCGAAAAGATCAAGCAGCGGTTTAATGGAGAACATCACCGCACACACCACGCCGATAAACACCGCACTCAACCAGGGGCGCAACGATGCCGGCGGCAATTGTACATCCATGTTGGCGGCCATGTAATTGCCTGCCGCATACTGCAGCCCATAACCTACCGCCAAACCAAGCGCCAGGGAGAAGCCACACACCAATGCCAGATGCAGCAGATAGATATTACGGATTTGCGAGCGCGCTCCCCCCAAGGTTTTCATCATAGCCACTGGGTCGTACTGGCGCTCACAATAACGCTTCGCCGAAACCGCGATAGCCACCGCCGCGAGGATAATGCCCAGCAGGCCCGCCAGCAGTAAAAAGCGCTCCGAGCGCTCCAATGAATTGGAAATGGGCGACTGCCTGTCTTTAACCCCATACCAGCGTTGATTCTCGGCCAGTTGGGGTTTTAACCACTGATAAAAGGCCTCAATCTTGTCGCTCTCGCCGGCATACAACTGGCGATAAAACACCCGACTTCCGGGCTGGATGACCTTGGTTTTTTCAATGTCTGCTTCGTTGAGCAGCACACGACGACTGCCGGAGAAAATATTAAAGGGCGCGTCCGGCTCTTCACTTAAAATGGCACTGACCGTAAAGGTCGCGGCGCCAAGCTCTAGGCTATCGCCCACCGCCAAGTCCAGTGAATACATCACCGACTCATTGAGCCAAACCGTGCCTGGCTCTGGGCCACCTTTGGCCACCTGCTCCTGGGCGTCGAAATCACGCTTGATCAACAGCTCGCCCTTGAGAGGATAGTTTACTGATGCCGCCTTGATGGCCGCCAATTGCATGCGCTCATTGGCAAAGAGCATGGTATCGAAAAAGGTCAGCCGGGCGGTTTGCAACCCCATATTTTGCGCCTGCTCCTGATAATTCTCAGGCAAGGCATGGTTACTGGCTAAGGCACGGTCGGCGGCGATAAAGGCGTTAGACTTTTGCAAAATAGCCTGACCGATACGGTCGGTCACCGACGACAGGGTTAACACTGTCATCACCGCCAGAGCAATGGCGGCACAGATCACAGTCAGCTCGCCACGGCGCAACTCTCTAAAAAATAATCGTATCGCTAACTTAGCCCACATGCGCGCGCTCCTGAGGCTCACGTAGTTGGGTTAGCTCACCGCCCTCAATATGCAAGATGCGCTCACAGCGATGGGCCAGAGCTTCATCATGGGTTACCAGCACTAAGGTGGTGCCCTGCTGCTGATTGAGCTCAAATAATAATTCTTCAATCAGCTTGCCGTTTTTGCTGTCAAGGTTGGCCGAGGGCTCATCGGCAAATAGAATTTTTGGAGTGCCAACAAAGGCGCGGGCAATAGCCACCCTTTGCTGCTCACCACCGCTGAGTTGCGATGGGTAATGTTCAATACGATGACTCAAGCCCACTTTTTCAAGCAGTGCCAAGGCCTGCTCTTTGGCGTCTTTTTGATTGGCCAGCTCCGCCGGTAACATCACGTTCTCAAGGGCACTTAGGCTTTGTACCAGCATAAAAGACTGAAACACAAAACCGACCTTTTGCGCCCGCAAGGCTGCACGGCCTTCTTCATCAAGACTCTCAAGGGCGTCGCCATCTACAATAATGCTTCCGGATGTGGCTCTATCCAGCCCCGCCAACAGGCTTAGCAAGGTTGATTTACCCGAGCCCGAGGCGCCTACTATGGCCACCGACTCGCCCGGCTTGACATTAAAGCTGATGTCGCTGAGGATCGTTAAATCGCCGTCAAGCGTATTAACGGACTTGGTTAATTCTTTGACTTGAATAATGTTTAATTGAGATAACGCTGACATATGAATGCTTTAACCCTACGTATTTTGCTCGTCCTATTAGTTGTCACTAAACCATTTATGGCTTGGGCTGACAACCAAATACTGATCCTAGGAGACAGCTTAAGCGCTGCCTATGGTCTAAAACAACACCAAGGTTGGGTGCAATTGTTACAAGATACGTATGAAGAGCAAAAAAAGCCCATTAAATTAATCAATGCCAGTATCAGCGGCGAAACTACCGGTGGCGCACTAAGGCGCCTAGAGGGAATTTTAGCCAGCCACCAGCCCAGCCATGTGCTGATTGAACTGGGCGGTAACGACGGCCTGCGTGGATTCCCTATTCCCAAGATGCAGCAAAATCTCACTGCCCTGATCAAACAAAGCCAGGCCGCCGGCGCCGAAGTGGCGGTGATGGCCATTCGCATCCCGCCCAATTATGGTCCCCGCTACACACAAATGTTTGAGGCCAGCTTCGCCACCGTGGCCGAACAACAGGGCGCTCATCTGCTGCCATTTTTTGTCGAGCAAGTCGCTACCAAGGGCTCCTTGATGCAAAACGACAATATTCACCCCAATGCCGAGGCTCAGCCGCTGCTGCGCGATATTATGGCCGAGCATATCGAGACCTGGTTAGCCGCTCCCCGATTAAGTTCAACTAACGCGACTAAATAAGACGCAAAAAGCGCTGTGATAACAGCGCTTTTTCAATAGAGGATAAAAAACCTTATCGATATGAATAATTTATAGGCAAACGATTCAACACCCACTTGCAATTGCAAAAATTATCCGTACTATTGCAGTCCTAGTCGGCATATAGCGCAGCTTGGTAGCGCACTGTCATGGGGTGTCAGGGGTCGCAGGTTCAAATCCTGCTATGCCGACCATTCTTCTCCCCCTAAAATCAATAAGTTATATCAAATTCTACCTTCTCAAAGTTATTCAATTTGTAGCTCTAATCTTTGCTGTGTAGCCAGTAACAGCCTATTATTTTTTACAAGCTAATCAATATCTATACACCCTTATATCTTTGGGGTAACCTCTAAAAAGAACATCACCATTACTTTTTCATCTTCTAGTGTGATTTTTTTAAATGAAGTAATGGCGGTAAATGGCGAAACTGCCTTTTTAGGGAAAAATAATATGAATACTTTCGCGATCGTTAAAAACAACGTAGGTGAAATTATAGCTATTGAAGCAGGTAAGGCCGAAAATAGGATTGTTTATGGCACATACGAAGCCATAAACTCAATAGATGCCATATCCCAACATGTAACAAAGACAGGCGGTGGGCTTAAAACCAAAGAAAATATGCCTGATAAGACAGAGCACAAACAAAATAAGCTTCATGAATCCAGTTTACGCATGGTTCTTTTACATATTATTCATTTGATAGCACTTGTTGGGGTCAACTTCGATAGGCAAATCGAAGTATCAGGGACGTACTTCAAATCTACATCAACATCTTGGGAATTTATAATTAACCCTGTAGGAATTTTAGCGGTAATAATATCGTGGATAGTTTGCAGCATCATAGGTTCAATATTGAAACGTGTGACAATGACTTACAACAACTCACTCAGATAACAAACAAGACACCCACTCTAAAATTGAGCTTTCACAGTGGGCTCTACCTCATGCCTTTCAATCGGATTTGGCTCAGTTAGTCGACCTGCATATCGACAATTCTCCTTTAGTTTTATCGTCTTCGTGACTTTTGGGCGTGCGAAATCACCACTGTAGTTAAGAGCTCAGACATAAGAAAGAAATGCAGTGATAATAAGGGGTATCGCCAGACTGGTCTGATATTTTCGGGGCGTTGCCATGATTCATTCCTCCTTGAGCTAAGCTATCAAAGTGTAGCTAAAAGGCCTGGAAATATGGAATCTAAAAGTGGGTGTCTTACTTATTTTTTCTTTTTGATAAATGACACGATATTTTATAACATTTTGAAAAAATTGCTAATTGATTTGGCCAAAGCAAAGGTTATTTGGCAAAGTAATAGTCATCAAAGGATTGTACGGGCGACAAAGGAAATGAAGAAGTCTGCTAAACCAAAACTCTTATTCAATGAATGTATATCCGCCATTATATTGGGCTCAGTCCCCTGTACTATTGTAATGTACTTTGACGGCATAGAAGCGCTAATTAGCTTCCTCAAGTCCATTACTCCCCCCAATATAATCACCTACTACTTCTTATTCCTTGTGGCAGTTCACTTTTTAATATGGGGGATAAATCGATATTTCTATTCGCCCAACGCTAAAGTAACCAAACTTAAGCGCCGACTACACCAAATCTCAGAGCAAGTAGGCTTTAGTCTATTGGGTATGTACAGGGTACTTGCTGGCTCTCTTTTTACGGTCGCTTTATCCTCTACCCTTGCCGAACCCACAATAGAAACTTTGAACTGGACATATAAATCAGCATTGTTGTCTCTTGCAAGCCTAATGACCGCGTACATCTTGTCTGGCTGGCAAATTAAAACCGCTGCTCGAAAGCCTATCTTTTAAACCAGAGCTTCCGGAACATAAATTAAGAAGAGACTAGATTGGCTATTAATTAGGCCATTGCAAGCAGAGCTAGTTACCAATATATTGGGGAAAAGCTAATAATTAAAAGGAGTTACGTATGCCTGGTGCATTTGCTCATATAACTGCAGCTAATTTAGCTACTGCAAATAACGCCCTCATGACTATGGATATTCCAAACAGGGCAAAACTCATATTAAGTAAAAATCAAAAATATGTTGAGCTGGGATGCGTCTCTCCTGACTATCCTTATTTAGCCGTAGGTAAATCACAGCAAAACAAATGGGCTGATTTAATGCATTACGAAAAAACCGGTGATGTAATTAAAGAAGCCGTTACCTATTGCAAAAGTCTCGAGGGGTCAGCACAAGAAAAATGTTTTGCTTGGCTTTGCGGATATATGTCACATGTAGCAGCCGATATCACAATACATCCAGTGGTGGAACGCAAGGTTGGCCCGTATGAGCAAAACCAGGCAGCACATCGCACCTGTGAAATGAATCAAGACTCCTTTATTTGGCAAAGATTGAATATCGGTGAAATCGGCCTTGCCGACAGAGTCGAACTCAATATCGGCTCGTGCACAAGCCAAGACAACTGCCTGGATAAGGATATCAAAGGCATCTGGCAGCATATTTTAATTTCTATACACCCAGATTACGCAAAATCAGCTGCCCCCGACTTCGATGCCTGGCATGCTGGATTTCAAATGATTGTGAATAATGCGGAAGAAGGCTATCGACTTTTCCCATGGGCTAGGCACGTTGCCGCCAATAGCGGCCTTCTCTACCCTCGCCCCGATGAAATCGATTATGACTACATAGAGAATCTCAATACGCCTAAAAGCCCTATGCATTATGATGAGATATTTGATTTAGCCATTGAAAACATCAAGCATTTTATAACGATTCTTGCCAATGCCGTTTTTGAAAATGAGGAATGTTCCCAAATCTGCAATTGGAATTTAGACAACGGACAAGATGAAGCCGGTAACTTAACTGCATGGAATATTTAAAATGAAATACCTTTCTTTACTCATCACCACTTTGTTTGCCGTCGGTTGCTCCAGCTTTGCTCATAGCCATGATCCAGAAAGAATGGCCGACCTTGCATCACAGCTGAAAGATATCTCTGCAGCCGTTGATGGCACGTTAAAGTTTAGCTCTGAAAAATATCTCAGCTCACAAGCGCTCCTTTTGGCTGCTATTGATAATGACAAAACCAGACTCCAGGCGTTTCAAAACTATCAACTGATCATTGAAATCCAGGATAATAACGCCATTTTGTTGTTGTGTGAGAATGAAATCGCCTTGATCGAAGATGCAGGCTGCACCGCGCAATCGGATATTCAACACTGGCAGTCGCTAAATAAGGTCGCCTGTACCGTAAGCATTAATTCAAGCGAGGTTTGCGATTTTTAGTCCAACAAACAAAACCTATGAGGGCTAAGCCTCTTTTGCAGTCGCCGTTTACTAACTCAACTAATGGCAACTCCAAAATATTTAGCTCAATGAGAGCTTAACCGAATCCTTGGCTTAGCATTGTTGCAAATCCGCACCAGGGTAACGACAAAACAATCCACACCCTTGCATCATTAAGTTGGTACGCTTAAACGGTCAATTTTGCTCCAAGGGGAACCTGATGCGTTTACCTAACTTACTGTTTCTACTCTTAACACTATTTTTAGCGCCGCTGTTTTGCTCGCAGGCTTCGGCCACTGGCTCGGCGCAGCAAGCAGAGGACGAGGCCGCTATTAAAGCCCTCTTTGCCAGCTATATGAATAAGTACAATGGCTATATACAAGGCAAGTCGCTGGAACATGTGGAGCAGTTATATATGCCTCAGGTCATGCTCATGTCCAGTGCCAACCCACCGGTGGCCATGCCCGCCAAAGACTTCAGCAAACAGGTGGTGGTCTTTCTCGATGGTTTAAAGTCCAAGGGGGTGGCCTCGGTCAACTGGCAACAGGTTAATGTGCGCCTGATAGATACAAACATTGCCATCGCCACCAATCTGGCTGTTCGCTATCGCGATAATGGCGAGGTATTCAATAAAGTCGGAGCAACCTACTTCTTGTACAAAACAGATGAAAATTGGCGTATTGCTAGTTTTGCGGTACATGAGCATACTGGAGTGCAAACTCTTTGATGTGATACATGGTTATGGAAGATTGGGATGCATATCGCCTGATACTGGCAATTCACCGGGGCAAGACGCTACGCAATGCGGCAAAAATACTGGCGGTGAACCACAGCACGGTGGCAAGACGATTAGCACAACTCAATCACAGCCATGGCTATACCCTAGCGGAGTCTGCCCCCTCAGGGTACGCACTCACTCTGGCAGGGCATGCCTTATTGCAAACCGCGCAGCAAGTTGAGGCACTGGTACTCGCAGATAGGCATGCACAACGCGCAAAACACCTAGAACACAGCGGTCAAATTACCCTGTCTCTTCCCCCTGCCATTGCCCAGTACCTGCTTCTTGAAGATTTGGGAGCCTTTGCTAAACGCTACCCACAGATTCGCCTGGTGATGCAATGCAGTTATCACCTTGTTGATATCGATAACTGCGAGGCGGATATTGTCATTCGCGTCGCCAATGAACCATGTGAGCATCTGGTTGGCCATCGCGCCGGCGCCGTGTATTTAAATTACTACGCCCAACGGGATTACCTCCTTAACAAAACCAGTGACGAGTACGCATGGCTGGTTGGCACAGCCGATAGTGCTCAAACAGATTGGATTAAGAACAGTCCATTTCCACACGCACCGGTGAGCTTAGTGATTGATGATTTAATAGTGCGCCATGATGCCGCCAGCAAAGGGCTTGGGCTTATACGCGGAGCCTGTTATATCGCCGATACCATGGAACAACTTACGGTAGTTGGAGATTCTGAGCCCCATGAATTTGCCCAAATATGGGTTTTAACACATCCATCGCTTGTTGATGTTCCCAGAATCAAATTGCTAATGGGCGAACTCTACACTTTACTTAAGCAGAGACAGCATCGATTAATGGGGCGCGCCGCAAAGTTTATCTCTTAGGACCCTTTATTTATGGGTTTTAACCCAAAGATCGTTAACTAAACTAACAATAAGTCACTTTGCTAACAGGCCTATACAACCTACTATGCTATTGCTCATTGCTTTCGCCGTACTCTCTATTGCCGTGTCGTTTATGTGCTCTATTTTAGAAGCCGCATTGCTCTCCATTACACCCAGCTATATTGCTAAACAAAAATTAGAGAACCCGGGTCGCTATCAGGCACTGAAAAATCTCAAAGAAAGGATTGATCAACCGCTGGCGGCAATTCTCACCCTCAATACGGTGGCGCATACGGTCGGGGCTGCCGGGGTTGGCGCCCAGGTCACGGTCGTCTTCGGTAATGGCTATCTGGGTATCGCCTCAGCGGTCATGACAATTCTTATTCTCGTGCTATCAGAAATTATCCCAAAAACCATAGGCGCCCTGTTCTGGCGCCAGCTAGCCGTGGTATTGCCGCCAATACTCGCCTTCTTAATCTGGATACTCAAACCCTTTATTTGGATTTCTGACAAAATAACGCGTTTACTCGGTGGCAGTGCCAGTGAAGAAGATCTGCGCTCAGAAATTAAAGCTCTGTCCTCTCTTGGCACCGAGCTTGGTAGTGTCGATGAGACCGAGCACAGAGCGATAAGCAACATTCTCGATTTACATACCATCAAGGTGCGCGAGGTTATGACGCCTCGCATCGTCTGTGAAACGCTAAAACCTGACTTGCCCCTTGATGACATTCGCGACAAGGTGCTCAAAAGCCAGTTCACCCGCTTTCCCATCCTGGATGAAGAGGAGGCTCCCCACGGCATGCTTTTTAAGTCAGATCTGATTATGGTAGGCGACAAAAAATTCGCGATTGAGTTTGCTCGACCAGCTAAGGTCGTCTCTGACAACACCAGCTTGGAGCAATTGCTTACCCAACTCCTAGAAGATCAGCATCATATGTGTTTGGTGTATGACGAGTACGGCTCGTGGCAAGGATTAATAACCATGGAAGATATTATTGAGACCATTATCGGCCGCTCAATTGTCGATGAAACGGATCAAATTGCCAACATGCGTCGCTATGCCCGACGACGCTGGCAGAAGCAGAAAAAAGCACAAAAGAAATCACAGGAATAGTGTTTAAGGCAGGTCATCTCGCCAATTAGGATAAGTTGTCGATAACTAAAGCGTTTAAAAATGGCATTTTGGGGCGCTGATTTATTGTGCGTAAAATTTAAAAAATCTTTTTAAAACAACATTCATCACCTATAGTGTCGTATTCGTTACGTAATGATTTCGGGTGCATGTCGCAACCCTAACGTATTGCTGGAGAGGGTCTCTTGCTAATTTGAAGTCCAGTTAGCAAGGAGACCCACAAGATGAAAATGAAAGTAAATGTTCAGGTCATAAAAACCCTGCGTGATAGCCGCTGTTACTCGCAAGAGCAGCTGGCGGAGATGGCAGGATTGAGTTTACGCACGGTACAACGAATCGAGGCGAAGGGCGTTGCCTCATTGGAGTCGATAAAAAGCATGGCCGCGGCGCTGGATATCGATTGCCAGCAATTATTGGCTTTGGATCACAGTGTCCATATGCAAGACAGCGCATGTGCTGCCGGTGCGCCTGAGCACACTCAACCCTCTTCCACAGAGACTGGCTCAGAACCTGTCGCTGTGCAGGCTTCACAAGACCCGACTGCCGCTAAGCCGAAAACCAACAGGCACACCTATCTGTGGAGTATACTATTGGTCATTGCCGCCAATGCCTTCGGCTTTTGGGGCATTTTTGATGCCTACAATGCCGGGCGCATAGATCAGGATACCATGCGTTTACTAAAAAACCTGGTGTCGCTGGCGCTGCTCTTTTCGGTGGGCCTGCTGGCCTACAAGGGCTACAAAGAAGGTATCTTTAAGTAATAGTCGCTTAACCAAAGCATCGGCGTTCTCCTTGCTAACTCCACTTTAACCAAAGGAGAAAACCCATGTTTAACAATAAATTAAATATAAAACTTATCAGCGTAACCCTAGCAGCCTTTTTCATATACGTGCTTGTTGCAGGCATAGTATTGGTTCAGTTATGGCTACCCGATGGCATCGCCCAAGAGCAAGCCATGATACTGGCCGAGCAGGACGTAGGCTTGCAAATTCAGAGCATGCTTGCAGGCCTTATTGGTTGTCTGCTTGTTGCTGCGATGAGTGTGCGTTTTGGTAAGGAGCTGGGATATAAAAATACCCTGGTGTGTGGCATCTTCCTCACCCTTTACGGAATCTTAGGAGTGTATTTGCACCCGCAACATGCTCTTTGGGCGCAATTTATAAAGGTGCTGGCACCATTGCCTATTACCCTGCTCACGGCCATGCTGCTTTGCAACATGCGTAAATGCTCCCTCAAAACCGCATAATACTTTATCCGCCCAACTAGGTGGCGACACAAGATGGCATAGCCATGTGTCGCCCCGCTCGCACACCCAGCACCGACGTTAAACTGTAATTCTCGTTCATTCACCGCCAATTGGTTAATTTTAATAGTGAAATAAGGTAAAAAGGCGCAACTTTGCGAATCTAGGAGAGCAATATGTCGCGTATTTTTAGTCTTAGTGCGGTTGCCGCCACACTCTTGAGTGCTCATGTTTATGCAGCAGATTTTAATTTTACTGGCCTAAGCGGCGCAAAAACCTTAGTGGTTATGCAAACCAAAGGGCAAGACTTACCTGCGGGTCAATTATCTGCAGCAACTCAGGCGCAACTGAAAAAAGCAGCGGACGCCGCTCAATTTGATGCCAGCCAGGGTAGTACATTTGAGCTTCTAGCACCTATTGACTCGAACTATGAGCGCATTTTGGTTGTGGGTTTGGGTGACAAGGATGAGTTAAACGCTGCCAATCTGGCAAAGCTGGGTGGTGATATTCATGGCCAACTTAAAGCCGATAAAATCACTCAGGTTGACTTGGCCTTTGCCGAGGTACAAGGCCAATTAAGCAATGCGCAACTGGCAGCCCAGTTTGCCCACGGTGCCAACCTTCGCGATCACAGCTTCGATGTCTATAAAAAAGACGCCGATAAAACCACCGTCAGCTACCACTTTAGCGTTGCCAACGCCGAGCGCGCTCAAGCGGCCTACCAAGCCCTGAGTCATATCGAGCAAGGCGTATTTCTAGCCCGCGATCTAACCTCAGAAGTGGCCACAGAAATGACCCCGGTCGAATTTGCCAAAGCCGCTAAAGAGCTTGAGCAATACGGTGTCAAGGTAACTGTACTCGGACCAAAACAGCTTAAAAAGCTGGGCATGGGTGCCTTAGAAGGCGTTGGCCGTGGCAGTGAGCATGGCGCTCGCCTTGTTGTTGCCCATTACAAGGGGTCAGATGAAGCGCCTATCGCCCTGGTAGGTAAAGGCATTACCTTTGATTCCGGCGGCTACAGCATTAAAAGCGGCCCGTCTATCGCACGCATGAAGTCAGATATGGCCGGTGCCGCCGCGGTACTGGGCACGGTTAAAGCCATGGCGCTGAGCAAGGCCGATGTCAATGTCGTTGCCGTCATGGGTATGGCAGCGAACATGGTTTCTCAATACGCCATTGCCCCGGGTGATGTACTGCGCACCGCCGAAGGCTTAAGCGTTGAAGTGGTGAACACCGACGCCGAAGGCCGCCTGGTGCTAAGCGATGCCATGTGGTACGCCCGCGAGCATTATAAGCCGGAGATCATGGTGGATGTAGCCACATTAACCGGCTCTAAGGTACGCGCCCTTGGCGATCGCTACAGTGCCGTATTCTCTGAAGATGATCAGCTTATCAGCGAGCTTACCGCCGCCGGTAAGGTAGTGAATGAGCAGGTATGGCGTCTGCCGCTGGGCTACAAAGACATGCTGAAGTCGGATATTGCCGACTTACAAAATGTCGGCTCGGGCGGTCCGGGTGCAACTACTGCCGCTTCTTTCTTACAACACTTTGCCGGTGACACCCGTTGGGTACATATAGATATCGCCGGTAATGCCCTGTCCAGCAAGGCCAAAGGCGAAGTGAATGTGGGCGGCACAGGTTACGGTGTGCGCCTGCTGAGCGAGTGGATTTTAAAAACCAAATAAGCGCACAGATGAAAAAGGTGGCTAAGGCCACCTTTTTTGTTGGTTGGGTAACCAGCTGGAAAGCCTAGCTAAAAAGCCCGGGTTAGAAGAAACCCAAGGCATTGTCTGAGTAGCTGACCAAGAGGTTTTTGGTCTGCTGATAATGTTCCAACATCATCTTGTGGGTTTCTCGCCCTACTCCGGACTTCTTGTAACCACCAAAGGCCGCATGAGCAGGATAATGGTGATAACAGTTAGTCCAAACGCGACCCGCTTCTATGGCGCGGCCCATGCGATAAGCGCGGTTCATATCCCGTGTCCATAAACCGGCGCCCAGACCAAACTCGGTGTCATTAGCGATGGCAATGGCATCGGCTTCATCCTTAAAGGTGGTAACACTCACTACCGGGCCGAAGATTTCTTCACGGAATACCCGCATCTGATTGGTGCCCTTAAACAGAGTCGGCTGAATATAGTAACCCTGACTAAACTCGTTATCGAAACGCTCCGCATCACCGCCAATAAGCACCTCAGCGCCCTCGTCGCGGCCAATGCTAAAGTAGCTCATGATCTTATCGAATTGCTGCTGCGATGCCTGGGCACCGACCATGGTTTCGGTATCAAGCGGATTACCGCGCTTAATTTGTTTGGTCCGCTCGACCACCTTGGCGATAAACTCATCATAGATACTCTCTTGCACCAATAAACGCGATGGACAAGTACAGACCTCGCCCTGGTTGAAAAACGCCAGCACAGCGCCTTCCACACATTTATCGATAAACTCATCCGATTGCTCAAGCACATCTTCAAAGTAGATATTGGGTGATTTACCGCCAAGCTCCACCGTTGACGGGATAATGTTTTCGGCGGCACATTTTAGGATATGCGCACCCACAGGGGTGGAGCCAGTAAAGGCGATTTTGGCGATGCGGGTACTGGTGGCCAGGGCTTGGCCGGCCTCGGCGCCATAGCCGTTAACCACGTTAAGTACACCCGGGGGCAGCAAATCGCCAATTACCTCGACCAGCTTTAAAATCGACGCCGGAGTTTGCTCGGCGGGTTTTAGCACCACACAGTTACCAGCAGCCAGGGCCGGCGCAAGTTTCCATGCTGCCATCAGCAGCGGGAAGTTCCACGGGATGATCTGTCCGACGACACCCAGGGGCTCATAGAAATGATAGGCCACGGTGTTTTCGTCGATATCACCGATACTGCCCTCCTGAGCACGAATACAACCGGCAAAATAACGGAAGTGATCCACCACCAAAGGAATATCCGCATTCAGGGTTTCTCGCACCGCCTTGCCGTTATCCCAGGTTTCCGCCACCGCCAACTGTTCCAGATTGGCCTCGATACGGTCGGCAATTTTCAGCAGCAGATTGCTGCGCTCGGTGACAGAGGTTTTGCCCCAGGCGGCTCTGGCCTGATGCGCCGCATCCAATGCCAGCTCTATGTCTTTGTCGTTCGAGCGCGGCACGCGGCAGAAGACCTCACCGGTAACCGGCGTGGTGTTATCAAAATAATTACCATCCACAGGCGGCACCCAGGCCCCACCAATGTAATTCTCGTATTGGGCGGCAAAAGACACCAGGGCGTCGGTTGAATTAGGTTTTGCATAGATCATTGTTATTGTCCTTCTTTGCTGCAATCCCTTTAACGCTAGACCAATTTGCCGATAAAAACTTGATTGTCATTCCATCTTGCTTGACTCCAAGTACACTTTTGGGCCATGCTAGAGCACGCCTTAAACAAGCTATGGTCATAGCAAAGGAGCCTAGCCATGCCAGCAGCCACACACCCAGATGCACTCGAGCGCCTCGATACCTTGGTCGATCACCGCTCGGTGTTTAACGCCGATGGCGTGCAACTGTGTTTATACGACACCTATGAGCACAGTGACGGTGTGCCCTTTAAGGCAGACGAAATTATGTTTTGCGCCATGATCCAAGGGCGTAAGGTGATGCACCATTCGAGCCTGAGTCAGGGCCAGGACTTTATCCCCGGACAGAGCTTTGTAATTGCGCCACAAGAGCATGTAGCCATAGACTTCCCCGACGCCACCTTGAGCACACCGACCCGTTGTTTGACCATAGAAATAGACACCCAAAAGCTGCATCAGGTAGCCGGGCAAATGCGCCTGCAAAGCGATAGTGAGGCGTCCACGCAAACCGCCACCTTGCAACTGAATCACAGCGCCAGCACCCAGGGCGTGTATCAAAGATTAATTGAGGCATTTAGTGAAAATGAGAAAGACAGAGGCTTACTCATTGAGCTTGCCAGCACCGAATTACTGGTGCGCTTACTGCGTGAGCAAGAGCATAGCAAGTTACTAAGCTGTGCCCAGCAAGACCCTCAAGCCACCCTATGGCATGCTGTGGTCGCTCATATTGAGCACAACCTCGGCGGCCTTATTGATGTCGATACCCTGTGCAGCCTGGCCTGTATGTGCCGCAGCAAGTTTTTTAACGCCTTTCGCCAGCGCTTTGGGGTCAGCCCTCAAGCCTATATTCTTAAGCGCCGCTTAGAGCGGGCGCAGCTGTTGCTCAATCAGGGCAAGTCGGTGACCAATGCCTGCTTTGAAACCGGCTTTAACAGCGTCAGTCATTTTAGCCGTAGCTTTAAGGGCCATTTTGGGGTGTCGCCGCGAGGCTACCGCCAGCAAGGTGTGAGTTAAACGAAAAAGGCCGCAGATGCGGCCTTTTTAAAGCAAATTAGCGCTTGGCTTAGTCAACCAAGTCTTCGGTGCCGACAATCAACCAAGGCGCCGCTTCGCTGTTTTTACGCTCCATATGCCAAATCTCATCGATACGCTCCTTGGCATGGGCAATACGGTCCTGATACTGGCCGCTAAAGTGGATGCTGATAGCCCACACATCATTGTCGCAGCTGGCGCGAACAATATTGGCATCAACAAACAACACTTCGGTCAGTACTTCGCCCTGCTCGGCGCGCAGCGCCTTAAATTCCTCGATAAGCTCGGGAGCCAAATACTCCGACACCACGCCAAAGTTATTGTCATTCCATGCCTGTTGAATGGTGACATAGTGCTCTTTGGCAGCGCGTATAAAGCCGACCTGGTCAAAGTTTGGCGGTAGTTGCATGGGCACAGAGCTAGGTTGCGGCTGAGGCTGAGCCGAGGCGCTGCTTTGCTGCCACTGACCCTGGCTCGCATAGGCCTGGCCATGCGGCGTCGCCATCATGGGACGCGGCTGGTTTTTACGCATCGCCGAGCGAATAAACTTAAAGAGTAAAAATCCGATACCTGCAAGTAATAGAATTTCCAGCAGTTGCACGCCTTCAAAGTCATCACCCATCATGGCGGCAATTAGACCACCGGCCAGCAGGCCGCCAAGCACACCGGCCATAATGCCTTTTTTGCTCGAGGTTTTCTTCGACGCCACCGTGCTGGTGTCCGTGGTTTGCTGTTTTTGTGTGGTCTGAGTTTGCTCGGTCTTACCGGTCGTGCGTTTCGAGCCAAACTTTTTACGCGCCTGGGCATCGAAGCTGGCGGTAAACAACACGCTCAATAGCGTTAACATAATTACCAGATTTTTCATGGTTATCCTTAAAAATAAATACTGGCGTCAGTGTACCTTAGCAGCCCCCTAAGGCAAGCAATTCGGGATGTCTGGCAAGCTATATGCCCAGTTTTTAAGCATAAAAAGGCCCGTAAAATACGGGCCTAAATGCTCTGAAAAACCTAGAAGGAGTTATTCAAAAAACAGCTTAGTACGTGCTTTTTTACCCACTTCCGTCATGGTTTCGGAGTCATATAAACGACCGTTTATCATGGTGTATTGCACCTTATCGGACTGACGAATATCGCTGAGGATATCGCCGTCAATCACAATTAAGTCCGCCAGTTTACCTGCTTCCAAAGAGCCCAGGTTTTTATCCAAACCTAAGGTTTTGGCTGGGTCTATGGTGGCGGTGCGGATCACCTCAAGGGGCGTCATGCCGCCTTGGGCAAACATCCACATTTCCCAATGCGCTGCCAGGCCTTCACGTTGACCGTGGGCACCCACATTCACTAACACCCCCTGGTCTTGCAACTCGCCGGCAACACGGGCGTTATTGAAGTGGTTGTAGTGATGTTCAGGCGCCTTGGTGCGACGCATAGAGCGTGGCAATAACTGGTTTTTAGGGACAAATTTACTTAGACGCGGGTGGTTCCACACCTCGGTTTTATCGTACCAGTAGTTCTCACCCCAGATACCGCCGTAAGCCACGCCAAGCGTAGGCGTATAAGCCACGTCGCTTTGCGACCACAGCTGACGAATATCATCATAGATATTGGCCGCCGGAATAGAGTGCTCTATGGTGGTATGGCCATCGATCACCATGGTGAGGTTATGCTGCAATAGTGAGCCCCCTTCAGGTACCACCATCATGCCCAATTCGCGTCCTGCTTCAACCACCTGCTGGCGCTGATCGCGGCGCGGCTGGTTGTAGGATTTGACGCTAAAGGCACCGACCTTCTGCAAGCGCTCAAGATGGAATTTGGCATCATCCAGAGAATCAACGTGCGAGGTGTAACCCGGCATATTAGCACCATAGAGGATAGTACCGGTCGAGAAGATACGCGGACCGACGATCTCGCCGGCTTTTTGCATTTCGCTGGCAGCGAAGATTTCCGTGGTGTCGTTACTTGGGTCGTGAATAGTGGTGACACCCAGGGATAGACCGGCCAGGTTTTTCCAGTTCTGCTCGGGAATAATTTCATCACTACCCTGGCCGCCGTGGGCGTGGGCATCGATGATCCCCGGCATAATAGTTTTTCCGGCCACATCAATTATCTTAGCGCCTTCAGGGATCTGCACATCGGCCTGTGCACCTACGGCTTTAATATGCTTGCCATCTGTTAGCACCACGCCGTTTTCGATAACCTGCTCACCCTTCATGGTGATCACCTTGGCACCAACCAGGGCAATCATACCCTTAGGCTCGGCCATGGCTTTTTTGAAACCAATATTTTCGCCGCTTTTCACCTTAAAGTCGGCATCGGCATCGCCTTTAATATTGAACATACCGTCGAGAGAGGCATGGTAAAGCTCAGGGCCTAAGCTCCAGTACAGGCGATCGCTGCTACCGCTCCAGCTGATGTTCTCACCAGCGCGCACAGAAAGCTGTTCAACCGGGAACTGGCTGTCTTTCGGGCCTATACTGATGGTTTTGCCACGCTCAACGAAAGGCGTTACATATACCTTGAAGCGCTCGGCAAATGCCAGGTACTGACCATCGGGCGAGATGCGGAATTCGGTGGCATGCTCGGACTCATACAGCTTACGAATTTTCTTACTCTTAAGCTCAACCACGCTGAAGGTCGGCTTAGGCCAAGGGCTCATCACATAAACGCGGTCATTGTCTTTACCGAATTGCGGCTGATAGCCGTGCTCGGTGATTAGCTCAGGCTTTTTCGGCTTATCTATATTGACCGCATAGATACCCGGTTTAAGCGACCATTCTGGCGCCAGCAAACTGCTGCCGGATGACTTTCTAAAGACCAGGGTTTCACCATCCGGGCTAAATGCCGGTTCCACATATTTGCCCGGCTCTGTGGTTAGGGTATCACCGCGGCCCGAGCGTGCAGAAACAACACGCACACTGCCCTGCTTTTCGTCGTCCCAGGTAACATAGGCGATTTGCTTACCATCACGTGAGAAGGTTGGGAAAAACTCAAAGTGATCGTCTTGCTTGGTCAGGCGTTTAACCTTGCCCGATTCTAGGTCGCGCTTGTAGATATGACCCATGGCCTCGAAAATCGCGGTTTCACCGTCCGGCGACACCTGCACATTGCGCAGCATTTTTACGTCAAATTCATCGGTATCCAGGTTTTGCGTAAAACGCAGCGCCTTTTGAATCGACTTGGTGGTTTCAACCTCAAAAGCGATTTCTTCGCTCTCGCCATTGTCTACGTCCAGCTTATGGATTTTACCGCCGGCCCAAAATACCAGTGAGTCATTATCCGGCGTCCAGGCCATGGTTGGATACACGCCGTGAATGGCCCAGGTTTCCTGCATATCACGCTCAAGCTTATCGTACAGCTTGGTTTCTTTACCTGACTCTAAATCATACAGATAAAGCGTGCTTTGGAAGTCATCGCGCTTGATATAAGCCAAGGTCTTGCCATCGGGCGATGGCGTTGGACGAATGGCGCCGCCTGTGCCGCTTAGTATGGTCTCGATTTCACCGGTTTCGCGGTCATAACGCTTAATTTTGTAGATGCCTTGCACCGAGTCTTTGGAATAGTGGAAGGTCTTACCTGGGGTGTCATCCTGAGAGAAATACACATAACGGCCATCCGGTGAAAACGCCGGCTCGCCCAGGTCTTTTTGGTCATTTGGGCGCTCCGTTAACTGCACGCCCGAGCCACCGGCCTTGTGATACATCCATACTTCACCGGCACCCAGCGAACGACTGGCGGTAAAGTGTTTGCGGGCAACGATAAAGTCGCCGTCCGGGCTCCAAGCGGGGCTGTTCAGGAGGCGGAAGGATTCTTTGGTCACTTGAGTTTGGTCTGAGCCATCGACCTTCATCACCCAAATATTGTCGCCACCGCCTTGGTCTGAGGTAAAGGCGATATGTTGGCCATCAGGGCTAAAGCGCGGCTGCATTTGCCAGCCTATATCCGAGGTCAGCTGAGTGGCCTTACCGCCGCTAATGGGCATGGTGTAAATATCACCGAGCAGGTCAAATACCAGAGTTTGACCATCTGGGCTGATATCCACGTTCATCCAGGTGCCCTGGTTGACGCTGATTTTCGCATCCAAAAATTCGCCCTGTGGGCTGTCTACTTGCCATTTTTGTTCTTCTTTTGCGGCTTCCTCGGCAAACGCACTTGGTTGTGCCAAGGGCAGCGCCAGAGAAATAGCCAGTGCCAGCGCACTGTATAATGGAGTCTTCATAGAGTTCTCATCGGATTTAGTTATTATCACCCCCTACTAAAGCAAAATGTGTGACAAAGGGAAAGTCAGTTGGGGTTAATGGGCGAAAATGAGGGATGGATGTCCCCCCATTGCTCTCATTGCTAGGTTTGTGTTTAATCAAGCTTAGCTTATGCGTCAACCGTCAACCGTCAACCGTCAACCGTCAACCGTCAACCGTCAACCGTCAACTAACGCTGCCAGTCACTGGGATCAAACTGATAGTAGTCTTTAAGGACATTAAAAAGCTCGGCATCAAACTGGCGCATGGCGGCGGGCTTCTCGATAAAGGTTTCGGTGGCCACGGCAAAGAATTCCGCCTCATTGGTGGCACCATAACCGTGCATCACATGCGGCATATTGTAGGCGATATGGCTCTTAAGCTTATTAAAGGCACGTGAACACACCTCGCCCCAACGCTGGTAGCTTTGCTTATCTGCCAATAAGGGAGTGCCATTGGTTTGTCCGGTCACCTGGTCGAGTTGATGGGCAAATTCATGAAACACCAGGTTGTGACCATCGCCGGGTAAGCGATTGCCCTCAAGCACATCATGCCAGCTTAAAACCAGGGTGCCGCCAGGCCAGGATTCGCCTTCACGTACCACCTGGTGGTAACTGACCAGACCCGCCATATCGCGCTCGGTCACATCGGCATAATAGGCACTGGGGTACAGCAATATCTCTTTAACATTGGGATACAGCGGCCAGGGTTTATTGAGCATAAGCAGACTGGCATTGGCCGCCACTACCAGCTTCATGGCCTCATTGACCCTTAAGCCATCGCGACCTAAAAAACGTTTTTCCCCTAAAAACCAACAGATATGACGCTCCAGCTTAGCCCTGTCCGCATCCGTCATGGCGCGATAGATGGGCATGGCCCTTTGCAGTAACTGCTGTTGTGCCTGGTTTAAAGCGGCACCTTGATATTTACGTCGCCATAGACGCAAACGCAACTCGTCCTGGCGCCAATACACAAGCACAAACACCAGCATCAGGCCTATCAATACGACATTTATCATCTGTTAATTCCTTGACATAGTTACTTGTAAATATGACCCTTAGCCCGCTATTTCAATCTCAACGACACAAATTCACGTATAAAAACACATCATGACGCTTCCCATCTACGCGATAGAGCAGGCCTTTTTAGCCGCCCTAGAAAACCACAATGTCATAGTTCATGCTCCCACAGGCAGTGGTAAATCAACCTGCTTACCCCTTTGGGCCAAGGCTCGAGGGCGCGTTTTGGTGGTGCAGCCTAGACGCATCGCCGCCACTTCTCTGGCGGACTATCTGGCGATGCAAAGGCAGCAAAAGCCTGGGCAAGACATTGGCTTTGCCATTCGCTTTGAGGCCCAACTGAGTGAGCAGACTCAGGTGGTGTTTGCCACTCCAGGGGTGGCCTTGCGCTGGTTTTTCGAAAATAAACTAAGCGATTATGATGTGGTGATGCTGGACGAATTCCACGAGCGTCGCTGGGATACAGATCTGTTATTGGCACTGCTAAAGCAGCATAACAGCCATCGCCTAATTGTCACCTCGGCCACCCTCAATGATGATCGATTGGCCGGCTATTTAGGCGCCAAAACCCTGTACAGTGAAGGCCGAATTTTCCCAATAGACTGTGAATTTCTGGCTGACAACAGCCAAAGTATGCCCTCGCGTTTTGACTTGGCCCCACGGGTGCGCCAGGCCTGCGCTTATGCGTTAGAGCACAGCAACAAAGATATCCTGGTATTTTTACCCGGCCGCGCGGAAATTAACAGCTGCCTCAGTGCCTGTCGCGACCTGCCCGCCGAGGGCATTGCCCTGCATGGTGCCAGCCCAGTGAGCGAGCAACGCTGCGCCATGCAAGAAGGCACGCTGCGCCGCATTATATTCGCCACTAACGTCGCCGAAACCTCACTGACGGTACCGGGAATAGAGTGTGTGATAGACTCCGGCCTTGAACGGCGCACTCATCTACGCAAAGGCAAAACCGTGCTTGGGCTCGATGCCATAGCCAGAGACTCGCAGCTACAGCGCAAGGGGCGGTGTGGGCGCACCGCACCGGGTCTTTATATCGCGCTTTTTGGTGAGCATGCGCCGCTATTGGCACAGACGCCGGTAGAGATAGAGCGCGAAGCTCTGGATGAGCTGGTTTTGGCCAGCGCCTGTGCTGGTATCGCCATAGATAATCTTGAGCTGCTGACGCCGCCGGCACCTTCCAGTCTGGCTCGGGCAAAACAGACCTTGAGCAAGCTCGATGCCATTGATGCCCAAGGCCTGGCCACCGAGTTGGGGCGACGCATTTATCCCCTGCCCGTGGATGCAGAGCTAGGTTACTTGATAGAAAAAATGCCCAGCTCCACCTTGCGCCAGGCCATGATAGACTTGGCTGCGGTTATCGCCACACCGGCGCAGCTTTATTCGCTGCCAAACCAAGACACACTTGCCGAGTTAGCCAAGGCCTTGGGTGAGCACCTTAAACACAGTGATATCGCCCTGTGCATTGCCGTGCTACGCGGACAGTGCAATGAGCACCTGCACATAGAAGAGACGGCTCTGACTGAAGCACAAACCTACAGCAATTATTTACGCTCGGCCTATCAATTGCCCGAGATTGAACGCTGCGCCCGTTTCGATTATCAGGCGCTGATACAGGCCATAGCCAGGGCGCGCCCGGATTGTATTTTTGTGCGCCGAGATAACCGCCGCGGCGGCTTTGGCAATGGCGAACTGGAAATTCGCCCGGCAAAAAACTCCTTGTTAACCGAGGACCAAGAAGCTGCTCTGGTCCTGGCCACCTTTGCACTGGCGGGCAAAGGCAAAAAACACGCCGATACTTTGGCAACCTTATGCGCGCCTTTGACCTTAAAGCAGGTGTTGGAATTTGCCCCGACCACACCAAGACTCAGCAACTATTACTGGCATCCTGATGAGGTAAATACGGACGAAGGACTGGCGGGTGAAATAAGAGCCACCCTGACATACAGCTACGCCCAAGTTACCCTTACAAGCATGGATACCCGGGTAGACGATGAGCAGCTACTGCCAGCGCTAACCGAGTTGATATCAGATGGCAGCTTATTTCCCGGGGTTGCTCAGCAGGTGAGCGACGCCCTTGCCTACCATAATCTCTATCTGCTTTATCACCAGCAGGAGCAAGGCCTTGCCACCGCTGGCGAGCATTTACGAGCCAGACTTGTTGAATTAGGAATTCAAAGCCAGGAAGATTTAATGCTTATTGAGGCGGAAGATCTATATTACCAAGGGCTTGAACCCTGGCAGAGCAAGGAGTTTATGGAGCGTTTTCCGCTGCAACTGGTGTTGCCGGGGATGACTCTAGATATTGAGTATTTATTTAAGGCCAAGCGGGTCATAGTCCATTATCACAGCGGTGAGCGCAAAGAACCACCCAAACGCTGGGAGTTACCCAGTTGGAGTGGTCTGCAAATTCGTTATAAAAAAGCCAGTAAGGTGGTAGATATTCGCTAGGGCAGCTCTTCGCACAAGAGGTAATCCCGGCGATGACCCAGGCAGCGATTGCGGCCTTGCTCTTTGGCCAGATACAGGGCTTTATCGGCGTGTGATAACAATCTATCGGCATTGACCGCGCAGTCGATATCGGCGGCGCCAATACTGACACTGACCTGCAGACCGTGGGCCAGCACCGAGTAATCATAACTGGCTATCTGATGGCGAATGCGTTGTGCCCAGCACAGCGCCCCATCCTCATCAAGGCCTGGGAATAAGATGGTGAACTCTTCACCGCCCCAGCGCGCAAACAGGGCTTGTGGCGGTAAACAGCGGGCGATAATCTGCACCACGGTGGCAATGACCTGATCACCAACCAGGTGCGAATAATGATCGTTAATTTGCTTAAAGTGATCTATGTCTAATAACAGCAGGCTCAGCGGCTGCCCGTCACGTTGAGCTTGGACAAAATGCACCACCAGCCACTGGTCGAAGGCACGGCGGTTAGCAATGCCGGTCAGCTGGTCGTGAGTGGCCTGATGCTCAAAGGCCTGCGCTTGCTTCGCCAGCACCTGAGTTTGCTCCTTCACCCGCTTTTTCAATCTCGCTTCGGAGCGTTTAAGGTGATAAAAACGCAGTCGATAAACAAGCAGCAAGAGCAATAACAAGAGCGCCACAACAAATATTTTGAAGCCTAAAGTTTGCCAGACCTTGGGCGCTACCTTAATCTCTACCGCAGCACCGCTTGCTTGCCAGATGCCATACGGATATCGGGCGCGCACCTCGAAGCGATAACTTCCCGGTGGCAAGTTAGTGTATTCGGTAATATGCAGGTTGCCACGGTCAACCCAGTGTTGCTCGTAGCCCAATAAGCGGGTTTGATATTCAATACGCTCGGTCATCACATAACCGAGTCCCGCATAGGTAAAAGAAATACGGTTATGCTCCGGGGGCACATCAACCACGGTATTTTGATAGGCCTGTTGCGGATGGCTATCGAACTGCACCGCCTCTATGCTCACTGGCAACGCCATATTAGCCATACGGGTGAGTTTATTGGGGTCCACCATGACGGCGCCACGCGCAGTGGCTACCCAGACATTATTGTCGTTATGCAAAATAGCCGGATACTGAGAACCGCCATTGGCTTGCGAGCTCAGCATGCCATCCCCCTGATCAAACAAGGTGTATTCCATTTGCCGCGCGGGCTGCTCCATACTGGCGATGATACTTGCACGGCTAACGCGCATAACGCCTCGGTTACTGCTGAGCCAGAAGTAATCGAATTCGTCCACCACCACGGCAAACAGTTTATCAACGGGTAAGCCTTGCTCCTTGCCCACCTTCTGCAATTGTCCGGTCTCGCCGTTATAGCGTACCAGGCCGCGGTCAGTGGCCATCCATACCTGCCCTGGCTCCATTAGAAAGCCAAAGGCATACTCTGTATCGAATTGCTCATCTAACGACAACCGATAAAACTGGCCCTGCTCGAAGTAGCCCAAGCCAACCCCAGTACCAACCCAAATACGCCCCTTATAATCTTCGCTTAAGGCCATAATAAAGTTGCCCGGCAAACCGTCCTCATCGGTAAAGAACTGCAACTGCCCGTGCCTATCTCGGTGCACTAACCCCCCTGCGGTGCCTATCCAAACACCACCGTCATCCTGCTCCAAAACGGCGCGCACTTCATTGCTGGGCAAGCCGGTATCACGGTTTAAATAGCTGGTTAACTTCCGCCCATCGAAATACATCAGGCCGTCGGTATAGGTGCCGACAAAAATACCGCCGTCACTGCCCGAGGTCAGACTTAATACCGAAATGGGCGCGCCAGGGCGCTGTCCCAGGGGCGTGGCTCGGCCATTTTGATAGCGATTTAAACCATTGCTGGTGCCTAGATACAGATATCCGTCGCTATGACTTAACAGGGTTCTTACATAATCGCCGGAGAGCCCCCGCGAGTGGCTTAGAGTGGTAAAAGGAGCCTGACGCAGGCGAAATAGTCCGGCATTGGTGCCAATCCAGATACTGCGTTCCTGGTCTTCTAATAAAGAAAGAATACGGTTGCTCGGCAGGCCAACATTGGCATCGAGTTTTTCTAGGCCGAACTCACTGTAGCGAAACAAACCGTGGTTAATGGTGCCAAACCAAATATCACCACGGTAATCGACCATCACCGCCGACACAGACTCATGCTAAGCGCTTTATCCAACAACTTGAAGCCTCTGTTCTCCTCACGCCAAATGCCCTGCTCAGCACCCACAAGCAAGCGCTGGTTATGATCCAACGCCAGCTTATAAGTCATGCCATTGAGGGCATTGTTAGTCGTTTCAGGGCGCTGCATTTGCCCGTTTTGATAAACATATAAGCCATCACTGCTGGCCACCCACACCTTATCGCCCTGCTCGAGAACATGGTAAGTGCTGGCTCCGGTGAGAAAATGCAGATCTTGCCCTTGATAGCGACGCACTACGCCTCCGTCTTCAAGCGCCAGCCATAATGCGCCATCGCTTACACGCAGCGCAAAGTTGATCATATAGGCTGCAGCAGGCAAGGCCTGCCAAAAGTTGCCCTTGACGCTGCTCACACCGCCGCGAGAGCCGGCTACATACAACTCATGAGTTTGACTATCCAGGCTCAGGCTGCGTATCCCGGAATCGGGTAAACCCGTTTCCTCACCGCGAGTAAACAAGGTGAATTTACGGCCATTAAAGCGCGCCACCCCTTCCCAGGTACCAGCCCAAATATAGCCATCAGGAGTCTGTGCTAGGGCATTAATACTGTTGTGAGGGAGGCCATCACGGGTATCCCAGGTTTCAGCAAAATAATGACTCAGGGGGACATTTTCAGGGACGTTAACAGCCGCATTTGCAAACACGGGGGCAACTTCAGAGCCGGGGGAGCTCGTAGGGATCTGCTCAACTGCCTGTAAAGAAGCAGCAAGAGTCAAAAATACAAAAGTAAATATGCTGAAAATTAACGTCATGGAAATAAAAGTAAAGCGCACCTAGCCTATTTGAATTCTTAATTCTTGGTTTGAGGCAACATTAACATAAGATGAACGTATCACTTTACACGCTTGTGGCTTAATTACAAAGGATTACCTGATCATTTAGCGTCCACCTTCACATTTTTAATGGCTTAACTGTTAACTAGCCGGTTAGGTAGCGCTGCGGATCGCGAAATTTTTGCTGTAATTGTCCAATAAACTGGCCGCTATGCAGGCCATCCATGAGCGCATGGTGCACATCTAAAGATAAGGTCATGCTGCCCGTGCCCTTATCATATTGGCCAAATACCAGCTTAGGCACACCGCTGGCATTACCCTCATGGGTGGCATGAGAAAAGGCGGAAAAGTTAAGCCAAGGCAGCACAGACACATGAATTAAATCACAGCGCCCTTCACTTTCGGCAAAGCCTTCACTAAACAAGGGCTGTTGTAAGGCTCGGGTCTTTGCCTGAGCGTGCTGCTGACAATACTCGCTAAAACCTTGCACCGAAGGCAAATAACTAAAACGAAAGGTGTCATCGTCCGCCAATTGCACCACGCTGATACTGGGGTTGGCACAATGCACCGGACGGCCATCGACAATGCGCAGACCCATGGGCCAATATTCGGCGGCGCTAATATGTGCTAAATAAAGATAGGCTAAGAAAAAAGACTTTTGCTGAACACGACAATAATCGTACAAGGGTTCGGCCCTGAGGCTGACGCACACATTAAAGTAAGGTTGTTGGAAATCTTTAAAAAAGGAAAAGTGCTGCTGCCTTTCCCAGTTATCTAAATCGACATAAGTGTAGGATGTTGACATAAGGTAATTACGTATAAAAAAGGCACGCTCTGGAGCATGCCTTATTCATCATTGCGGCGCAATCTATTACGCGCAAGTAATACCAATTCACTTAAATAGCTAATCATTCTAGCGGGCTAAATATCGTGCTAACTGCGTTGGAATTTTTCTATGGAGAATAACTACATAAGAACAGTTCCGCCTTGTTATCACATCATTTATCCAGCGCTATATCTGATCACATACTTAACAGAATTGGCATAAGAAAAGATTAAAGCCCGTTGGCAATAATTTCTTCAGCCAGTTCGTCAGCAACCACGTGCGTAGAAACCTGTTCAACGTCTGAACGTTGGAAGATTTCGATAAGGGTATCGTAAATGCCCTCAACGTGCTTGGTAGCCGCTTCTGCGCTGTAACCTTCTTCTTTCGTCTCGTAGTATACGTTGATGATACCACCAGCGTTGATCACGTAATCCGGTGCGTAAAGAACGCCCTTCTCACGCAGAATTTCACCGTGACGAGACTCGGCTAGCTGGTTGTTTGCACAACCGGCAATGATGCCAGCCTTAAGGCGTGGAATGGTATTGTCGTTTACCGTTGCGCCCAGGGCACAAGGTGCGTATACGTCTACATCCAGGTCATAGATTTCATCGATGCCCACGGCAGTCGCATTGAACGCATTAACAACACGGGCAACAGACTCTTCATTGATGTCTGTTACGAATAGCTCAGCACCGGCATTGTGCAGGTGTTTACATAGGTCGTAAGCAACCGCGCCCAAACCTTGTACTGCAACCTTGACGCCCTCAAGGTTTTGGTGACCGTGCTTGTGCTGATACGCTGCTTTAATACCTAGGAATGTACCTAGCGCGGTGAAAGGCGAAGGGTTACCACTTTTACCTTCAAGACCCATTACATAGTTGGTCTCTTTGTGCATAACCATCACATCACCTGTGGTGATGTTTACGTCTTCGGCCGAGTAGTAGCTACCACCCATACGCTCTAGTTGCTTACCAAAGGCACGGAACAAAGCTTCCGATTTAATCGTTTTCGCATCACCTATGATCACCGACTTACCACCGCCGAACGGTAAACGCGCTACCGCGTTTTTGTAAGTCATACCCTTAGACAGGCGCAGAACGTCTGTTACTGCGTCTTCATCACTGGCGTAGTTCCACAGACGACAACCGCCTACCGCTGGACCTAGCTTGGTGTTGTGAACTGCGATAATTGCCTTAAGGCCTGATTCTTTATCGCTACAAAATACCACCTGCTCGTGGTTATCGAAGTCAACTTGATTAAAAACAGCCACTATTATTCTCCGAACTTTATACCCGAGATACGGGTGCGCTGAAATTGCCGCTGACTCTATCACTAAGTCACGTCTCTTACCACTCAATGAGATGATAAAGTCTCGACTGGTTAACAATGCAAATATTGCTTCCCACTTACCTTAATTATTTGAAAAAATTATGCAGGTAAATACCAAAAAGCAAATTTAGGAACCACTTCAAGCCAGCTTAGTAATAACATCTACCCCTTAGCTAGTGACGTTTACGTCAACGGCAATAATGATGTAAATATTTTAATACGCATTGGGGAATTGTCTAACCCCGAGGTGGCGGGAGCTGGCGCCGAAAAAGCGCCAGCCCAAGGTTACTGGTCAGACTAGGTGATATTACTGAGTGTATTTCGCCATCCAGGTAAATACTTGCTCATACCAGTGTTTAAGATTATCCGGATTGCGGATCCAATGGTTTTCATCCGGGTAAACCACCAGGCGCGAGTCGATGCCCTTGCGCTGCAAGGTAGTAAAGGCACCCAGGCTTTGCGCATAAGGCACACGATAGTCCTTCAGGCCCTGAATCACCAACATAGGAGTTTGCCAGTTTTCAACAAAGTTGGCCGGGTTATAACGCTTATAGTCCGCGTCTTTAGCCCAAAATGGCCCGCCCATTTCATGCTCGGCAAACCATAGCTCTTCGGTGCTTTGGTGGAAACTCGGCATATCGAACAAACCGGCGTGGTTTACCAGGCAGTTAAAGCCGGTCGGCCAGTTGCCTGCTATCCAGTTCATCATATAACCGCCGTAAGAGGCGCCGAGCGCACAACCATTATCGGTATCAAGCCACTTATAGTTGCTCTTCACATAGGCCAGACCTTTTTGTAAGTCCTCAAGCGGCTTACCGCCCCAATCCCGGGAGATAGAGTTGGTGAATTCCTGGCCGTAGCCCACCGAGCCATGGAAATCTATCATCACCACGCCATAACCTTGTGCCGCCCACAACTGCGCATTCCAACGGCTATGGAACATATTGCCGAATGAACCCTGCGGGCCGCCGTGCACTAAAAACGCCAGCGGGTAACGTTGCTGCGGGTCGAATAAGGCCGGTTTAACCAAATAGCCATACACCTGCTCATCGTTGGCGCCGGTAAACGAAAATTGCTCCGTCTCACCCAGTTGCAGGGTTTCTAGGTTGGCTTTATTCACCTGAGTCAGTTGACTTAATCCGGCACCATCGCGATTAATACGATACAGCTCTTTGGGAGAATTAAGGGCGTGGCGGGAGAAGATGATCTGCTGACCCTGCACCTGCACATCGCCGACGTAACCGTCGGAGAACAGGCTGCGCACATCGCCAAAGGCGGTGCTGATTTCAAATAAGCTGGTTTGTCCTAAATCTTTGGCGGTGGCATAGATTGCACGGCCATTAGGGCCAAAGCTAAAGCTGTCGACGCTTCTGTCCCACTGCTGTGCCATGGACTGGCGCTCACCAGTGCGCAGGTCAATCAATTGCAGGGTAAACTTATCCGCTTCAAAGCCGGGTTTACTCATGGCCTTATAGGCAAGATAACGACCATCACTGGAAAACTGCGGGCTTGAGTCCCAGGCTTTATTTTCCTCGGTCAGGTTACGCACCGCACCGCCTTCAATGGCTACTTCAAACAGATCGAAGTTGGTGCTCCAGGCATTGTCCTTGGCCTTCACCTTGGCGCTAAACACCACCTTTTGCCCATCCGGACTGATGGCTACTTCTTCCATGCCGGAAAATGGTTTGGCCGGCACATCAGTTTGCCATTGCGGCGTCAGGTCTTTGGCATCTTTAATGATCTCCTTGCCCATGCTGGCAACAAATAAATGTCTGACCTTATCATCATTCCAGTGATCCCAATGACGCACCATCAGGCTATCGTAGACCTGTGCATTATGGGCAACACTCTGCTGTTGCTTTTCTTTGTCGAGTGAGCAGGCAAGCGTGTCGCATTCGGGATACACATCAAACGTCACCACCAAGGAGCGGTTATCAGCGCTCAAACGATAGCCTTCGATATCCAGCGGGAATTGGGTGATAGGCTTGGCTTCACCGCCGGCTAATGGCAAATACCAAAGTTGCTGTGAGCCGGAACGCGACGATAGAAAATAGATGCCCTTGCCGTCGGCGCTAAAGCTGACATCCGACTCGGTGCCGGCGCTGTAGGTTAATTGCTTTACTTGTGGCGGTTGCGCTTGCAGCGACGAGGCCATCGCACCAATTGCATTTAGCGTCTGGGCGTAAAGCTCACTACCCTCAGGCGTTTTAATGGCGTAGATCAGGGTATTACCATCGGGTGACAGCGCCACGCTGTGAATTTTGTTTAGGTTATTAAGTTTATCTACCGTCAGTACATCGGCCTGAGCACTTTGACTGAAACCACTGAGGCTGAGACCACTTAGCGCCAATGCGGCGGCGATACGAGTTGTTGTTATCATTATTTTACTCCATAAAAAAGAGCGCAAAAGCGCTCTTTTTCTAAGGTTTAGACATTACTTTAAAGCGCCGTCCAATTCTTCGATTTTTGCTTTCCAAATAGCTGGACCTTGAGTGTGCGCATTGGCACCTTCGCTGTCTACCGCTACGGTTACAGGCATGTCTTCCACTTCAAATTCGTAGATGGCTTCCATACCCAGGTCTTCAAACGCCACCACGCGGGCTTTCTTGATTGCTTTAGCAACCAGGTAAGCGGCACCGCCGACGGCCATCAGGTAAACCGCTTTGTTTTCTTTGATTGACTCAACGGTTGCCGGGCCACGCTCTGCTTTACCTATCATGCCGATAAGGCCGGTTTTCTCCAGCATCAGGTCGGTGAATTTATCCATACGCGTTGAAGTTGTTGGGCCTGCTGGGCCTACCACTTCGTCGCCAACGGCATCAACCGGGCCCACGTAGTAGATAAACTTGTTGGTGAAATCCACCCCCTCTGGCATGCCTTCACCGCTTTCGATCATGCCTTGCAGGCGTTTGTGCGCAGCATCACGACCGGTGAGGATTTTACCGCTTAGTAGCACGGTCTCACCCATTTTCCACTCTTTGATATCGTCTTTGGTCAGGGTATCAAGGTTTACGCGACGCGTGTCTGCACCCACTTCCCAAGTCACTTCTGGCCAGTCTTCAAGCTTTGGCGCTTTAAGGTCGGCCGGGCCGCTGCCATCTAGCGTGAAGTGTACGTGACGGGTCGCCGCACAGTTAGGGATCATCACCACCGGCTTAGAGGCCGCGTGCGTTGGCGCAGTTTTAACCTTGATATCAACAACCGTGGTTAAACCGCCCAGACCTTGTGCGCCAATACCGGTTTTGTTAGCGCGCTCGAAGATTTCCAGACGCAGTTTTTCTTCTGTAGTCTCGGCGCCACGCTCCATTAGCTCGTGAATATCAACCGGGTCCATAAGAGATTCTTTTGCCAGTACCGCGGCTTTTTCTGCGGTACCGCCGATACCTATACCCAGCATGCCCGGCGGACACCAGCCTGCGCCCATGGTTGGTAAGGTTTTTTCAACCCACTCGGCGACATCGTCAGACGGGTTAAGCATGACCATCTTGGTTTTGTTTTCAGAGCCGCCACCCTTAGCAGCGATCATCACTTCCACTTCACCACCTGGTACCAGGTCGATGTGCACAACAGATGGCGTATTGTCCTTGGTGTTCTTACGTGAACCAGCAGGATCGGCAACGATAGAGGCACGCAGTGGATTATCCGGATTTAGGTAAGCGCGACGGGTACCTTCGTCAACCATTTGCTGCACCGTCATGTCCGTTTTATCCCACTTCACGTCCATACCCACTTTTACGAAACAGGTCACGATACCCGTATCCTGACACAGTGGACGTTTGCCTTCAGCAGACATACGAGAGTTAATTAGGATTTGTGCAATAGCATCTTTTGCCGCTTTGTTTTGCTCTTTGTTATATGCTTTTTCAAGCGCCTGAACAAAATCCAATGGGTGATAAAACGAAATGTACTGCAACGCATCGGCAATGCTGTCGATGAAGTCTTGCTGACGAATAGTGCTCATAAATCTTCCTTCATACTGGGTCGTGGTGCCATTAACAAGCAATGGCAGGCACGACAACTCGGTGACGTGCGCACGGTGAGAGACCGCGACTTCTGAAAAAGTGTAACTTATGATACCCTCCCAGCCCGTTTCGGGCTAGCTCTTCGAGTTGAAGATAATGACAAAATCGCAATTGCACTGCATCAAGGCGCCAATACAGGCACAACCCTGTGATGTTTTTACCCATTTTCACCATTTGCCGGGGGCTATTTTCCTCGACTCGGCAAGCGATAGCCATGTCAATAGTCGCTATGACATCATCGCCTTTGCCCCCACCAAGTGGCTCAGTGTTGAAGATGGCAAGGCTATGTTGGACAACCAGCCCCTAGAACAAGACGTTTTTGTGCAAATGCAGGCCGAGCTCGGCGCACTCTGTCAGGACAGAGCCCCTTATGGCCTGCCCTTTAACGGCGGTTGGCTCGGCTATTTTGGCTACGACCTGGGTCGCTTATTGGAGCGTCTGCCCGAAACCGCCGAAAAAGATATTCACCTGCCCGAGATGCAAATTGGTTTGTATCTCGATGCGCTTATTTTTGATAAGACCGCCAAGCAATGGTATTACCTGGCGCAGCCTAGTATCGACGCCGAAGCCGGATTACAAAAATACCTCAACCAGCTTGAAAAGACCCCAAAGGCCGGTGGCTTTGCCCTGAGCTCAAAGTGGCAATCGAATATGAGTTATGCGTTTTATGCGCAGCAATTTGCGAAAATTCAGGACTATTTGCGCAGCGGCGATTGTTATCAAATCAACCTGGCACAGCGCTTCTGCGCCCAGTACCAGGGCTGCGAATGGCAAGCCTATCAGCGTCTGCGCGAGCATAACAAAGCACCCTTTTCCGCTTTTATTCGCCTAACCCAAGGCGCCATTTTGTCCATCTCGCCGGAGCGCTTTATCGAGGTAAAAGGCAAGCAGGTGGAAACCAAGCCCATCAAGGGCACACTGCCGCGCAGTAAGGACGCGCAAGAAGACAAGGCGCTGGCCGAGCAACTTGCCAGCTCGCCAAAGGATCGCGCCGAAAATGTCATGATAGTGGATTTGCTGCGTAACGATTTAGGTAAGGTGGCTAAACCCGGCAGCGTCACCGTGCCCTCACTGTTTGCTATCGAGAGCTTCCCGGCGGTACACCACCTGGTCAGCACGGTGCAATCCCAACTGGCCGAAGGTAAAACCGCCATAGATCAGCTGCGCGCCGCTTTTCCAGGAGGCTCGATCACCGGAGCGCCGAAAATCCGCGCCATGGAGATCATCGAAGAGCTGGAGCCACACAGACGCAGCGCCTATTGCGGCTCTATCGGTTATCTCAGCGCCTGCGGCGATATGGACACCAGCATTACCATTCGCACCTTGGTTGCGAACGAAAATAAGCTCTACTGCTGGGCCGGCGGCGGCATAGTCGCGGACTCAAATGTTGATTTGGAATACCAGGAAACCTACCATAAGGTAAATAAAATCTTACCCGTATTAGAGTGAGTATCGCCTTTTGCCAGCCAGTACCTGTGCCCAGTTGATCAGCCGCTTTAACCTCTCGCAGGTTACAGATCCGCAGCCCAAGCGCCACCCAAAACGTCGCAGCGCTGTGGTTATGCTGCTTAGCGACTCGCCCCAGGGCGCTCAGGTCCTGCTGTGTAAACGCCCTCGCCATTTACGCAGTCACCCCAGTCAACTATGTTTTCCCGGCGGCAAGCAGGAGCGCCAGGACGCCAGTCTCAGGCACACGGCACTGCGAGAATTGCATGAAGAACTCAATATTGCCCCGCGCGAGGTGGATATTATCGGTCACCTCGAGGACATCGAAACCCTGGGCGGCATGGTCATTACCCCCTATCTGGCCTATCTGCACCCAGGTGCCCATTGGCAACTGGATCGCAATGAAGTGGATGCCGCATTTTTTATGCCCTTTTCAACCCTGGTTGAGCGCCAAAACTGGTACCCTCTTCGCGTTGAGCGCAGCGGTTCCCCCTTAGAATTCCCTTTACTGAACACGCCCTACGGAGTGCTATGGGGCGCTACCGAGCGCATCATCAACCAATTCATTCAACAGCTTGGCCTGAACAGCTAAAAAACACCGCAAAGAAAATCAGTTCCCGGGATTACATCTATAATTATTTAACGTTATCATGGCCGACCGTTCAAAGGTTATGTGAGTAATAGGTTATATGATCAGTGCATTCGATATGTTCAGCATTGGTATTGGACCCTCCTCGTCGCACACAGTAGGCCCTATGCGTGCCTCGCGACTGTTTGTCCAAGCTCTTGAGCAGCAAGGTAAGCTTAAGGATGTTACCGAAGTTAAAGCCGAGCTGTTTGGCTCGTTAGGCCAAACGGGGGTCGGCCACGGCTCGGGTAAGGCGGTGATCTTAGGATTAGCCGGCTATGATCCTGAAACCGTTGATGCCGATGCGGTACCGGATATCCTAGACAAAATCGAGCAAGAGCAAGTCATTCACCTCGACAAAAAGCATCAGGTCAAATTTCCCAAGCAAGGCGCGATTGTCTTCCATCGCCGTAAAACCTTGCCCAAGCATTCGAATGCCATGGAGCTGATAGCCTTTAAAGACAAAGAGATTATCGCCTCCCAGGTGTACTACTCCATCGGCGGCGGCTTTATCGTCAGCGATGAAGATTTCGATAAAGAAAAACAGGCGGCACTGGATATTCGCGAGCAAAATCCGGCGCCCTACCTCTTTGATAGCGCCCAGGAGCTTTTAGAGCTGTGTAAAGAGTCAGGGCTAAGCGTCTCCAGCCTGATGATGGCCAATGAAAAAACGCTGCGCAGCGAGAGCGATATTCGCGATGAACTCTTCCATATCTGGGAAGTAATGAAAGCCTGTACCGAGCGCGGCATACGCACGGAAGGTATTTTACCCGGTGGTCTTAAGGTACGCCGTCGTGCCCCAAGCCTGTATTTAAAGCTCAATGTTGAGAGCAATAACGACCCACTGCGTGCCATGGACTGGGTTGATTTATTCGCCTTGGCGGTGAATGAAGAAAACGCCGCCGGTGGCCGTGTGGTTACGGCACCGACCAATGGTGCGGCGGGTATTTTGCCTGCGGTGCTTATGTACTACCACACCTTTATCAAGGAAGTGGATAAGGAAATCGCCACCCGTTACCTGCTCACCGCAGCGGCTATTGGCATCCTGTATAAGAAAAACGCTTCTATCTCCGGCGCCGAAGTAGGCTGTCAGGGCGAAGTGGGCGTGGCCTGCTCCATGGCCGCCGGTGCACTCACCGAAATCATGGGTGGCAATGCCACTCAGGTTGAGAATGCTGCGGAAATCGGCATGGAACACAACCTGGGCCTAACCTGCGATCCGGTTGGTGGTCTGGTGCAAGTACCTTGTATCGAGCGTAACGCCATGGGCGCGGTGAAAGCCATTAATGCCTCTCGTCTGGCCATGCGTGGCAGCGGCGAGCAAAAAGTGTCCCTGGACAAGGTGATTAAGACCATGTGGGATACGGGCAATGATATGAAAACCAAGTACAAGGAAACCGCCCGTGGTGGTCTTGCGGTTAATATTATTGAGTGTTAATTCGGCTTCGAGTTACAAATAAAAAAGGCGACCTAAGGTCGCCTTTTTTAATACGCTCAAAAGCGCCAGCGCTTAGCGTACCGGCAGCTCAATATTGGCAAACATGGCATCCACATCGTCCTGGTTGCGCAACAAACAGGCTTTTTCTACTCTGTCTTTAGTCAGATGCGGGGCAAAACGCTCGATAAAGTCGTACATATAGCCGCGCAGGAAGGTGCCCTTTCTAAAGCCAATCTTAGTGGTGCTGGCTTCAAACAAATGACTGGCATCGATACAGACCAGATCTGTGTCGCTCACCTGATCTATGGCCATAGAGGCAACCACACCCACTCCCAATCCTAAACGCACATAGGTTTTAATCACATCCGCATCGGTGGCGGTAAAGACGATATGCGGCTCGTGACCATGGGCGTTAAAGGCCTTGTCCAGCTCGGAGCGACCGGTGAAACCAAAGACATAGGTGATAAGTGGATATTGGGCAATATCGGCTATGGTGAGGCTATGGGCCTTTTTCGCCAAGGGGTGATCCTTAGCCACGACAATACTGCGATTCCAGTGATAACAAGGCAGCATCACTAGATCCGAATACAAATGCAATGCCTCGGTGGCAATGGCAAAATCCGCATCACCGCGGGCGGCGGCGTCAGAGATTTGCTGTGGCGTGCCCTGATGCATATGCAAGGACACCGCCGGATACTTTTTCATAAAGCCCTGGATCACACCGGGTAAGGCATAGCGGGCTTGAGTATGGGTGGTGGCAATATTGAGTTTACCCTGATCCGGCAAGGTATGCTCATTGGCCACGGCTTTAATGCCCTCAACCTTAGAAAGAATTTCTCGAGCAATATTAATAATGTCGTTACCGGCGCTGGTAACATGGGTCAAATGCTTACCACTGCGGCCAAATATCTGCACACCGAGCTCGTCTTCAAGCATACGAACTTGCTTAGAAATCCCCGGCTGGGAGGTATAAAGACTCTCTGCGGTGGCGGACACATTGAGGTTATGATTAAGCACCTCAACTATGTACTTTAGCTGCTGTAATTTCATGATATTTACTTTCTTTTATTATTTTACTTAAAAACAAACACAAGCAGCGGCCACAAGGGGCAGCGCTGGGCGCCGCAACATGTCAATTTAGACAGCCAAACGACGAATCGGTAAACGTCAAAATGAGCCAACTATTGCGGAGGGTTAGGCTAGCATATTTAATTGCCACTCGGTACTGTTGATTTAGCTGTCAGCTCCAGAGGTCTTACCATTACGCACACTGTGCTTACGCTAACACCCTCATGTTAACAGCGAGTGCATTATCGCAAGGGAAGAAAAAAGCCGCTTAACAGCGGCCTTCTTAATTAAGACAGGAAGATAAACTTGAGCACAAATAAGGCACTGAGTATCCAGACACTGATACTGACCTCGTTGGCCTTATTACAAACCACCTTCACGGCCGTATAAGCGATAAAGCCTAGCGCAATACCATGGGCAATCGAGAAGGTCAGCGGCGTCATTAGTAATACAACGGCCACAGGGATGGCGTCTGTCATATCGTCCCAATCAACCAGTTTCAGGTTTTGCAGCATCAAGATAGAAACATACAAAATCGCCCCCGCAGTGGCATAGGCCGGCACCATGGAGGCTAATGGCGCAAAGAACATCATCAATAAGAAACACAGGCCCACCACAACGGCGGTTAAACCCGTGCGTCCACCGACGGAAACACCGGCCACCGACTCAATATAAGAAGTCGTAGTTGAGGTGCCCAGCATGGAGCCGGCTATGGTAGCGCTACTGTCGGCGCTTAATGCACGACCCAAGCGCGGCATACGCCCTTCATCATCGGCTAGGCCCGCTTTTTGCGTTACCGCAACCAAGGTGCCCGAGGTATCAAATAAATCAACGAATAGGAATGCAAAGACCACGCTGAGCATAGAGAGCTCAAGGGCACCGGCGAAATCCAGTTGCATAAAGGTCGGCATAATAGAAGGCGGCGCCGAGACAACACCCTGATACTCAACCAAGTCCAACCCAAGGGCCACCAAGGTAACCAGCATAATACTGATCAAAACACCGCTTTTGATATCGCGATACAGCAAGGCGGCAATAATAAAGAAGCTCAAAATAGCCAAAAGCGGACCACTGCTGGTGATATCGCCCATCTGCACCAGGGTCGCCGGGCTGGCAACAACAATGCCGGCATTTTTTAAGGCGATCAAGGCTAGAAATGCACCGATACCCGTGGCGATGGCTCTTTTCAACACTAAGGGAATGGCGTTGATAATCCATTCCCGCACCTTAAACAGGCTTAGCAGTAAAAAGATACTGCCCGACATAAAGACCGCGCCCAATGCCGCTTGCCAGGTGTAACCCATGCCCAGCACCACACCATAAGTGAAAAAGGCGTTCAGCCCCATTCCCGGCGCCAAGGCCAGCGGGTAATTGGCCCAAAAACCCATAATAAAACAGCCAATTGCTGCGGCAATACAGGTAGCGACAAAGGCCGCGCCTTGGTCCATCCCCGCTTCCGCCAGCATCGCCGGGTTAACAAAAACAATGTACACCATGGTGATAAAGGTAGTGATACCGGCAATCACCTCACGTTTCACAGAGCTTCCATGCGCTTTGATCTTAAAAACACTCTCTAGCATTGGTCTTTTTCGAGCTAATAAACAAGCCGGCAATGCTAGCACAAATACGGACAAATGACCGCATAAATAGCGGCTTTAACCCATATTTCCGTGCAAACTTTTAATCTCGGCTAAAAAATACCGTTTAAAAAAGAGGAAAAAAAAGCTTGCACCCAACAACTGTATAAACTACTGTATATGAATACTGTATAAAACACTGTATATCGTTTACTTTACCCCCAGCGAGGCAATTATGTTACATACAGCAGCGGTTCGACACGTAAAAAGCTATCAGCAAGAAAACCCGGCGGCCATTAACCTGGTACATACAGAAGATGAGATCTCGGCGTCTTTTGAATTACTGAAAATTATCCACCGCTACAATAGCAGTAATGGTTGGACCCTGCTGGTTGCACCGGATCATATCCCCAGCCGCGACCTGCTAGATTCTTGCTCTATCGACACCAGTAAGCTCTTGGTGATCCGCCGCAAACACATTGTTGATTGCGAATATATGCTTAATTGTGCACTGCAAAACGGTCGCTTCGCCGCCATTGTTACTTGGACGGATATTGTTACCTTGGAGCAACTTGAAGCCATGCAACTCAATACCCATCAGGCCAAGGCGCAATTATATTGCTTTGCCTCCGATGCTGACGCGGATTCCGATGCCGTTCAGACCACGCTGCCCCAAGCCATGCAAATTTGCTAATACCAATTCTGTTAAGTATGTGATCGGGTATAGCGCTGGATAAATGATACGCTAACAAGGCGAAATTTTTCTTATGTAGTTATTCTCCATAGAAAAATCACAACGCCGTAAGCATGATATTTACCCCGCCAGAGCGATTAGCTATTTAAGTGAATTGGTATAAAATGCGGCTTTTGCCTTTGTGGGATCATGTATGTGTTATTGTGGGTCTGAGAAACAGTATGCCGATTGTTGTGGCCGCTTTATCAGCGGGAGTGAACAAGCTGGTGATGCCCTTACTCTGATGAAATCGCGCTACAGCGCCTTTTGCACCCAAGCCATTGAGTATTTAGTTGCCACTTGCTCGGCGGCAGCCCTCAAGAAGAATCAGGCAGAAGATGTCGCCGAATTTGCCGAAGCGGCTAAATTCACCAAACTTGAGATAGTCGACACCGACCTCTCTGCCTATCCAGCCGAGGTTGAATTTAAGGCCTATTATCTATTTGCTAATAGCCTGTGCTGTATTCATGAGCGCTCGACCTTTATCCAACAAGATGGTCATTGGCTTTACGACGCGGGCACCCTGATGCCCACACCAGAACGTAAACTCAGTCGCAATGACTCCTGCCCCTGTGGCAGCGAAAAGAAATTTAAAAAGTGTTGTGGAAGCTAGAATAAAAAACGCCCTCACTGGGGTTGTGTGGGCGTTGAGAAGAGCACTTATTCTCTTGGGCCAACCGGCACCATAATGTGCGCATAGGGAGTTCCTTTCCACATAACATAGGGGCCACCTGCATAGGGATCTGTGGGTAAGCTATCCAAAAGAGCGTTATCCGGCATAATAATCATCAAATGTGGACCTTCTACGATCCATTGATTATCTTCCGTCTCCCCTTCTGCATAAGGGTCGGTATTACTGGCACCACCATCTCCGGCCAGCATATAGGAAATACCTACCGCTTTAGCCTGAAACGGCTTTTTATTGGTCCAGGCATCCGCCCACTCCATCCAAGGCCCATCCATACACATGGGTGCGGTGCCGCTTAGGCTAGGTGGTGTAGGAAAACAGGTGTAATTACTGCTGCCTTCTTGCAACACATTTTGTTGCCAGTCCATCACTGTTACCTTATCTCTTAACGTCGGCGGTGCGGCGCTCAAAGCATCCTCTAATAAGGCTTGTTTATCTTCATCAGCAATGGCTGAGCCGGCCAAAGCGGCCAGTGAAGCACTCAGCAGTAGAGCGTTTGTTTTGTTCATAACACTATCCTCAGGTGAGTTTTACTACCTTTAATACTGCCTTAATGAGTATAGACCTACCTGACCCAGTGCCCAGTATTTATGGTTTGTGTTGGCGTGTTATGCGCTGACAAATTGTTTCTGTGCTTTCATATCGTGATTTTATCTTAAAAAGCGACAACCTTGATTTGCATAAACTTTCGACAAGATGACTTATATCTATGCGGTTATCGGCATAATTTAGTATTTCTTTAGTTTTTTTCTTTACTTGAAAGCTCAGTTTGCTATTATCGCCGCCGTTGCTTAGGAGGGGTTCCCGAGCGGCCAAAGGGATCAGACTGTAAATCTGACGGCATTGCCTTCGCTGGTTCGAATCCAGCCCCCTCCACCACTTTTCTAAAGTTTAATAAGCGCGCATCCATTTTTAGTGGAGGGGTTCCCGAGCGGCCAAAGGGATCAGACTGTAAATCTGACGGCACTGCCTTCGCTGGTTCGAATCCAGCTCCCTCCACCACTTCTTTCTTACTAGTTTCCAGTAAATAAAGCCTAGCTCATCGGTAACGTGCTATAACGCATCGAGCCTAACCATGGCATCGCTTGGTATTAAAACGCCAATTCTAAACTCGTTCCCTGCTCTCGTAACCAGGCCTTAGCTTCTTGCGTCTGTGCACAATGTTGATTAACCAAATGCCAAAACCTTGGACCATGATCCATATATCGAATATGGGCCAGCTCATGCACTAAAACATAATCGATCACCCAGGTTGGTGCCCCCGCCAGCAGAGTATTAAAGGTCAGCCTGTGCCGACGATCACAACTGCCCCAGCGGCGTTTATATACACGTACCTTAATGTCCACAGCCTTTACGCCCATGCGCGATTGCCAATAATCTAATCGCATATAAATAAAGCGCGCTAACTCCTCGGCCATAAATGCCAGTAAGAGCTCTTTGGCTTTCTCCTGCTGATGTCGGACTCGAGCGCTAATACACAGCTCAATGCTGTTATCTTGTAATCTCACCGAGCTGGCCTTAGCACCTTTGATCACCACAGGCACAGACCTACCGAATAAACTTAAGGTTCCATCATCCAGGGGGCGACTTTTAAGCCTGTACAGTTCACCCTGACGATCTAGTTGTTTGCTGATCCAATCTCGTTTACTGGCGACAAACTCGGCGATAAAGCGCTCACAGGTGCCCGTTGGCGCCTTAACCAGAAGTTGTTGGCGTTTGACTATGATGGCGACGGTCGAGCGTTTCCCGCTGTAGGTGATTTGATAGTCCATCGGCACATCGGGTGCCAAATTTCGGAGCACAATAAGGCCTTGTCTAAAATGTTAGCTAATCGTTCAGATGAATGATATCAGGCTTTTGCAGACAGTGGTTAGCCGCTCCAAGCCAAGGTTAAAGCAATTTATGCACCGCTTCATATTCAAAGCAGGTGATCTCATGCATATTGGCACTGGGATCGCGAAAATAGAGTGAATGTGAAACCTGGTGATCCGCCAAAGTTACCTTAACGTCCTGCCCTTCAAGGTGGCGAAGCCAGTGGACAAAGGCCTGCGCATCAGCGGCAAAGGCAATACCATTGCTGCTGCGGCTGCCTTCAAACAATGCCAGGCAAATGGTCTTTGCCTGATCTTGCAACATAAGTGGACCATCGTCCTGATGGTGATACCAAAATTCCAGCTCCGGGACTATCTCAAAGCCCATCACATTACGATAAAACACCAGGGCCTGCTGCATGTCTTTTACCTGCAGGTGACAATGATGTACTCCTCGTAGTAATGGTGCCTTAGTCATAACTCATCCCAATCTCGTGTCCGAGTTGACGTAAAAAGTCCTGCATATAGGCGGTGCGATGCTCGGCTTCAATGCGAGCACTGTGAGTGTTCATGGTGCTGGCTAAACCCAGTAACTTAACGAAGAAATGATCGAGCGTGTATTTGCCATCATCCGCCTCGCGCTCATGGCAAAAAGGATCGTTAGGATGATACAAACCGCGGCAAATGGCGCCGCCCACCTTCATACAGCGGCTGATCCCCACCGCGCCCAAGGCATCCATACGGTCAGCGTCTTGCACTATTTGTGCTTCCAGCGTCAGCGGGGTGACATTGGCGCTAAAACTATGGGCAACAATGGCATGATGAATGGCCTCTAAATATTGCGTTTCGTAGCCTATGCTATGCAAAAATGTCAGCGCCTTATCGGCGGCCAGCAAAGAAGCCTTGGCACGATCCGGATGGTTTTTCGCTACCGCCACACAATCATGCAGCCAAGCTGCCGGTAAAACCACCGCCATTTCGGCCTGCTCTTGCACACACAAGCGTTTGGCCACCTGCACCACGCGCTCGATATGGGTGATATCATGGGCCGCATCGGCACTGCCGCAATCAAGGATAAATTCTCGGCATTGTTGTTCTAATTGCTGCATTGCTTCGGGCAATATTAGGGCCTGATTATTCACTGTTTCTCGCTCTGTGCTTGGCTTAGTTATAGGCTTATTCAGGCGCATTATAAAATCAGCGCCCAGGTCATTGTAACCGACAATAAAGGACTGATAGCTAATTGGCAAAATTAAATTTGAGTATCGGCCTGCGACTACCTAGAATAGCGCCTCAATTTACTATCAGGAGCTGCAATGGCCGGCGCAATTTATCTTCAACCTGGGCGCGAAAAATCACTTAAGCGCAAACACCCTTGGATTTTCTCCAAGGCAGTCAAAAAAGTGAAAGGCAATTTGGCCCTAGGCGATACAGTGACCGTCTACGACAGCCAGGGTAAATTCCTTGCCACCGCCGCTTACAGCCCAGAATCACAGATCCGTGCCCGCGTATGGAGCTTTGACGAGCACGAGCAAATCGATGTGGAGTTTTTCCACAAACGCCTATTGCGTGCCCTAGATGCGCGCCAACACACCATAGCCGAAGGCGGCTTAACCGGTTACCGCCTGTGTGCGGCCGAGTCGGATGGCCTGCCTGGTATCACCATAGATAAGTTCGCCAACTACCTGGTTTGCCAGCTGCTTAGTGCCGGTGCCGAGCGTCATAAGGGCGATATTGTTGCCGCCTTGCAGCGTATCTTCCCCGATTGCGCCGTCTATGAGCGCTCAGATGTGGATGTGCGTAAAAAAGAAGGCCTGGCGCCGACCACGGGGCCATTAATTGGCGAAGCCCCATCGGCTCCAGTACTGATCGAAGAAAACGGCCTCACCTGCGAAGTGGACATTATCGGTGGCCATAAAACCGGTTTTTACCTGGATCAGCGTGACAGCCGCGCCGCCCTTGAGCGCTATGTCAAAGACAAGGACGTGCTAAACTGTTTCTGTTACACCGGCACCTTTGGCCTGTATGCACTGCGCGGCGGCTGTAAGGAAGTCACCAATGTTGATGTATCACAAAATGCCCTGGATATAGCCAAACGCAATGTTGAGCACAACCAGCTGGACATGAGTAAAGCGCACTTTGTTAAGCAGGACGTGTTTAAGCTGCTGCGCGAATACCGCGAGCAAGGGCGTAAATTCGACACTATTGTGATGGATCCGCCGAAGTTTGCTGAGTCTAAGGCCCAGCTTACCGGCGCTTGTCGTGGCTATAAGGATATCAATATGCTGGCGATGCAATTGCTTAAGCCTGGCGGCACCTTATTGACCTTCTCCTGCTCGGGCTTGATGGAGCAGAACTTATTCCAAAAAGTGGTGGCTGATGCGGCGCTGGATGCGCACCGTGATTTACTAATTGTCGAGCGTTTAAATCAGGCTGCCGATCACCCCATCTCCGGCCCCTACCCGGAAGGCTTTTACCTTAAAGGCCTTGTTTGTAAGGTCTACTAGCCACCTCTGCAACCCGAGAGTGAGTGCCATTTGGCGCTCACTTTTGCTATCGCTTCCGGCTAGCTCACTTCCAGCATCTGCACGCCGACACTATATTGGCCGTCGTCTTCACGGGTGCAACGCACCACACGGGTTAAGGCATTTAAGGGAGCCACACTGGCTGTGGCAGATTGAATTCGTACCTTGATGGTAGCGCCGGGGTCGACGGCAGTATCGAGAAATAACTGCATGCCGGAAGCGCTTAAATCGTGGCAAATTGCCGTGCGACTAAACACCTCCTGGCCCTGATTGACTTCAACGGTAGCCTGAGCATCCACCAACATACGGCGGAAATTGCGTTGCTCTTGATGATAAAGCATAAGGATCTCCTCAAGCTCTTTAAATCAGTGTCTGCAAGCGCTCCATTAGCTCATTCATCGCCAAAGGTTTAACAAAAAACCCATCACATCCAACCTCAAAGGCGTGTTTTTTAGCTGCCTCAGACTCCAGTCCAGACACCATTAAAATAGGGATGTCTTTGGTCTCTGGCGTGTTTTTCAGTATACGACAGGTGTCGAACCCATCCAGCCCGGGCATACATACATCCAGCATGATGGCATCGGGATGAAAAGTAAGCGCTTCTTTTAAGCACTGCTCACCTGATTTTGCGTACTTCAACTCAAACTGCTCACCTAATACATGAGTGTAGAAGGTAAAGTTAAAATACTCATCATCAACAACCAGCAACCTGGCTTTATTCTGTGTACGCAACACGACCTCCGTCCTTGTCTATGCGCTTATCATAATTGTAATTATAACCCAGCAGACATTAAGCTCACTGCGGCTTAAGTCTTACTAAGGTATTCACTTATAACATTAAGGACCCGCTTGGCAGACACCGGATAAGGGGTACCCAAGGTTTGCGCGAATAAAGAAACGCGCAGCTCCTGCTGCATCCAAAATATTTCTGTTAATGCCTCAGGTTGTGGCTCCCCTTTAGGGTGCTTGGCCAGGCATTTTTTATAGGCCTCAGCGACCTTGTCCAGCTCCAGGGTGCAGAGACGGTCACGATTCGGATCCACCGGCAGTTTTTCCAAACGGCGCTCAATGGCCTGCATATAACGGCTCAGGTCGGCCATTTTATCGGCGCCATGATGACTGACAAAGCCTTTAAAAATCAAGCTCTCAAGCTGGTTTTTTATATCGCCATGGGCGGTGATCATACTGAGATCCACCTTGCCGCGCATGCGCTTATGAATGCCATGGGCACGACTGAGCACCTGCTCCACCTGCAAGGCGATAGCAACCACAGTATCGCCAAGCTCGCCGCGGATATGCTCCTTGGCGGCATTAAATTGCTCGGCGTCTCGAATATCGCCGAAGTTTGCCAATAGTTTATCCACGGCGGCGGCGATACAGTCATCAATCAGCAACTGCACCTTGCCAAAAGGATTAAAATACAGGCCCAGCTTGGCTTTATTGGGCAGGTTTTGCTGCAAGTATTTTATCGGCGATGGAATGTTCAACAGCACCATACGACGTAACCCCTGCTGATGGGCCGCCTGCGCCTTGGTCGGCGAGTCAAACAGCTCAATGGCGGTGCTGTCTTTTTTATCTACCAGGGCCACAAAGGCTTTAACCTCGTATTGCCCCTGTTTTTTCACATAGGACTCGGGCAGCGCCTCAAATTGCCATTCGGTCAGCCCTTGGCGCTCAATACCTTCATCGGCCACCTGAGACAGAGTATTACTTACCCTATCCGCCAGCTTGGCCTTCAGCGCATCCAAATCATAGCCGCGCGCCACCAAGGTATTTCTATCGTCGCGCACCTCAAAGGCCATGCGCAAATGCTCATCCACCGCCAATGGGTCAAATTGCTCGGCTTCAACCTTGGCTCCGGTCATACGGAATAGGCGCAGTGCCAGGGCATCCACCAGCTTACCTTGGAGCGGCTCCACCGAGCTCAATACCGCATCGGCATAGTTAGGGGCCGGCACAAAGTTGCGGCGCTGGGCTTTGGGTAAGGACTTTATCAGCGCACAAATAAGCTCATGTCTAAAGGCGGGAATATGCCAGTCAAAGCCCTCATTTTGCACCTGGTTAAGCAGTGCCAGAGGGATTTGCACCGCCACACCATCGACATCCTGCCCCGGCTCAAAGCTGTAGCTCAGCGGCAATACCAGGTTGCCCTGCATCCAAATATCCGGGTAATTATCGGCGGTGATCTCATCGGCACCATGGCGCATCAGCGCTTCCTTGCTCATATGCAAAAAGCGTTTATCTTTGCGCTTTTGTTCCTTATACCATTTCAAGAAGCTGACGCGGTTACAGACATCCGCCGGAATATGCTTATCGTAGAACTCGTACAGGGTATGCTCGTCGACCAAGATATCGCGACGGCGCGCCTTGTTTTCCAAGTCCTGTACTTCCTCAATAAGCTTTCGATTCACCTGCAAAAAGGACTCGTTAGCGCCTAACTCCTGCTCCACCAAGGCGGTGCGGATAAAGATTTCACGGCTGACAACCGGGTCGATTTTGTCATACTGGCTGCGCTTTTTCGCCACTATGGTCAGGCCATAGAGGGTTTGTTGTTCGAAGGCGATGACCGCCCCGGCTTTTTTCTGCCAATGGGGTTCGCTGTAGCTGCGCTTGACCAGATGCTGTGCCAGTGGCGCCAGCCAGGCGACATCGATTTTGGCATTGATACGGGCGTAGAGTTTGGACGTTTCCACCAGCTCCGCCGACATCAGCCATTTTGGCCGCTTTTTAAAGAGATTAGAGCCCGGGAAGATATGGAACTGGCTGTTGCGTGCGCCCTGATAAAAGGCGTTTTTATCGTCCTTTTGCCCCACATGACTCAGCAGGCCGCTAAGCAGGGCCTGATGCAGAGTCTCAAAGCTGGGCTCATTGCTCGCGTCTTTTAAGCCCATTTCGTCGCAGATGGTCGATACCTGATAAACGATATCCTGCCATTCACGAATGCGCATATAGGCAAAGAACTCCTGCTTACAGAGCTTGCGGAACTGATTATTGGTCAGGGCTTTTTGTTGCTCTTCGAGGTAGTTCCACAGGTTTAAAAAGGCGATGAAGTCCGAGTCATCATCATTAAAACGACCGTGCAGTTCATCGGCCTTGCCTTTTTTATCTTGCGGACGCTCGCGCGGGTCTTGAATGGCCAGGGCCGCGGTGATGATGATCACCTCACGCATGGCGCCGAGCGGCACGCTGGCCAGCACCATTTTTGCAAGACGGGGGTCAAGCGGAATGCGCGCCAAATCGCGACCCATTTTGGTGAGCTCGATTTGACTGCGTTGCTTCGCCGGTTTAACCGCCTCAAGCTCTTCAAGTAAACGCACGCCATCATTGATATTGCGGCTATCCGGCGGCTGCACAAAAGGGAAACGGCTGATATCACCAAGGCCAAGGCCAAGCATCTGCAAGATAACCGAGGCCAGGTTTGTGCGCAGGATCTCAGGGTCGGTAAACTCCGGACGCCCTAAAAAGTCTTCTTCGGAATAAAGACGAATACAGATACCCGCTTCCACACGTCCACAACGACCCTTACGCTGATTGGCACTGGCCTGAGAGACCGCTTCAATTGGCAGGCGCTGTACCTTGGTACGATAACTGTAGCGGCTAATACGGGCGGTACCCGGGTCTATCACATAACGGATACCCGGCACGGTTAACGAGGTTTCCGCCACATTGGTGGCGAGGACAATACGGCGCTTATTACCTGGATGGAAAATCCGGTTCTGCTCGGCATTGGATAAGCGGGCATACAAGGGCAGTATTTCGGTATGCTTGAGGTTGCGCTTGCTAAGGGCATCGGCGGTGTCGCGAATTTCCCGCTCACCATTCATAAAGATCAGGATATCGCCCGGGCCTTCGTCGTAGAGCTCGTCTACGGCATCGAAAATGCCTTGCAGTTGGTCGTTTTCATCCTGTTCTTCATCACTGCCGTTTAATTCTGTGATCGGTCTGTAACGCACTTCCACCGGGTAGGTACGCCCGGACACCTCGATAATAGGCGCGTCGTTAAAGTGACGAGAAAAACGCTCCGGATCTATGGTCGCCGAGGTAATAATGACTTTCAAGTCCGGGCGCTTGGGCAGCAGATTCTTCAGATAGCCGAGAATAAAGTCGATATTCAGGCTGCGCTCGTGGGCCTCATCGATAATGATGGTGTCGTACTGGTTGAGATAGCGGTCGTTTTGAATCTCCGCGAGCAGGATACCGTCTGTCATCAGTTTAATATAACTGCGCTCGCTGACCTGATCGCTAAAACGAATTTTAAAGCCGACGGTTTGACCAATTTCGCTTTCCAACTCTTCGGCAATACGGGCGGCAACGCTACGCGCCGCTAGGCGACGTGGTTGAGTATGGCCAATTAAGCCTTCAACGCCACGACCTAGCTCTAGGCAGATTTTCGGGAGCTGAGTGGTTTTACCCGAGCCGGTTTCACCGGCAACAATCACCACCTGATGCTTGGCAATCGCCGCTTTAATATCTTCGCGTTTTTCACTAACGGGTAAGGCCGCTGGGAAACTGGGCTTAGGCAACTCGGCCAAGCGCTTGGCGCGAGCAGCAATACTGGCATCAATACTGGTGGCAATCTTAGCAAGAACACCCTGCTGTTTTTGGGCGTCGGCTATTTTTTGCACCCCTTGTAGGCGTTTTTTGAGTATAAATTGGTCTTTTTTTAAACACTCATTGAGCTTGGCATACAAGGATTTGCTGGCAGACACACAGGCCTCTAAATAACGGCATAAAATGGCTGCTCAGCTTAGCAAAATATCGCCTTAAAGTGTACTAGCTGTTGTCGTTAGACAAAGCGTTTCCCTGGCGCGTAATTGTCGTGTAAGTGCTTGTCCAGCGCCAACAAAATATGGGCCCGAGTGATGATCCCCATCAACTTGCCTTGCTCATCGCACACCGGATACATTTTCGGCTTATCTATCTTCATGTTTTCGGCAAGCGTCATCACGCTATGATCAGGCGTGACACACAAGGGCTCCTTGGTCATCACATCACCAATCACACAGTGGGCTTCGTTTTGATAGGTAGAATTAAGCATTTGTTGCAGACAGTCTTGCTCGGAAACAAAACCAATGACGGTACCGAGATCATCGATCACCGGGCCACCGGTTTGACAGCTTTGAAGAAGTTTTTCCACCGCGCTTTCAATGGACATATCGGCTTTGAAAGTAACAGGTCTGTGGTTATAGTAATCAGCGACTTTAATAGATTGCATACGCACCCCCAAAATTATTAGCGCCAACATTGTAAATATAGTTGGCGCCAGGATTTTTGCGTAGCTAGGGGCGTATTTATTCGTCTTTAAAAATAGCCACATAGGTTGGGGTTGCACTGCTCTTACTGGCGCGATACATACCCGCCGTATTAAACGGCATGCTGATATTGCCCTTGGTGTCGACTATGATCACCCCGCCGGTGCCACCGGCTTCGAACATGGGCCCAAAGATCACCTCGTTACCGGCCTGCTCAATGCTCTTGCCTTGGTATTGCACTCGAGCACAAATATCACTCGCCACCTGATAACGAATAAAGTACTCACCATGCCCCGTGGCCGATACCGCACAGGAGGCATTATCGGCAAAGGTACCTGCGCCTATTACTGGTGAATCACCAATGCGGCCAAAGCGCTTGGCCGTCATGCCGCCGGTGCTCGTGCCTGCGGCGATATTGCCGTGGCTATCGAGGGCAACAGCACCGACCGTACCCATCTTGTATTGGCTTGGCAATGCCTGATGCAGTGCCTGATAATCCTTGGTGGCCGGTTTGGCCTTATCCAGCTTTTCCTTGGCTTTAAGTAGCGCCTCATAACGGTGCTCGGTATCAAACACACTGTTTTCCACCAGCTTCATACCCTGCTGCTGGGCAAATTCTTCAGCCCCAGCGCCGCTGAGCATCACATGCACAGAATTGGTCATCACCAGACGGGCTAAATCGATCGGGTTTTCAATATGTTTGACTCCGGCTACGGCGCCCGCTGCACGGGTACGACCATCCATAATCGAGGCATCGAGCTCATGCTCACCCTCGTAGGTGTACACCGCGCCTTTACCGGCGTTAAAGTAAGGAGAATTCTCCAGCACATTAATGGCCGCATTGATGGCATCCAGACTGGCGCCCCCTTGGTCTAACACTGCATAGCCTGCTTCCACCGCTTCGCTTAATTTGGCGCGATACGCCTTTTCTTGCTCCGGCGTAAAGCGTGCCTTTTCAATGGTCCCCGCACCGCCGTGAATGGCGATGGCTATGGGATTCGCAGGGGTATCGGCTAGCGACGAAAAAGAAGAAAGACTAAGAAGTGCCAAGGCACCGAGTAAAGACGATTTCATATCTTGCTCTAATGATGGAAATAAGAGCATTCCACTATGCGCATTCTTCCTAACGGGCGCAAGCACTTGCGATAAAGCGTTTTTCCTTTTTCCGCAACGAGTTGCAGGCATAAAAAAAGCCCAAGTGGTTAGCTCGGGCTCAAAGTTGGGATTTTTTTACCTGTTACTTGCTTAAATCCAGCATCAGCTTATTCAAGCGGGTTACAAATCCGGCCGGGTCTTTTAAGCTGCCGCGCTCGGCAAGCAAGGCCTGGTCCAGCAGTACCTCTGACCACTGAGTGAACTTGTCTTCGTCCTGCTCATTGTTAAGATGCTTAACCAACTGGTGCTCAGGGTTTAGTTCGAACACAGGCTTGGTTTCCGGCACTTTTTGACCGACAGACTCCATAAGCTTGATCATCTGTGAGCTCATATCGTGATCATCGGCAACCACACAGGCCGGTGAGTCCGTTAGGCGATGGGTAAAGCGTACTTCCTTGACCTTATCGCCCAGCGCCGTTTTAATGCGCTCAAGCAAGCCTTCCACTTCCTTCTCAGACTCTTCTTGGGCCTTTTTACTCTCTTCGTCGTCCAAATCACCTAAGTCCAAATCACCGCGAGTGATCGACTGGAACTGCTTGTCTTGAAACTCGGTGAGGTGGCTCATCATCCACTCATCAACACGGTCGCTCAGTAGCAAGACTTCAATGCCCTTCTTACGGAAGATCTCCAGGTGTGGCGAGTTCTTCGCCGCTTCAAAGCTGTCGGCCACCACGTAGTAAATCTTGTCCTGGCCTTCGCTCATGCGCTCGATGTACTGCTCGAGTGACACATTCTGCGTCGCTTCGTCCGTATGTGTTGAAGCAAAGCGCAGCAGCTTGGCAATGGCTTCTTTATTCGCCATGTCTTCCGCCGGACCTTCTTTGATCACGCTGCCGAATTCATCCCAGAAGGTTTGATACTCTTGCGGTTTGTTCTTACCCATGCGATCCAGCATTTTCAACACGCGAGACGTACAGCCCTTACGAATTGTTTGGGTGATCTTGTTGTCTTGTAAAATCTCACGAGACACGTTTAGCGGCAGATCGTTTGAGTCCAGCAGACCTTTTACGAAACGCAGGTAGCTTGGCATAAACTGCTCGGCGTCATCCATGATAAATACGCGTTGTACATACAGCTTTAAGCCGCTTTGACGCTCGCGGTTATACATATCAAAGGGGGCGCGCTTAGGAATGTACAGCAAGCTGGTGTATTCGGTTTTACCTTCCACCTTGTTGTGTGCCCAGGTCAGCGGCTCTTCCCAGTCGTGACCTACATGCTTGTAGAACTCCTGGTATTCTTCATCGCTGATCTCCGACTTATCACGAGTCCACAGCGCCTCAGCCTTATTGATGGCTTCCCAGTGACCCGGTTGTGCTTCGATTTTCTCGCCGTCCGGGCCTTCTGATTCTGGCACCGGCTCACGGTACATCTCTACCGGAATGGCGATATGATCTGAGTATTTATTAACGATGCCGCGCAGGCGGAAATCGTCCAGGAACTCTTTTTCATCGTCGCGCAGGTGCAGGATGATTTCGGTACCACGGCTGTCTTTGTCGATCTCGGCCAGGGTATAATCGCCCTCGCCTTTTGATTCCCACTCGATAGCGTGCGTTTCACCGGCTTTGCGCGTGCGCACGGTTACTTTGTCGGCCACGATAAATGCCGAGTAGAAGCCCACACCAAATTGACCGATCAGCTGCGAGTCTTTGGCTTGGTCGCCGGTCAGGTTTTTGAAAAATTCTGCGGTGCCTGATTTAGCAATGGTGCCTAAGGCGCTGATCACTTCATCACGGGTCATACCGATACCATTATCGGCAATGGTCACCGTGCCCTTGTCCTTATCGGCGCTAATACGCACCTTGAGTTCTGCATCGCCTTCGTACAGGTCGCCATTTTCAAGGGCTAAAAAGCGCAGTTTATCTGCGGCATCAGAAGCATTCGATACCAGCTCACGCAGGAAAATCTCTTTGTTTGAATACAAAGAGTGGATCATTAAGTTAAGCAGTTGCTTTACTTCAGTCTGAAAGCCAAGCGTTTCTTTTTCTGATGTTGCTGTCATTTCTCTCTCCGTTAGCAAACAGGTTCAACTGAGTAGGTTGATAACCAGATATGCTCTTGTATATGGGGTGATGCGGTTGGGATTCAAGAGAGAAAAAACGAAAAAAGCGCCAAAAGGCGCCTTTTTGCTGGATTTTAGAGCAAATCAATCGTCAAAGGTGACCTGCTTACGACCGTTAAAGGCATGGGATAAGGTCATGCCATCCACCAGGTCTAATTCGCCACCGACAGGCACGCCATGAGCGATACGCGATGCGCCCACCTGGTATTGCTTACACAGCTCGGCAATATAATGGGCTGTGGTTTCACCCTCTACCGTGGGGTTGGTTGCCAGGATCACCTCGTTAATGTCTCCCGCGGCCAGCTTCTGCTCGAGCACATCCAGGCCAATTTCTTTTGGGCCAATGCCATCAAGGGGCGACAAGTGACCCATTAAGACAAAGTATAGGCCCTGATAATGCCCGGTTTGCTCCACCGCTAATACGTCGCTGGGCGATTCCACCACACACAGCAAGCCGGAATCCTGGCGTTTAATATTGCCACACAGCTCGCACTGCTCTTGCTCGGTAAAAGTACGACAACTGTTGCAATGACCAATATCCACCATGGCCTGGCTTAGTGCAGCCCCCAATTGGCTGCCGCCCTCACGGTCACGCTCCAATAAGTGAAAGGCAATCCGCTGAGCCGATTTCGGGCCTATGCCCGGTAAACAACGCAAAGCATCAACAAGTTGAGTTAATTTTGGCGAAAGCTGCATGTAAATTCCGATTAAGCTGCGACACTGTGTAATTCAGCGCTCTATTATGTGGCGTTAAGGTATCAAAACCAAGCGCAAAAGTATAAGGGAGTTGTAAGCCCTAGTTTGAGGCCGACTCGATTAGCTCTCGATATGGCGTAACTTTAAGTTCTGACTGAGCACTGTGTTTCTCATACAAGAAAGTGGTCGAGCCACCACCCTCTTTGTAGGCATTTAAAGGGCAATCATCGGAAAGGTTATCGCGGGTGCTGCTCAGCAGCAAATCGGCCTTGCCATCGCCGTTAAAGTCGGCGATTAATTGCACAGACAATTTAAGCGTATCCTTTACCACGCCACACTCTCGCGTGTGTGAACCAAGCACGGCCTCAAACAAGCGTGGGTGACTTTGGTTATTAACAAGCGAGAGCTCGCCTAGGGTCTTGCCTTTAACCAGGGTTTCAAGCTCACCTTGTGCTTGCTGCTTCATTTCGTCGCTCTCAATCCCACCTGGTAATGGAATGATGCTGGCGGGAATATGGTGCCACCAATTGGCAGAGTCCATATCAAAATGATTTTCCTTGGCCACCTTGACCTGGTCAAGCAGGGTCAACTCGGCGCACGCTGCACCGTAGACCAGTTCCCGGCCAAATTCCTCTCGTGATTTGCCATAGCAACCGCGCTTGGTCAAGGCTGAATACTCCTCGCAACTGGCATACCTTATTAGGCTTCCCTCCCCATCCACATCCGGGCAAAAAAATTCACCACCGTCCTCAATCATATGTATAAAGGGTTCTTTAAATTCTTCTATTGCCTGAAGGGCTTTCAAGCTTTGGTCGTCGGCCTGGACGTGCGTCACACCAAGCGCAAGTAGTGTCGTCGTCATTAAAATTGAGGTTAGTTTGAACTTCATAGCTGAGGATCCTTTCTCTTGGGGTGTTCTTATTGTAGTGCCAATGATATAGCATCAGAGTGCATGTGAGTATTGGTCATAGGGACTAACAGGCAAAAAAATAGCGCCCTAAGGCGCTAATTTTTATATGGTTCTTTATTAGAACGGCATTTTTAAGCCAGGAGGTAAGTTCATACCGCCGGTTACTTCTGACATGCGTTTTTGGCTTTCTTCGGCTACACGACGTACGGCGTCGTTACAGGCCGCGGCAAGCAAGTCTTCAATCATGTCCTTGTCATCTTCCATCAAGCTTTCATCTAGCTCAACGCGACGTACATTGTGGCTACCTAGCATGGTTACTTTAACCAGACCGGCACCGGCTTCACCTGTTACTTCTAAGTTTGCGATTTCTTCTTGGGCTTTTTGCATGCGCTCTTGCATTTGCTGCGCTTGCTTCATCATGTTACCCATTCCACCTTTAAACATAGTGTTCTCTCTTCATTTAAATCTATGCTGGCAAAGATAAGGCCAGCGAGGAAAAATTACAATGGCTGCACCGAGTTTTCATCAAGGTTCGCCGAAAATTGCGTCATTAAGCGCTGCACATTGCTATCACCGTGCATGGCCGCCACCGCCTGTTGCAAACGCTGAACGTCGAGTGCTTCTTGGATCAGTTTCGGGGTACCCGCTACCTCGGGGCTAAACGCTATATGCAATTCGATGGGCTCGCCCAGTTGCTCGCTAAAACACTGCACCAAACGCTCACGTAGCGCCGGGCCATCAAGGTGTTGCTGACTGGCGTCGACCTGCAAAAACACCTGATTTTGTTCCTTACGGTAGCAGCTTTGCAAAGCAAACTGACGGGTACGCCCACCTAAATTCATCTCGTCTATTAAGGCCGCCCAGGTATCTTGCTGATGGGCGAATTTAATGTCGCTGATACTGCTGGTAAAGCCCTCAGGCACAGGGATCACCAAAGGCTGCTCTTGCGCCTCGGCATTTGTCACCGGTGCTTGTAGCTGTTGCAACAGCTCAGGGGCCAGCTTTTGCGGATCCGGCTGATGCCTATCAAGCAGGCGCTGCGCCGGCGTTTGCTTACGCTTTGCCGCTTCTAGCTGTTGCTGTTGCTGTTGCTGTTGCTGTTGCTGTTGCTGAGCAGGCTCTGCCGTGGCGACTGCGGGGGCAACTGCAGTTGCTACTGAGGTATCAAAATAACCTGGTGATGCGCTTAGTTCGGCCCGCTCACCCCGGGCCGCTGCCTTTTTTAGGTCATCGCCGCCTTGGGTCACTTCATTGCGGCTTTGCGCCCTTTGGCCAGGTGCGGCTGCAGGCGCAGGCGTTGCCGAAGGCGTTGCCAGCTTACGGTTTTGCAGAATACGGGCGATGGCCGATTGAGTTTGCTCTTCCAAGGCATGCAGCTGCTCGGCCGGCGCCGCCTGACCTTGACTGTCCTGCTCAGGACTTACTGGCTGCATTTGCTCAGCGCTTACTGACTGCATTTGCTCAATGTGGGGTTGCGCTTGCACTTGGTCTTGTTCTTGAACAGCACCCTGAGGTACTTGCTCTAACGCTGCTTGGTGCTGGAACCCAGGCTCTGCTGTATTAGGCTCCGCTGGCTCGCCGCCCTGATAACCTAACTCTTGAGCCTGTTGTAGCACGGCATCAAATTGCGCCGCCGCTTCTTGCTCCTGCGCCACTTCCTCATCCATTTCTACAGTGGGTGCAGAGGATGCAGAAGATACTTCAGGTGCAGCGACAGGCGCTGTCGCAGGTGTAGCCACGGGTGTCGCCACAGGTGCGGACACAGGCTCTGGCTTAGCAGCTTTTGGCGCTGAAGCCAGCTCATTATTATTACGCGCCAGCATGGCACGCAAATTAGCCGCTTGCTCTTGGCCCGAGGCTTTAGGGCTGACCATTTCGGCCACATTCGCTGGCGCTGTTGGCATGGAGGCCAAGGCCGCAGGCTCGAAGGCCAATAAACGTAACATCAGCATTTCAAAGCCCACCTGTGGTGAGCTGCTCCATTGCAAATCACGTTTACCGCTTAACAGCAGTTGATACAGAGTATGAATATGCTGAGGGTCGGCGCTGCTGGCCGCCGCACTCACGTATTCGGCGTCGCGCTCGCTAAGCGCCGCGGCGCTGGGCACCAACTGAGTCAGCTGAATGCTATGCATCAGGTTTAATAAGTCATCCAGCACAGCAACATAATTTGGGTTGCGCTGTGCTAAGGCTCGGGTTTGCTGCATCAGCTCGGCGCCATCGTGCAGAAGCACGGCACTCAGTAGCTGCTGGGCAAAACGCACATCCATCAGGCCAAGCATGTCTTTGACCGCTTCTTCCACCAGCTGCCCATTGGTTTGGGCTATGGCTTGGTCGGTCAGGCTTAAGGCATCGCGCATACTACCATCGGCAGCCTTAGCCAATACAGCCAGTGCCGAGTCTTCGTAATGGATTTGTTCCTGGCCAAGAATATGCTGCAGCTGGGTGCTGATCTGCGGTACAGATAAGGCGCTTAGATTAAACTGCAAACAGCGAGATAAGATGGTTACCGGTAATTTTTGCGGATCGGTCGTCGCCAGCAGGAACTTCACATGTTCGGGGGGCTCTTCCAAAGTCTTTAACAGCGCGTTAAAGCTGTGTTTGGAAAGCATGTGCACCTCATCGATAAGGTACACCTTAAATTGACCTCGTGTTGGTGCATATTGCACGTTATCGAGGATTTCCCGCGTGTCTTCAACCTTGGTGCGCGATGCCGCATCGATTTCGATAAGATCTATGTACTTACCCGCTTCGATATCTAAGCAGGTGCTACATTGGCCGCAGGGCTGAGCGGAAATGCCCTGCTCACAGTTCAGGCTCTTGGCAAAGATACGGGCGATGGTGGTTTTACCCACGCCTCGCGTCCCGGTAAACAAATAGGCATGGTGCAGACGCTGCTCATTTAGCGCGTTAACCAAAGCTTGTTTAACATGGTCTTGACCAACAAGTTGGTGAAAGGTTTGCGGTCGCCATTTCCTGGCCAGAACCTGATAGCTCATTGCTTAATCGCCTTCGAATTCGACTAGTTTAAATACGTCAATTCCCTGTTGGCGCACGCGTTGCTCACCACCTAAATCAGGTAAGGAGACAACAAACGCAGCATGTGTTGCTTCGCCGCCAAGCTTGGCAACGAGTTTAGCGGTGGCTTCAATGGTGCCGCCAGTTGCTAATAAATCATCAACTAACAATACCTTATCACCGGCCACTATGGCGTCTTGGTGCAGCTCCAGGGTATCTTCACCATATTCTAACTGGTAGCTTTGTGCAATGACCGCACGAGGTAATTTGCCCGGCTTACGCACCGGAATAAAAGGCACACCTAACACATAAGCCAAAGGTGCGGCAAAGATAAAGCCACGAGATTCGGTACCAATGATCTTGGTAAAGCCCAGGTCTTTATACTTATTCACCATGTGATCTATGGTCAGTTGTAATGCCTTGGGGTCGGCTAACAGGCTGGTAACGTCACGGAACATAATGCCCGGTTTAGGATAATCGGCAACCGTGGCAATGGATTGCTTGATGTAATCAAGATCAGCAGCGCTCATAACTCATTTCATGTTTTGTTTTGTTTAGCGCTGCATTATATACCCAAACGATTTGAAGATACATGCTTGGGCGCTATCACAGGGGGTCAATACACGGGGGGATAATGTGCCGGCGAGCCCCTTTTTAGTTGCTTTAACACAATGTGAAAAACAAAAAAGCCACCTAGCTAACAAGTAGCGAGGTGGCTCAAACACGGAAGTATTTAATTACAGAGCAGCAAAAACCGCGTCTGTTTTGCCGCACAGATGAAATCATTCTTGTGCAAACCTTTAATAGAGTGTGACCACCAAGTGATGGTTACCTTGCCCCACTCGGTCAGAAGACCTGGGTGGTGACCTTCTTCTTCAGCCATGGCGCCTACTAGATTAGTGAACTCTAGTGCTTGCTTGAAGTTTTTGAACTTAAATACACGCTCAAGCTGCATAATGCCATCACGTACTTCAGGCACCCACTCAGGGATATCTCTGATTAATACTGCCAATTCATCATCTGACACCTTAGGCGCATCCGCACGACACGCTTCACATTTTTGTGCGCTTAATTCAGACATTACTAATTCCTTAACTTGCTAATTTTTCTTTAGGGGGAAATTTTGGCTCAAACAAGCCTAATTCTTTTGCTTTAGCTACTAACGCCATTAAATCCATTTGAGAAATATCAAATAAATCATGGATAGAGTTAATGGTGTAGTAAACAGGTTGCATAATATCGATTCTGTAAGGCGTGCGCAGCACATCCTGTACATTCATTGGGTTAATTTCCGGCTCATCACCGTAAACATACTGAGTCTCACCCGGGCTCGATAAGATACCGCCACCGTAAATACGCAGACCTTTTTCGGTTTGCATTAGACCAAACTCAACGGTAAACCAGTATAGACGCGCAAGATATACGCGGTCTTTTTTATCCGCCGCATAGCCTAGCTGGCCGTATTTATGAGTAAACTCGGCAAAATCCGGGTTGGTCAGCATGGCGCAGTGACCAAAGATCTCGTGGAAAATATCCGGCTCTTGCAGATAGTCGAACTCTTCACGGGTACGAATAAAGGTCGCTACCGGGAATTGCTTGTTGGCCAACAGGCGGAAAAACTCATCAAAGTCGATAAGCGCTGGTACAGGGGCAACCTGCCAGCCGGTTTCACGCTCTAGTACTTCGTTCAGCTCATGCAACTGCGGAATACGATCATGTGGCAGGTTAATTTTCTTTAAACCTTCCAGGTACTCATCACACGCCTTGCCTTCGATACAGGCCAGTTGACGCTCAACCAGTTCTGCCCAAATTTGGTTTTCTTCATCGCTCCAGTGGATCACGCCGTTTTCATCGGGTGTCTTGGAAACATACTTGCTTGACTTAGCCATAATAACCTTTGCATCTTCGACCAACCGCGCACCTAAATACGCCATTGGCAGCTAATCTGTGTTAACCAGATACTAAGTAAAAGTACGAAAATTTGTAATAGATGGAGTCGATATGGGTTTTGGGCAAACCCGCAAATACGTAAAGATAAAAATACACCTGAGTTTCGAAAAATAAACACCCCTTTATTTTAAAGGGGTGAACAATAAATACGTGTAACGTTTTTGATACAAGCGATTTTAAATGGACGCCAAGCCCATTTCTAAATCCGCAATAATTTCATTAACATCTTCAAGACCAATGGAAATGCGTACCAGGCCATCGCTTATCCCGGCGGCGCGGCGCTGCTCAGGCTCATAGGTGGAGTGTGTCATCGAGGCCGGATGCTGTATCAGGGTTTCGGTGTCACCTAAACTCACGGCCAAGGTGCAAAGCTCAAGCGAATTTATAAAGGTCTCCGTCTTTTCTAACGAGGCTTTAAGCTCAAATGCAATCACCCCGCCTGCGTCTTTCATCTGCGTGCCGATAAAAGCATGGCCGGGGTCCCCTGCCAGACCTGGGTAATACACCTTTTCAATTTTTTCGTGAGCGGCCAAATACTCGGCCACCTTATGTGCCCCTTGGCAATGCGCCTGCATGCGTACCGACAGAGTTTTTAAACCACGCATGATCAACCAGGCGTCGAACGGGCTCATGGTCGCGCCTATGTCCTTAAGCACGGTAAATTTTATGGTTTCTATATGCTCGGCGCTGCCACATACCAGGCCTGCCACTACATCGCCATGACCATTTAGGTATTTTGTGGCGCTGTGTACTACTAAATCCGCACCCAAGGTGGCCGGTTTTTGCAACAACGGGGTCAAGAAGGTGTTATCAACAACGCTTATCAACTGATGCATTTTGGCAAAAGCACAGATCTGCTCAAGATCATACACCCTCATATTCGGGTTAGCCGGGGTTTCCAGAAATACCATTTTAGTGTTCGGTCGGCGCGCCGCCTTAATGGCGTCCAGATCACTGAAATCGACAAAGGTCACTTCTACACCATAGCGAGTGAGCAGATGACTGAATAAGGCATAGGTGCAGCCATACACTGTGCTGGAGGCGATCAGGTGATCGCCGGCGCTTAAAAAGCTCATGACCGCCGCCGATACCGCGCCCATACCCGTGGCGCAGGCCGCTGCATCTTCACATTGTTCCAGTGCCGCCAGTCGCTCTTCAAGCTCGCGTACCGTGGGGTTGCCCAGGCGCGAATAAATATAACCCGCTTCTTCACCGGCAAAGCGTGCGGCCCCTTGCGCTGTATTGTCGAAAACAAAAGTAGAGGTTTGGTATAAGGGCGCGGCCAGCGCCCTGTGAGGATCCTGTCGACCTTGCTCGCTGTGGATGCAAAGGGTTTGGTCTGTGTATGTGTGTTTGCTCATAATGCACCTTTTTTCTTTTAAAATAGGGGCATAATTGTTTGAAAAACAAGCACGCTAGCCGCTTGGACGGCCAGCTAACACCATTTTAGGGCCAAAAAAGCGTCAACCTTAGTTGACGTTTTTTTGCTCTTCATTATTTTGCTTATCGGCGCGAGCCAGACGACTGGCCAAACTTTTCACCGTGGCCCTAAGCAGCGAAGGTTTGGCTTCAAGCCGCGGTAAGGGACGACAGAGCTCCATGGTTTTATAGCCGATACGTGCGGTGAGCACGCCGGCACTGAGGCCCTGCGCCGCCCGAGTCGACAACACGCTCAACAACTTGCCGCCAAAGGCAGTGGCGGCCAAATCTGCGAGCATTTCGGTGGAACCGACAAACAGCATCTGCTTAAGCAAACTGCGGTATAAGCGCACCCGGCTCATATAACCGAGCGCCAGGCCATAGTTATTAGCCAAGGTATCCACAAGCTTTAAACCGCGCCACAGCACCGCCAGCATATCGACCACGGCTAAAGGGCTGACCGACACCAGCACAGCAGACTCCACCGCATAACGATTGATCAACTTCTTGGCTTGTTGGTCCTGACTGACCAACAAGGTATCGCGATATAAAATCATCACCTCGCGGTCGCTTAAATGATCGCCAATGCGGGCCTTAAAAGTTTCAAATTCTGGGTGGGTTTGAATTTGATTCACACTTTGTAACCAGGGCAAAGCCTGCCCTATTTGCTCGCTCTCGAGCAAACGCTCGGCCTGCTGCTGATGATGTTGGTTGACTTTTAAACGCTTTAAATTCACCAGTTCACGCCATAACAAGCGCCCCATTAATAGTACAGCCAAGGCGATCACGGCGCTGTATAAGGCACCTAACCACCATGCGGTGGCAAAGCTGGCCATAATGCTTAGCCCGGTCTCCACCAGGATTAAACTCAGCAGTAAAAATACGAATAAGCGTTTTAACAAGGAGCCCTTGCGGCCCTTGATTGTCATTTCAATACTTTGTTCAAGCTCAGACTCATCACCAAACACAGCTTCTTCATCGCTGATTGGTGCCTGCTCGGTGCGCGCCACTATCTGTGCACCTTTTAGTTCTTCTGCGACCTGCTTAGGGCCTTGCTCTTGTATGCGGCGTCCGGCGCTCAACTTTACTTCGTCGCTCATCGCAGCTTATCTCCCAATAAAAATTCTAAGGCATGGTCGAGGCGCATATGACGCAACTTGCCGTCATTGCCAGGCAGCGGCGCAAAATCAATATAATCAAAACCTTGCTTTGGCCACTGGCCTTCGCTTAGACGATGCCTCGGCGGTTGCGGTGGTAAATAGGTGAGCCAGTTTCCTTCATTCAAGGGTTTACCGTAAATACAGTGCAGATCACGCCCTTGCTCGCTCACCATCTTGCTTTGGGTGGCACACACCCCGGCCATGGCCATGGTGTCCACTTCAACTCCGGCAAAGGCAAGCTCGTTGGCCTTGGCCTTTACTAAGTCATGAAGCAGCAAGGCTAAATCCTGATGGTAATTAACCCCCACCTGATCCGCCTTATTGGCCACAAACAACAGCTTATCTATATTGGGGCGGAACAAGCGTCGCAACAGGTTGCTTTTACCGTATTCGAAAAACGCCAGTAGCTCGGTAATGGCTTCGGCCTGCTCGGCAAAAATGTCCGGACCGAGTTTTAATGCCTGAAGTAAATCCACCAGCACCACCTGGCGGTCAAAACGGCAGAAATAGTCCTTATAAAACGGCTTAACCACCTGATTTTTATAGGCCTCAAAGCGCGCTTCCAACTGCTTGTACTGGGTGTTTTCGCCCTGTACATCCGGCGTTGGGCATGGGAAAAAAGCCAACAGCGGCGCCCCTTCCAGTTCACCTGGAATAAGCATGCGCCCGGGCTGCAAATTGGCGGCATGGGCATGGGCCTTTATGGCCGTAAGCGTCTGCTTGTATTCATTGCTGAGCGCCTTAAGCTGCCCCTCGTCCACCTGAGCCTGACTATCAAAGTCAGCCAGTTGCGCTAAAAAAGCCTCGCTATGGACGCGACGTACTCTGGAATTGAGCATGGTGAGCTGACGTTCACTCCAGGTGGCGTAATCCATGTTCAACATGGGTAAGTCCATTAACCATTCGCCGGGGTAATCGATTAAATCTATGGTCAGGGTTGCGGTGTCGCCAAGTTGCGCCCGCAGCCCGCGTTCGGGACGATAGCGCATGGCCAGGCGCAATGTATTAATGCGCTTGGTGGATTGTGGCCATTGCGGTGGCTCCTGAGTAATGCTTTCAATCGCATGACGATAGCCAAAGGTTGGAATATTCAGCGCTTTTTGTGGCACCTGGGCGGTCGCTATATGGCGTCCTTCACGCATAACGCGAAAAAACGGCAGGTTTTTATCATTGGCCTGCTCGCTTAAATGATGCACCAAGGCGGTAATAAACGCAGTTTTTCCGCTGCCTGACAGGCCGGTCACAGCGAGTGTGATATGACCATCAAGGGTGCGCTGCAGTGTTTTCTTAGCTTTATCTTTTAGTGTATCAAGGCGAGAGTAGGACAAATTAGCTCCTTTATCCTTATAACAATAAAAGGATAAGCCGACGGGGTCAGCTTATCCATTGGGCAGGATGGGATTATTAGAGTTTGTTTATTTCTCGGCTCACCGTAAAGGTTGGCGAGGTCACATGGGTTTCCATACGTTGAATACGTGTATCCAAGTCCGTCATAAACTCTTTTAAATCTTTCAGTGCCCTGCGCGGCGGCTCACCCTTTTGCCACACCTTGGCTTTTACTTCGCCCACATGTGCCGCTTTCTGGGCTTCACCTTTGGTATCCTCGGCAGGTTTGGTGTCAAGAATAAACCAGGCGGCAATATAGGCGACGACAGGCAGTGAGCCACCGGAAAGCAGTACGGCGGTCACAAAAATAATGCGTACCAGCCACAGCTCGATATTAAAGTAGTCGCTGAGCCCCGCACACACCCCGGCTAATTTACCGCGTTTGGGGTCGCGATAGAGTTCGCGTTTAGTGCTCATACCTTATTCCTCCACTGCGGAGATTCCTGATCGAGCAAGGTTTCCAGCGTATGAATACGCTCGGCCATTTTTTCGGCCTTATGCGCCAGCTCATTCAATTGACGATGCTCGTGTTCGCTCAAACCCTGGCTTACTTGCTTTTTACTGCGGTAGTGCAGAATAAGCCACAGCGGCGCCACGAATATCATAAATATAACTATGGGGGGCATTAATAACTCTAAATCAAACATCTTCCTCTCCTGCCTGTTGCTTCGGCGTATTATAAGTGTGGGCGTAGCCGTGAAACTTGTCGAGCTCGCCCACTAATCATTGTTATTCTGCTTTATCACTTTTACCCATTTTCGCTTTAAGCGCCGACAATTCGTCGTCGATCTTCTCGTCTTTTTCCAACTGTTCAATCTCGTCGGATAGTGACTTTTGACCTAGCTCGTAGGACTCAACCTGGGCTTCTAAACCGTCGATTTTAGTTTCGTAACGCTCAAACTTATCAAGGGCATCCTGCACCTTGTTACCATCAAGGGTTTTCTTCACATCAAGGCGCGATTGCACCGAGCGCTGACGTAAAATAATGGCTTTTTGACGGGCCTTGGCATCGCTTAGCTTTTCCTGCAAGGTGCTGATCTCTTGCTGTAGCTTATTGATGTGCTCTTCAACGTGCTCCATCTCGCGCTCTAAAGCCACTTGGGCTTCCGCCGCCTTGTTCTTTTCGATAAGCGCAGCACGAGCCAGGTCTTCACGGTCTTTCGACAGCGCCAGCTCGGCTTTTTCCTGCCACTGCTCAACCTGTTTGTTCAGTGTTTCTAAACGACGGCTAAGGTCTTTCTTTTCCGCCAGTGTTTTTGCCGAAGTAGAACGCACCTCAACCAAGGTGTCTTCCATTTCCTGAATAATCAGGCGTACCATCTTTTCAGGATCTTCAGCCTTGTCTAAAATGGCATTGATATTCGAATTAACGATATCTGCAAAACGTGAGAAAATTCCCATAATCTTATACCTCAAATGTAGAAGTCTTCGTTGACTACTCTAGGTGGTATCAAGTAGCTTGCCAACTTTAAAATAACTTAATAAAGCCATATTTTTCATTTAGTTATACCACTTTTAACAAACCTCTTTCTAATCGTCAAATAATGAAATACACTAAGCTTTAGCAAATATTACTAAGAGTTAGTGTAAATGAGTCAGTTTAGTAAAAATGACAATCTACTCGGCCAATCAGACAGCTTTTTATCCGTACTCGACCAGGTTTCACAACTGGCGCCGCTGGATAAGCCCGTACTGGTTATTGGTGAACGCGGTACAGGTAAAGAGCTGATCGCCGCCCGTTTGCACTACCTCTCGCGCCGTTGGGATCAAAACTATGTCAGCCTGAACTGCGCGGCTTTAAATGAAAACCTGCTTGAAAGCGAGCTTTTCGGCCATGAAAGCGGTGCCTTTACCGGCGCCAGCAAACGCCATGAAGGCCGTTTCGAGCGCGCCAATGGTGGTACCCTGTTCCTCGATGAACTCGCCAATACCCCCGCAGCGGTGCAGGAAAAACTACTGCGCGTTATTGAATATGGTGAGTTTGAACGAGTCGGTGGCCGCGCGCCTATCAAGGTCGACACCCGGCTAATATGTGCCACCAATGAAGACTTGCCCAGCCTGGCCGAGAGCGGGCACTTTCGCCATGACCTGCTCGATCGCCTGGCCTTTGATGTGATCACCTTGCCGCCACTACGTGAGCGCCAGGAAGATATACTGCTCTTGGCAGAGCACTTCGCCATCAACATGGCCCGCAACCTAGGCTGGGAGCTTTTCAGCGGCTTTACCACCCGCGCCAAACAAGCTCTGTTGGAATATCACTGGCCCGGTAATGTGCGCGAATTGAAAAATGTTATCGAGCGCAGTCTTTATCGCCACGGCAGTGAAGACCTGGCGGTACACAGCATACATCTCGACCCTTTTGCCAGTCCATTTCGACCGCAAACCTCGAGTAACCGTAAAGCTGCTATGCCCTTATCAAGCGCTCACGAGCAAACACCAAGTTCTGATGTTCCAGCCGCGGCAACCGCGCCGAGCAGCCCGACCCTGCCTGGCTTTAGCTTCCCTTGCGATCTAAAGCAGCTATCCGCCGAATACGAAACCGAACTGTTGCGCCAAGCGCTTAAATTTAGTCAATTTAATCAAAAGAAAACTGCACAAATGCTCGGATTAACGTATCATCAACTGAGAGGATATTTAAAGAAATACAATTTGCTTGATTCGCAGCAAAAACAAGAGGCTTAGCCCGTGTATAAATGGTTGTTAGGCACTGTGGCGGTGGTTCTCGCCGGGTGCCAAAATGAAGATGCCCGCTATGCGCCCATAGAAGGCATGGTGTACTGCGCCGAAGCCAACCCGGTGTCATTTAACCCCCAGGTGACCACCTCCGGCTCCACCATAGACCTCATTTCCAAACAACTGTACAACCGCTTGCTGCGTATCGACCCGGTCACCGGTGAGTTTATTCCCGAGCTCGCCACCAGTTGGCAAATCAACAAAGATGGCACAGAAATCACCTTTAAACTGCGTGAAGATGTGCAGTTTCACACCACCGCCTATTTTACGCCAACACGCCTGCTTAACGCCGATGATGTGGTTTTCTCCTTCAATCGTTTATTCGATGTTTATAACCCCTATCACTTTGTCGGTGAAGCCAATTACCCATATTTTCAAAGTGTTGGCTTAGATCAATTGATCCGCAATATTCGCAAAGATTCAGAATATCAGGTGACCTTTGAGCTTTTTAACGCCGAGAGCAGCTTTTTAGCCAACCTGGCCACCGACTTTGCCGCCATCACCTCGCGGGAATATGCCATGAAGCTGATGGAAAGCGAGCGTATGGAGCTGTTTGATCAGTATCCGGTGGGCACAGGTCCCTTTGTTTATCGCGAGTTTCAACGGGACCGCTTTATTCGCTATTACAGCCACCCGGATTACTGGGAGCATCAGGTGAACCTCGACCAGCTGGTGTTCGATATCACCCCCAACGGTACCACGCGCATCGTTAAGCTGTTGACCAAGGAATGCGACGTTACTCCGCACCCCAGCGCCACTCAGCTCGATGTATTACGCGAGCGCAGCGACATAGACTTGCAGCAACAGGATAATTTAAACATCGGCTATTGGGCCTTTAACACTGAGCGCGTGCCCTTTAACGACCCCGATGTGCGCCGCGCCCTTGCCCACGCCATTAATGTCGATAAAATCATGCAGGCGGTGTATTACGGCCAGGGTGTTAAAGCCACTTCTATGTTGCCGCCCATCAGCTGGGCCTATCAGGAACAAAACAACCTGCCCGAATACAATCCGGACAAGGCCCGGGAGCTGCTGACCGAAGCCGGTTATGAAAATGGCTTTGATATGAGTATTTGGGCCATGCCGGTAAGTCGAATCTACAACCCTAACGCCCGCAAAATGGCGGAGCTGATGCAAAGCGACCTGCGCGAGGTGGGTATTAAGGTGCGTATCGTCGAATACGAATGGAACACCTTTTTGCAGCGTGTTGATGAGCATCGCCACGACAGCGTGCTATTAGGCTGGGCTGCCGACACCCCGGATCCGGATAACTTCTTTAGCCCCTTACTCAGTTGTGCCGCCACCTTCAGCGGTAAAAACCCGGCCAACTGGTGTAACCCGGAATTCGACTTTTTACTCACCCAGGCCCTGGCCACCACAGATCAAGCCCAGCGCAAGGCATTTTATGTTAAGGCGCAGCAAATGATCGCCGAGCAGCTGCCGTTGCTGCCTCTGGCCCACGGTAAACGCTCACAGGCTAATGATGCGAATATTCAAGGCATTACCCTGAGCCCCTTTGGCGGTATTTCCCTGGCCCACGCGAGTAAAATGCCATGATATTAGAGTTTGCCATTCGCCGCTTTTCCTTGCTGCTATTTATGCTCTTTACCTTGAGCCTGTTCACCTTTTCCCTGGGCTATTTGTTTCCCGGCGAGCCACTGACCAATTTCAGTGGCATAGAAACCGCGGGCTTTTCACAAAGTGCCGAGCTACGCGCCAAGTATCACCTCGATGAGGGCTATATCAGCCAGTACCTGGCCTTTGTCGGGCGTATTTTACAGGGAGACTGGGGCTTGTCTTTTGCCTCGGGGGATTCGGTTTTTAGCCATGTGCTCACCCTGGCACCGGCCACCTTTGAGCTTGCCGTGTATGCGTTATTGGTATCTGTTATCGTTGGCGTGCCCGCCGGTATTCTCGCGGCGCTGTCGCAGGGGCGTTGGCCCGATAAACTGATCAGCGGCATCACCCTAGTGGGTTATTCGGTGCCTATATTTTGGTTAGCGCTTTTGTTGATCATGATGTTTTGCCTGCAACTAGGTCTGTTCCCCATGTCTGGGCGCATCAGCTTGTTGTACGAAATACCCGCCAGCACTCACTTTATACTTCTCGATGTAATGATCGCCGGTTTTCCCTATGGCGGTCAGGCCTTTGCCGATGCTCTGCATCACCTGGCGCTGCCAACCTTGGTGCTGGCCACCTACCCAACCACGGTATTGGTGCGTTTTACCCGCGATTCCATGCTTAATGTGCTGGAGCAAAATTACATTAAAACCGCTCGCGCCAAAGGTCTTAGCCGCCGCCAGTTGATCATGCACCATGCCTTGCGCAATGCCTTGCTGCCGGTAATTAAACAAATCGGTTTGCAGTTTAGCGCCTTGATCACCTTGGCGATGATCACCGAAGTAATTTTCTCCTGGCCGGGCATAGGCCGTTGGCTTATCGACAGCATTTATCAGCGTGACTTCCCCGCTATTCAGGGTGGCCTGTTAGCCATTTCGGTGTTTATTATTTTTGCGACTATTTTCACCGAGTTACTCTACACCCTGCTCGACCCGATCTCACGGAATCAAGCGCATGGCAAACTTTAAATTATTTACCGAGCAATCCAATATCTCGCCGCTTTCAAGACTGTGGCGTAGGTTTAGGGCCAATCACGTTTCCCTGGTCGGCCTATGGTTGTTCTTGGCGCTGACTGTGTTAGCCGCCACTGCCCCCTTATTAGCGCCTTATGGTATCAATGAGCAGCACGCCGATGCGCTGCTGATCCCGCCCTCCTGGCACGAAGACGGCGATGTACGCTTTATTCTCGGCACCGATGACTTGGGTCGCGATGTACTTTCCCGATTGATGAACGGTGCTACCTACACCTTTGGCTTATCCATAGTGGCGGCGCTGATGGCCACCCTGGTCGGCGTGCTGGTGGGCACGGTTGCGGGGATCAGCCGCGGACTGCGAGCCAGTTTTTTAAATCACCTGCTTGATATCACCTTGTCCATTCCTTCGCTGCTGCTGGCTATTATTATTATCGCCATTCTCGGTCCGGGTTTGATGAATACGGTCTGGGCCATTATTTTTGCATTGCTGCCACAGTTTATTCACTCGGTTCGAAATCTGGTGGTGGAAGAGCTGAGCAAGGACTATATCAGTGCCTTTCGTTTGGACGGTGCCAACCGTTGGCAAATTTTGGTGCGCGGTATTTTCCCCAATATTTACGAGCACATAGTGGTTATCTTCACCATGGCCTTGTCGCTGGCTATTTTAGATATTGCCGCCCTAGGTTTTCTAAAACTCGGCGCCCAACCCCCAACCGCGGAATGGGGCGCAATTTTGGCGGAAAACCTCGGCTTAATTTATCTGGCGCCTTGGACCGTAGCCCTACCGGGGATCTTGTTATTCTTGGCCGTGCTGTCCACCAACCTGGTTGGTGATGGCCTGCGCAATGTGCTTAAAGAGCGACGGGCGGACTGATGCAGTTACTTGATATTCGCAACCTCACCATAGAACTAAAGACCTCGAACTCCATTATTCGTGTGGTCGACGGTGTGAACTTCAGCCTTAAAGAAGGTGAAGTGCATGCCCTTATTGGTGAGTCCGGCTCGGGGAAAAGCCTAATCGCCAAAGCCCTGGTAGGTGCCTTAAACCAACGCTGGGAAGTGCGTGCAGACCGTATGCATTGGCGCGGCGTGGATCTAATGCGGCTGTCCGATGAAAAGCGCCGTAAGCTGGTAAGCCAAGACCTGGCAATGATCTATCAGGAGCCGAGTCGCTGCCTCGACCCGACGGCAAAAATCAGCGATCAGCTCGAAGAAAGTATTCCCGAAGCGGATTACAGCGGCAATATTTTCCAACGTCGCCGCGCAAAGAAAAAACGGGTGCGCGCCCTTTTACATAAGGTGGGGATCAAGGAGCACTCCAAGGTACTGTCAAGCTACCCCCATGAGCTCTCCGAAGGCATATGTCAAAAGGTGATGATCGCCATGGCCATCGCCCGATCACCGCGCTTACTTATTGCCGATGAGCCGACCACGGCACTCGATAGCACCACGCGGGCTCAGGTATTCAGACTGTTAAAAAGCTTAAACCAGCTGAAAAACATGTCCATCTTGATGATCTCCCATGAACTAGAAGAGCTCACCGATTGGACTCATGGCATAAACGTACTTTATTGCGGCCAGATGGTAGAAGCAGGGCCGACCGAGCAAGTATTTGCCCATCCGCGCCACCCCTATACCAAGGCGCTGTTACAAAGCCTGCCCGACTACGATATTGCACTGGGCCATAAACAGCCGCTGTATGCCCTAAAAGGCACCATACCTACCTTGCAGCACCTTCCCATAGGTTGTCGTCTGGGTCCTCGTTGTCCCAACGCACAAAAAGCCTGTGTGGTAACGCCCAAGCTGGAAAAAGAGCAGGGCCACAGTTATGCCTGCCATTTTCCACTGCATAAGCAGGAGCAAGACTGATGCAACCACTCCTAAAAGTGCAAGCACTGAATAAGCTGATCAATGTCCGAGCCGGTTTGCTTAACCGTAAAAAGGTGGCCCTGCTCAAGGATATCTCCTTTTGCATTGGTCTGGGCGAAACCCTGGCAGTAATAGGTGAAACCGGAGCCGGTAAAAGTACCCTGGCCAAGGTATTGGCCGGCGCCGATGAATTCAGTAGCGGGCAAATTATTCTCGAAAGTGAGTTAATTAAGGATGGTCCCAAACATTTAGGCGATAGCAGTGCCATCCGCCTGATATTTCAAGACCCGACCACCTCGCTAAATCCGGCACTGACCATAGAGGAAACCCTGGACGATTGTCTGCGCTTTAACACGGATTTAAGCGCTGCCGAGCGTCTGGAAAAAATCAAACAAACCTTGTCTAAGGTTGGCCTGCTGGTCGAGCACCGTCATTATTATCCGCATATGTTTTCCGGTGGTCAGCTACAACGGGTGGCACTGGCAAGAGCACTGATCCTTGACCCTAAGGTCTTGGTACTTGATGAAGCTCTCTCTTCCTTAGACCCTTCGGTACGAGCGCAAACGGTGAATCTATTGCTGGAGCTGCAGCGCGAGACGGGATTAAGTTATGTGCTGATCACCCACCACCTAAGTCTGGTAAAGCATATGAGCGACCAGGTGATGGTGCTGGATCATGGCGAAATCGTCGAGTATGGTAACACCCAGGAGATATTCGCCAATCCGCAATCGAAAACCTGTCAACGCCTGCTGACCTGCTAGCGCCAGTAAAAAAGCCTTTAGGGCGTTGTCTGTTGTTTTGGCACCACAGCACCCTTCTCAACCAACATATCAAGCATGGCATGATCCTTAACAAGGTAAACTGGAGTTCGGCCAAGCTTATCTTTTTGAGCTAAAAACTCGGGGGAGCGCTCACTCAACCACTTCGCCAATGCATAGTTGTTGTAATACACGGCAAAATGCAAATCGTTAGCCTTGCTTTCAGCCAAATCACTCGGCAGCGTCAGGCCTAATTTTTTAAAGTACATGTAACACTCTGGGCTAGCCCCCATACCGATAACGCCGGCTAAATTATATTCTTCATATCCCGCAATCACGCTCTGCGCCATTTCGCAGCCCTGCTGCTGCGGACCACGGATCAGGTTGGCCTTAAGTTCGGGTATCATAGCGGCAAGTTTCAATACCGCCCTTTGCTCAGGCTCTGACAAGGCGGCAATATTTTTTTCATGCCGTTGCACCCGCTCAATAAACACCTTTGCCAGATTATAGTAGTCCGCTTTATTTCCTTCTTTCGGGTATTCTACGAAGAAATGCGCCAAATCCATCAGCGTATACTTACCCTCTTGTTCAAACATCCAGGCCATTTCCGCCGATTTAACGTAGGACAGCGCCTGAGTCATGTCTATGGTTCTCATCGTGCGCGTGCTCACTCGACTGGTCACACTGAACTTATCCTGTGGATATGACAGCTTTGCACCCGCCTTAACCAGCAGACGCGCTGACTCGACCTGATCGTTATAAACGGCACGAAATAAGGGGGAGAATAAAATTTCATCCTTGGGGGTATAACGCAAGGTCCTTGAAGCCAGATAATCCATATCTGCATCGTATTTTAACAGCACCCGTACGACATCCACCGGATCTTGATATACCGAGTCGCCCTTGACGTCATCCCAGCTGCTTTGCGCCCATGCCAATGCCGCATGCAATGGGGTATAGGATTTATACTTGTCGTTATAGACATAAGACGGGTCACCACCTTCACGTAACCAGCGCTCAACTTCAAAGCTATCACCCTTTTGTGCATGGTAAAACACATTATGAGTTGCCGGTGGCATACCTGTTTCCGTCGCTAGCACTGTGTTTCCAAGTTGCAGGCTAGTGATCGCCAAGAGTATAAATCTATACATGAAATTCTCGTTATTCTTATTAGTTGGTTAGATAAAGTCTTGACGTTCGTTTTCCTAAACTTGGCCAAGGCTGTGAATTCTATTTATAGAATATTATTTTATTTAGCATATCAGTTTTGTATGAAATATAAACAGAATACAGCAATAAAAAAGGCCGCTAATGCGGCCTTTCTTTTATACTTTGCGATTATTACTCGCCTTGCGGTGCCATTGGCTTACGCAGTACTTCCGCTTGCGCTTCCAGCGCTTCTACGAAGGTCTGGTAGTTTTTGTTAGCCAACTGCATGGTCAGGCTTTGCTTGATCTGCTCGTTCACCTCGGTTTCGCTCGGCGTGTTTACCGACTTAAGCGCTACCAAGGCTACGTTGCCGTTATTAAGCTCAACCAAATCAACCACAGGAGCCGTATCTGGGTGCGCCAGTTTGAACACCTGCTGAGTCAATGCTGGCGGTACGCTAAAGGTACGGCGCGTTAGCTTATCTTCACTTTGTAGCTCCACACCAGCTTGCTCTGCTAAGGTAGCGATTGCTGTGCCCGCTTGTAGCTCAGCGAATAGAGTCTCGGCCTGCTCTTTGGCAAGCGCTGAGGCTTTTTCTGCTACCAGGATATTTTTAATTTGCTCACTTACCTGGGCCAATTCTTTGGTAGCCGCCGGCTTGTGCTCAACAACACGCACTACCACAACATGCTCACTGCCCAGCTCTAACACTTCAGAATTAACACGGTCTTCAAGCAGCTCTGGCGAGAAGATAACTGAAGCAACATTAGGCTGATTTAGCGGTGCAGGCAGTTGCGCACGCGCTAGCAAGTCTGTGGTTTGCACAGTAGCGCCAATGGCAGTTGCCGCATCTTCCAGGCTATCCGATACTTCAAACGCCAGCTCTGCAAGCTCGGTTTGCTTCTCGTAATAAATGTCGGCTTTTTCTACTTTCTCAAGCTCGCTGCGGATCTCAGGCTCAACATCGGCTAAGGCCTTGCTTTCACCCGGCTGTAAGTCGGTTAGTTTAATGATGTGATAACCAAACTCAGATTGAACTACCTCTGAAAGCTGACCCACCTCGGTTAGGGCAAATGCAGCGTTTTCGAAGTCAGGGTCAAGCATGTCGCGCTCAATCCAATCAAGATCACCACCTAGCTCGGCACTCACTATGTCATCTGACTGAGTTTCAGCAAGCTCGGCAAAGTCGGCACCCTGTTGTAGTTGTGCAAGCAGCTCTTCGGCTTTTTGCTCGGCCGCAGCGTCGTCTTCGCTGTTCTCAATTAGGATATGAGCAACACGGCGCTTTTCTGGCTCGCTGTACATAGCAATATTCTGCTGATAATACTCAGCAATTTGCTCGGCGCTGATAGGCGCTGCTAATTCAAGATTGTCGGCGTTAAGCTCAACGTAAGCCACTTTAACCTGCTCAGGAGCTAAGAACTGCGCCTGGTTCAAGTCATAGTAGTTTTGAATTTCTTCATCGCTCACGGTCACCGTTTCTTTGTACTTGGCATTATCAAGCACTAAGTAATCGATGGCACGTTCTTGCTGCTGCAGACCAACCGCTTGGCTTAGTTCGTTACTAAGCGTGAAGTCGGTACCAGCCAAGGCGCTTACCAGTTGTGAGCGGGTCATTTCTTTACGAAGAAACTCGCGGAAGTCATCGGCCTGGTAACCCATTTGACGCATTACCTGAAGGTAACGGTCGTTGCTGAACTTGCCGCCAAACTGGAAGGCAGGCATGTCTATAATTGCTTTACGTACTTCTGCGTCGCTGATGCGTAAACCCATTTCTGCCGCTAATTGCGATTGTAGTTCTTGTTGGATTAAGCGATCGATAACAGACTGGCGAAGTTGTGCCATAAAGCTTGGGTCATTGGCTAGTTGCGCAAAGTATTCACCGAATTGCTGCTCTTGACGAGCGCGTTCGTTGTCGAATGCTCTGGCAAAGTCGCGCTGCGTGATTTTTACCCCGTTCACCTCAGCGACGGATTGCTCGGTAGTCTGACCTAAGTAGCCCCCGATCCCTGCCAAAGCAAAAGATAAAATCACTAGCCCTAGAATGATTTTGGCCGCCAAGCCTTGCGAGCCTTCTCTGATTTTTTCTAGCATTTATCTTTATCTCTATTTATTTAGTACCCCCTCCACTGTGCTTGGTTTTTGCCTCGCAATAAAGTGAAGGATATAAAAAAAGCGTATCTTAGCAGATACGCTTTTTCACTTGAAGCTAACAATCGTTTTCCGTTTGCTAGCAATTCAAGCTTCGCAAATTAATTAACTGCGTCTTTAAGCGCTTTGCCTGCTTTGAACGAAGGAATGGTTGCAGCAGCAATTTGAATTTCTTCGCCAGTTTGTGGGTTACGGCCGGTGCGAGCAGCACGCTCACGTACAGAAAAAGTACCGAAACCAACTAGAGCAACTGAATCGCCATCTTTAAGTGCATTTGATACTGACTCAATGAATGAATCCAACGCACGACCGGCAGCCGCTTTAGAGATATCAGCATCAGCTGCGATTTGATCGATTAATTGAGACTTATTCACAATATCATCCCCTTACATTGTTATTATCCAGAGCGACTCAGCTTGTGAAAAATGTTCAGCTGGAGAGCATCTCTGTGCTATTTAATTTAGAAAAGAACGCATCCTTTCCAAACGCCTTAATCGTCTTGAAACCTAGGCCACATAAGGCCTAGGCTCAAATCCAGTGCCTAACTTATCACACCTTAGTGATTTGAAAAGCCCTTTGAGAGATTTTTTTACTATTTTCACTCACTTTTTGCGCAATCAGCGCTAAAACGCGCAATTGGCTGGGCTAAAGCTATCTCCAACACCTGGTCAATCCACTGCACAGGGTGAATAGACAGGCCTTCGCGCACATTTTCGGGGATCTCTTTTAAGTCGCGCTCATTCTTTTGCGGAATGATCACCGTCTTAATACCACCTCGGTGTGCCGCCAAGAGTTTCTCTTTTAGGCCACCGATAGGCAGGACTTCACCACGCAGGGTAATTTCCCCTGTCATGGCAACATCCGAGCGCACCGGGTTACCGGTCAGACTGGAAACCAAGGCGGTGACCATGGCGATACCTGCACTTGGGCCGTCTTTTGGCGTTGCCCCTTCCGGCACGTGCACATGAATATCACGCTTTTCATGGAAATCCGCGTTAATGCGCAGCTTCTCAGCGCGGTCGCGCACTACCGTCATGGCCGCTTGAATCGACTCTTTCATCACATCGCCCAAAGAGCCGGTATAGCTTAGCTTGCCCTTGCCCGGTACCGCCGATGATTCTATGGTCAGCAAATCACCGCCCACTTCGGTCCAAGCCAAACCTGTTACCTGACCAATGCGGTCATCACCTTCGGCCTTACCATAGTCGTGGCGCTGCACCCCAAGGTATTCCTCAAGGTTGCTCTCGTCTATGGTGATATGCTTCAGGCTCTTATCAAGCAGGATGTTTTTCACCGCTTTACGGCACAGCTTAGAGATTTCACGCTCAAGGCCACGCACACCCGCTTCACGCGTGTAATAACGAACAATACCGATAATGGCGCTGTCGTCTATGGTCAGCTCGTTTTCCTTTAAGCCGTTACGCTTGATCTGTTTAGGAATAAGGTGCTGCTTGGCGATATTGAGCTTCTCGTCTTCGGTGTAACCGGACAGGCGGATCACTTCCATACGGTCCAACAAGGGGCCAGGAATATTAAAGCTGTTCGAGGTCGCCACGAACATCACATCCGACAGGTCGTAATCCACTTCAAGGTAATGATCGGCGAAGGTGCTGTTTTGCTCCGGATCTAATACCTCAAGCAATGCCGACGACGGGTCGCCACGCATATCCGATGACATCTTATCGATTTCATCAAGCAAGAACAGCGGGTTGCGTACGCCCACCTTGGTCATATTCTGGATAAGCTTACCCGGCATAGAACCTATGTAGGTACGACGGTGACCACGGATCTCCGCTTCATCACGGACCCCACCTAAGGCCATACGCACATATTTACGACCGGTGGCACGCGCAATACTCTGCCCCAGTGAGGTTTTACCCACCCCCGGAGGACCAACCAAACACAAAATAGGCCCTTTAAGCTTATTGGTACGCTGCTGCACCGCTAGGTATTCAATGATGCGGTCTTTGACCTTTTCTAAACCGTAGTGGTCGGCATCAAGGATTTTCTGCGCCCCGGCCAGATCTTTTTTCACCTTGGATTTTTTCTTCCACGGTACATTGGTGATGGTTTCTATGTAGGAGCGCACAACCGTGGCTTCTGCCGACATAGGCGACATCATTTTCAGCTTTTTGAGCTCGGCCATGGCTTTTTCTTCGGCCTCGGCCGGCATGCCCGACTCGGCAATTTTCTTTTGCAGCCCTTCGAACTCGTCCGGCACATCGTCAAGCTCGCCAAGTTCTTTTTGGATGGCCTTCATCTGCTCGTTGAGATAATACTCACGCTGCGATTTTTCCATCTGCTTTTTCACTCGGGCGCGGATCTTCTTCTCGACCTGCAGCAGATCGATTTCGCCTTCCATCATGGCCATCAGGTATTCCAAGCGCTCGGTGACATCACTGATCTCCAGCACCTTTTGCTTTTCCGGCACCTTAATCGGCATATGCGCGGCCATAGTATCGGCCAAGCGCGCCGGCTCTTCGATACCAGATACCGAGGTCAATACCTCAGGCGGGATCTTTTTATTCAGTTTTACATAGCCTTCAAACTGGCTTATCGCACTGCGAATAAAGATTTCATGCTCACGCTCATCAATATCGCTGGAGGGAATATATTCAACCTCGGCAACAAAAAAATCGTCTTCTTGGGTGTATTTTTCGATACGCGCACGCTGCGTGCCTTCAACCAGCACCTTAACCGTGCCGTCAGGCAGCTTTAATAGCTGTAATACGCTGGCAACCGTACCTACGGTATAAATTTCATCACTGGTTGGATCGTCCACCGAGGCGTCTTTTTGCGCCACCAGGAAAATTTGTTTGTCATTCTCCATCGCTGCTTCAAGGCAACGAATGGATTTTTCACGACCGACGAATAGCGGGATCACCATGTGGGGATACACCACCACGTCCCTTAAAGCCAGTACAGGAATCTCTACGCGATCCGTTCTTTCAAGCGTCATGCTAACTCTCTTCGGACTTCTTAAAATTTAATGATTACCCAAGTATATGGGGATTGGCTGGGCAAAGTTCAACAAATTTATAAAAAAAGGAGCCTGAGGCTCCTTTTTATTTAGAATTGCTTATTTTTTACACCACTTCATTGAAATGAAAGGGTATTATTCAGAAGCAGCCTTATCCTGATTATTGTTCTCGTAGATAAGTATGGGGTCTGATTCACCCTTGATCACGGTTTCGTCGATCACCACCTTGCTGACATCTTCCATCGACGGCAATTCGTACATGGTATCAAGCAATACGCCTTCTACGATTGAACGCAGACCACGGGCACCGGTTTTACGCTCCATCGCTTTGTGAGCAATGGCTTTAAGTGCGTCTTCACGGAACTCGAGCTCAACATTTTCCATCGCAAAAAGCGATGCAAACTGTTTAGTCAGTGCGTTTTTCGGCTCATTCAAGATTTGGATAAGGGCATCTTCATCGAGCTCGGTTAATGTCGCAACCACAGGCAGACGACCGATAAACTCAGGAATCAGACCATATTTAACCAGATCTTCCGGCTCGACATCTTTAAATGATTCGCTCAGACTGCGCTCGGCGCTGCTCGATTTCACATCGGCGCCAAAACCAATTCCGGTATTCTTAGCGCTGCGTTGCTCGATAACCTTATCAAGACCGGCAAAAGCACCACCACAGATAAATAGGATCTTAGAAGTATCAACCTGCAAGAATTCCTGCTGCGGATGCTTACGGCCACCTTGCGGTGGTACCGAGGCTACCGTGCCTTCAATCAGTTTCAATAAGGCCTGCTGTACACCCTCACCAGATACATCACGGGTGATAGACGGGTTATCAGACTTACGAGAAATCTTATCGATTTCATCGATATAAACGATACCACGCTGTGCTTTTTCAACGTCGTAATCGCATTTTTGCAATAGTTTCTGGATGATGTTTTCAACATCCTCACCCACATAACCGGCTTCGGTTAAGGTGGTGGCATCGGCCATGGTGAAAGGCACATCCAATAGGCGCGCCATGGTCTCGGCTAGCAGGGTTTTACCACTACCGGTAGGACCGATAAGCAGGATATTACTCTTGCCTAGCTCAACACCGTCACTGTTACCAGCGTTGCGCAGACGCTTATAGTGGTTATACACAGCAACCGACAGTACTTTCTTGGCGTGTTCTTGGCCAATTACATAATCATCGAGGTGAGAGCGGATCTCTTTAGGAACCGGCAACTTGTCGGATGCGCTCGCCTTAGGTGCGATATCCTTAATTTCTTCCCTGATGATGTCGTTACACAGGTCAACACACTCATCACAAATATAAACGGATGGGCCTGCGATCAACTTACGTACTTCGTGCTGAGATTTACCACAAAACGAGCAGTACAGCAGTTTACTTGTCTTTTCGCCGTCTGTTGGTTTATCGGACATTCAGCTACCTCATTCTTTACGCTACGAGCTTTATTACATTGTAGCAAATGGACTTCTTAAACAAATATACCAAACTTTGCGGCGCATTGCGCCGCCAATTGGTTATAAGCGCGGCAATTAGATTACTTGGCGCGTCGGTCGAAAACAGAGTCAACCAAACCGTATGCAACCGCTGCATCGGCATTCATAAAGTTATCACGGTCGGTATCATTGGCGATTACATCCAAAGGCTGACCCGTGTGCTCTGCCATCAATCTATTTAGCTTATCTTTGATAGACAGGATTTCTTTAGCGTGAATTTCAAAATCAGACGCCTGACCTTGGAAGCCACCCAGCGGTTGGTGGATCATCACGCGTGAGTTAGGCAGACAATGGCGTTTACCCTTGGCACCACCTGAAAGTAAAAATGCGCCCATGCTGGCTGCTTGACCTACACACAAGGTGCTAACGTCAGGCTTGATAAAATTCATGGTGTCGTAGATAGACATGCCCGCAGTAACTGAGCCACCTGGAGAGTTGATATACAGGTGAATGTCTTTTTCTGGGTTTTCTGATTCTAAGAATAGCAACTGGGCCACAATCAGATTGGCCATATGGTCTTCAACCGGACCCGTTAAAAAGATGATTCGCTCTTTAAGAAGGCGCGAGTAGATGTCATAAGAGCGTTCACCCTTAGCGGTTTGCTCTACCACCATGGGAACTAATGCGTTAATCGGATCTGTCATACCATTGTTCATTATTACTTGATTCCTTAATGAGCGACACAAACTAAAATGGCTCGGTGCTTTGCGAGCAAAGCATACGAGCCATTTAAACGTTGCTTGTAACTTAAGTCAACGACTTATTGAGCCGCCTGCGGGTTCATGATGTCGTCGAACGCAGTTTCTACGTCAGTTACTTTAGCTTTCTCAACGATTGCGTCAATCGCTTGCTCTTCCATGGCAACGTTGCGCATTTGCTGCATTAGTTGCTCATTAGCTTTGTAGTACTCAACTACTTCACTTGGATCTTCGTAAGCAGAAGCCATAGTGTTGATTAGCTCTTCAACTTTAGCGTCGTCAGGCTTGATTTCGCCAGACTTGATCACTTCACCTAGAAGTAGACCAGTTTTAACGCGCTTGATAGCTTGCTCTTGGAAAAGCTCAGCTGGAAGCTCAGGCATGTTTTGTGCGTTGCCGCCAAAACGCTGTGCAGCTTGCTGACGAAGTGCGTCGATTTCTTGTGCGATAAGCGCTTTAGGCACTTCGATTTCGTTTTGTGCTAGAAGACCTTCGATAGCCTGCTCTTTTACCTTAGCTTTAACAGCTTGGCTAAGCTCACGGCTCATGTTCTTCTTCACTTCTTCTTTAAGAGCGTCAACGCCACCTTCGGTGATACCGAATAGTGCTGCGAACTCTTCGTTAAGTTCAGGAAGCTCTTGTACTTCTACTTTCTTCACAGTGATAGTGAACTGCGCGTCTTTACCTTTTAGGTTTTCAGCGTGGTACTCTTCTGGGAAAGTTACATCGGCAACAACTTCTTCACCGGCTTTCTTACCAACGATGTTGTCTTCGAAACCAGGGATCATACGACCTTGGCCAAGCTCAAGTGGGAAGTTCTCAGCTTTACCGCCTTCGAACTCTTCACCGTCGATAGTACCAACGAAGTCGATAGTAACGCGTGCATTGTCGCCAGCAGCTTCTTCAGACTCAGTCCATGAAGCGTGTTGCTTACGTAGCGTCTCTAGCATGTTAGCTAAGTCTTCGTCTTTAACTTCAACAACTGGTTGCTCAACTTCGATGTTCTCTAGGCCTTTAAGCTCAACTTCTGGGTAAACTTCAAAAGTAGCTTCAAACTCTAGGTCTTTACCTTCTTCTAACGCTTTAGGAGCGAAAGTAGGTGCACCGGCTGGGTTGATTTTTTCAGCGATGATGGCATCGATGTAGTTGCGCTGCATTAGGTCGCCAGCTACTTCTTGAAGTACAGCGGCGCCAAAGCGTTTTTGGATGATAGAAACTGGTACTTTACCCGGACGGAAACCGTCGATACGCTGAGTTTTAGACAGTTGTTGTAAGCGTTTTTTAACTTCGGTCTCAACGTTCGCTGAAGGAACAGTGATAGTCAGACGGCGCTCAAGGCCTTGAGTCGTCTCAACAGAAACTTGCATGATTTACCTCAATCTTCAAATATGGCGGCTTTGCGCCTTAGTTACATACACGGCGATCGTTTATCATGGCCAATCACGCAAAATGGCAATTTTGCCGCGGTGATGACGGGGGCGATCCCTATGCCTGCACTGCCCTACGGGCACTTATGTTTAACAATAGACGCGGCATTATAACCTAATATTTATAAGAGTCGAGAGCGCAGGCCAAGAAATTAGCGGAACTGCGGCTTTTGCGCCCAGCTTAGCGCATTTTGCATACAGATCACGTCGTAACGACAGCAGATAGGTATAAGCTGATGGTTTCTATGCAGGAGAAAAACTAAAAAGAAAGAATAATTATTTTAATGAGGGGGTAATAAGGTCGCTGACTAGGTTTATTTCTGCGACTGCTGGGTGTTTAGACCCAGTTAATTTTCTTTCTAATAAGAAAGTGGTCGGCGATGCAGGATTTGAACCTGCGACCCCTTGGACCCAAACCAAGTGCGCTACCAAGCTGCGCTAATCGCCGATACTCAAATTGTGTTTTCTAAATATTTTTTCGCTTTCACCTTAAGAAAAGGTGGTCGGCGTTGCAGGATTTGAACCTGCGACCCCTTGGACCCAAACCAAGTGCGCTACCAAGCTGCGCTAAACGCCGATATGCGTATATTTAGAAAAATGGGGCGACTGACGAGACTTGAACTCGCGACAACCGGAATCACAATCCAGGGCTCTACCAACTGAGCTACAGCCGCCACAATAATGGCGCACCCGGAAGGATTCGAACCTTCGACCGACGGCTTAGAAGGCCGTTGCTCTATCCGACTGAGCTACGGGCGCGGTGCAACGAATACTTCTTCGTGTGCTATCAAGTATTACTTTCATCTTGAAAGTGGTCGGCGATGCAGGATTTGAACCTGCGACCCCTTGGACCCAAACCAAGTGCGCTACCAAGCTGCGCTAATCGCCGATACTTGCCGCTGCCTAAGGAATCAAACCTGACCCCTCGTTGACAACGGGGTGCATAATAGTGATTTGACCTGACGAGGTCAAACATTTTTTTCGCCCCAACAGTGCGTTTGCTTATTTTTAACCCGCTTTGTTTAAGTTTTGACGATTTTGTTCGATATTTTATCAATTTAGCCCACAAAACAGTGCTTTCCTTATGGTCACAGCTTGGCTATGCAGCGCTTTTCTGCGAAAATATTGGCCTAGTCCGGTGCGGTAACCCCTTTTTATACCGCATGGGACAAATAAAAGTATTTCGTTCTAATTATGTGTGACTATTTTAGCGCCCCCTAAAGAGCACACTCACCCCAATTGAAGGTTACTCATGACGGCAAACATCATTGATGGTAAGGCAATTGCAAAGCAAGTTCGCGCCCAAGTGGCAGCGCGTGTTGCCGAACGTAAAGAGCAAGGTCTGCGCGCACCAGGCCTGGCGGTTGTACTGGTAGGTCAAGATCCGGCAAGCCAGGTTTATGTAGGCTCTAAGCGTAAGGCATGTGAAGAAGTAGGCTTTGTTTCTAAGTCTTACGATCTGCCAGGCGATACCAGCGAACAACAACTTCTTGATTTAGTTGATCAGCTAAATACCGATCCTGAGGTTGATGGCATCCTAGTCCAATTGCCGCTTCCAGAGGGCCTGAACGCCGAGAAAGTACTAGAGCGTATTACTCCACATAAAGATGTAGATGGCTTCCACCCTTATAATATCGGTCGCCTTGCCCAGCGTATGCCGGCACTACGTCCTTGTACACCAAAAGGTATTATTACCCTGCTGGACTCAACCGGCGTTCGTTACAAGGGTATGCACGCAGTAGTCGTTGGCGCGTCAAACATTGTTGGTCGTCCTATGTCACTTGAGTTGCTACTGGCGGGCTGTACTACAACCGTATGTCATAAGTTCACCCAAGACTTAGAAGCCCATGTTCGCCGCGCCGATGTAGTAGTGGTAGCCGTAGGTAAGCCGGAGTTTATTCCTGGCGAATGGATCAAAGAAGGTGCCTTGGTGATCGATGTGGGCATTAACCGCTTAGACGACGGCACCCTGGTCGGCGATGTGGCCTATGATGTTGCCAGCCAACGCGCCAGCTATATCACTCCGGTTCCAGGCGGTGTCGGCCCGATGACGGTTGCCAGCCTGATTGAAAACACCTTGGAAGCCTGTGAAAACTATCACAGCTAAGGTGATGCGCTAAATTCAAAAAAGGCCAGCTTTAAATGCTGGCCTTTTTGTTTTCCCATCGCGAGCGCAGTAATTGCACCCCTTGCGGCGTTACCGAAAATACTATCATCGCCATCATCAAGGCATATTGCCAACCTTGATACGTCTCGGCCAATAACAGCGCCGCCGTAACAATACCCGCGATGGGATTGGCTATGGTGCCAAAGGTAAACTCCACCACAGACATGCGCCCCAACAGCCATACATATAAGCTGTACGCAACTGCGGTGTTGGGCAGCACCAGCCACAAGACTGCCAACCATTGTTGGCGCTCGATGGGATTTTGCAGCGCCTGATACGCCTCGGGCTCAAGATAAAATGCCTGGATAAGCGCAGCAATTGCAAGCAAGGTGCCGCCAAGGATCAGTTGCCAGGTCAGTACCGTCCACCAATGAATATGCATGGAGAACTTTTGCACCAGGGCACTGCCAACCACTATGCAGAGCAAGGAGGCAAATAACGCCAGCATGCCAATCAGGGTTAAACTCACTTCTTTTGGATCGAACAAGAACCAGGCTAAAAAGACCAGAGCCAGTGCGCAAATGGATTGCACTAAGGCGGGTCTCTGCCCTTTCACCAGCCAAGCATAAAGCAGTGCCACCACAGGTACGGAAACCATGCCAACCCCGGCAATGGCCGCTGGCAAATTAACCGCCATCACAAAGATACAGGCAAAAAACAGGGCGATATTCACCGCAGCCAAAAGCAGCAAGGGGCGCCACTGCCCACCTCTGGGCAAAGAGGGTTTAAGAAGCCACAGCACAACCCCTGCCGGTAAGGCTCGCAAGGCACCAAGTAAAATGGGTGGCCAGTCGGGCATGGCGTACTTGGTGATCGCATAGGTGGTTCCCCATAAGAAGGCGGGGATCATGGCAAGAAAAATATTCATTCGGATTCCTGATTGATAATAACGGCAGCCAGGCTAAAACCTCAAGCTAGCTTGAGGTCAAGACAGAAACGACAAACAAAAACGCCGCGAACAAATGCGCGGCGTTTTTAACAAGGCGTTATACCTTTGCGTTTACGCTTTACGCCAGGTGGTTTTACCGGCGCTGTCTTCCAGCACCACACCCAAGGCCGTAAGCGCATCACGGGCTTCATCTGCCGCCGCCCAGTCTTTGTTCTCACGGGCCACACGACGCTGTTCAATCAGCGCTTCGATGTGTGCCGCCTCATCGTCGTCCTGCTCACCCTGAAGGAAAGCCGCTGGGTCTTGCTGAGCAATACCTAATACTTCCGCCAGCTTAACCAGCAGGTAAGCATGTTGACCCGCCGCTGGAGCATCTTCACCCTTAAGGCGGTTCACTTCTTTTGCCAGCTCGAATAACACAGGCAAGGCTTCCGGCGTATTGAAGTCATCATTCATGGCCGCTTCAAAACGCGCCGCATACTTGTTGCCTTTAAGCTCAATCTCAACCGGCTCAACATCACGTAGGGCTGTGTAGATGCGCTCTAAAGATGCGCGGGCTTGCTCCAGGTTTTCCTGCGAGTAGTTCAACTGGCTGCGATAATGACCATTGATCAGGAAGTAGCGCACGGTTTCACGATCGTAGGCTTTTAATACCTCACGCACAGTAAAGAAGTTGCCTAATGACTTAGACATCTTTTCTTTATTTACCTGCACCATGCCGGTGTGGATCCAGGTTTTTACATAGCGGCCATTGTTAGCACAGCACGACTGGGCAATTTCGTTCTCATGATGTGGGAACTGCAGATCCGAACCACCGCCGTGAATATCAAAGTATTCGCCTAGGTGCTTAGAGCTCATGGCCGAACATTCGATATGCCAGCCCGGGCGACCTTCACCCCAAGGTGACGACCAGCTTGGCTCACCAGCCTTGGCTTTTTTCCATAGCACGAAGTCCAAAGGATCGTCTTTGCCTGCGGCAACTTCAACACGCGCACCGGCCTGAAGCATCTCTAAGTCTTGCTGTGATAGCTTGCCGTAATCATTAAAGCTGGAAACATCGAATAGCACGTCGCCGCTTTGCGCTACATAGGCGTGCTCTTTGGCAATAAGACGCTCGATCATGGCGATAATGTCATCCATATGACCCGTTACCGTAGGCTCGATATCCGGCGCCAAAATATTCAGGGCAGCAAAATCTTCATGCATGGAAGCCGTCATGCGCTTAGTTAAAGCATCGATAGGCTCTTTGTTTTCATTGGCGCGAGCAATGATCTTATCGTCCACATCGGTAATGTTGCGCACATAGGTGACGTCATAGCCAAGGTAGCGAAGGTAACGGTTCATCACGTCGAACGACACATAAGTACGGGCGTGGCCAACGTGGCAATAATCGTAAATGGTGATCCCACACACATACATGTCCACTTTATTGGCATTCAAGGGCTCAAAGTGTTCTTTTTGACGTGAAAGTGTGTTGTATATCTGCAACATTACAAGGGGATCCTATCGGTTATATTAATGGCGCTATCTTACCACCGCACTGGGCAAGCCGCCACCGAACAAAAGACCAAAAGCAACAAATTAAAGGACTTAATGGCCCTATCCTCCCTTAGTCAATTGAGTGTTTCACTGCTGTGAGATAAAATAATCTTTTCACCTCAATACATAGAGAATCATCATGGTTGTACTAGAAACCAATATGGGCACCATCAAGCTGGCGCTATTTGAAGCAGAAGCACCTAAAACAGTTGCCAACTTTTTAAACTACGCCAAATCAGGCTTTTACGATGGCACTATTTTCCACCGTGTTATCGATGGCTTTATGATCCAAGGTGGTGGTTTTACACCAGGTATGGACCAAAAGTCTGTGCAAGACCCAATTGATAACGAAGCCAACAACGGCCTAAGCAACAAAGTGGGCACGGTAGCCATGGCGCGTACGCCGGATCCACATTCGGCCACCGCTCAGTTCTTTATTAATGTGAACAACAACGACTTCCTAAACTTCAGCAGCGAAACGTCGCAAGGCTGGGGTTACTGTGTATTTGCCGAAGTTGTTGAAGGCATGGACGTAGTAGAGAAGATCAAAGGCGTAGCCACAGGCTCTGCTGGCTTCCACCAGGATGTACCACTTGAAGATGTGGTGATCACTAAGGTTACTGTAGAGTAATACTTTAATAAGCGCGGCTCTGTCGCGCTTTTTGCTATTAAGGGCCCCATGAAACGTACGCTGTTTATTTCCGACCTGCATTTGAGCGCCGCTCAGCCAGATATCACCGCCGCCTTCTTTGAGTTTTTAGACACCCATATAGATGCAGATGTGGATGCGCTTTATATTCTCGGTGATTTTTTTGAGGTCTGGGTTGGTGATGATGCCAATGAAGCACTGAGCGATGATATTGCCACAAGATTAAAAGCGATAAGTGATAGTGGCGTGAAGGTCTACTTTATTCATGGCAACCGTGACTTTCTGATCGGCAAGAAATACGCAGCCCAGGCGGGCGTGACTTTACTGCCCGAGCAAAGCGTAATCAACCTCTATGGCACACAAGTGGTGCTGCTCCATGGCGATGAAATGTGCACGCAGGATATCGAATATCAAAAGTTTCGCCGCAAGTCTCGCGGTTGGTGGTGGCCGAGATTAATGCTGGCCATGCCACTTTGGTATCGCCGCCGCGTTGCCCGCAATGCGCGCATTAAGAGTAAAATGAGCCAGAAAAACAAACGCGCTGAGATTTTAGATGTCGAGCCTGGTGCGGTACTGGACACCTTTGCCGCGCATCAGGTGGAACTGATGATCCACGGTCATACCCACCGCCCCGCCATTCATGACCACGGCGGTAAAACCCGGGTGGTACTCGGTGATTGGTATGAGCACAGCTCCTACATAGTGGCCGATGCTAGCGGCCTGACCCTTTGCCATGGCCATGAGCGCGAGCGCCTTTACTTTAAATAGCTCACCGGAAAAAAGATAAGCCCAGGCACAATTAGCGCGTGGGCTTTTTTGTTTTAGTTAGGCGTTTTAAGTTGGCCACTTTTTAGTTAACCGCTAAGCGGCAACGGGGGCGCCACTGTGAAACTTAAAATCCTTATCCGGCGAAGCAATTAACTCCGCTTCCACCTCACCAAAAAACGCGATGCGCTCGGAAATATCCTCACCTGCGAGAGCCGAAGCCAAGGTGAGGTAATCCTGATAATGACGCGCTTCTGAGCGCAGCAGGGAGACATAAAACTCACCCAGACGCGCATCCACATGGGGCGCCAACATGGCAAAACGCTCACATGAGCGCGCTTCAATATAGGCACCACAGATCAGCTTGTCGATCAAAGCCTGGGGCTCATAGGTGCGTACATGGCGCAACAACCCCTTGGCATAACGGCTGGAGGTGATTTTATCGTAGTCGATACCGCATTCCTGCATGATCTCCAGCACCTGATAAAAGTGGTGCAACTCTTCTTTTATCAAAAGCACCATTTTATCTATGAGTTCCTGGCCATAAGGTACGCTGGATTTAGGGATCATGGATTTGTTGAGCTTATTGTGATCGGCAAGAGCGCGCCAATCGCCGACCTGGCGATAGGTAAAGTCTTCATAAGGCTTAAGCCACTGCAATAAGGCCTCACCACTTTGCTCGTCCACCGCATAACGGCGAATAAGATACATGGCGCTCTGCGCGGCTTTAAGTTCACAGATCAGGTGATCGGTCAGAATAATGCGCAGATTTTCCGGCTTTTTCGCTTCTTCAACCCAGGATTGCGGTGTTTCACAGCGCAAAAAAGAATGAATAGGTGCTAATAATTCTTGGTACTTGGCCAGCATAACTTCAATCAATATCTTGGTAATTGGCGCTATTTTACCATATTCATCGCGCGGGGGGACTTTCTTGACAAACCTCTAGCTCTGGACGATACATAAATGAGTGCTGGTGAAAAATAATACAGCCAAAAACCAGTTTATTTAAGGGGTAACTATATGATTCTAAATCATCTTTGGGGCTTGTACGCCCATCCGGTTGAAGAGTGGCAAACCATCGACAACCGCCACGAAAGTCTACTTTACAGCTTATCGCATATTCTACTTATCGCCCTGATCCCCAGTATCATGGGTTATTATTCGGCGGTTCATTTAGGTTGGAGCGTCGGCACCGGCGATCCCGTCTATCTTACTCACGACAGCGCACTGCTTATTGGTGGCGCCATGTATGTGGCCTTGATTGTCGGCGTATTTGCGCTGGCCTATTTGGCTCATTGGATGGCAAAAACCTTCGGTGCCGAGCCGACCTTTACGCAAACACTTGAGCTTGCGGCCTATACCTCAACACCGGTATTTATGGCGGCCTTTGCAGCCTTCTATCCGACCTTGTGGTTTATTGTCTGCGTTGGTTTGGTGGCGCTCAGCTATTCGGTCTATCTACTCTACACCGGCGTGCCAATCTTGATGCATATTCCTCACGAACGCGGTTTTATCTATGCCAGCTCAGTGGTGACCTGTGGCTTGGTGCTCTTAGTGATTATCCTCGCGGCGACCGCTATTTTATGGACCAACGGCATAGTCTCACCTATCTTTAGCTAGCCGCCTTCAGCCGCTAGCAATAATTTCAAGCAATAAAAAAGGAGCCAAAGGCTCCTTTTTTATTGTCTATTCGCTTAATCGTCTTGGTTATGAATTTCCAAGTTTGCCGACATCGCCTTTTCACGACCAGACTTGGCCGAGTCATTACGTAGCTCGTCGATACGATTTAGGTAATCCTGGTCGATATCACCGGTCACATAGTAACCATCGAAAACCGAGGTTTCAAAACGGGTGATTTCCGGGTTTTCCTGGGATACTGCGGCAACCAGGTCTTCCAGTGATTGATAGATAAGACCGTCGGCGCCAATGCTGGCATTGATGTCTTCTACTTCACGACCATGAGCGATCAGTTCGGCAGCCGATGGCATATCGATACCATAGACGTTCGGGAAGCGTACTTCCGGTGCCGCTGAGGCAAAGTATACATTCTTAGCGCCGGCTTCACGGGCCATTTCAACGATCTGGGCTGAAGTGGTACCGCGCACGATTGAATCATCAACCAACAATACGTTTTTGCCTTTAAATTCACGGGCAATGGCATTGAGCTTACGACGTACCGACTTTTTACGCAGTTCCTGACCCGGCATGATGAAGGTACGGCCGATATAACGGTTCTTCACAAAGCCCTGACGGTAAGGCAGTTCAAGTACTGAAGCGATTTCCAAAGCGATATCACATGAAGTCTCTGGAATTGGGATCACCACGTCAATGTCCTTATCAGACCATTCGCGTTTGATCTTCTCGCCCAGCTTGGTACCCATGTTTACGCGTGTGGCGTATACCGACATATTATCGATAGTTGAGTCAGGACGGGCAAAGTAAACGAATTCAAAAAGACATGGGTTGTAAACCGACTTATCAGCGCACAGTTGTGAGTACAACTGACCGTCTTCGGTTACATAAATGGCTTCACCCGGAGCTACGTCACGGATAACTTCAAAACCGTCTGTGTCCAGTGCCACGCTCTCTGATGAGAACATGTACTCTGTGCCCTTTTCAGTTTCGCGCTTACCAAAGATAAGCGGACGAATACCGTGCGGGTCACGAAACGCAACCATGCCGTGGCCGATGATCATGGCGATAGTGGCATAACCACCGATAACCTTAGAGTTCACCTCTGAAATAGCGGCAAAGATATCTTCTGCGGCTAATTTCAGCTTGTCGCACTTGCTCAGCTCATGGGCAAGCACGTTTAGCAGGATTTCGGAGTCCGAGGTGGTATTTACATGACGACGCGCCTCGTTGAACAGCTGCTCTTTTAGCTGCTCGGCGTTAGTCAGGTTACCGTTATGGGCCATGGCAATACCGAATGGCGAGTTCACGTAGAAAGGCTGCGCTTCCGCCGAGCTTGAGGTACCCGCGGTTGGGTAACGCACATGACCTAGGCCGATATTGCCCTGCAGGCGCTTCATGTGTCTTGTATGGAACACATCTTTTACTAAGCCATTGGCCTTACGCAGACTGAAGGTATTATCTTCAATCGTAATAATACCCGCCGCATCCTGACCGCGGTGTTGCAAAACAGTTAAGCCATCATACAAAGCCTGATTAACAGGCGATGTTCCGACTATACCAACGATACCACACATTAAAATTTCCTCGCCGATTAACGGTTAGCTGAATTTAAAAAGCTTGAGTTGTTCTCGAGGTAGTCAAAAAACCACTCGATCACAAAGCCAAATTCAGGGATAAGTCGAGATGCGCTCCACCAGTTTGTATTCGGGGCTCCGGTAAAGGCATCGAGAAAGAATAGAATAGCGCTGACGACCAACACGCCACGCAAGGCACCAAACACGATTCCAAACACGCGATCGGTACCCGACAAACCGGTGCGCTGCACCAACTCGCCTAAGATGTAATTTAACAATCCACCCAACAACAGCGTAGAGAAAAACAGTATGGCTATCGCTGCGGCATTTCTTAAAAGGGGTTCTGAAATATTGGTTAGGTAGGAAGCTAAATAGGGGTAAAAGATACTGGATACAAAAAACGCAGCGGCCCAAACGGCCAGCGACATAGACTCTTTAATAAAGCCTCGCACTAAGCCAATAATGGTAGACAGTGCAATAATGCCGGCAATGGCGTAATCAACCCAGATCATAATAACCACTAGTCGTTAGTTTGGGCGCATTCTAGCGGAGCGGGACGTTAAATACCAGATCATTTTGTTACTTGGAACTGGGTAATACGACCTTGTAAATTGGTCAGCTTTTGTAACTTGGGCAGTTGTTGCTCAAGCTTTTCCTTACTTAATTCCGGCCCCACCAACACCTTGGTCAGGGTGCCGTTAGCGGTTTTAACCTCGCGGGTAAAGACCTTGAAACCATTGCTCTTAAGCTTGGCCATCAGCGCATCGACACTGCCTTTGCGGGAAAAGGCACCCAATTGCACTACATAGGCCATTTGCGTTAAGCCACTTTGTTTGGGGCGCTCCAAGGGCTCATCCTTGGTCAGTGTGGAAACCGCCACCGTGGTGCTTTCTGTGCTGGGTTGCTGCGCCTTTGGCTGTGGCGTCTGTGTGCCGGCAGTTTTATCGACGGAATCACCGGCTAAACCATCAACTAAATCCTCAGCTGAGCCAGAAGCGAGCTTTTCATCGTCGGAGGTTAATTCTTCGATTTTTTCATCTTTAGGTAAAGGAGCCATATCGGCCTTGTCAGACAAGGCCTGCTGTAAGTCGATAGACTTGAACTCAGGGCGCTCGGGTATGGCTTTAAAACCTTCCTTGTACCGCACCTTATCGCCATCCAAAATATTAGGAATAAAAACAATAGCGGCAACAACTACAATAGTGGTTCCGATCAAACGGTTAACAAACCCTGAGTTCACTCTTACAGCCCCTAACTCTCAAAAAATGTGATTGCTTCTGCTACAGTGTAAAACGATCCGAAAATAATCAAAAGGCTTTGCTCGCAAAGTTGCGGTAAAACCGCCTCAATGGCATCGCCAACACAATTATGGGCGCCGGCTACACTGACCTGCTTGCCTATCGTTTTGGCCAACTGCTCAGCCTGTGTGCCCCTGGGGTTATCCAAGGTAGCCACATGCCAATAATCGACCGCATCCTTCATCGCTTCAATAACATCGGCGTGCTCTTTGTCGGCCAACATACCAACGATAGCATAAATACTAACCCCTTGTTGCTTAAAGGATTGTAAACGCTTGGCGAGAAAACGTGCAGACTCGCGATTATGAGCCACATCCGTGACTACTCGAGGCTGCTCGCTCAGGGTCTGAAAACGCCCGGTGACCTTAAGGGCCTTAAGGCAATCGGCGATCACCGTGATATCCGGGAATAGGTTGAGTTTATAAAGTACGCTCAGCGCCGTGGCGGCATTTTGCGCCGGAATAGCAGGTTGGGCAAAGCACAGATCATAATCGTCCATTTGCCAGCTAAAGGTGACTTCATCTTCACTAAAATGAAAATCGCGACGGGATAGGCATAGATCGGCGCCAATTTCCTTGCCGTAATCGACTACGGTATGGGGTATATCCAAATCACCCACAATAGCAGGCACACCGGTGCGGAAAATACCGGCCTTGTCATAGCCTACCAATTCGCGGGTATCGCCCAGGTATTCTTTATGATCCAGGTCTACCGTGGTGATCACGCTGGCAACGGGGGTGACTATATTGGTGGCATCATAACGCCCGCCTAGGCCTACTTCCATCAGCACATAATCCACATCCATACGCTTAAAGATGTGCAGCGCCCCTAAGGTGCCGAACTCAAAATAAGTCAGTGCGGTGTCCCCTCGCCCTTGTTCAAGCGCGTTAAAGGCATCCACATGAATTTGATCGTCAAGCTCGGCGCCATTGATGCGCACCCGCTCGTTGTAACGAATAAGGTGAGGCGAGGCATAGGTACCGACGCTATAGCCTTGGGCTAATAGCAGCGCTTCTAAACATTGGGCCGTGGTGCCCTTGCCGTTGGTGCCAGCGATAAGAATGATTTTGCTGCGGGTATCAAGCAGGCCGATTTGCTCTGCCACGCGCTGAACGCGCTCAAGGCCCATTTCAATGTTGGCAGGATGGATCTGCTCTAAATAACAAAGCCAATCATCTAGGCTAGACGATTGGCTCGGTTTCGAATCTGACATAGGTAAGTTTCTAGATTGCCGAGAAATTTACGCTACTCTATGCTCTTGTTCGGTAGAAGGCAAGTTCATTAGCTTGGCCAGCAGACGCGCTAAGGTGTCACGCATTTCGCGGCGGTCAACGATCATGTCGATGGCACCGTGCTCAAGTAAGAACTCACTGCGTTGGAAACCATCAGGCAGGGTTTCACGTACAGTTTGCTCGATTACGCGCGGACCGGCGAAACCGATAAGTGCCTTTGGTTCAGCCACGTTAACGTCACCTAGCATGGCCAATGACGCCGATACACCACCCATGGTTGGGTCGGTCAGTACCGAGATAAACGGCAGGCCTTTTTCGCTCATTTTCGCCAGTGCAGCACTGGTTTTCGCCATCTGCATCAGTGACATAAGCGCTTCTTGCATACGAGCACCGCCCGACGCAGAGAAGCACACCAGTGGCATGTTGTGCTCTAGACACACATTCACGGCTTCAACGAAACGCGCGCCCACTACCGAGCCCATTGAACCACCCATGTAGGCAAATTCAAACGATACTGCGGCAACAGGAATACCCTTTAGCTGGCCCTTCATGGCAACCAGAGCATCTTTCTCACCGCTGCTCTTTTGTGCAGCGTTGATACGATCTGAATACTTTTTCGAGTCTTTAAATTTCAAGACGTCTTTAGGCTCATGCTGAGCGCCCAACTCGGTGCGACCGGCGTCGTCTAAGAATAGCTCCAGACGCTTACGTGCAGTGATACGCATATGGTGATCACACTTAGGACACACGTTCATTGCCTTTTCTAGCTCAGCCTTATAAAGGATGGCATCACACGAAGTACATTTAGCCCAAACGCCCTCAGGGATCTCTTTTTTGCCCGAAGACTTGGTTGTTTTTGGTAAGATCTTTTCTAACCAGCTCATTTGCAACTCTCTTAATGCTTGTTAGTAGCGAGGCGGATGTACCACCCCAAAATTAGCCGATAAATTAGCACAATTAAAACATGAATTTAGTTGCTTAGATATAAAAAACTGGTCGGCGTAGTCTATTACGGCGACCAGTCAAACTTTTGTATGAACTAAATACATCAAAAAGTGACGCTATTTTTCCCCTAATTATTGGGCAGAAACAGCGGCCCCAAAGGGGTAGAAGGTATTTGCCACTTCTCGGGATAATCAACATCCACCAAGTATAAACCATTAGGCTTGGCGGTGGCGCTGGCCTGGGTGCGGTCTTTAAGCTGCAACAAATGTTGCATCCAATCCGGCTCCTGTGCGCCTACGCCTATGTCCATTAAACAGCCGGTGATATTACGTACCATATGGTGCAAAAAGGCATTGGCCTTGATATCTATGACTATATAGTCCCCCACCCGCTCCACATTAAGATGATGAATATTGCGAAACGGCGTATTGGACTGGCAGTGCACCGCCCTAAAGGAGGTAAAGTCTTGCTCACCCAGCATATAATGACAAGCCGCATGCATGCGCTCGGCATCAAGGGGCTGGTGATAATGGGTCACACCGGAGCGTAAAATTCCCGGGCGATAAGGATGATTGTAAATCACATAACGATAACGACGGGCGGTGGCACTAAAGCGGGCATGAAATTCATCGTCAGCCTGCATGGCATAGCGCACGGCAATGTCGTCTGGTAGCTGCGAATTCATGCCCAGGGTAAAGGCGCCCATATCGCGTTTGGCGTGGGTATCAAAGTGTATAACCTGGCCCGTGGCATGGACACCGGCATCGGTGCGCCCGGCACAGGTGATCTCAACCGGATGATCGCAAATTCGCGATAAGGCCGTTTCAATTTCTTGCTGAATACTGCTGACATGGGACTGGCGCTGCCAACCACTGTAGCGAGCACCGTTATACTCAATTCCTAACGCGACGCGCATTGACACTCTTTTCGATTGCAAAATTTTCGGCATTTTATCTGCTCTGGCCCTAAATAGCTAATCCGGCTGCTTATTAGGGGTTAGCAATCACGCCAAGGCGCTTATCTTTGAAGCCGCTCTTTCAGTGCCAGTGCTTCTTGCTGCAGGGTTTGCGGGCCATTATCAAGCACCTCTTGCAGCGCCTCCAGTGCCGAGTCAAGATCATCGATTTCCAGATAGGCACGGGCCAAATCCAGTTTAGCGCTATAACCGCCGTCCTCGGTATCGACATCTGTTTTCGGAGTATCTTCGAGCAAATCATCAAACTCGCCCAGGCCCACATCCATATTGGCGTCTTTATAAGGCTCCTCAACGAGTTCGGCGTCATCGCTTTGCGCCAGCAGATCATCGATTTCCACATACTGACCTGCGCTGCCCGCTTCTATTTCTTGTGGTGCGGCCGCCTGCTCGGTTTCGCCTTCACTTTGACCATCACTTGCAGCTTCATCTGAGGCTTGGCTAAACACATCAACAAGGCCATCATTGATGGGTTCAAAATCGGCGAGATCATCATCCGCATCTTGCATCAATGCCTGCAAGTCTACATCACCAGGAATATCGTCCCGTTCCGGCAGCTGCTCCCTTGACTGAGTCGGTGACTCTGCCAATTCGTTAAGCATGGCATCGAAGTCCGTGTCACTGATATCCTCAAGAAACGCTTCATCCATTTGCTCATCATCAAGGGCCGAGTCTTCGTCGTAGTCCGCCGCCAACAGAGCATCGATATCGAACTCATCGGCAACTTCTTCCACTAAGATCTCGGCGGAAGGCTCAGGAGAAGGCTCCGCTAAATCCTCAGGTAAAAACTCGTCGTCTGCCTTTGCCGCATGCTCGGGTAAATCTTCCGGTAAAAGTTCAGCTGAAAGCTCGGCTGAAAGCTCGGCGGATGAAGCGCCTGAATGCTCATCATCTTCACTCTGTACACCAGCTAGCGGCTGATCAATTTCGAATTCATCGGCAACCTCTTCTGGCAAGAGCTCAGCTGAAGGCTCAGGAGCAAGCTCTGTCAAAGGCTCCGCTAAATCCTCAGGTAAAAACTCGTCTTCTGCGCTTGCCGCATGCTCGGGTAAATCTTCCGGTAAAAGTTCAGCTGAAAGCTCGGCTGAAAGCTCCTTGTCTTCGCCCTGAACCTCATCCTTATCTAGCTCTTCGTTCGCCGGCACCTTAGTGACAAATAAGTCATTAATTTCTGCATCGCTCAGCGCGTCCAGATTGTCACTTAGTGACACCGGTTTATCGGCCTCGACATAGGTATCGGCATCAATGCTCGGTAAATCAGAGCGCTGCGGGAATACTGCTTCTTCTTGGCTGATTTCTGCCTTGGCGTTCTTTTCCTCGACGTTCTCTTCCTTGGAATTAGCGGCAAAATCCACTTCATTCGGCTCGTTTAAGGGCTGAGCCGCGGCAACTGCTTGAGTCTCGGCGGTCAATGGCTCTGCTGCCACCGGGCCAAGCGCTTCTTCCTTGCTTCGCTTTTTCAAAAACATCACCACCAGCGCCACAATGGCTAAAACCGGCAGCGTCATCATCAGCAGCCAAGTCAACCAGCCGGGCAACGCATTAAACCAGTTGGCGTTTTGCTCCTGTTGAATTTGCTGTTGTCGCGCCATGGCCTTACGCTCGGCCATAAACTGCTGCAGCTGTTGTTGCAGCTCGGCATCTTTTTCATCAAGCAGGGCCTGAACCTGAATAAGCTGATCGGTAATTTTCTGCAATTGCGCACGTAGACGCTCATTGTCGGCGAGGATCGACTCGGCATTGCTTACCGAAGCGCTAAGCTGCTGTTGTAACTCAACTAAGCGCTCATTTTGCTCTTGCTTGAGTCGCTCAATCTCTAATTCCAATTCACGTTTTGCTTGTGCTGCCTGCTGTTGACGCACCCTACCTGTTTTCACACTTGCGGTTGTACCCGCAGTTCTGATCTTGGCCCACAACTTATCGTCTTGCTCCGACTTGGCCTTGGCCAAAAGCGGATCTATGGTGCGAATTTCCCGCATCGACGGTATCTGTAAGTAAGCGCCGTCACGCATATGGTTAAGATTGTTATCCAGGAAGGAGTTTGGATTCTTTTCATACAGCGCCACCATCACCTGATACATGGTCACCGAATTGTCCGGGCGCACCCTGGCGGCAATACGCCACAGGGTATCGCTCGGTTTAATCGGCCCGATAGCACGAATTTGCTCGCTATTATCAGCCCCTTCCGGGTCACGGTTTTCGGTGCTTTGCGCACTGGCACCAGCATGGCTTAAGGCCAGGAGTAAAAAAAACAGGGTAACTAGAGAGCGCATGCTTTTCCTTTACTAACGTTAAGTGCTTTATTTGCAGGGCTGTGGGCAAACGAGCATTTTTTGACGATTCGTTGTTATTGTTGTGCTTTTTTGCAATTTATGGCAAGTAACAGCAAGTATTATTCCACTTGCAAACTATAAACCAGATATTGGCGAATATCCACGACCAGTGAGGCAATTTAAATCTAGAACGAAGCGCTTGATATGTATAAAAAAAGCGGCCATTAGCCGCTCTCTTGTAGGTCGGTGCTGTGCGCCGACATGGTGATATTAATTGAGGATTTTGTCGGCATAGAATGCCGACCTACAACCATAGCGGCAAAGGTCGACAACCTGTGCCGATGATATCAAAGATAATGAGCGATCAGCTCTTCAGCAATCTGTACGCTGTTGGTAGCCGCACCTTTACGGGTGTTATCACTCACCACCCACATATTTAAGCCATGCGGATGAGAAATATCCTGACGCACACGGCCGACATAAACACTGTCGTTGCCGCTGGCATCGGATACCGGCGTTGGGTAATCATGCTCGTCTTCGATAAGCTCAACACCCGGGGCATCCTGTAATAACTGCTTAACGTGCTCAACGTCCACCGGCATCCGGGTTTCTAAATGAATGGCCTCGGCATGACCGAAGAATACCGGCACGCGCACCGCCGTTGGGTTCACCATTACGGTTTCATCACCCAGGATCTTCTGCGTTTCCCACACCATTTTCATTTCTTCGCGGGTATAGCCGTTGTCTTCAAAGGCATCGATTTGCGGAATAACGTTAAACGCCATTTGCTTGGTGAAAACCTTATTGTCCAGTGGACGACCATTCATCAGGTTAGCGGTTTGCTTTGCCAGCTCGTCAACCGCTTCTTTACCTGCACCCGACACCGCTTGGTAAGTAGAGACATTAATGCGTTCAATGCCGTAAGCATCGTAAATTGGCTTGAGCGCCACCAGCATCTGGATGGTTGAACAATTTGGGTTGGCAATAATATTGCGGTTACGGAAATCCGCCAGACTGGCCGCATTCACTTCCGGCACAACCAGAGGCACATCATAGTCGTAACGGAATTGTGAGGTATTGTCGATAACCACACACCCAGCCTCTGCAGCGATGGGCGCGTATTTTTCAGACACACTGCCACCGGCCGAGAACAAGCCAATATGCGCATTGGCAAAGTCGAACTGCTCAACATCAAGTACTTCTATGGTTTCGCCGTTGAATTCAATCTCTTCACCCGCAGAGCGGCTGCTGGCCAATGGGAACAGTTGATCAACCGGAAATTTTCTTTCCGCCAAGGTCTCTATGATTTGACGACCCACTAAACCAGTGGCGCCCAATACCGCGACATTATATTTTTGCGACATATCTCTTCCTCAAGGCGTTAAATACTAAACCCAAACGCTGCCAAGGCGCTCAGGTAAGGGTTACTACCGCTGAGCGTCAAGGTGCTGAGCTCGCGGCGAACCGGATAGGTTTTGCGCAACAGATCAAAGCCATGGCTATGCAGTTGTGCACGTAAAATGGCGTCATCACGACGCACATCGTAAATTAGGTGTACCAGGGCGCCAAGCTCCTCCTTACTCCAGCTCTCGCTTAGAGTAAGCTGAGTCAGGCTTGGTGTCGGCAAATGCTGCGCTAAATCACTGTTGGGTGTCAGATCCAGGTGCTGACACAAGGCTTGATATAGCATCAAGGTACCACGGCCCTTGCCCTCCAGCGTATGTCCGGCAATATGCACCGTCGCCAGCTCTACATAGGGCAACAGCTCTTCGAGAATATCCGGCTCGTTTTCCCACACATCCAACACCAAGCATAAGTCATCCTCGGCTTGCTGACGCGCTAACAGGGCCTGATTGTCTATCACATCACCACGGCTGGCATTGATCAGAATTTTACCTTCACTCAATGCATCGATGCGCTGCTTATCGAGTAAATGATAGGTGCAATGCTCGCCGTCTTTAACCAGGGGCACATGAAAGGTGATGATATCGGCCTCGGCTAGGACTGTTTCCAGGCTGTGCCAGTCTCCGACATCGCCGCGCGTCTGTCTCGGCGGGTCGACCAAAAGAGTTTTCACGCCGATAGCGGCGAGTTTATCCGCCAGACACTGGCCGATATTACCGACACCAACAATGGCAATGGTTTTGTCGAACACAGAAAAATGCTGCTCTTGCGCTAGGGCAAACACCGCACTGAGTACATATTCCGCTACGGCCACCGCATTACAACCCGGAGCACTGGCAAAAGGCACCTGACGCTCGGCTAAGTAAGCTTGATCTATATGATCGACGCCTATGGTGGCGGTGCCGACAAACTTTAAGCTGGTATTTTGCGCCAACAACTCGGCATTAACCTGGGTCACCGAGCGCGTTAGTAATACGTCCGCATCCTTGACCATTTCTGGAGTCAAGGCCCTGCCATCGAATCGCTCAATCTCGCCCAAGCGGGCAAAAAAGGCATCCACAAGGGGCATATTTTGATCTGCTAATATTTTCATTTTTCTTCCCAGAGGGACTAGCGGAGCGCTATTTTAATCATGCTGCTGCCACAAAGCAAAAAAGCCACGCAATTGCGTGGCTTTTTCTGCAAACTCAGGTCGGTATTAAGCTTTGTACTTGCTCATTACCAGGGTCGCGTTGGTGCCACCAAAACCGAAGCTGTTAGACATCACGGTGTTAAGCTCAACATCGCGACGCTCGGTCACAATGTCCAGGCCTTGTGCCTGCTCATCCAGCTCGTCGATATTGATAGACGGTGCTACGAAGTTGTTCTCAAGCATTAGCAATGAGTAAATTGCTTCGTGTACACCGGCGGCGCCTAGAGCGTGACCTGTCATCGCCTTGGTTGCACTGATAGCAGGTGAGTTGCCACCGAACACTTCTTGAATCGCACCCAGCTCTTTTACATCCCCTACAGGCGTTGAAGTGCCGTGCGTGTTCAGGTAATCAACCGGCGTGTCTAGGTCTTGCATGGCTTGGCGCATACAACGTACCGCACCTTCACCCGAAGGGGCTACCATGTCGTAACCATCAGAAGTGGCACCGTAACCCGTGATTTCAGCGTAGATGTGCGCGCCACGAGCAAGGGCATGCTCTAGCTCTTCAACAACCACGATACCGCCACCACCAGAGATAACGAAACCGTCACGGTTAGCGTCATAGGTGCGTGATGCTTTTTCAGGTGTCTCGTTGTACTTGGTAGACAAGGCACCCATGGCGTCGAATTCCATTGCTAGGGTCCAGTGTAGCTCTTCACCACCACCGGCGAAGATCACGTCTTGTTTACCCAGCTGGATTTGCTCAACCGCGTGACCGATACAGTGTGCAGATGTGGCACAAGCCGAGCTGATTGAGTAGTTAACGCCTTTAATTTTAAAAGGAGTGGCCAAACACGCAGAAGTTGTGCTCGCCATGGTACGAGGAACCATGTAAGGACCTACACGCTTAACGCCTTTTTCGCGTAAGGTGTCCGCCGCTTCAACCTGGTACTTAGATGAACCGCCACCTGAGCCAACGATAAGGCCGGTGCGCTCGTTAGATACTTGCTCATCCGTTAGTTTGGCATCGGCAATCGCCTGAGCCATAGAAATATAAGCATAGGCTGCCGCATCACCCATAAAACGGAATGCTTTGCGATCAACGTGCTCTTTCACATCTAAGTCGATGCTGCCAGAAACCTGGCTACGAAGGTTGTATTCAGCAAACTCTGGGTTAAAAGCGATACCGCTTTTGCCCGTTTTTAAAGACTCTAATACTTCTTCTTTATTATTACCGATGCTTGAAACTACACCGATACCCGTAATTACGGCTCTTCTCATGAGAATTTACCCTAGCTTATTCCTAAATTGCGTGTAGTGTACGCGCAAATGTCCTACAAAGTGGTCATTCCAGCGTACATCTGTACTCTGAACTTTTCAAGCATGTCGCGATGATCTTTTGGTGACAATATACGTGCCGCCCTAAAGACGTTAAAATAGCGGCCAAACTGTTAAGCCTTGAGTCTTCATGATCACCCACGCGACTATCCATTTTAATGACACCGGCACTCCGGTAGCCGATGCCTTTGACGATGTTTATTTTTCCAACGAAGACGGCTTGGCCGAATCTGACTTTGTATTTTATCAGCATAATCAGATAGATGAGAGACTAAAATCACATCCTCGCAAACATTTTGTGATTGCCGAAACCGGCTTTGGCACCGGCCTTAACTTTCTTAATGCCTGGCAGCGCTTTACCCAGTGTGCCGATAAAAAGGCCGAGCGCTTGCATTTTATCTCATTTGAGAAATTTCCCATTCGCAAAGTCGATCTGTCCAAGGCCCTGAATAACTGGCCGCAACTGAGTCAATATGCCGAGCAATTACTGGCCCAGTACCCTGACGCCCTGCCCGGTTGCCACCGTCTACACTTTGGCAATGTTACCCTGGATTTATGGATAGGCGATGTAAAGGACTCATTGGCTCAGCTTAATTATGGCAGCGCCGGACTGGTCGATGCCTGGTTTTTAGACGGCTTTGCACCGAGTAAAAACCCGGATATGTGGCAACAAAGCCTGTTCGATGCCATGGCTCATTTAGGCCACGAGCAGGCCACCTTTGCCACTTTTACCGCCGCCGGTTTTGTCCGCCGCGGCTTGAAAGATGCCGGCTTTGAGGTAAAAAAAGTTAAGGGCTATGGCCGCAAACGAGAGATGATAGTAGGTCAACTAACAGCGCCGACAGCACAAGCCAACTGCCCAGCTCCCTATCAGCGCCAGGCACGCGCCTTAAATAAGGTCGCCATTATCGGCGGCGGCATTGCCAGCAGCCTGTTGCTGCATCGTCTTAGCGCCCGCAATATCGCCGCCAACTTGTTTTGCGCCGACGGCGATCTGGCCCAGGGTGCCTCCCACAACAATCAGGGCGCCCTCTACCCGCATCTACAGGCGGATGTGTCGCCTTCAAGCGAATTCTTTGCCCACAGCTTTGCCTACGCCAGACGCTTGTATGATCAATTACTGAGTGAGGGTTTCACCTTCGATCACCAATGGTGCGGCGTCTTGTTACAAGGGGTAAAGGATGAGATGCGCAAACGCCACGCTAACTTGGTGGCCAAGGATAACTGGCCTAACTGGCTGATCCATAAGGTGGATGCCGAGCAGGCCAGTGAATTAGCGGCAGTAGATATCCCTTATAGTGGCCTGTTTATTCCCAAAGGTGGCTGGCTGAGCCCGCCACAATTGGTGCAGGCCTTAGCGGATGCCGCCTGCCAAAAGGTGGCGCACGAGCTCAATTTTAACACCCCTATCCGCTCTTTGAGTCAACAAGACGGGCAATGGTATCTAGAGGGTGAGCAGCAAACCTACGGCCCGTTCGACGATGTCTTTATTTGTATGGGTGAGCACAGTGACAGCCTGCTGCCGGGTCAAGGCTTGGCGCTGCAAAGCGTGCGCGGGCAAGTATCACATCTGGAAAACAGCTCGGCTTCAAGCAAACTTAATACCGTGCTTTGCCACAAGGGTTACTTCACCCCAAGTAGCCAGGGCGCGCATTGCATGGGCGCCACCTTTACCAAGGACACCAAAGAGCGGGATATTCGCGCCGAGGATAATGACACCAACTGGCAGCAATTTGCCGACTTTTATGGTGAATGTGATTGGACCGAGGAGTTAGGCACAGTCACAGGCGCTAAGGCGGCCATTCGCGCCACCTTGAGCGATCACCTGCCGCTCTTTGGTCAATATGCACAAGATCATGAATATATGAAGGCCTTCCCACAACTGGGTGTGGGCGTATGGCAGCAAGCTGAGCCCTTGCAGCACGAGTTTAGCGGTTTACACCTGTTTACCGGCCTCGGAGCCCGCGGTTTATGCACTGCTCCCATATGTGCCGAGACGCTGGTTGCCAGCCTGTGTGATGAACCACTTCCTCTTAGTTTACGTGTTGATCAGGCCCTGCATCCGGCCCGATTTATTATCCGAGGCCTAAAACGCGGACAAATAACATGATTTTTCGTTAAACATGGGTTAACTTTATATATGATAAGTAATAAACCTGAACTGGGATAGTAACTGCTTGAGCCGTAACTTATTTATTCCCTTAACACGGATAAGACGAATAAAGCCCTAGACCTACAATCCAGGTTAATAATTTTATATAAATGGAGTGAAACCATGAACAACGCGCTTCGTCGAGCGGCAACCTTAACATTTGCAGGCCTGCTGATGGCCGCCAGCCACCAGGCTAACGCCGACTTATCTATCTTGCCGTTGCCAGAAGATTTTCAAACCCACATGACGGTGGAAAAAAAGTACCCTATGGTCTTAGACGGTTTCACTCGCCTTAGTGACAGCCAGGTGCAGTCGTTCTATAGCGACAAACTGGGTGAGCCGCTGAAGATCACCAGCGATATCGACCGCTTTACCCTGTTTTATAATGTTGCCGGCCACCCGCTGCGCATTGCCGTATACCAGCGCGGCGAATGGACAGAGATCAGCGCCATGGTCAACGCCAAGACCGCCGGCGACATGTGATCCAATTCACTTAAATAGCTAATCATTCTAGCGGGCTAAATATCATGCTAACGGCGTTGGAATTTTTCTATGGAGAATAACTACATAAGAAAAATTCCGCCTTGTTATCACATCATTTATCCAGCGCTATCTCTGCTCACATACTTAACAGAATTGGTATAAGCATAAAAAAGCCAGCGGCCCGCTGGCTTTTTACTTTCCCCGAATTCACTAACGCCTTGCTACGACTTAGCCATCTTGATCACCACGCGACGGTTTTTGCCCCGAGTCAACCAGGGTATTATTGGACGCAACATCTAATTGGCTCTTTGACCTCAAATTACATTCTGGCTCTATAGGAAATTTAGCAATTTATAAACCTCCCACTAGAGGCAGCTAGGGTGAGCAACAATAATTTTTCCTTAGCCCTGTTGGCCGGGTCGAGTTTTTGCGATAATAGCCGACCTTTATCGGCTTTGGGCAGTAAATTGATGGCAGACGCACAACAACCTCTTTTTTCACAACGCTTTCGCGGCTTCTTTCCAGTAGTTATCGACGTTGAAACCGCAGGCTTTAATAAAGAAACCGATGCGTTATTGGAAATTGCTGTCACTACCTTAAAAATGGACGACCAGGGCGTGCTGAGCTTGGATCAAACCGAGCATTTTCATATTACTCCGTTTGAGGGCGCCAATATTGAGCAGGCAGCCATCGAATTTAACGGTATCGACCCGTTTTGCGCACTACGCGGCGCGGTTGACGAGCTTGAAGCGATAAAAAGCATTTGTAAATTTGTGCGCAAGGCGCAAAAGGACGCCGGTTGTCAGCGCTCTGTTGTAGTCGCTCATAACTCCGCGTTTGATCACGGCTTTTTGAATGCCGCCATCGAGCGTTGCAAAATTAAACGCACCCCATTTCACCCTTTTGTCAGCTTTGATACCACCTCACTGGCGGGCTTAGCGCTGGGACAAACCGTGCTGGCCAAGGCCTGTCGTGCCGCCGGCATCGAATTCGATAACTCCAAGGCGCACAGTGCCTTGTATGACACCGAGCGCACCGCCGAGCTCTTTTGCTATATAGTCAACAAATGGCAAGCCCTTGGCGGCTGGCCTTTGCCGATAGATGAGCAGGAGCAAACCCCTGAACAAACAGCGTCAGAGTAATCATTGTTAGCGCCCAACCTGAGCGATCATGACTGTTTTGTTATACAACTACCCAGTTTACTGTGTATTAACTAGACGAACAGCGCTGATTTATAACAAATTCTCATATCGTGCTTGTGGTGCAGGCGCCGACTCAGTTATACTTCAAGGACTGAAACGTATTTCAGGGGCTGATTAGGATTCGACGGGATTCAAGAAGCCTAAGGTGCATGTCGAGGTGCGGTTGGCCTCGTAAAAAAGCCGCATTTAAAGTAATCGCAAACGACGATAACTACGCTCTAGCGGCATAATAGCCCGCTAGCACTTCTCCGGTGTATGTCTGTGGACCCGGTTCTGAAGTGTCACCCTACACGGACTCGCTACGGAAACCCTGGCCGGGGTTGAAGGGCTAAAACTAAGCGGCCTCGCCTTTGTTTATCGTGTTCGTCCGAGACTCAAAGGTTAACCAATAGACGATACTAAACATGTAGGACCGAAGGTCGACGCTTTCCGGACGGGGGTTCAAATCCCCCCAGCTCCACCACTCAAACACCCACCAAGCCCCCACTACACGGGGCTTGGAAGGGTTTTTACCTAATAAACACCCACTGAGCACCCACTACAAAGTACACCCCTGCTACACACACCGCCACTGCTGAGTTTCAGCCAAATCATTCATTAAATTAAAAACATCGAATTCCACTCAAATTACACGCATAGTACACACAAAATTTTCGACTTTTTGGCGGTAAAACGGCGTAAATAAGGAAGCTAACGAAAGTAGAGTTGATAGCAGATTGACCAAGTAAGGGGATTTTTCTACTTTAGATCTTATGTAATCGCTTTTGAGTTTATCTAAATGAAGCCAGCCAATCACACCCCATCAGAAGTTCAAATGTATTTGGAGCTAATCGAGCTCCGTTGTACCAACACAATTTCTGAGCTCAACTTATTTCTCACACAAATCACAAACCTGAAAGCAGCTTTAAAATTACAACAAAGTCAGTTTGAAACCGCACCTCCGACTCCTTCTTCAATATCTCTGTTAGAGGCTGAAAAAAGTCAAGTGAGCGAGCTTGTAAGGCTACAAGATATCTCTCGGATGACTGGGTTATCCCGCTCCACTATATACACTATGATTAAGGAAGGTCGATTCCCCGAGGGTTTTAAACTCTCTGCTCGTGCAGTCGCGTGGAAAAGAGTAGATATTGATAATTGGATAAAGTTTAAGTCAAAGCCATAATCCGCGGCTCGTATCGGCCGATTCCAGAGCATTCAGCTTAGCTAAGGAGTGTTAACTCAGACTGCATCCCTAATTAGGTTGAAACTTCTTAACATCAAGAAAAACACCGCTCTACAGCGGTGTTTTGATATAAACTTTACGAGAAGGCCTAACTAAGGCTGTTATCTTAAAGTCTCCACCTTCTTCTCATAAGCTTCAATATATTGGGCATAATGTTTAAAGACAGTCTCAGGGGATTTATGGCCCAGCAATTTAGATACTTTCCACACATTCTCACCCTCAGAAATTAGTCGGCTAGCAAAAGTATGACGCAATTGATAAGGGTAACGATATTTAACACCTGCTTCACCAATTACTTTCGACCAGCGATGCTTTCTAAAAGAGTCTTGGTTGAAATGATTTCCTTTCTTATTTAAAAACACGTACTCACTATCTTGACTATTCATCTCTTCTTCAAGATAAGACATAACTGTATCTGACACAGGAATTGTCCTTTTTCCACTTTTTGATTTAGGGTCTTTCGTAACTCCCTCAACTATAGCTTCGTAAATAGAAATTGTTTTTGAGACAAAGCACACATCTTCTTTTTTTAAAGCGACCCATTCGCTGCTACGCAAACCTGTGTCATTGCACAGCGCAATAATTGCACGATCTGTACCGCTAGCAGCGCCCAAGATTTTTTCGATTTCAGCTGGAGAAAAAGGATTCACATCTTCATGTTTCCCCCTCGAACTGACTTTGTTATTAACTCTGACATGCTCAGATAGCTTAAGCTTTTTCAGTGGGTTGGAAGTAATAAGTTCATCAATAACAGCCAAGTCTAAAGCTTTGCTAAGGACTGAGATACGATTCCGGCTTGTCTTACTAGACCAATTCTGCGCTTTCAAAAAATTTATAATTATCATCAATGTCAATTCACCCACGGGCACAGTCCAGAGCGCTTTCAATGCTGAGTGCGCTTTTTCATAGCCAGTGATAGTCGACTTAGCAAGTTCTCTCTGTTGACTGTTTTTTATAACCTTATTTAAGTAATCCGCAATTACGGCCCCACGTTTAGCATGGCCAAAAGTTGTCAGTCGGTTAGAGTTCGGAAAATGATCTGCATAGTAAAACGTCCCCTGCTGAATTTCGGTCTTAATTTTACCAAGCAAATAAATAGCGCTATTTACACCTTGCTGTGTCAACGGATAGTTAACTTTTTCACGGCAAGTATGACCTTTGTATTTGAAGCAAATTTGGATACTCGTAGGCACACCATAACGATTCTTGCGCACGGTCACGCCGCGTTGAAGCTTTAAACTCTTATCTACCTTTATTGTCATTTTCTTTCCACTTTGTTCTAGTTCAAGCTTTCAACACTGTCTAGGTCTATCCATCTCTCGCGTACATTTTCTACTTTGCGAATGTGTTTTCCGTAAATCCAAACCCCTGATGCTATCAATCGTTCGATCTCAGTCTTATCAACGCCAAACTCTTTGCAATACATCTGAAGTGGTAAAACTCTTAACATATGAGCCTCTTAATGAGTTGCTAATGAGTAATAAATTTGAACAGAAAATTTAAAAAAAAAAGAATTAGGATTATGCAAAACAAAAAACGCTTTACTTTATTGTTGTGAGCTAACAATAAACCTCGCCTGACAAAAGCTTGTATTTATTGCTGGTAATTTACTGGAAAATATGGCAAATTCAATTTCATTGACTGCGATAGCTCAGCAACAATGTAATTGCTATAAACTCTCCTACATAACTTAAATACCCCAATTTCTTTCGCTCTAAATAACATAAAAAAAGCACCACGTATGGTGCTTAGCTCACTGATTTTTTCGGTACTTGCTTTTTATTAATGTGAGTACAACCCTTCAGTGCATTGTGCTTTGTCGAACCCAAGCCTCAACTGCGGCTAGGTCTATCCATCGCTCGCGAACTCCTTTAATTTTTAAAACCTGTTCACCATAAGCCCATATTCCGCGCTCAATGCGACGCTCAACTGCTTTTCTCTTTTCTCCGGAAAGTTCACAATACTTGCTAAGCGGTACTAATTTTCTCATTTTTAAACTCTCGTTGACCTAAAACATTTTCGTTATTTGAACAAAAGCTTTTTAAATCAAAAAAAAATGATTAAGCAAACACCGCTACTACATTACAAAGAAGCACCTCCTAACTAACAAAAATTCCGCTTCCAAAGGAGTAAAAAAACAACATTTTGCTGATAGGCATTAGTGTGAAAAAAGGCACCAGCTAAAACAATTAAACAGGTGCCTTTGATTGACGTTGCTAGTAACAACTTAGAGACATAATAGGTTTAAACGCACACTAGCCTGTCACCACTCTCCCACCGCATTGTCTGAGAATCCGGTGCCCCAATCTGTGGCTCCGCTGTCATCAGAAAAGGTGTTAAAGCTATCATCCTCAAGGATGAATCCTGCATCGCTGTTTAACTCCTCCACGCTACCCATTGATGGTTCACAGAGCGTCGTAAGTTCATGGCTGTCAGTGCATAATGACCGCGTCATATCCTGTGAGCTTGTGCCGTAAACGTTACCGCTCACGTCTATCATGGAGTCTGCAATCATCGGTAAGCCGTTGGCCGGATTTACTTGAGGCTCCGATGAGATGGCTTCTACCTCATTGCTTTGAGATGAGGTGGTATCGCTCTCACAGTCACAATGACCGAACAGCTGTTGGCTTAATAGCGTCATATTTTTATTACCCTAACGTTGTTTAAATTGCTGTGTGTTACTAGTAAATTAATAAAAAATATGGCATTTTCAATTTCATTGACTGCGATAGCTCAGCAACAATGTAATTGTTTCGCTCAAGCAATCCCTTTAGGTTCCCCCTCCCTCTTACTCACCTAGTTCTGCTCATTATGGAGCACCGTTAGTTAATAAAGCAAAGCGCAAACACCCGTAGCAAAGCAAGGCTTTGGCTGCAATAAAGTGCGTTTGAGAATCAAACCAATAAATCGCGTAATGTTGTCATTGCGAAGCAAATGGCAACGTGAAGCAGCGCATGTTCGGCTACGGCGAACTAACCCCAGTTTTGTTTTTGCCGCGCAAAAATTTGGCAGCAGCAGCGAAGCGTGTAAGTGCCAAACCCCTGGCATACGAGGAACCGAGTAGGCTGATTGGCTATGCCAGCAACACAACTGAATGTTGCATAGCTAAGCATGGTAAAAATGGGGTTAGTGCGGCGCAGCCGAACATGCGCTGAGCTTGATGAGCTAGTCACAAAGTGACGTAGAGCCAGCTCGTTGACGAACGTCAACATCCAGAGCTGGCGGGCGGTTCAAGCGATAAAACTCAAAACATCGTTTTGAGTTTTTAAATGCCTCCCTGCTGATAGTGGTAAAGAGTCAGGTGCCCTGCTGGGTAGTGCGCCGCGACTAAAACACCGACTCAGTTACCCAACAACAACCTGAAAATTGCACTATTTCGCATAGTACGAACCTTTGTAAAAGTCCTACTCAATAGACTTACAAAGGAGTCTTATGCTGTTATTCGACAATACCGAACGTATTACCAACTGGAATGTGTATCAGCCTTATTTTGAAATCGATATGTATTACTCAAAGAACTTGAGCAATCGACACAAGGCCAGAAGAAAAGAAGAGATAGCCGTGGTACTGGCAGCGCGATTTGGCTTTGTCTCAGCCATCGCCTTGACGGCCATTTTCGAAATACAAAGACACAAGGTCACCGAATTACTAAACAAGCTGATCAAAAAGCAGTTACTCGAAAAAGTAAAAACCAGCCGCGCCGCTGATGGGGTTGTCTACGTACTGACGTTTTCCGGTGCCAGGTATGCTGAGGAAGTAATACGCCATGAAATACTGTTTCGGTCCAAAACCAATCCCATTGAGCAACTCAATCAGAACAGCATCATGCACGATTCCATCTTACAATTTGTGTTGATGCAGGGAGTGCACAACAAAACCACCAGTGGTCAACCTGCCCCGCAATGGCGAGGCTTTGTCACCGAGAAAGAATTTAAACGCCTCTACCCGTCCAACGACATCAAAAACGTTGATGCCGTTGTCATTAACTCAGATTACAGTACCGCTGCAATTGAGCTGGAGAATTCGTTTAAAAATAAGAACAAGGTGGAGGCCACCTTACTGAAGCTTGCCAACAATATGCTTTGTCAGCGCCCACTGTTTGATAAGGTCTTTTTTGTCAGCAGCTCAGGCAGAGTAATTGACGACACCAGGCGCTTTCAACGCCAGTTACTTGATGAGCTCCCGCATCGATACGACAAGAAAACCAAAGCGCCGTATCTCACCACTCAGGAGGCGACCTTGCTGCAAGAGAAGTTAATTTTCAGGACAAAATTCACCGAGCCCATAAACACACTCTTTTACTCATAAGAAATCGGCACCCAAGGGTGCCGACAGTGTTATATGTTGCGCTTACCAAGGCTCCAAACCTTGAGTGCAACGGATATCACATAGATGCCAGTGATTATCATAAGCCCTGTTATGTCACTCAACTTGTAAGTTGTATTGACTGTGACCAGGCCAAGCCAGTTACTTATCCAGATAACCAGGTTTACCAAAGCAAATGTATGAAGCAGTTCATGTATTGCCCGGATAATATATTGTCTTTTACTCATTCGATTCATGCAGTCTGTCCTCCTGTTTTATTCAACTGCATAACTAAATAAGCGTTCACACGGGGAACTACTCATACTTATTAGATAGCTCTAACTGCACAATCCACAACAGCAGCGCTACCATCCAGGCTGACACTAAAGCAATCAGAATATCCATAGTTTGCAGCGGACAACCCAATGCCTGACGTATCGGCACCAGCATGTCGACCAGGAACACAAATAACAAAACATCCCCTACCCTCATAAATAGCCAACAAAGCTTATCTAAAGTAGTAAGAACCAATCTTTGTTTAGACGTCATGCAGAAACTCCTCTATTTTTTGACCTGCATGAGTACATAGCACCGAGTCAGAGGAATTAAGGGCGTTCGTTTACCCCAACACGAAAGCCTTCTGCGCTGGAAAAGAAAAAAGCAGGCACACGTGCCTGCTTCTTCGCTTTATTGCTCTGCCATTCACCAGGGCCACTTGCAACGCATTCGTACAACTAACCCAGCTAGCCTTCCCAGTGCCAGCTCTTACCGTGGGTACACCAATTTCCCTCGGTTGGATAACCCTAAAGGTTTCCAGTCGAGATCCGTTGCCTGGGAGCAACGGGAGACGGCATTTTCTAAGTAGTGATTGAGCGTCCTCTGTATTATCGATATGCGACCTTAATTCTAAGTATCTTCCTTAAAGGGGAATTTAGACTGAAGTAAGATTAAGTCGAGAAAATAAGGTCATCTTTGAGCGTTCAAGAGACGGTCACAGTCACCCAGAGATATTGGTTACATTCTACAAAACGGACGTTCCGCCAACGCATTCCTGCCCCAAAGTGCGTTTGAGTTAAGGTCTCAATTGAGCGAATAAAGGTCGTTGATAAAACCTGTATCAAAATGCAAAACACAAGACCAGCCACCATTGGCTTTGTTAATCAACTACATACTGCTCAAAATGAGGGCCTAAGGTTAGATCATCTAATATCATCCAGCGTATGAAAGCAGAAAATTCTTGTTCAACACGCAAAAAGTGGATTATTTTTTGTTCAGCATCACTTTTCTGTTGAGGGGTACTATCATCACCTGTAAAAATTGTCACTTCAGTGAAAACTTTAGCCAATATTGAAAATAGTTTTTTTCGTAACATTTTACGTGTTATTTTGCGATTACCAGTAGATTCGTCATTAAACACCTTATCAATCAATTCAACAGTTTGCCTAATACTAGGTGAATCTGGAACGTTCTCATTCCTTGATATGCCAACATAGCCATTAGGTGTAGTTGGAAATTTGTGATGTATTGCTCTAAATGCGTCTGTTTGAGGATCAGCAGGGTCTATTAAGTTATTATAATATGCATTCTTAAAGTTCGAATTACACCTATGACAGGCGAAGTAAAGATTTTCCCAATCAGTTCTATCAGCGTGTTCAGCATCAAAATGCTCTATTGCACATGCTTGAGGATCTAAAATTTCGCAAATATAGCACTTTGAATGAAACATTAGGTTTAGTGCTTCTAATATATCCTCACGATTATAGTTTTTAACTCCATCTAAAATGGATTGAGGAGCAGGATCTGTTCTAACAACATTAAACATATCAACAAAATCCCTTTTAAGACTGTTTAAACTTGCTATATGCGGCAGCTAGCTGTACCTGAGATTCATCATCTAAAAACTCTGGGTTTTTAAGAAGTTTTTGGATTTCAATAATGTTTTTATTTACAAAAGCTTCATCATCTAATTTATTTAAAATATTTTCCAAGTAAACTGAATAATTTGGTACTTCTAAAATTGCGTCCAGAATTACATCTGTACTATATGTTCTCAAATCATCATCAATTAGCGTAGTAGTCGATAAATCATATACGACAGAGTTACTTTCAGAAGAAATAACAAATGGTGAATGTGTTGACACGATAAATTGAATATTAGGGAATAGTTCGCTAAAGAAGGGCAGAACTTTCCTTTGCAATGAGGGGTGTAAATGAGCATCCACTTCATCTATAACGACAAATCCATTAATTTTTTCAGGCGTAAATTCTGATACCTCAACAGTCATTAATAACTCAGTAAACACTTTCAATATAGAAGAATACCCCGCCGATAGGTTTCTAAAAGAAAAGGGCATTTTGTGCTTCTGTGAAATAGAATAGTTTAATGTTTCATCATCAAAGTGAATATCTGTAGAATCATCATCCAATAAAACCTTTAATTGCTTCACAAACCTTTCTTTCCAAGCTTCTAACTCATTAGTAACAGAAAAGTCTTTTTTTCTTTCTCTTAAGGCACTTTTCACTTCCCAATTAGCCAAGAAGCGTTCAATTAAAGATCCTGCGTTACTTTTTCCTCGGTTTTGCTTCAATTGATTTGTTTGTTGTATAATGTTGTTTCTTTCTCGCTCAAGAGAGGTTATATTTTGAACTGGTTGGAAGCCCGATTGTCTTGAGGCATCAAAAAACATAAACAAGGTAACAATATTATCACTTTCTATATATGAGATAATGGTTTCTTTGGTTGTTATGTCTTTAACAACTTCCTTGTGAGTTCTTAATTCTAGAAGTTGAGCAGAAGTATTTTCTTCTTGCTGTTTTATTGCTTGATATGAGTTGTCAATTTCTTGCTTATATCTTTTGATGTTTTCTTGGTATTGCAAAATATGCTTTTTAATTTGCCTTATTTGACTTTCATTTAAGTTTTCCTTTCGTGTTGTCAGTTGATTTTCTTGCTGCTCCAATTCTTGAGTTTGTTTAGTAATATGTGTTTCATAAGATTGAATGTTTTTTAAATAGTTTTGTTTGTTATTTTTATCCCTGTCAAAATCATTCTTTTTGTGAGCAATAAAGGTAGGTGATTTAAGTAACACTTCAAATACTGATTCGAGTAACTGGGTTTTACCACACCCATTTTTACCTGTGATAATTAGATTCTTGCCATCTAAATCAATAGCTATCTTTTTATCTGTAAAAGGAATAATTCCTTGTATATTCTCTATTTTCAAAATTTCAATTCTCTAATATGACTACGAAAGTATTGGGCTAGTTTTATATTCAACTACTTCTTATTACATTATCATTGAATTGGATAATTATCAGCTACATCAGTAAATTAAAAGTGTGAAGTCGTTGGCAGAATTAAGGTTAGCATTGTGATAGTTACCCAATTAACGACTGCTCTTGGCACTGAGCCGTCCTTTCGGCTCTAACTCATTTCTGTCCAATTCTTGCCTACATGTATTTGCCCCAAGATGAGTTATGGCTAGCGGTAACTAATCTCATTTTGCAATACATATTGTAATGGATTGGCACCTGTCTCTTTGCTCCAATGCTAGACAATTTGAATATTGGTAGCTACTAGAACCATAGTGCTTCTAAATCGACATCTTCACTATCTGGTTGCTTCTCTTTCGCTAATTCCTTCACCTGTAGAACCATAGGTAAATCAAACGCGGTTCCAGTAATAACACAGCTACCACGAGATAAGTTGGGAATCATGCTTCTAGACATGTTATCTAATGTGCTAATCGTGTTATCAATCAAGAACAAATCTCTATCATTAACCAAGCGATGAATGAAAAAGTTGTGTATTTGGGACACGATTGTTGGTGATATATCTGCTGGTCTTTGGCTAGAAAGAGTCAGATACATGCCAAATTTACGCCCCTCTTTAATGATTTCTTCAAAGGTTTCAAGTCTGTAGTCCTTCCAGCTTTCACTCTCACGGGTTGATTGCTGTGACAGTATGTTATGAGCCTCATCAATTATAAGATGTATAGTTTTATCTGGCGGATTGGCCACAGCTACTTTATGTGGGTTGTAGTAATGCTTAGCTATCAATAAAGGAAGAACTTTCTTAATATCTTGATTACATTTTCTTAGGGAGATAATCGTGACAGTTTTATTCGCCACTGGAGCGTCATTAACTTGAATGACTTTGGATAGATTCGATAGCGATGAGTCTATGCGTTTCAATAGTGGTTGAATAAAATCAAACTGAACATATCCGCTTATCAGGTCTCTAATTAGCTGTATGTGGCAGCGAATGCTAAATTGGTCTAGGTCACTTAGACCTTTGGGGATAGTTATAGCATCGACATCATCTTTTAGTATGTTTCCGTAATAATTCCCGTCGGCACGAAAATAAGAGTTAGGCGCTACATAGAAGCCTTTGGTGCTTCCATTGAAAGATATAGTTTTCAATGTGTCCTTGATTGCTGCATTGTCAAGTGTGTTTGTGATTTCACGGATGAGATCTAGTAACTCTGGATGAGGTGCTGCTGCAGTAAAAACTTTTTCATAGGTTGTTTTAATGTAGTTTAAGAAATTAGCCTCGGTATCAAATTGTAGTTTGCCTTTTACGATTCGATTAATGAATGGTTTTTGTGTGTTTTGTGTAGCCTGAAAGAGCAAACTCAAAGTATCAGTATCCCAGAACTCTGATTTGGCTAGTGGAAACTTTTGCTCAGCATTGCGAGAGTTAAGGTTGTATATGTTTTTATATTGGTCAGTAGTAAGCTGCCCGTTTGTGTATTCGCCATTGAAGTCGATAACGATAAATCGGCTTTTGCCATTTATCTGTTCAATTTTCTTATCAAACAGAGTGGTGTATAAGTTGGTTAGCGTGTTTGACTTACCACTCCCCGTGTTTCCAAAAATCCCAATATGAGAGTTGAACAACTTGTGCCATGGCAGAGAAACTGGAAACTCTTCTTTTAAAAGACTTCCGATTACAAAATCAGTGCCTGCTTTGCCGTAGATGTCAGCGAGCCTATCTTCTTCGAGTAAGAAAACTGGGTCTTTAATTAACGGGAGATGCTTGATACCTTCGACAAAACGACCTGACTCAAAGTAACCAATGGGTTTGAGGTCTACAGTCCGAATATAATGGAATTCGTCATCAATCCATTTTTCATCTAAGTACTCTCCCTCGACTACGCAGATTATCTTCTTAAAACCACGTTCTATCTGCACATACTCGCGTATTGAAACACCTTTGTACTTTGTACCGTCGTAGAATAATGTGTCTTTGTTCGATTCTTCAAAAACTTTAATTGATACCTTAACGCCTTTTACGGCAATAACTTCACCCACTAAAATAGCCATGTTATTCCCTTAACTTGGAAGCTTGAATACTTTGTTATTGAAAGCATCAAAGTCTAGTAAACCATCTGGCTTGATGAGCTTAACGTTATTGAAGCTGCCGAATAGAGCTTCCATTGCATCTATAGTGAGAGCATCAAAACAACACAGGTACATAGTGAGAGATTTATTGCCAAGTGAGCGTTTTATTAGGTTGGTGATGTGTTCATCCGCAAATGAAAAACCAAATACAATAAGGGCTGAGTCTTGTTTTTCCAATTCATAACTCATCAGGCGAAGCATTTGGTAATAATGTTCGTCAAAAACAGTTTCGTGAAACTTCCATTTGGTAGGGTTAACAATTGGAAGTTTTTTGTAAGTAGCCCAAAATATCTTTTCTATGTCTGAAAAGGCCCCATTAAACGTGATTATGTCAAAAGCGTCACGTGTGGCTTCCTTATTGTTAAGAATTGCTTCTAAGTCTTCCAACTCATTTTTGACGCTATCAAAAAATTTATCTTCGAATTTACAGTTCTTATCACCGTAGTTAACTGCTATTCGGTTGTCATTGAGTGTCCAGAATGCTGAACCATGTAAGTGAACTAGATTGGCTTGTGGGATACTGAAACAGTTTTTGCCAAATATACTATGTTTAATTTCGGACGTATCAAAGTGTCGAGCTTCAACAAATTTTCTACGAAAACCTTTAGAACCATCATTCAGTACAAACTCTAAATTTGATTCCTCAAGCAAAAGTTCTTCATAAGCATCGGCGAAACACGAGTCATAGTTTGTAGTGAAAATATTAGCTTTTTTCTGAGATTTGTTTTTAGAGGAAATTGTCTTAAGCGTTTTAAGTAATATTTGATAGTTTTTGATGACCGATAACTTGTTGATGTCTTCTTCTAAGTCTAGGTCTGCACCTAATTTTGTGTATTCAATATCGAATGATATAACGGGTTCAATGCAGTTGACGTAGTAGTACATGAAAAGCAGCGACTTAAGATGGGGCTTGTTTTCATCTTCGAAGTACTTACCTAGTGTTTCGATGGATTCATTTTTCATTTGGGTCGCAAGAGTAGGAAAAAGCCCAAATGATGCGCCTGAGCCTATCAATAGATTGACATTGTGTTGCCAGATATCATTAATTTTTATTTCTTCTAGATGTTCCATGCTCTTTATCTTCAATCTCGTATATTAAAACCATCTTAACTCAATTATTTTGCTTGGTAAGCAATGAGTTGCTTAGCATTTAAATAAATTTGCTTTGAGGTAATGACTTGGAAAAGCAATGCAGTCTTTCGAGACCATGTGGCTCTATGTTCTGTTGTATTATAACTAGTGAATTGTTTGATAGACTTGCGGGGTGACCAAACACACTTTTGTCCATAGCTGTGCTTGTAGGAAGCTCACTGAAGCACCTATGCCCCAAAACGTTTTAGAACATCTCCAGATCTTATCTCAAGTACCTTTTAGTTTGACCTAGTACTTCTTATACAGCAAAGTGCTTAATGGTTGTTGAGTTAGGGACATAGAATGTCATTAGAAGAAACAAAAACTCGGTTACTGGCGGCAAGTAAAACGTCAGAAGAGCTGCTTTCTCAGGTTAATACTCTTTATGTTGAGGAAATACGCTCTGAAAAGAAGATCTTGAAAGATGCGCTGTCTCAGTTGCACAACGCAGGAGAGATTGATCTTGTCGAGCTAGTAAGAGGAGTTAATAGAAGCTCCATCGGCCATGATTTTTTCACAATTCTGCATGCCTTTGAAAATGCACTACCTTCATTAGATGCAAGTATTGAAGATGTCCTCCGTTGCCTGCTACACCTCACGGAACAGGCTGGCAGAGACTTGGCTATTGGTGGAGTCTATGGGGCTTTTCAACGTTTCTGTAGCGTGGAAGCACAGCGTCCCAGAGATAGTGTTGAATTTATCCTTGCACAAAGTGATCTAAGTACATATGCCCCTTTTCTCTCCAGCTCAATCCTTGCGTACGGCTTAGATTGTATGTCCGATGCTATCCAAACGACAGAAAAGCTGATCGCTAATCGAAATGAGATGGTAAGAAGTCAAGCCTATTTTATTTTGGGGAGGCTTGATGTGGGTGAAGCCCAGGCTAATGTCATTTGGGAACTACTTAGTGGCAGTGGTGAACGTGAAAGTGGCTGTTGTGCTTCGGTACTGCGGGCAATAATTAGCTTTGGTGATACATTCCCATCTTACTGGCCTCAGATTGAAGAGTTTCTACTTACGTTTGTAGAGGGAACTTCTCCAGAGGTTCTCTATGAGATATCAAATATTGTTGCCTTTCAGAGAGTTGAATTACCAGAGGGGATTCTAAGGCTTCTGCTAAAGCAGCTCGCCAATGTCTCTCCTGAGCACAAAGGCATTATAGATAACATCGATCATTTATTGGTCAAGCTAGTCGAGAAAGGAACATCTTCCCTAGCCTTGAAGTTATTGGAACTGATTTTGACTGCTGGCGTGAAGTTCCCCCAACTGGATTACTTTTCCAGAGAACTTCTGAGCAAGCATCACGAGCTACTCAATCATATTGTTACAAAGTGGTTTTTATCTGGTGATTCCTCACTTTGTCATGGTGTTTCAGAACTACTTCATGACGTTACGGGCAAGAATACCCAGTTAAAGGCAGAAATGGCATTGCTAGGTGATGAAGTGAAGCAAATATTTGTTAGCCATAAGGCCGTCGGTTGGCTGTTTACGCGCCCTGTAGTGGCGGCAAGCTTCATTTTGTCTATTTACGAAACTGCTTCAAGAACTACACGTAAAGAGCTTGAGCAGGTTTTGTATGACCCCTTGCTTTTAAGTTATCCAGGGGAGCTCAAGCTATTCTTACAATCGCGCATTGATAAGGGCTTTCAAGAACACCAATATGAGCGGTTGCTTGGTAAGCTAGAGGCTTATCATTCTGATATTGAGAAAGCCTCTGGACTAAAAGAATTGATGGCACCCAGAGAAAATATAAGAGCGTATTGGAAAGAGTCCAACGAAAGTATGCAGGCAGCCTACGAAGATGCATCAAGAGGATCGATTATCGATCTGATAGCAACTAAGAAGACGCTATTATACGGTAATAGCTCAATTTACTACATACATCGGGGGGATGGAGAGCTAGTGCGACAAGAGATGCAAATGCAGTCTTTTTCCCATTCGACTGAAATGCCAAGGTTAAATATCTTAGATCCAGAGTCACTAGATTACACTTTACGAGTTTACCGTTGTGAGAGAATGAAAAATGAAGCTAATTCTTAAGCAGTATTTAGCCTCGTTGAGGGAGCGTCAGGAATTAGATGCTGTATTACCTGATCTATTGAGCAGTATGGGGATGAATGTGTTCATTTCACCTACTCGTGGAGTCAAAGAATACGGTGTTGATATAGCGGCTGTGGGGCAAGTAAATGATCAGGAAGAAAAAGTTTATTTGTTCTCTGTTAAGTCTGGAAACCTTACTCGTGAGACTTGGAATGGGAATGCAGACCAAGCTCTTAGACCTTCATTAGATGAGATTCAAGACTCATTTATCCTTAGTCGCCTACCTCCTGAACATAGAGATAAAAAAATAGTCATCTGCTTATGCTTTGGTGGGGATGTTAATTCGGGGATTAGGCAGGAGGTCTCTGGCTATGAACAGCGGAATACGCGAGACAATATTTCTTTTGAAGAGTGGAACGGCGATAAGCTCTCAGAGTTTATTCAACAGTACTTGCTGAAGGAGGAGCTGCTGCCTAGCTCCAGCCAAGCTTTGTTAAGAAAGTCCTTAGCTTTACTTGAAGAGCCCCATAGTTCAAGCAACCACTTCTCATTATTAATTGATGAAGTTTTGTCAAATGCTACTGATGCGGATTCTATCGCATCGTCCATAACTCGGATTAACGTGTGTTTATGGGTTCTATTTTCATGGTGTCGTGACGGGGAGAATTTAGAAGCAGCATATCTTTCATCGGAGCGAGCGTTACTGCTGGCTTGGGACAAAGTTAAAGACTACTACACAGGAAGGAACAAGCCCTCAAAATCATTCGATAGTATTCTGGATACGTATCAACAAATTACTGACTGTTATGTGGACCGATGTTTAATTCCATATGTTGGACTTAAATACGCGCTCTCTTATGCGGTTCATTCGCCATGTTCTATTGATGTAAACATTAAGCTGTTTGATGTACTAGGACGCTTGGCCGTCAAAGGTCATTGGATTTTAGATTCACTCACTAAGAGTTATGCTAAAAAACCACCAACAGATGGGGAGAGTGAAGAGCAGGAAAGATTACGGCTTCGCCTTAGAGACGTAACTAGTGCAATTAATCTCTTGGCTATTAATAATCCAATGCTGTTGTCTCCGTACAAAGACTCACAGGCAATTGATTTTGGTTTAGCTTTAACTTTGCTTTCAAATAATTCAGAACTTGATGGTTTTGTGCAGAGTTGGCTCTCGGGGATGGTCGATAAGTGTATTTTCACTTTCGAGTGTGATGGCATGTATCCAATTATGCACAACTCTTACGAAAAGTTGCTTGAGCATAGAAATAAAGATAAGACCAACAGCAACTATAAGAATAAAGTTACTGAGGCTAGTGTCTTATACCCGCTGTTAGCTGTTTTCTGCTCTCTGTATAAACTAGATTCAGTAAACCAAGATTTGGAAAAGTTTGCCAAAGATAAACTTACTCATAGCACGTTACAGTATTGGTATCCAAACCAAAGTAGTGAACAAGATATGTATTCTAATTCAAGTACGCATGGTTCAGCATCAACAGACTTTCCAATGAATGGAAGCGCGGCGCTAGAACACATAAAGCAAGAGTGTGTCAATGCTGATTCGTTCAAGAGTATGTCAGCTGTTACTAAGGATAAAGCTCCTTTGGTACTAACTGCTTGTCGTTGCTACCGATATCCAGTTCCTTTTCATTATATCGAGGATTTCCTCAATGCATCTGAGTAAATAGTAAAGTAGAAGGCTTTTGCGCTCTCTTTGCGGAACTGAAATGCAATGATTAGTAGAGATAGCCTTATTTCTACTAATCTCTGTTTTAGCCAAACATATAACTCCTTTCTGTCCATTTTCGTTTCAGCCTGTTCGGGCTGAAACATTTCTGCCCCATTCCTTGTATTGCAAGGCTGAACTAACTCTGATTAGTACTGGCCTGTTGACTTAATTTTAGTAATGCTAAAACATGTCTAGGGATTTAGAGGAAGATAAGTGATGCGAGAGTTGAGATTCTTCATGAATTTAACATTGAAGTTGGTTCATAAAAACCTGCTCCCTGCGGTCGCCGGACGCTCGTCCCTCGCGCCGTTTAGTTAGGGCAATATGCCTTTCTGTCTATATGGAGATACATACATGTCTATACACTCATATATTTACACTCACAAAAAAAGTTTCCTAAACAATCCTGAAAGTAATCACTCCACCGAGAACTTTAGAGGGCAAGTGTATGAGGCTTCATTTTATGAATGGTTGAAAGATAACGTTGAATACCTCAACATGAAATTGGTTGCCAAACCTCCTTATATAAAAAGAGCCAGTGGTAATTATGGCTTTTTAAGCTCCAATGACGGCAGCTGCTGTTATTATAGTAGAGGGGTTCCTTTATTTGAGTTTGACGCAATCTGTTATTCAGATAAATCAATAGTATTTTATGAGTGCTTCATTTCAAAGTGGGATAAAGTTAAAAAGTCCCATAAAGAAGCATGCAAGCGAAAAATAGCCTTCCTAAAAAAAATTTTTCCTAATCACACTATAAAATGCATCGTTGTAAGTAACAATAAAGAGAATCTGGATATATTTAATGGACTAGATGGGGTTGGGACAAAAATTCATCCTGAACCTGAAATAAATTTGAAGGCACTAGCTATGGAAAACAATCCCAGAAATCTAGCTTTGACCCCTAACATGATTAAACCACACCTGCTTTCACAAGTTGCAAAGAAATTTGATTACTTATCTTTGCAGCTTAAAATATCTGAAGGATTTAATAAAAATAAAAACATAAAAGATACCACTCAGCAAATTATATCCTTTGGCGAAGTTGTTAAGCGTCTTCACCTTGGATTGCTAGAAGGAAAGTCACTAAAAGAAGATTTAAACTGTAAAGAAACAGAAAAAGTAGTCCTATCACTGGACTTTAATGACATTAAAAAACCAAATTTAAGGTATTACATATATGAAAATGGAGTTTCTGAATTGAGGCCAAATAAAAAACCAAAGATTTTAAATCGCTACAAGGCTAGCAGAAAGGAATTGTTATTGTTGAAAGAGGAAATTAAGTCAATTTCAATCAATGATTATAAAGAAATTTATTCAGCTTTATAATAAATTACTATTTATGCACTAAAACGAACAAATAACAGTTAAAAGTGTCTCCAAACACTTGGCATTTTTTTCAAGGTTGGGGTTCATATTTACGGTGCAATGATTCTGGTTTGGTGGCAGCATTGCTCATACCTTATTTTGGGCTATCAAAGGTCCGCTTAAGACACGTACCAGCCCTCTAACTGACAAGCCTCAAGTAGCAATGCACTGATGGTAAAGCTTCCTCCCGCCAAACCATCAGCACAATATTCTAGGGATATCACACCACCTGGTTGTATATCTGGGGCTTAAAAAATCGCGTCGCATTGACCAGCGCTGATTTTGCTGTGCGCTAGCTAGCCTTATGGTGCCAGTGCCAAAGAGCTGGTTGATTGTATCCATGCTGTTCATAAGTTTTTTGTTGTCCAGGCAAGGGGTGAATAAATCGGCCTGCATAAACTGCTCAGAAACTAGGTCAATTGCACCTAAACCTGCCTTATAGAATCGCACACCAGGTGCGTACAAATAAGGCAATACCTCGCTAACCGCATTGGCAATAATGCGGCTGTCATTAGTTGGCACGGGAAAGTCATACAGGTAACTGCGCTTATAGAAATTATCTTCGTGGGGGGAGCTATGAGCGAATATCATGATACGACGAGTAAGAGAGGCTTGCTGCCGAAGCTTTTTCCCTACTATTCCACAATGCGTGATTAATGGGGCTTTTAAGTCGTTAATATTCGTTATCCGCTCACCAAAGCTCCGCGTCGAGAAGATTTCCTGCTTCGGGCTTTTGACATCATCCCATGACAAACAAAGCTTGCCGTTTAACTCTTCAACTGTACGCTCTACTACAACAGAAAATTGCCGACGCATATTCTTTGGACTTTGACACGCAAGCTGCCAGGCATTCTGAACGCCCATGATGTTGAGCTTTTTCCCCAAACGGCCACCAATGCCCCATACATCCGTGACTTTCATCCTGGATAGGATAGCCTTGGCAGAATGGTTGTCGTCAATGACCGCAACCCCCTTAAAACCTTCCAACTTTTTAGCTGCATGATTGGCTGCTTTAGCAAGTGTTGGGGTTAAACCAAAGCCTACGCCAACGGGTAACTTAGTCTCCCGCCAAACAGCTCTGCGAATGTCCTGGCCATACTGGTGCCAATCATTTACCAGTGCGTTATAGCCAGCGAATCTCAGGAAGGACTCGTCAATTGAGTAGATGTACTGATTGTCACTAAAACGCCCTATAACATCCATCATACGTGAGCTCAGGTCTGCATAAAGCTCATAGTTGGACGAGCGCACCACGACATTATGTTTGTTGAGCAGGTGCCTTAGTTTGAAGTAAGGCTCAAACTTTGGAATTTGGAGCTTCCTGGCCTCCGGACTCACCGCACACACACATCCATCGTTGTTAGTTAAAACAACTACGGGGCGCTTTCTTATACTAGGGTCAAACACCTTTTCGGCGCTGGCATAAAAGGCTACGGCATCAACTAATGCGTACATATTAGAAGCTCTTTGGCTTTACGATGTAAGCGTATTGAGCGAGTAACGACCCCTTCAACTTGAAATTCATCGCCTTCTTTAATTTGTACGGCAGCGTAGCCACGAGATGCTGATAACAGTCGTCTTTGATGTTTATCGAGCTGTTTGCAAACAAATGCGCCATTGTAATTGGCAACGATGATATCACCGTGCTGGATTGCTTCGGCTCTTCCACAATCAATAGATCGCCGTCAAAGATACCCGCCTCTTGCATTGAGTCACCGTTCGCGAGCCCGATAAAAGTTGCATGTGGGTGCTTAATAAGCAGCTCGTCCAATGACAGGCCAAGCTCTGTATATTCAGCGGCTGGTGACTCAAAGCCCGTGATCCCAGCTTCTATGTAAATAGGAATAACCTTCATAACAACAACCAAAACTGTATATACATACAGTATATTTAACTCTATCATGTTAGAACAGAGAGCAATGAAAATATTTCTGTAGAACTAATAGTCTGTAGTCTAAATTGGATACATGGTCAGTAAATGAGAAAAGTATGTGTGGCAGGTTAAGTGTCTCTGCTAGCTCAGGTGTAAAGCGCCTAATCCAGCTGCTTAATATTCAGTTTTGGTCTGAGTCACTCCAGGAGGGGCGTTTTCTAAGCGCAGCCAGCCCCATTACCATAATAAGGGAACAACAGGGTCAACGGCGGGCAGATAAAGCCACCTGGTGGTTGCTACTTGAGAGAACAAAGAGTTCATTTAAGCCCTCAAAATACACCTCATTCAATACCCGTTACGACAAACTCAATGTCCTTCGAAGTGCTGGCTTTGAGGCATTTAGAAAGACTCGCTGCATTATTCCGGCTTCAGGTTTCGGTGAGACTGAATATGTGAATAAAAAGCCCATTCATTATTATGATTTTGAAGCTTTAGAGGGGGAAGCTATTGCCTTTGGTGGGCTGTACCGCGAGTGGCTTCACCCGCTCACAGGTGAGCGTGCATTAAGTTGCTCTATCATAACGCTACCACCACACAACAAGCTAAAGCACATCCACTCAAAAGCCATGCCCCTCATGCTCCCCCAAGGGGATGAAGTGATGAATATGTGGCTCGACAGCTCATTGACTGATACTGAAGTGTTTAACGATTTACTTAAACCAAATCTCCCTCAAAACCTGATTACGTATCAAATTGATAAGCCAAGCACACATCAACAGATAAGTGAGGGAGTATTAATCCCCAAGGATGCTTAATCACTTGAAGGGCAAAGGATCACTTTTTGACTAAGTTATGGATGCTTTAGGCAGATGTGAGGTGCATAGTTTGGTACGCCAGATTTGAGGTAATATCGAAGTAACGTTTTTATAATTTTAGTGTTCCATCATTGCTATTTATCTGCCATAGAAAAGCAACCTTCTCGTGGCGCTTTGCTGATTGCAAGATTACTTTCCAGCGCCATAGATTCACCAATTCCCATCGGTTAGATAACCCCAAAAGATCTTCTGTCGAGATCCATTACCTGGGAGCAACGGGAGACGGCATTTTCTAAGTAGGGATTGAGCGTCCTCAGTATTATGGATATGCGGCCTTAATACTAAGTATATTCCTTAAAAGGGAGTTTAGGTGAGGTAGTAAAACTGCAGCAGGAAAACTAGATCACCGTCGGGCTGTAAGCTCAAACGGTGCTGGTCTTCCCCATCAAAAAGCTTGGCTAAAATTTGCGAGAAACGAGCACAAGCCAAGAATTTTGTGTCCGCTCTTAAGCGCTATCTTAAGTGGCGATTAAGCCTTACAAATAGCTGCTGGCCTTAGGAACTCTATCTAAAACCAAACAGCTAGTATATCGTTTGAGCAAGCCTGAACTCAGCAGGTAACTACAAAAGAGATTGAAAGAACCACTAGAGTAAAACGATCAATGTGGTTCATTCAACTAAGTTTCCCTTTGCAATTTATCGAGCACAGATAAACGAAGCAGTCCCCACGCATAAATGAAACGTACTCTCCATTCGTTTATTTTCCTTACAATCGGTCACCTGATGAGCGACCTGATTAAACTCGAAAGTGTCAGGGTGGTGTACTCGTTTATAACCTCGACTTTCGCACATTTGTCTAGCTTTTTTCACCAGTGGAAGCTGGATATTGTTCTGTGCTTGCTGAAGTGTACCGGACTCTTCATTAAACTCGTTGGTATAATCGTTCCAATCGACTTTAACAGTGTCTGTATTATCTGAAAATACATACTGACAATAGCGCTTTGGCACATTATTCATTGGTCCCTTACTCTCAGACTGAGCTACACATGGCTTATTTTCAGAGTTTGACTTAACGACACTGACCTGATTACTTGGCTTTGACGAGACTGTTGGAGTCACTGACTGTGTCGAATCAATAGTTTTTAGGTGCTTATTAATCGCTTCTATATCCGCATTAATTTTGGCCATTTTTTGAGCATTATCAATGGCGTATAAGGTGCGCTGAGTATCAGCCACACTCTTTTCAATGATCTGGTCAGCTACAGTCTTAGTGCCAACAGACCGCTGAATATTTTGAGCAAAGTTATACATGCTTTGACGGTCACGGTTATCTGCCGCCGCCTTTTCACTACGCCCATAGCGATCGCGAATATTTTTCATACGGTTAATCTCATTAGCATACTGTCTCTCAAGTGAGGCCACACTAGGTACACCTTTCAACTTTTCGCCGATTACATGGTCAGCGTTTGAGGCATGCTTGCCAAACAGATTGGCCAATTGCTTTCGCTGTTTTTCATAGGGCTCGCAAAGCTTGTCATTTTCCCTATCAAGTACCTCAAGTAGTTGTCTTTGGTAGTCTTCACAGGCTTTTGAAGGGTGTTGATCTCCGTAAACCGAAACAATACATGTAAACTCGTTGGCCTTACGATACATACGCCCTGCAGTGAAACAAGGTTGGGCAGTCTTCCTTAAGCTGGCAATGGCAGATTTCAAATCAGAATCTTTATCAAAGTATTGTCTAATAGCATCGCGCTTCTTGAGATGAATAGCCCTCTTTCGCTTAGCCTCGTAATATGTATCCAAAGTATCGTAATACAAAATTTCCTCTATGAATGCGGCTATGGCATATTTCTGTCTCTTTTTCGCATAATAAGCAACTTGTTGAAATGTGGCTCGCTCGGCTCCATAGCGAATTAACAACTCGGCACGCTGAACATAAGGATCTTTATAGGTGCCTTTATTTTCCTTCATACCCTTGTTGTAATAACTAGAAAAATTATCCCATGCGGTTTCGCGTAACACGCTATTTCCATACCTATTTACAGCGTTAGGATCAGCACCAGCCTGCAACATAGCCTCAATAGCGAGTAGATCGTAGGAATCATCATAAGGCAATGCGTACCCTTCAAGCTCAGCCCGCAGGGGGCGCATAACCGCAAGTGTTAGAATAGGCTCATATACAATGCTGTTGTTGAGCACCAACGGCACCATTGCATTGACATCAGCTCCCTTTTCAATCAGCTCTGGTACACGCTCCGGCGTATACATAATGGCTGCGGCTAATGGAGTGAGTCCCAGCGGAGATTTACTATTTATATCATTACTATCACTGAGCAACGCTCGGCTTTCAGTCTTAAACTCCTCCAACGTTTTATTATAATTAAAACTAGAACACCCTGGCATCATTATAATCGCTATCATTGGCATGAATAGCTGAAAGAGAGCTCTCTTTATATCCATATTAACCACCTCGTCTTTTGGTCCAATCCGTTTTCAAAAAAAGAATAAATTTAGCACACACCATCGAGAAGACAACATTTCTCAATTTTTTCGCTCCTTAGAAAAAACTCTGATAAAATTAATTTTTAAAAGCCAATTTAGACTATTAACAACAATAAATATCTATTGAAAAGATTAAGGTCCGCTCTTGGCACCTGCCATTAAAAAAGCGACTCTTTCGAGTCGCTTCAATTAACTATGATCGTTTACAACGATTGCATTCCATCGCCACTGAGCTATTTCAAAAAACAGATCAGGTGGCAGCAGGAAGAATGATTCGAATTCGTCTGCCCAGTGTTCGCAAAACGCCTCTATTTCATCAATATAGAAAAGTAACACAGCGAGCATAGGCACACCCGACAGGTACTGGCTGTCAATATCTGGATGTTCAGCAACCATAGACTTACTGATGCTAATCCCAATTATTCGGCCACATGCATCTCGGTGAGCATAAATATAACGAGAATAGTCTAATGTTAATGCTTCATCGGGCTCACTAACTACGTTAGCTAACCACAGTGATGTTGACGCATCATCAAATGGGCTTTTACTCTCTCGGCTATATTTTTTAACGAATTGAATTTCATGGCTCATTTTTATCTCCTGTTTTGTACTCGAAGATAAAAAGGGCCAACTGAGGGGGAATATAACGATGCCTGCGCTTAAGAAGCAGCCATAAATGCATAAAGCAAAAAGCCACAGCCAAATAAATACAGGCAAATGATTAAGATGTTATAGATTGAGAGTAGTAACTTATGAGAGCCGGAGTTATGAGGCATCGTATGAATCCTTCCATACACCAATGTACATTCCATTAATCATAATTCTAGTTCAAAAACTATGGGCTTCACATAAATTCTGGAGAAGCCTACAAAGACTCCCCCAAAAAAAACACTACCACTCAAAAGGCAGAGTCAACTGCACCTGCTCATCCTCTTCATCCTCCTCTTCATAAAATTCATCAAAATCTGGTTCAGGAAATTCAAGATGTGCATCGGGGTCAGGAAAATCTGTCTGGCTATAGTTTGCGAAAATGGCTGTCAGTATTGCCCTAAGTAATGGCAGCTGTTCATATGCAAACCCCTGGTTTGAAAAATGCTTAAAAATCACTTTATCCACATCAAAGTTATCTTCGGTCATGCGCATATCACAAAAGCTGTCATACGCATATCTAAAACATTCACTGACGGATATGAGATAACACTCAACTACCGCTGCATTAATGAATTGGTGTTTCATAAATATTCCTTCTGAATTACTGATAACAATACATAGAAACACCAACAGCGAAATTCTCCCGTTCAGGAATTTAGTTACTTCTGAGGACATCAAAAAACGTGGAGGACAAAATGACAAATGCAAATGTGATTGAGCTGTTTCAGGAGCGCCCTGCTCTCTCAAATGACGAGGACTTTATTGCGCTGCTAGAGGAAGGTGATGAGTGTATTTACTACGTAAGAAACTACATTGCTCAGGCGGAGTTTATTGTCGTCTCAGAGCAAGTGTTACAACGCTTACCGTCTAAGCTGAGGCCAATTACAAACGTGTTTCTACCAGGGCATTTCTTTGCACTTAAGCAGTACACATCGCAAATACAGGATTATGTTTTAAAGAGCGGGCAAATGGCGCATTACTACTACCTTTTTAATGCCCCCATCAAAACACTTTTTGAATCATAACAATCTTTGAGCCAGCTCCTAGCTGGCTTTTTTGATAATGTGCACTAGCTCAGACTTAATCTGGCAGTTACCCTTGGTAATCTGACGATACTTAGCCCCGCGCCAACAATTATACTGACGCAGTCTAGTTTCTCTGCTTTCACCAGCCTTTTTTTTGCGATACTGAAAAATTTCAAACCTCATTATGTAGAGAAAATTGTGTATAAATTCGCTCCGTCTTTTACTTTGTCACCATTTTTTACATATATCTCTTTCAATATGCCTGACTTAGTAGCTTCTATTTCTGCTTCCATAGTTACTTTATCTGTTTCAATAGTAACCAACATAATCACCTGTCCGGTAACGATATCGCTCGACGCTTTTAAGTAAACTTTTTCAATATAAACTTCATTAATTGTAAGATCCTCACGCTCTGTTATTCCAAGCTTTACTGAAAGACTGTCAAAACTTAATTTTACGCTATCTTGTTGCTCAACTTTTCCAACTAGGCTTTTAAGTATGCTCTCATCGTCACCGTTAACAAAAGAAGATATTTTTAACCAAGGTACATCATTTTGCAGTAATGTGTTTTTTAACTGGTTTAATATTTCAATTCGAAAGTTTTGATTCTCTCTTTGTAGAATAGTGTGAGCATTTTCAGTCGAAGCATTAAGGCTTAAACCTACTAAACATATCGAACATGAATGTATCCAAGGTAAGAGCCACTCTCTTTTGCCTTCGTTAAGTCTTACTAAAGCATATTTTGATAAAGGCAAGAGTGTAGCTAGTGTAGAGTCAATGAGTGATGTATTTTCAAGCTCTAAAGCTAATCTCATAGTCTCAATAGTTGATTTAAGTTTCTCTAATTGCTCCAATTCAATTTTGTCAATTACTTGCTCAGTCAATGCTCTTGTTTCTTCAACTAATAAGACACGAGACTGTTCTATTGCTGAAATAATATTGCTTTTCATAGCAATCATTTCTTCATGATTTCTTTGACTTATTTCTCTATTTTTTTCATCACTTTCACGTACGAAAGAAAGCATTTCTGAAGCTATTTCTAGCCCCTTATCAATAAGATTTAACAAGCTTGATTTTCCCTTTCATTTTATCTGAATTAAACAGCTATATATAAACCATTATCTGAGCATACTACCCATTCAAATACAACTCCGCCATGTCATCCAACTTAGCCTTAACTTCTTTCCAATTTGGCATCACTTGCGTTAGCAGGCGCCAGAACTTGTCGCTGTGGTTGTGCTCAGCGATGTGACAGAGTTCGTGGAGAATAACGTAATCAATGCATTCTTTTGGGGCTTTAACAAGGTGAGGGTTCAGCATCAAGTTGCCTTTAGTGGAGCAGCTTCCCCACTGTTTAGTCATCGCCATAATGCGAAACGAAGGTAGCCCGTCTACCCATTGACTACAGTTAAACGATTACCAAGCTATTTACCTAAGCTGATCTATAAGCTCAAAAGCAACATGTACTAGGATGCATATTGGAATATCTCAAAAATTAGCCATAAAAAAGCCACCCGATAGGATGGCCTGATTTTAGACTGAATGAGGAGCAAAGCTCAGCTTACTGACCCTCTTTCAAACCACTAGCTTTTTATCATTGTAATGATGTCTTAGTCCGCAGTAACGAGAGCAGGAGCAAGGTACCCTTGCGCGTTGAATACTTCACCTGAATCCTGCCATGGGGTGGAGTTCATTTTAGGGTAACCTTCCACAAATTTAACACTTCCGCCAGCTTCTTCTTTAATCTTACGCACAACATCTAGAACTGTTTTTTCAGCCCACTCTTCCGGCGAACCGGAAATCGCATATGCCGCCTGGCGCGCTAGGCCGTCCATACCTAAGAAGCCACCACCTTCTTGCTTGGTGTAATTCGCATAGACGTCCAATGCATACCCTTGCTGGTATTCCCACAGACATAGGTTAAATGACATATCAAATGCATTTGATACATTTTTTTGTGCCGTTGCTGTCCACACTGCACCGTCACACTCAGCCGTTTTGAGCATATTCCCTAAAGACGCATTCATCTGCATCGCAAACGCCATCATGCCACTTGCTTGCCCCATCCCCTTAGTACCGTCAATTGGCTTAAAACGACCAGGTTTTGAAGGCTTTTCTCCCATGACTATTGGTCGGGATTCATTAGCAGATTGCACGTTTGCTCCAAGACCGTCACTCGCAGCTTCTACAACCACATCACGACCACCCGCTGTTTGAATATCAAAGACGCGGTAAAGTTCAATACTTTTCTGCTTTTCAGTAGATGCATTATTAACCGATGCGCAGCCTGTCACTAGTGTAGAGACAACTGCAACTGCCAATGTAGCTAGTCCTTGTGTTTTCATTTATATCCTCAATTTTTTTAGTTTTAATTATTTCGGACATATGTCCGAATCTCGGACATTTTAATAAAGATCGTATCGTTTTCAACTATGAAAACAATTTTTGATCCTAATTACAGAAAGTTAATCGGTTGGATGATCGCAGAGCGTAAATTCAAGGGACTATCACAACCCGAATTAGCGGAAAGGCTATCGCTGCCCTCACACAGCTATATCAGTAAAATTGAAACATTTGAGCGTAAGCTTGATGTAATGGAGTACGTTCGTATATGCGAAGTCCTGGGAATTGATCCAAGGGAAGGCATCGAACTACTAATGAAGAAGTCAAAGTAATATAGAAAACCCACCTTTTGGACAGGCAATTTCAGAAGGGTGTTTTCAACCTCATTAAACAGCTAGCCCTAAAAAGTGCCTTACCACTCTTTGTTAGTTCTACTCGAATAAATCTGATTTTAAATGGGTAAGTAAGATACTTTTTAAAGTAATAATCCAGTTAGAGTCTTCACGAGCATTAACTACACATCCACTACACAAGCAATTCTTCAACCCAGTAAATTAGTGCATTGCACGGGGGTTCAAATCCCCCCAGCTCCACCAATAAAGAAACCCTGTGCTGACAAGCACGGGGTTTTTTATTGCCCGGAATTTGGGTGGTGACAAATTTTCCGGGAGTTCAGGCAATAAAAAAGCTCCTTAAATAAGGAGCTTGAATGAGGTTGGGAACCAGAATTGAACTAGCTGATAAATCCTACTTCCCTGTAAGAAGCTGCGCATCCACTTATTTGCCCGTCAGTCGAATAACTATCCTTCAAGAATGCGCAGGTGTAGGGCTAGTTTTTACTTCACGCCGCGGCCATCACAGCTATTTTCAGTTAAATAATCGTGAGCAGCTTTTGCTTGCACCAGACCATAACCAAATTTGTAATCACGCCCTTGCTCACCTAAGTCTTTAGCCGAGGCAGATAAGGCATTACGAATTTCATAGTTGTTACAGTGCGGGAAATGACTCCATACAAGTGCGGCTACACCCGCTACGTGTGGACTGGCCATCGAGGTGCCAGAATAACTCGCATATAAATCTTGGCCTTCTGCATCTCTTGGGACGGTAGAAACAACCCCGACACCCGGCGCCGCTACTTCAATTTTTGCCGTTCTTTGCGAGAAGAACGCCCATTCCATATTCTTATCGATGGCGGCCACTGACACTACGCTATCATAAGATGCCGGATAATTATGGGTTGCATTTCTGTCATTACCGGCGGCGGCGATGGCTAGCACGCCAGAGCGCTCGATACGGGCGAAAGCTCTCTCTTCTACTTTTGTTGCGAAGGCACCACCGAGACTCATGTTGATTACCTTTGCGCCGGCATCAGCACAGTCGTTAACCGCACCGGCAAGATCAGAGGCATAAACATAACCACCAAAGTCGTCAAATACACGAACAATGTGTAACTCAGGGGCACCTGAACCTATCACGCCAGTCAAGCCGCCATTGCCATCTACACCCGCAATAGTGCCAGCTACGTGAGTACCGTGACCGTGACCATCTTGATACCAAGGACCAGCTCCTTCGCTGTCACCATCTACCGTTGATGAAGGCAGGTCACCGTGGCCTAAGTCATAACCCGTGTCGACCACACACACCTTTATACCGCCTAAATATTTTAACTGGTCAGCCTGTACCATGGCCAGGCCATATGGTGTGTAGTCTTCGAAGTTGGCGCTGGCATCTTCCATTTGCGGTATCGCGTAACGTTTTGCATCAAACTCTGCAGACTTAATGGCCTTATTATCTTTAATTTGTGCGAACACATCAGCGTTGATGGTAGCCGCAAACGAATTGTCGCTGTCCAACTCACGAATAACCAGGCCACCAGCATCCTCGATTGCCGATACCAGCTTAGCTTTATTGCCCTGGTGGTATTCGAACACTACGCGTACATCGCGGTCTGCGGTTGCGCCTGGATTATCAATAAGCTCAGCATTTGCCGAAAAAGCGGTTGCTACCAATAGAGCGATTAAACTTTTATTTTGCATCTGGGGAACTCCTTATTCTTCGTCTTTGTTTTTATCAGGACAGCTGTGTGACTGAATGTTGCCATTCATCGTGCCTAGGTTTGTATAACCGTCATAAGGTCCATCTACCAAGTTCATCGCCGTTACCATACCGTGGAAGTTACCTTTACCTTCACCGGTATCTAAAAAGCACGCAAAACCTGTACCTTCACCTGGCGCTTGCGGATTTTTAGACTCATAACTAAATGACGCTTCGAATTGATCCCCACAGTTACACAAATACACTTCCTCACCCACTTCGAGATCATCTGTTAATTGGCAAAAACCAAAGTCATCTATTTTTGCACGCAGGTTTACACCGCCCACACTTTCAAAATCAATTGCAGTTTGGTCAACAAAATTCACCTGACCCTTAGCATTTTCACCATCACAACGTTCGACGTTAAAAGTGAAGGTTGCTTTTTTGTCGCCACCAGCCGAGGCCATGGTGCCGCCACCTGTCATCTTATGTTCACCGACCAAAGTACAACCCGTTGACAACATACCGGCCAACAGCGCCATTGTGATTACTTTTAGATTTTTTTGGACCATTGAGTCCCCCTATTTGAACTTTATTTTATGAGTCACTACGCATGAGCTTTATAATCTCAACATTTGCTTATTGTTTGAGAATAAAGCCTATACGACCTCAGGAAGAATAAGGAGCTTAATCATATAGGTAGCACTCCAAACCCTTACTGCTATGGACTCAGTGTACGGGTTTACAAAAAATTAAAATATTGAACAGATAACCCAATTTTCTGAGTCTCTGGACTTAAGTCATTTGTCTCAAAATAAGACCGATAAGGAGCTTAGTTATCTGAATTTTATGAATTAGTTGTAAATTAAAAGATGAACATAGAGCGTCGAAGCCGCACTTAAAATGAAGGCGGCCCTAGGTAGGTAACTGAGACGAGATTATTGATTAAGGAGCTGTTGGTACTTAACTGTAGCTTGAGTGCGGTTCTCAACCTCCAGTAGCTTAAATATCGTATAAGCGTGGGAACGCACTGTTTTTTCGGAAATGTTGAGCTGATTGGCGATCGCTTTGTTACTCAGGCCAGAAGCAATCAAAGCCATGACTTTGTGCTGTTGTCGAGTAAAGATAGGGAGCTGTTCAGACCCAGAAGGCGACTCTAGCTTTTTTGCTATATCAGCTTGATCATCCGCCAAATACTTGGCAATAAGTTTAACTATATCTGCGTCTATTTCTGTTTTTGATACAAACTCAGAAGCACCTGCTTTTAGGCACTCATTCATGCTTTGAAAATCATCTTGGGCACTGATAATAATAAGAGGTAATGCGGGATAGTTATCCGCAATATACTTGGCTCCCTCTACATCAACGCACCCGGGCATTGATAAATCAACAATTGTTAAATCCAGGTCTTCTTCTTTTTCACTTAAAATACGAAATAATTGCTGGTAGCTATTAGCGCTGTGGATAACAACATCAGGCCATATCGCTTTTATTTTCTGCTCTAGCGCAAAAATAAAAAGGGGGTGGTCATCTGCAATTACAACCTGAAAACGACTCATTGCTTTAAACCTCTGATCAAAAGTTGTTCTAGCTTTTTACACTTTATGGGTTTTTTCATAAAGTAGACACCTGTTTCTTTACCCAAACGTGACTTAGCGTTGGCGTTACCAGAAACATACACAACAATACCCTGCTCTGTCAGCTTTTGCTGATATTCTTCGAGATGGTCTATACCATCTTTTGCCTGTGCTAAATCAACATCTGAGATGATTGCCCAAAACTGCGCCCCAGCCGTGGCGAGTAACTCGTCAGCACCTGTAAAACAATGAACCTCATAATTCATTGCTCTTAAGGTGTTTGCAAGCCAGTTTAATTGTTGCGGGTCATCTTCAACGAGTGCCAGCTTTATCGATGGCGATTGCTGCGTATGTTCAAAGATATCTTTTGGCTTGACTGTTTTAAGCGCCAATTCAAAAATGGCGCCATGGGGCTTAGCGCTGCGATAGTGCAAGGGAATGTCCAGCAGTTCGGCAATCTTACTGACCACTGAGAGCCCTAACCCACTGCCCGTGTAGGAATGAGTTCCCCTGGAAAATGGCACTATGTTATCGAGGCAGATCCCTTCGGGTAAGCCGGGGCCATTGTCTTTAACGAGGATATGACACACATCGCCCAAACATGTAGCGCTGACACATACCTCTCCATTTTCTGGGGTGTTTTTAATGGCATTATCCACCAGGTTATTTATAAGTCTGAGCAGCAGATGTGAGTCCGTTTGCACGAGCTTATCGGGGGGTACGCTCACTTTTAATACCAGGTTTTTGGATTTACACAAAGGTGAAAACATATTCTCGACGGATTTCAAGATACTGCCCAAGGCAACCTGTTCTTCAACGGGTTCGATGCTCCCTGCATCAAGCTTTGATAGTTGCACAATATTTCCCGTAAGCTGATCCAAGCTCTCTACGACACTCCCCATATGGGCACTACTGGGCGTCGCACTCTCTCCCTTCGATGAGCCCCTGAAAACATCAAGTTTCAATAAACTCACCAAGTTTCTAATATCATGGCTGGCTCCTGTAATAAACCTTGCCTTATCCTGCTGTTCCTTTATTCGCAGCCGCTGCTTTTGCTCTAATTCTTCGGTCGTTTGCTTAATTTGATATTGCAGCTCTTTGGTGTAAGCGTCTTGTAAGGTTTTTTGCTTTTCCAGGTACTTGAGTCGCTCCAATTTACTGCGCATGACCAGGCTATACACCCAAATAACAAATGCCGTAAAAATAAATGTATAGAGTATTATCGCTGGCGGTTGCAGCCACACTGGCGGTTTAACTTTAAACTGAAATTTAAGCGTATCACTGAGTACACCGTTATCTAAACGAGCTCGAACAAAGAGTTGGTATGTACCAGATGATAAGGAGGGCAAAGTCACCAAGGTTTCCTCTTGCCTGGTCCACTCACCCTCTTGGGTGTTTAACGAATACTCGATAACGGTATTGTCGTTGAGAGACGTAAAACTCAGCGCTGTTTTAAATGCCAATATATCGGGCGCGGTAAATTGCTGCTGTTCGCCATTCATAGTGAAGGGCGAGCCATCAACCTTTGAACTCACCAAACTCAAGTGCGGCCGTGGCTTGCTTAGCAACTTATCATGAAATACCGTCACCCCATTGAAGCCAACGTTCACAGTGCTGTTATTTATCCTTGTACAACCAAATTGAAAGCTTTCACGATGGCTTAGGCCGTCATCCATGATTAAATAGTCTTGTAGAGAAAGCTTGCTATCAAATATCGCCACGCCATTATTGGTTGATACTATCCAGTCTTCTTGCATATAAGGCGCCATACACAGTGTCACTTTATTGATCAGCAAATGATTGTCTTCAATTTCCGCTTCTTCAAACCCCTGTTCGGTTGCATTTATCCGAAACAAACCCTGACCTGTCAGCATCACCAGGCTATTATCAATCTGTTGCATGCCCGCTAAAATTTTTCCACTGACTAAGGTTTGCCAACTTTCTGGCGCTTGCTCATCGTGCCAATTGGCTGCCAGCAAACCATTGTTGAAAGCTGCAACAAAAATGGTGTTTGCCATCACGGTTACATTGTAGGCAACCTCTACTGAAAGTGAGGTGCGCCATTGAATGAAATACTGAGCGCCCCTCTTTTTCATAAGAATCAATTCATCGAGATAGAGAAGCAAGAGGTCGCCCGAGGTGAGTTCGTATATATCCGATAAAGGAGTTTTTTCTTCTGCCAATTCGGGCATCAGCGACCCTAAGCCAAGCCATTGCCCGTTCGCATGGTATAAGGTTCCTGAGTGATAAGAGTTTAAAAACAAATGCGAGGAATTATCGATAAAATGTACGGGCTCAAAGCTCTCTGGATAACTTCTGCGCTCAAGTAACCTAAGTTCCCCCTGATCCTCATGAAAATAAAGTAAATTGGCAGACCCTGCCACCACAAGGCGAGGCTCCGGATCAGCTTGAAGAACAGCCACCGACAACGGCTCTTCACCGAACATACTGTCAAAATTAGAGTAGCTTGAAATTGCGTCATAGCTCGAAGGAAAGTGGTAGAGCCCGTCCATTGCGCCTATCAGTATATCGCCATTATCACTGAGAAACAGGCGAAGAAAACGAAGGCGCTTGGTGAAAAGGTTTTTCTTATTATCTGTGGTTAAGACCCGCACATCGTTCAGATCTGCGCTAACAACAAATAAGCCCTCGCTACTTACTATGAAGAGTTGATCCTTATGTGCGACCATCCGACCTGCGGAGGCGACTTGCCCATCCTTGGTGACCAAATTCACCGACTCACATTGATGTTCGTCACATCTGTGTATATTTCCTCCCAAGGAAACAACCCAGAGAAAATGATTACTATCGACTCTATAACTAATCACCCTGCGCTTATCCGGGGCTGGATAGGCGGGTGTTAATGCAAAGGTTTTAGGCTCAACCCAGCTAAACCCATTCTCTTTTTGTAGTAACACCCGGCCATTAATTTCTATTTGGTTATTCACCGGGCCTAGTGAATCGGGAGCCTTAACAACACTAAAGTTTTTTGTATCTATCAAAACCAGTTGATTATCCGCAAGCACAGCTATGTGCTGGTTATCCCACTGAATTAAACTTTTAAAATCTTGAGCCTGCGGAAGTTCTGGGCTGACATCAACGACTGAAAAATCCACCGTATCCAAACGTTCGATCCCATGGTTTGACAACACCCACAAACCTCTCTTGTTATCGAATAAGAGCTCATGAATGTAACTGCCCTTTAGCCCTCTCTCCATATGCGTGGGACCAAAGGCGATAACTTGATTGGCATCAAGCATATTTAAGCCGTCTTGCGTTGCTATCCACAACCTGGAGAACTGATCAAACTCCATATCTTGTAGCGAGTTGGCGGATAGACCATCTGCCACATTGAAGGTGCTTGCATTGACATGGTGTTGGCGCTCGGCTTTTAAAGTTAAGGCTGCGCTGGCACTAGAGGCAAACCCCAGGCAATAACCGAGCACGACAACAACCAGTAATATATTTGGCCTCAAAATCATGAGGGGAACTCTCCCAAACACCAGCACCAGGTAATGCTCGATAGCTTTCATCATAGAACTAGCTTAGTAAATAATAATTAAGAGCAACGGATCCACTGCCACCACTAAACATACAAGATAATAGCGACAGGGATTAATAAGAATAACAACACAAAACCTAGCAAGAGCCAAGTAATGAGAAAAAGGGACTCAGTGCTTAGCTTTACGAATTCCCGGCTCAAAAATAAATAAACACTGTGCCAACAAGCTCAGTTTTTTATTGGGTGAAAACCAGCTGGAGAGGAGTTTTACTAGACCAAATTTGAACTCATATTAGGGTGCTCAGACACCTACATGAATGAAGTTGCGTGCGGTTCCACTGTTAAGGGAAAGCTAAAAATCAGCCTTCGGGTCAAACTATTGATGAGATTTAAACCCGATGGCTCAGTGGTAACTTAAATTGGTGGATATGACATACCCACCGAGATAAAGGCGTTTACCCTTGCCCCTTGCCCTGCTCTTTAATTAGCTGTTTCAGCTCTTGTATTTCCTTGTGCAAGTCTTCTATGGTTGGGGTATTGTCCGCCGCTTCCTTTTCCTGGCGCACCTTGGCGTGTTCGTCTTCCATCACGTTGACCACTATGCCGATCACCATGTTCAAAAACGCAAACGCGGTGAAGAAGATAAACGTCAGGTAGAAAATCCACGACATGGGGTAGACTTCCATGGTTTCGTATTGAATATCCGTCCAGTCTTCGAAGGTCATGATCCTAAATAGGGTAAGCATGGAAATGGCAATGTCGCCCCATAAATCCGGGTTAATGTCTTTAAAGATAAAACTGCCGAATGCGGCGTAGATATAGAAGATGATAAACATCAACAGGATCACATAGCCCAACTGCGGCAGAGCCTTGATCAGGGAGTTGATCAACACGCGAAGCTCCGGCACCACAGAGACCATACGCAGTACTCGGAACACCCTGACCAGGCGCGCCAACAGGGCCATTTCACTGTCATTGATGGGGATCAGGCTGACGGCGACAACCAGGGTATCGAATATATTCCAGCCTTTTTTAAAGAAGTTCTTCTTGTCTTCATCTGTGATAAAACGGATCGATATTTCGAACAAAAAGAAGACGGTGATAAACACGTCCAGTATGTTGGTGAAGGACATGGCTCCATCCGGCAAAGAAAAGGTTTTTGCTCCTATCTCTAAGGCGGAAATAATGATCACCGACACCACGGCCAGCTCGAACAGCTTGTTGTTCTTCAGGTTGTTTAACGAGTATCTTATGTTTTCGTACATGATTAGCTAAATTTAATAAACCAAAAATAGACGCAGTGAGCGCGATTCTATCATTGGAAAACAAAAAGCGTATCGTTAAATTTGTAGTTGGAGCAGATGATTACACTAGGTGTACATGAGGGGCCTTAAGGACATTCGGTCAAGTAGCCGAATCCCTTGCAGGGAGCGCGAATTGCCCCGGCCATGAGTGCCAAAGGCATCTATATGACGTTCTCCATTGCCGCCTTACGTTCTTGACTGGTTTCCATGAAAAGGGAGCGATATCAATTTTATTTCCCCACCTTGGAATCAATATTTATATTGCAAAAAAGCCAATAAACCCCCTTAAATAAAACAGAAAAAATAACCATTGGCTTTATTTATTTTGTAGATATACTCGGCTAAATACCCTGTATGCCTATGGGCATTTATTTGCTAGCTGAGAAAAATGAACAAGAAACCTGACATTACTATTTCTACCTTGGATTTAGATCGCCTTTATGACTTGATTGAGTCTTTGCCTCACAACAGCGCCTCTGGCCTTGAGTTGTTGGAGGAAGAATTAAATCGAGCCAATGCGCTGCCGCCTGAGCAGATGCCACCCAATGTGGTTACCATGAATTCAACGGTTAAATTTTACGTGGCGTCGACGGATAAAGAACTCGAACTGACCTTAGTGTATCCAAAAGATATGGACACCAGCGGTAAAAAAATATCTATTCTTGCGCCGGCAGGCAGTGCCTTAATTGGTTTGGCCGTGGGCGATGAAATTGAGTGGCCTAAGCCCAGTGGCGGCACCCTTAAAGTGAAAATTACCGAGGTGCTGTATCAGCCCGAGCGCGCTGGCGACTTCGTTTCATAAAGTAAACCAAATTTGGCTTAAAGGGGAAATACCGGGCTTGGCTATTTCCCCCATAATTATTTGGACCCTAACTAGGGCATTGCCCACTTGCCTTTGGTTGCGCAATCTACACTTTTGTGCGCCGCTGCTGCGCCTCCACCAGCATTAATTCGGCCTTGGCACCGAGGTAAACATAAATCCCCAAGCCGATTAATAAGCCGATAACACTGAGCATCATCAATAACGCGGGAATGGTAAATTCGCCTTTCCCTAACGAGGCTTTAAACATGGTGAGCAATGCCTCGATGGACACGGCTATCAATATCGTCGAGATAAACCGGGTAATGGTGCGTCGGGTTGAACTATGTCGGAAGATATCCTTATGCATTAAGATTTCTTCTTCTAAAATGGTTTTGCCAAGGTCAAATATCGACAGGGCTAAGGTGATAAAAATAATAATTCCGAACGGCCTTAGCGGATCGCTCACATTATTAAGGTTGGCCAGTAAATCTACTATGTCTAGGCCAACGTTATAAACCAAGACTAAAACCAGGGTAAATAGGCTCACCACAATCACACTGTATCCGACTTTAAATGCGCCACTGAAGCGGCCACGGGAGCGATCCCCCATGATATATTCAATAAGCTTAACCAGGTTAACATCGACAACTGCGTAACCTTGCTTATGCTCTGCCAGGGTGCAACTTGTTAATACAGAGACACACAAATTACCCGATGCCAAAGAGATATAGGGCTCGGTCATCACTACGGCGGATTGATTGTCCGCAATGGCAATAAAATAAGGCCTGCTGGCACGATTGACGCCCCTGCCCGGGGCAATATGGCCATCGGCTTGAATATTAGCACTGAGCTGCATGCCTTGGGCATTTAGCACATACACCAGCTCGGCAAAACCATAACACCGGCATACCTGTGCCACCGCTTTATTCACATTACCCGGCCAATCGCTCTGGGCAACCAGCGAATGTATTAGTGATTCCAATAAGGGCACCAGATCGACGTAATGTTCTCGATATCGCTCGATCGCGCTTAAGTAACTCATCGCCATACTCAATCCTCGCTGCAATTGCTTACAATTTCTGCACGCAGGTTTGATGCCACATTAAATTAAGCCGGCATATCATATAATTACGTATTAAAACCCTGTTTATTTGGACTCTGGATGTACTAAAACGGGGCGAAATCACTAAGTCCGTGCCCTGCTTCGGTGCGAGCTGTAAAAAACATTCATTCTCTATTTAAGTTCTTGTTCTATAATGAACCCATTACTTAAACATAAAGGGAAATGTAAATGAAACAGCTAGTTGCCGTAATCACCTTAATCGCCAGCGCCTTAGTACTGAGTGCCTGTGAAGATGCTAAAACCAGCAGCGAAAAAGCCAAAGAAAGTGCCACAGAGGCCAAAGAGGAAGTGGTAGCCGCCTGGGACAGCGCCGTTGATGAAGTAAAAGAAGCCGCCAACAACTTGCAAGAAGAGTCCTTCTCTGAAAAAGTTGATGAATTGATGGCTGAAACCAAGGCCCTTGCCTCAGCGGCCAGCGATGAAGGCAAAACTCAGTTCAGCCAGCTAATGGCCGACTCAAAAGAGTTAGCACAAAAAGCCTGGGATGAGTCAAAAGAAGGTGCCGGCGAGCTATCGGATGAAACCAAAAACCAGATTGATGCGCTGATTGAGAAAATCCGCGAAACACGTGAAGAGCTTGAAGCGAATCAATAAGCGTTAACGACTCAATTGTGATGTTACCAAACCCGACGAAAGTCGGGTTTTTATTTGCCCAAAACTTGGGCTCGCCCTAGCCCAGCTTTTGAATATATTCCAGCGCCGTCATTTTATGATAAGTGACGTTAGGATGGAGAATATGCGTGGGTTCTGGGTCAACTACCTCAATGGGAATGGCTAAACTGCGCGCCACCTCCAGTGCCATCTGGGTAATATTGACACTAAAAGAGGTGCCCATAAACACCATGCGATCCGCCGCCAGCATGCGCCGCTGCGCCTCATCTATGCCATACAGGTCGGTATAAAACTCATCAAACAGCAACACAAAGGGCTTAAATGAGCGATAAAGCATGGGCCCTTGCTCGGGAATGGCAAATATCTCTAACAACGACTGGCTAAGGCGCGACTCATCCACCTGCTCCCAAGGGGCGATATGCTTTTCGACTGGCTCACCCTGTTCATGAAATTCGGTCATTAAATCCAGGCGACCATGAATGGCGATGTAGTCCTGGTTGCCGGCCTTGCCATCGAGGCCATCGATATTTTGGGTGATTAGATTCTTATCCGCCAACCAGTGGTGCACCTCGTTCGGACCATGATCACGATAACTGGCAAATCTGTGGTAATACCAGGCGAGGAATTCATCCGGGCGCGTTTGATACATGTGCCGCGTCGCCATTTCCATGGGCGTATAGTTCTTACTGCCGATGCGCCAGTAACCGTCTTCACCGCGAAAGGTGGGAATACCGCTGGCGGCACTGACGCCGGCCCCGGTGATATAAAGTGTGTTGCTCATAGCTGTGGACAATAGGGAGTCATGCCATTAGCTTGCCCCAAGCGCCGTGGGCGAGCAAGTTTAATTACCCGCCACGCTGATTTGGCCCAGGCCATGGCAAAGCCTACACCTTTACCATGGGCAGATTTACCCGCACCACCAGCCCGCCTTGGGGTTGATTATGCAAACTGATATCGCCATGATGGGCTTCACAAATTTCACGGCACAAGGCCAGACCTAGACCACTGCCGCTGCTTTTGGTGGAATAAAATGGCACCAGGGCGCTGGCCATCACTGTCTCGGTCATGCCCTTGCCCTTATCGCCGACACAAATTAACTGCTGTCCATGGCTTTCCACACTCAGCCACACATCCTCGGCGGCACCACCGGCTTCATGGGCATTTTTTAACAGGTTGATCAGTAACTGCTGAATTTGTGTCTCGTCGCCATAACCGAACTCTGCCAATTCTCCCTTCACCTTAAACTGCCATTGCTGTGATAATCCTTGAATTAACTCGGCCCAGCTAAACTTACTCAATTGTGGCTGCGGCAATTTCGCAAACTTGCCATAGCCTTGCACAAACTCGCTCAGACGGGCGATGCGCTCATCTATGGTGTTAAACACCCGCTCAAGACGCTCATCATCACTGCGCTGGGCGATTAAACGCCCGGAGTGCAACATGGAGGAAATTGGCGCTAAGGAGTTATTCAGCTCATGGCTGATAATACGTATCACCTTCTTCCATACCTGCACCTCCTGACGGGATATTTCCCGAGTCATGGGTTTAAGAATAAAGAGATTATGGGGCTGGTTATTTAATAAAAATTCACCGGTGGCCAGATGCCAGGTTTGCCTTTGTTGCTGCTCCTGCTCTACGCTAAACAGTCCCTCTCCGCCGCGTTGCAGAGCCTCGGCAATGGCCTCGGGCATGCCACTAAAAAGATTCGAGAGCGTTTCCCCTTCCACCTTAGTGCCGGCAAACAGCAAGCCGCGGGCACTGTGATTGGTATACACAATTTGCCCTTTCGAATTCACCAACAGCAAAGCCTGCGGCGAGTTATGCAAGACCTTGTCGAGCATCAGCTCTCGTTGATAGATCCACTGGCGCTCCTGATGCAGCTTGTTGGCGGTTTCATTGTACAGGGCGCATAAATCCCCCAGCTCATTATTGCCCTGATAGGCCAAGGTGGTGGAGAAATCCCCGTCTTTAAAATTTAACAGCCCCGACTCAACCGCCTGCAAGCCTTTGGCAACGGGCGATACCACCAGGGTTACAAAGAGCGCCTGAACTACACCCAAAGCCAGGGCCAGAACCAGCCCCTGCATAAGGTTAAATACGTCAAATAAGACGCCGATGGTGACAAGCAGGCAGATAAACAGGCTCATCCACAGACTGAGCTGCCAGATAAGTCGACCCGCCCCTTTGGGAAATATAATCATCAGTAATCGATACCAAACTTTTGCATGCGTCGATACAAGGCCTGACGCGATAAACCAAACTCCCGAGCGACCTTAGCGACGACCCCCTGGTGAGCGCGCATGGCCGCTTCAATTTCGTGCTTTTCCGGCTCATGCTTAACCTGGTGATTATCGCTGACATGATGCAGGGCAAAGTCTTCTACCTGCAACTCGCCTTCGGGTTTGAGCACACCAATGCGCTTACAGGCATTTTCCAACTCGCGCACGTTGCCGGGCCAGCAGTGCTGGCGCAACATGGCTTCGGCGTGGGGGCTTAATTCCCGTCCCGGTAAAAAATGCCCAATGAGGGCGGCAATATCGTCCTTGCGCTGCGCCAAAGGAGGGATGCTGAGTTCGATAACATTAAGACGATAATACAGGTCCTCGCGAAAGCGCCCCTGCTGGATATCACCAAGCAAATCGGCGTTAGTGGCGGAGATCACCCGCACATTCACCTTGCGGGTTTGGGTTGAGCCCACACGTTCAAATTCGCCGGTTTGCAGCACCCGCAACAGCTTCACCTGACCATCGAGCGGCAGGTTGCCAATTTCATCCAAAAACAAGGTGCCACCATCGGCGGCTTCGAAACGACCGATGCGGGTTTGCTTGGCACCGGTGAAGGCCCCCGCTTCGGCTCCAAAGAGCTCGGCCTCAATCAAATCCGCGGGCAAGGCTCCGGCATTAACCTTGATAAAGGGCTTGGCTTTAAGGGGGGAATTACGGTGAACAATCTCGGCGATGCCCTCTTTACCACTGCCATTGGCACCTGTGATAAGCACGGGCACATCCGAGCGCGCCACCTGCAAGGCCATGTCCACCACTCTATGCATGGCGGCACTGGCAAAAACCTGACCGGCCAAATCGGCACCTTCCTGGGCTCGGCTGCGCTCTTGTGCCTGGCGTTTAAAGGTGGCATTTTCACTGGCCGCCTCGCCCAGGGCCACCAGGTTATCTATGGTGGTGAGCAGCTTTTGGTCATCCCAGGGCTTGCTCAGGTAATCCGCAGCTCCGGCCTTAACCAGCTCCACCGCGGTGCTGAGCTCGGTCCAGGCGGTGATAAGGACAATGGGCAAATGCGGGTTAATGTCGCGCAAGTCGTAAAATAATTTTTTGCCTTCCTCACCCGAGGTGGTATCGGCGCTGAAATTCATATCCTGAAGCACCAGCGCGATACGCTGATAGCGCACAATATGTAACGCCTCGGCGGGCGTTTCACAGGTCACGGCATGGTAGTCATGCAGCTCTAGGAGCAGCGACAAGGCGTCTAACACCGCCGGGTTATCGTCAACTATCAGTATTTTTTTCATATTATCCATAAGAGCGCGCCCAAGGGCGCGCTGTATTGTTGTTATTATATTGAGCGCGTGGCAATACTTGGTGCCACTTTGGCAGCGCGCAGTGCGGGTCCCCATGCTGCCACTAGGCTCATTATGAGCATAAATACCGCACTCGCCAATACGAAAGTAAAGGATAAGCTGGGTAAAGAGAAGACTTTCATCAGTTGCTGGCCTAATAAGACCGCCAAGGCAGCGCCAATCACCAGGCCTAAACCGGCAACCAAAAAGTTCTCAATGAGGAAGTAACGAACAATGGCCGACTTCCGAGCCCCGAGCGCGCGGCGCGTACCAATTTGCTTGGTGCGTTTACTGATATTGAATAAGGTAAGACCGAAAATACCCAGAGCAGTCACCAGCACCAATACCACTATCAGGACCACCAGCATGCGCATCACCAGGGTATCGCGGGCCAGATAAGATGCCTTACTTTCATCCAAACCTTCGATGCCGTAAAAAACACGGCGCGATTCGCTTTTTAATAAGAGCTCTTCCACTTTTGCCATCACTTGTGCACGCTTGCCCGGCTCGGTACGTACTAGAAACCCGGTGCGCGGCTGCGACAGGTTGAACGGGAAGATCACCACGTTAGCCGGACGACTGTCATTGAGCCAAGGGCCTTTTATGGTGTCGATAATACCGATAATTTCTACCGCATCTTCGCCCTGATACAGTACCTTGCCAAGGGCCGAACCATCGGGGTACAACTCATCGGCAAAATCCTTGGTAACTATCGTGGTATTGGGCAACTTGCCGTAGTTATCCGCATGCACTACTTCTTCCGGGTAAAAATTACGTCCTTCGATCAGTTTGGCGCCCAAGGTATTGAGCATATGCTCATTGGTGGTAAAGTATGCCGCCCGTACCCCGGTGCCAATTTCGGGATTGGGCACCAAATGCATGCTACTTGAGGAGCCACTGCCCGACAACGGCATCCAGTTGGTCATGGCTGCATCGATAACACCGTCAATGGCGCGCAGGTCACGCTCATCCTGTGCATATTGCTGTACCAGGTTAATACTTGGGTCGAAGGTGCTGACACTCAGGCTGAAAATTGCTTCTTCGTCATAGCCGGTTTCCTGGTTTAGATAGGTCAGGCGATCGCTGATCATAAAGGCGGCATTGCTGACGATAGCCAGGGTGATTGCCACTTGTATCAGCAAGAGCACCGCCCCTATTTTTGAGCGCAGCAGTGCGTTGATCATGGGTTTTAATTCTAACATGGGTCTCTCCTACTGCGTTTTCAGGTAATAAGCGGGGTTGGTACGGCACACCTGCCAGGCCGGCAGCAAGCCCGCCAAGATGCAGGCGACAATGGCAATGATGGGTGCGCTGGCCAGCATCAAAAAGTCCATCTTCGCCAGGGCCGAATAATAGCTGTAGCTTTCTCTGACACCCCATAAACATAGCTGCGCCAGTAAAATGCCCAGCAGGCCACCGAAGAGCCCCAATAGCCCCACCTCAACAAGGTGCTGAAAAAATACCTGGGTTTTACTTGCCCCCAAGGCGCGACGCACGCCCACCTCGGGTGCACGGCGCATAAACTTAGCTAACAGCAGGCCAAGAATATTAGCCAAGCACACGGCCAGGAACATAAAGCTTAACAACACTAAAATTTTATTATCTTCGCTGACCACCTCGTTGTATTCCATCCATTGATTTACATCACGCAGGCTGTATTTAGGCTCTTTGCGGGCAAAGCGACCTATCTTCTGTTGCTCCTGAATATAGCCTTTTAAATACTGCTCATAATTGGCTTTCGCTTCTGGGCTATCGAGCTGCACCCAGTACTGGATCCAGACGACTTCAGAATCGAGCCTTTGCTTAAAGGTGGTCACCATTTCGCGTTTCCAGCCATTGCTGTTACCCCAGGTGCCTATTTCCAGTTCTTTAACCAGTGAGAATGGGTAAAACACCCGCTCGGCACGTCTAAAAGAACCGTTATTCAAATCGTAGTATTTGGTGTGCTCGGTTACCGGCTCAATCACGCCGACCACTTCAAACAAGAACTTGTCGAGAAACACCGTCTTACCCACTGGGTTAGTCTCACCAAAAAGCTCTTCGCTGAGGCTACGCTCTAACACCACCTTGTTAACGGCATTGTCCTCATCACTTTGGCTCCACGGGCCGCCATGGATAAATTGGGCGTTGAACATGGAAAAGAAGTCCCGCCCCGTAGCCCTGGCGTCCATCAATTTAGGCGCATTGCTCTCGTCACCCAGGTGCACGGCAAAGCCGGTGCGCACCATGGCTGCCTGGGCATCACCTTTGGCGTCCGTCATCAGCCTTTGCGCATCTTTAAAGGTCAACTGGTAAGGAATATCATCCTTGGTAAACCAACCCTCGCCTTCGTCCATGGTTTGCAGTTGCAGCGCAAATAGCTGCTCGCTTTTGCTTGGGATGGGGTCGGCGCTCATCATGTGATACACCGACAAGGTGGTCATGGTGATGCCGATACCTATGGCAATGGCTATCACCATTAAGATGCTGACCAGGGGCGTGCGTTTAAACGAACGCCAGCTTAAATCTACGTAGTACCAAAGCATATTAGGCCTCCGCTGCGCGTGCGGCTGCGCGTGCGGCGATGTCACCCGCCGTCTGTTGTTTATTGGGCGCACCCTGATACAAACTGAAGTCGGCCAGTTGACCGTCAACCACCTGAATATTGCGCGGTGCGCGACGAGCAAGCTCAGGATCGTGAGTCACCATGACTATGGTAGCGCCTTCGCGGTTAATTTCTTCTAGGATTTCCATCACTTGGCGGGCCATTAAGCTGTCCAGGTTACCGGTGGGCTCGTCGGCAAGTAAAAAGCGCGGCTCACCCGCCAGGGCCCGGGCGATGGCCACCCGCTGCTGCTGACCGCCGGAAAGCTGCTGCGGCAGGTGTTTGGCACGGGCGCCCAGGCCTACCAGCTCCAGGCATCGTTCAATACGCTTCCTACGCTCCGCCGATTTAATGCCACGATAGCGCAACGGCACTTCCACGTTCTCATACAGATTCAAGTCGGGAATAAGGTTAAAGCCCTGAAAGATAAAGCCGATTTTTTGGTTACGCAGATCGGCACGCTGATTGTCGTTGAGCTTGCCAACATCGATGCCATCGAGCTCATAAGTGCCGCTTGAGAAGGGCTCCAGCATGCCGGCAATGTTTAAAAAGGTGGTTTTACCGCTGCCGCTTGGGCCGGTGACGGCGATAAACTCGCCCTGCTCCACCTCGAGATTAAAGTCGCGTAGCGCATGGGTCTGCACCATTTCCGTTTGGTATACCTTGTTGATGTTATTCATTTTAATCATTGTATTCTTCCTCTGATGTTGAGCTGGAGTTAGCGCAGTAAAACGCGCTCGGCCTGCTTAAATGAGTCATAGTTTGATACCACCAGGGTATCGCCTTCGGCGACGCCGGCGGTGAGCTCCACATTGGCTACGCTGGTCGCTCCGGTTTGAATTTGAATGCGCTCGGCAACATCGCCATTGACGCGATAAGCTATCAAGCCGCCCTCGTTCATAAAGGCCCCGCGGCGCACCATCAATACGTTTTCTCTGTTTTCTAATAGGATGCGTGCCGATAAGCGCTGATTCTGACGAATTTTGTCAAATTGCGATTGATCGAAGCGCACCCGGGCACTGACTTGGCGTTCTTTCACTTCCGGCGAGATGGACGACAAGATGCCGACCACACGGTTGTCGGCAATTTTAAGCTCAACCTCCAGGCCCAGCCCCAGTTCATTGGCATAGCTTTCCGGCACCTGCAGCTCGGCTTCGAAAGCGCTCAGGTCAACGAGTGTCATCAGTGCCTCACTTGGCGACACCGCTGCCTGCTGTTGGACCAGCCAGTTACCTACCACCCCGGCAACGGGGGCAACTATCTGCAACTCGTTAACACGGCGGTTTAGTTCATCCACCACCAGTTGTTGGCGCGTCACATCCCCCTGCGCCGATTTAAGCTCGAATGCCAGGGTGTCTTTACCGATTTCGACTTCTTGTTGAGCGTGTTTGTAGGCCAACTTAGCACGCGCCAGGTCGTCCTGAGCCTGCTCCATGTCGATTTGGCTGATAAGATTATCCTTAATAGATAACAGCGCCCGACGGTGCTCACGCTCCGCGGCATTCAGGGTGACCGTGGCCATGTCTAAGGTTTGAGCCAGCGCCAACTTGTCGCGACGGATCTGCAATTCCTTGCGTGACAGCTCATCGCTCAGGCGCTGCAGCTCTGATTCTTGTTGTTTAAGTTCGTTAGTCAGTTCCGGGCTGTGCACCTTAGCTATGGTTTGGTTCTTTGCCACTTCATCGCCTGGGTTGACCAGTAGCTGCACATAACCCTTGGACGGGCTGTAGATTTGCGGCGCATTGGCGGCCACAATAAACCCTGTGGTGGCGATATCGCGAACCAGGTCGCCACGGACCACGGCTGCAGTTTTCACCGCGTCTCGATTCAGTGATAGCTCGGTGCCGCCATTGCTGGCGCTCAAGCTGTAAGCGGCCAAGGCCGCAACCAAGGCGACACTCGCCGCTCCAAGCCAATATTTGCGGTAACTTTTTGTGGCCGCTAGTTGAATATCTTGTCCCTGAGTATCGCGGATCATAGTAACGCCTCACCTTGGTTAGTGAGGTATGACGTTTTTACTAAACCGATAATAAATGCCGCCACTAGCATCAACAGTGGCGAGGTAAAAAAGACTAAGGTAGAGATCAACATGCTGCTATCCGTATGTTTTCTAATTGGTTTATTAGTTACGAAAAGCATGCCAATATGATAAAAAACTTATCTACTTGTTTTTATTGAATTTTAATTTTAACTGATGGAGTTTGGCGTTTGTCCGCGGACATTAAAAGTGTCCGCAGCGGACACTTTTTTAGTGAAGGTATGTGCCGACCTGCAGGTCGATGCTGTGTAGTTTGTAGGTCGGTGCTGTGCGCCGACAGGGTGATATTAATTGAGAATTTTGTCGGGATAAAATCCCGACCTACAAGGCAATGTGCTCCTGCATTGCTAATTGTCGGCCTAAAATCCCGACCTACAAGGTTTAATCGTCCTCGATATTATCCATGCCCTTGGTGCCATCCTTCGCCTTGAGTTCATGATGGATAGCGGATTTGATCAGCATATAGCCGGTGATAGGCGCGGTGATCAATAAGAAGATGGAGATCAGAATTTCTTTGATATTAATCACCCCATTTTCTACGCTGAAGAACACGTTGGCGGCTATTAGCAGCAAGGCCATACCTAAGGTGGTGGCCTTAGTCGGCCCATGCAGGCGCATAAAAAAGTCCGGCATTTTCACCAAACCAATGGAGCCGATTAAGATAAAAAGTCCGCCGGCTATTAATAATGCCGAAATTAGCCATTCAGTCATAGCCGCTCCTATTCAATAATATCGCCGCGCAGCAGGTACTTACAGACCGCCACCGTGCTGACAAAACCCAACATGGCAATAAGCAACGCCGCCTCAAAATAAATCTGCGTTTGCATGCCGATACCATAGAGAATGATAAGGGCTATGGTGTTGATATACATGGTATCCAAGGCCAAAATTCTGTCGGGCACCGAAGGGCCGACTATCAAGCGCCAAAGATTAAGCATCAAAGAGATGCCGATCATGGCAAAGACCATCAGTAATACATTTTCTAGCATTGGAAAATCTCCTTAAGAGGCGCTTCGTAGCGACGCTTAATGGTATCTATCAGGGCCTGCTCATCATCCAGATCCAGCACATGAATAAGTAAAAAGCGCTGCGTCGGCACCTCGCCCTTGGGTAAGGACTCAGGAATGGGATACACCTCGGCACTAACGGTACCCGGCGTAAGCGACACTGTGCTGGCCAAGATGGTAATGGGCAACTCATGCTGTAAGTCCAGGGGCACCTTGATAAACCCCGGGCGCAAACGCTTGGTCGGAGCCAAGATCTTAAAGGCCACTTCGACATTAGCGGTAATGATGTCCCAAAGTACGATAAACACCTGCTTGGTTGCCAAACCCGGACGTAAAATCAGCGGCTGAGCGGTGCGAAACGGCGCTATCACCAAGGGAATGGCTATGGCCAGTACGGCGCCAAGGATCAGGTGACCGGCGGAAACGCTGTTGTTTAACAGCAACCACACGATAAATAATAAAACACTGCGAAATGGCGTTGGCAACCACTTATAACGAGCATGTAAGCGCATCTTATTGCTCCTTAGCCAAGGCAAATACTGTGTCTATGGCCACCTGAGAATTATGCAGTATGGCCGCTGCTTGGTTGCTTATCTCACTCAGCGGTGCGGCAAACACAGTCATCATTAGCGGCACCGTAAGAATCAGCACCAGAGCCCAGGTGCGACGTTTACCGGCATAGACGTTATCTTCAAACTGCTCATCCTGATTGGGATGATCGTGCCAGAACAAACTGGTACCGGCGCGCGACAGCGCCACCAAGGTGGCTAAACTGGCAAGCAGATAAATAGGCCAAAATACCCAGGCCACCTCGGCGCCAAAAGAAGCATCAAGCAACCACAGCTTGGCGACAAAGCCGGATAAGGGCGGTAGACCGGCCAGGGCGATGGCGGCAACCACAAAGCAGATTCCTAACAATTTGGGCTGAGCCACACCTCGGCTATTAACCAGGCGGTCCTGCACCTTGCCCCGCTGCAGGGCTATCATATCGGCAACCAGGAACATGGCGGCGCAGGCTATGGTCGAATGAATCATATAATAGATGGCCACCGCCGTGGCCTGCTCTTCATTAAGCGCCACCATGGCTATCAGGGTACCGACAGAAACAATCACCAGGTTGGCACTAAGACGGCGCAAGTCTTCCGCCGCCAGCACGCCCACCGCACCCACGACCAAGGTCACCAGGGCCAGTGGCCACAACCAGGTGCTGGCGATGCCGCTTAGCTCCCCCGCCTGCTCGCCGAAGATCATGGTGAAGACGCGCATTATGGCGTACACCCCAACCTTGGTCATGATCGCAAATTGTGCGGCAATTACCGGCATGGCGCGGCCATAGGTGGCCGGCAGCCATAAATGCAAGGGCAGCAAGGCCGCCTTAAGGGCAAAGACGATAAGCAGGAGAAGGCCGCCAATCTTGGCAAGATAAATATCATCGCCTTGCAACAGCGCTACCTTCACTGCCATATCGGCCATATTCAAGGTACCCAGCACGCCGTACAACACGCCCAGGGCTATCAAGAAAATGCTCGAGCCAACCAGGTTTAAAATCACATAATGCAGCGCCGCCTTGGTGGTGTGCTTGTCTTTTTTATGCATCAGCAAGGCGTACGAGGCGATCAATAAGACCTCGAAAAATACAAACAGGTTAAACAGGTCACCAGTTAAAAAGGCACCATTAACGCCCATCAGCAGGAAATGCGCCAAAGGATGAAAGAAACTCCCTGCCTTATCGTCGCCACGACTGGCATACACTATGGTCACCAAAGACAAAAAGCTGGTGAGGATACACAGGGCCACCGCCAGCGGGTCCGCATACAAGACGATACCAAAGGGCGGCTGCCATTCACCTATGGCGTAGACCAGGGGACCACTGCCCAAGATAGTAGTTAATAGCAAGGTCGACGCCACCAGGGTAAATAAGGCCATAAAGCTGGCCACCCAACGTCTTAATACCAGGTTTTTGCCACACGGCGGCAACAACAGAATAATGCCCGCCAACAGCGGCAACAATACGGGTAAGGTGATCAAATGCTGCATCTATTTCGACCCCTTAGTGGCGCGGCTTGCGCGCGGTTGACCGTCCACATGGTCGTTACCCAAATCGGCACGGCCACGAATGGCTAGGATCACCACAAAGGCGGTCATCGCAAAGCCGATTACGATGGCGGTTAACACCAAGGCCTGCGGCAGTGGATCTGCATAACTGGCCGACTGCCCTAGCACCGGCGCCTGGTTTATTTTTAATCGGCCCGACGAAAACAGAAATAGATTGACCGCATAAGAGAGCATGGTCAGCCCCAGCACCACGGGAAAAGTACGGGCGCGCAAAATCAGATAAATGCCGCAGGCCACTAACAGACCTACACAACTTGCATATAAGAGTTCCATTAGAGATTAACCTTTTCTTTCGGGGTTTCTGCCGTCAATTTACCAAGACTGGCAAGGATCATTAATGTTGCGCCTACCACGGTTAAATACACACCTAAATCAAATATCATGGCGCTGGCCAATTCGGTTTTGCCCACCAAGGGGATATCGAAATAATCAAACCAGCTGGTTAAGAAGTTACGGCCAAACAGCCAGCTACCCAGGCCGCTCAAGGTGGCGATAGCCAAGCCCGAAGCAATCACCTTGCGGTAGTTAATATCCATGCGGGCACGGATCCAATTAGAGCCATTGGCCATGTATTGCAAAATAAAGGCAATGGAGGTCACCAGGCCGGCAATAAATCCACCGCCAGGCAGGTTATGGCCGCGCAGGAAGATATACACGGACACCATGATCGCCAGCGGCAGCAAACTTTGTGAAATGCTTGCAAGCAGCAGCGGGTGACGTTCGCGCGCCCAAGGACGCCCTTCACTGTCAGAAGATGGCATAAATAACGGCAGATTCAGCAGCAGCTTGTAAATACCCAATGCCGCTATGCCCAGCACAGTGATTTCACCCAGGGTATCGAAACCACGGAAGTCCACCAGGATCACGTTAACCACGTTTGTGCCGCCACCGCCGGTTTTGGCGTTGCCGATAAAGAACTGCGAAATACTCTCCTGCGGACGCGTCAACAGCGCATAACAGATACTGCCAACGACAATACCTATGGCACTACTGATGCCTAAATCGCGCAAGATGCGAAGTGAGCTCGACTCCTTAGGGGTGCGCTGCGGCAAGAAAAAGAGCGCCAGCATCAGTAACATCACTGTTACTACTTCCACGGTGAGCTGGGTCAAGGCCAAATCCGGCGCCGAGAAACGGGTAAAGACCACTGAGGTCATCAAGCCCACCACGGAAACCAGGATCAGGGCTATCATCCGCGAGCGATGCCACACCAGGGTAGCCAGAGTGCCTATCATCAGCAGCGCCGCACCAATGGCATTATGGGCATCAATCTCACTCAGCCCGGTTGCCCCGGCCAGGGTATGCATTTCAAACAGGGGCAAGCCCGCCACTACCAAGGTAGAGAGCAAAAGAATAAAGATATAACGCTGCAAGGAGCCATTTTCTATGCGCAGGATTTGCTCCCGTGACCACACCACCACCTTGTGAATGCTGGCATCGAAGGCTTTTTTGGCGCTCACATTTGGTAAAGAGGCCTGGAACTGGAACAGGTATTTACGCTGTGAATAAATAAACAGACCGCCGGCCACCGCCACCCCACTCATCAATAGCGGCAGGTTAAAGCCGTGCCAGATGGCCAGATGATAATCAGGTGCCTCGGCACCAAGCACAGCATGAGAGGCCGCGGTTAGTAGCGGATCCACCACAAATGCCGGGAATAAACCAACCAAGACACACAGGGCCACCAAAATTTCGATGGGCACACGCATATAGCGCGGCGCCTCATGAGGCTGCTTGGGCAGATCCTTTGGTTCACCATTGAAGAATACATCATGGATAAAGCGTGCCGAATAGGCCACCGACAAGGCACCGGCCACGGTCGCCAGCACTGGAATTAACCAGGACATGGAGCCAAGCATCTGCTGGTGCAGGGTCTCGGCAAAAAACATTTCTTTCGATAAGAAGCCGTTCAGTAGCGGTACCCCGGCCATGGATGCCGCCGCCACCATGGCCAAGGTCGCCGTATAGGGCATATAGCGCCACATACCGTTAAGCTTGCGCATATCCCGGGTGCCGGTTTCATGGTCGATAATACCCGTGGCCATAAACAAGGAGGCCTTAAAAGTGGCATGGTTAATAATATGGAAAATCGCCGCCACGGTTGCCAACTGAGTATCCAAACCCAATAGCAAGGTGATCAAACCTAAGTGACTGATGGTTGAATAGGCCAACAAGCCCTTTAGGTCGTGCTTAAACAAGGCAATGTAAGCGCCCACCAACAAGGTGGTTAAGCCGGTGACACCAACGATAATAAACCACAGCTCGGTGCCCGCTAAGGCAGGATAGAAACGTGCCAGCAGGAAGATGCCGGCTTTAACCATGGTCGCCGAATGCAGATAAGCACTGACCGGGGTCGGTGCCGACATGGCATGAGGCAGCCAGAAATGAAACGGAAACTGCGCCGACTTGGTAAAAGCGCCCAGTAAAATCAGTACCAAAATAAGCGGATACCACTTAGAGCTTTTTACCAGCTCGCCGCTTTGCAATATCACATCCAGCTCATAGCTGCCCACCAGTTGCCCCAACAGCACAAGGCCTGCCAGCAAAGCCAGACCACCGGCACCGGTAATGGCCAGCGCCATACGTGCGCCCTTACGCGCCTCGGGGTTATACCACCAATAGCTGATCAATAAGAAAGAGCTAACACTGGTGAGCTCCCAAAAGAACCACATTTGAATAATGTTGTTTGCCGTCACTATGCCGAGCATGGCGGTCATAAACAGCATTAAATAAGCGTAAAGCTTGGGCATGGAGTCGTTGGCGCTCAAATAATAGCGCGCATAAAGAATGATCAGCAGGCCAATTCCCAAGATCAGGATACAAAACAACAGGCTTAAACCGTCTAAGCGAAAGGATAAATTCACCCCTAATTCAGGTATCCAAGGTAGGCTGGCGTAGAGTGTTTCGCCGGCCAATACCTGCGGTGCCATGCTGAGCACCAGACCAGGCAGATTAAAGGCATAATTGCGGTCACGGCGGCGCTTTGATTGCGCGATAGTTTGCCGGTAAAGCTCGCAAGTAAACTGCCTAACAAGGATAACAAGGGTATCCACAGCAATGTCATAGTTTAAAAACCTTTACTTTTGTTACCAAAAACCTTGGTAAAACTGTTATTTTTGACCCCACAAGGGCGGGCGCTTGGGACACCGAAAGCGTCAATACTAAGATTAGTTCAGCGCCAAATAAATATTGATAATTAATCAGTTATACTGGGCAGCCCTGCCTTTGTCTAGACTCGCCCTTCCTATTCGGCTAAATCTTAGGCGGCGGTTAACACCCTACTAACCTAGCTAACAAAAATCCGGACCTCTGCCTTATGTGACCCGGCCAATGTGCCATGGTTAAGCGTCATTTTTATTATTCAGGGCACGACGATATTCACGCCACTGGGTTTCGCCACTTAAGCGGTAGAATAAATCGGCAAAACGAATATGCTGTTTCGGCCTTGCCAGCTCGGCCAACCACAAATTTCTGTATAGGGGCGTCACCCCAACTTCCGATTGCTCCATCAGACTTTGCCCAACGCTGGGTTTATAGCCACGGCCATTGTCACAATAGGCACTGGCCGCCCAGCCTGGCGGCGCTCTGTCGCCAACCACAAGATTGGCATAGAGCTGCCCTTGTTGCTCACAGGCCCCCTGCTGCTCCTTAGGTGCCGGATACTCATCGGTAAAGCCGCTAAAGTGCAAGAGCTCATGGATAAACACATGATAGGGTGCATTCACTCCCAACTGCATAATACCGCCTTGAACATTGGCCAGCCCGCCGTCTGTCATCATCACGATAAAATCAAAACCCGCTGGCACTTGCTCCGGCGTTTGCGCCAAAGGCTGCCAGTCACAGCGACTAAAACTGTCACTTGTGCCTTGGCAGTTTAGGGTATCACCCAAATAGTGAGGCTCGGACAGGCATAACAATCCGGTACCAGGTTCAGGCTTGGCCTGATATCTGCGGCGCAACTGCTGCAGCTTATCCATGGCCGCCAGGCTGTTGCCGAGCAAAAGCAGATTATAGCGACAGGATTGCGCCTGGATTTGCCGCAAATTTGTGCCAAAGCCCAAACTTTTTGCGACATCATGGCCCTCGACGCCCACCTTTAAGCCAAGGTGAAAGCGCCGCCGATATTCAAGCTCATCGGGTAAAGGATAAACGCGGCCTATCTCGGCCAGCACCTGCCAGTGCCCTTGCTGCGCCAGCGTCTCGGCCAGTTGTTGCCAAAGTTGCGCCGCTGGGCGCTGCTCGCCTTTAGCAGCTAAGGCCTGCTGCCAGTATAAACGGGCACCATCAAAGTCATTTTTTTTCAGCAGGTGTTGGGCCAGTAATAGCTGGGCCTGAGGTGCGCCGTCTGTAGCTAGGCGGCGCAATACGGCTTCGCTATAATGCCGATAGCTTAGTTGTGTTGGGCTGTGATAAAACCAAAAGGTGGCGGCGGCGGCATTATTTTGCGCCTGATACTGCACCAGTGCGGGGCTTTGACTCATACTCCCACACAGGCTTAGCAGCAAGATAAAAAATAGGCTAGTGCGCACCCTCGCCTGCCATTATGTCCAGCTCAAGGCGTGCATATTTATATTCGACAAACTCGTATACATTGGTCGAAAGCGCCAGTTTAAAGTAGTCGCTGGCCAGGGTATTTTCGCCCTTGGCCTGATGGCTTTTAGCGATATAAAAATAGGCTTCACACAAGCGCTCGGCATATTCCTGATGTGATTCCACACCCTCTGCCAAGGTTCCTAACAGCGCCTTTTCGGTGATTTTACCCTGATAAAAGGCCACCAGTTGATAGGCCCAGTTTTGCGGGTCCAAAGCTTGTGCCATATCTCTTAAGTTGGCTTTGGCTTTAAGTGGGTCTTCGTCACGCTCCGCTAAATAAACCCAAAGCACCCGATACGGGTCATCTGGGGCAAAGCGCAAAAAGGCCTGCAAATCATCGCTGGCTAATCCCGGGCGTTCGCCGTAATACAAGGCAATGCCACGGTTGAGATAGGCGTATTCATGCTCGCTGTTAAGCTCCAGCACTGAATCGAACATTTCATAGGCCTTGCCGTATTGCTGCATCAGGGTGTGATGAATACCAAGGAAGTTATACACCTCGGCCAGGTCCGGCTTAAGGTTAACCGCACGGCTAAAATCGATGCGCGCCAGGGTGCTTAACCCCAGGCTGTCGAATAGCTTACCGCGATCATAATAAAGTAATGCTTGCTGATCACTGGGCAGATCGGCCTGCTCTATCAGCTCGCTATAACGGGCTACCGCCACTTCGCTGCGGTAATCGCTCGGCAGAGGTGCGGCAAAAGGTACGGTAACAACATATTGGGGACTATCTGGTACGGATTGGCAACCGGTTAAGAGTAGCGTGATAACGCCGGCTACCGTAAGCGATAATGTTTTTCTCAAAGTCCTATACCTATAATCCGTGCATGGATTTTCATTAAACCATAAAAAAGGGGCCTAAACAGCCCCTTTTACTATGCTTTTATCGCTTATTCGGCGTCTTTTGCCGCTTCCGCTGCTGGCGCGCTCTGGTCTTGCGCCTCTTTGATGCTTAGGCGTACACGGCCCTGGCGATCAACTTCTAGTACCTTAACCTTCACTTCCTGACCTAGGCTTAGGTGGTCGGCAACATTGTTTACACGCTCATCACTGATCTGTGAGATGTGTACCAGGCCGTCTTTACCAGGTAGAACGTTAACGAAAGCACCGAAATCAACGATACGTACTACTTTACCTTCGTAGATGGTACCTACTTCCAGCTCAGCTGTTAATTGCTCAACGCGAGCGATGGCAGCGCGCGCGCTCTCACCGTCAGTGGCTGCAATCTTAACTGTACCGTCGTCTTCAATTTCAATGGTAGTACCGGTTTCTTCGGTAAGCGCACGGATAGTAGCGCCACCTTTACCGATAACGTCGGCAATCTTCTTAGGTGGGATGTTCACTACATAGATACGCGGCGCGTAATCAGAAAGCTCAGCCGCAGGCGCAGAGATGGCTTCATCCATCACACTTAGGATGTGTAGACGAGCTGCTTGGGCTTGGTTAAGAGCGATCTGCATGATTTCTTTAGTGATACCTTCGATCTTGATATCCATTTGTAGTGCGGTAACACCTGCAGCGGTACCGGCTACTTTAAAGTCCATATCGCCCAGGTGATCTTCGTCACCCAAGATGTCAGAAAGAACAACGAAGTTATCGCCTTCCTTCACTAGACCCATGGCGATACCAGCTACAGATGCCTTAGTAGGAACACCGGCGTTCATTAGCGCAAGTGATGTACCACATACAGACGCCATTGATGAAGAACCGTTAGACTCAGTGATTTCAGATACCACACGGATTGAGTACGGGAACTCTTCAAGTGTAGGAAGTACAGCAGCAATACCGCGCTTAGCCAGGTTACCGTGACCGATTTCACGACGCTTAGGCGAACCAACAAAGCCAGTTTCACCCACACAGAACGGAGGGAAGTTGTAGTGCAACATGAAACGGTTAGTAGAAGTACCTGTTAGGTCGTCGATCATCTGAGAATCACGCTCTGTACCTAGTGTTGCCGTTACTAGCGCCTGAGTTTCACCACGGGTGAAGATAGCACTACCGTGAGTACGGGCTAGTACGCCAGTTTTCACGTCAAGGGCACGAACCATTTCAGGTGAACGACCATCGATACGCTGTTCACCAGCGATGATGCGACCACGAACGATTTTCTTCTCAAGTGAACCGAACTCGCCTGATACTTCTTGCTCGTCCAGGCTTTCGTCTTCGCCAAGCTCAGCGCTTAGTTTTTCGATCACTTCTGCTTTCGCTGCGCTAAGAGCGTCTTTACGCGCTACCTTGTCGGTAATGCGGTATGCTTCACCGATTTTCTCTTCGGCGATAGCAGCAACCTTACCCGCTAGGGTTTCATCTTTTGCTGGCGCAGTCCAATCCCAAGCTGCTTTACCCGCTTCGGCTTTAAACTCGTTGATAGCATTGATGATGGCTTGTGATTGCTCATGACCGTAAACAACGGCGCCAAGCATTACGTCTTCAGGAAGCGTTTCAGCTTCTGATTCAACCATAAGTACGGCGTTATCTGTACCAGCAACAACTAGGTCTAGCTTGCTTGTTTTAAGCTCGGTTAGTGATGGGTTCAATACGTACTGACCATCGATGTAACCTACGCGTGATGCACCGATAGGACCGTTAAATGGAATACCAGAAAGCGCTAGGGCCGCAGAAGTACCAATTAGGGCAACGATATCAGGCTGGATTTCAGGGTTTACTGAAACTACTGTCGCGATTACCTGAACTTCGTTTACGAAGCCTTTAGGGAAAAGTGGACGAATTGGACGGTCGATTAGACGCGCGATAAGCGTTTCGCCGTCGTTAGGACGACCTTCACGCTTTAAGAAACCACCTGGGATACGGCCGGCCGCATACATTTTTTCTTGGTAGTTAACGGTTAGAGGGAAGAAATCCTGACCTGGGTTTGCTTCACGACGACCTACTACGGTTACAAGTACCGAAGTATCGCCGATGCTTGCTAGTACCGCACCGTCTGCCTGACGGGCAATAGCGCCGGTTTCTAGAGTTACAGTGTGTTGTCCGTACTGAAATTCTTTAATAATTGCTTGCACTTAATCATTCCTTAAGTTGCATATAACCTACTCAAAAGCCGAATTACCAGCCCTTAAATCAGGTTAAGAGGGTTTTCTTAAGCACCTCACCAATTACAGTAAATAACCACACTCGTGTGAATGCCTTTATTTACTACAATTGGCAATATGGTGCCATCTAGTTTGCTGTATTGCGAAACTTAGACAGAGCTAAGTATACTCGTCAAAGACGCACAAAAAAAGGGGCGATTAGGCCCCTTTTTTCAAACTGGTATCAAAGAATTAGCGACGTAGGCCAAGTTCTTTAATTAGCGCAGTGTAACGCTCGATGCTCTTACCTTTAAGGTAGTTAAGCAGGTTACGGCGCTGGCTTACTTTGCGAAGAAGACCACGACGTGAGTGGTTGTCTTGCTTGTGGCTTGCAAAGTGACCTTGAAGCTTGTTGATATCTGCAGTTAGAAGTGCAACTTGTACTTCAGGTGAACCAGTGTCGCCTTCAGCGCGTGCAAATTTAGCAATGATATCTGCTTTTTCTTGGTTGCTTAGTGACATAATTTACTCCAAAAAGTGAGTGTTTATATACGGTAAGAGCCGATCACTAATCCAGCCCCACCAATTGAGCGCGCTATTTTATCAAGCTGGCCAATAACTACAAGTTATTTGTGATGGCCACGGCACGCTTGGCTTTGAGATGACCGTGCTGATTGCGCTCACCCACACCAAGGAAACGCTCGCCACAACGTACGGCGCATACCTCTTCTGGTACCTCGCCGATGACCACGGTTTGACCATGGGCAAAGGCAATGGCCTGCTGCTCGTCAATCTCAACGCTGGGCAAATCTTGCACCGCCGTGTCCATTGGCAGTAACAGCGTATCTAATACTTCGCTCGGTGCCTTATCCTGGCTTTTAGCTTCATCAAGCAGGGCTTGAAGTTCGTCCAGAGTCACCATTTTCTCGGCAGGGTAATGACCTACCTTGGAGCGGTGCAGCATGATCACATGCGCGCCACAGCCCAATAACTCACCTAAATCGTCCACTATGGTACGAATATAGGTGCCTTTGGACACATGGGCGGTCATCTGAATTTCATTGGCCTGTTCATCGAACTCATCCAGAGTCAGGCTGTAAACGTTAATACGGCGACACTTGCGCGGCACTTCTATGCCTTCGCGGGCATACTTGTATAAAGGCTGACCTTGATACTTGAGCGCCGAATACATAGACGGATACTGATCTGACTCACCGATAAAACCAGCAACATGCTGCTCGATTTGCGCCTTGGTAACATTCACAGCACGGGTTTCGACAACCTCACCATCGGCATCCGAGGTGGTTGTACGCTCACCCAACTTGGCGCGCACCACGTAGGTTTTGTCGGTATCGAGCAGGAACTGACTGAACTTGGTCGCTTCGCCAAAACAAATAGGCAACATGCCTGTGGCTAAGGGATCAAGGGCGCCTGTGTGCCCCGCCTTCTGCGCAAAGTAAATGCCTTTCGCCTGCTGCAGAGCGCGGTTACTGGAAATGCCTTGGGGCTTATGCAGTAACAATACGCCATCGACCGGACGGCCTTTTGTACGTCTGGCCATGCTGCTTATTCTTCCTCGTCGCTGCTACCGCGCTTTTGCTTATCTTCGCGCATCACCGACTCAACCAGGTTAGAAATACGCATACCTTCAAGTAATGAAGTATCGATAACAAAACGTAGCTCAGGGACGATGCGGGCACGAATACGCTTGCCCAGCAGCGAACGAATGTAGCCACTGGCATCATTGAGAATACGCATGCTTTGCTTGGTTTTGCTTTCGTCTTCTTGATTGAACACGGTCACAAAAATTTTCGCGTAAGACAAATCGCGCGATACTTCAACCGCAGACACGGTTACCATGCCTAAACGCGGGTCTTTAATTTCCCGTTGGATGATCACCGCAATTTCTTTTTGGATCTGTTGCGCTACGCGCTCTGTGCGAGAAAATTCTCTCATTTTCACCACTTATATTTAGGATACCGGCACGCGCACAGAGCACGGCAGGTATTACACAATCACAAATGGGGGCACAAGGGCCCCCATCAAATTTACTTAATGATCAAGGTTATAGAGAACGTTGTACTTCAACGATTTCAAATACCTCGATTTGGTCACCGACCTTAACGTCATTATAGTTCTTAACGCCGATACCACATTCCATACCGTTGCGAACTTCTTGTACGTCGTCTTTGAAGCGACGTAGTGATTCAAGTTCACCTTCGTAGATAACCACGTTTTCACGAAGTACACGGATTGGGTTAGAACGCTTGACCACACCTTCGGTAACCATACAGCCTGCAACCGCACCGATCTTAGGTGACTTAAACACGTCACGTACTTCGGCAAGACCGATGATCTCTTGTTTGAACTCAGGAGCAAGCATACCAGTCATGGCCTGCTTCACTTCTTCGATCAGGTCGTAGATTACGCTGTAGTAACGCAGGTCTAGGTTTTCAGCTTCGATAACCTTACGCGCTGAAGCGTCGGCACGAACGTTGAAACCAACCATGATGGCGTTAGAAGCAGCCGCAAGGGAAGCGTCAGTTTCGGTGATACCACCTACACCACTACCTACGATCTTCACTTTCACTTCGTCAGTAGAAAGCTTCACAAGTGAATCAGAGATGGCTTCAACAGAACCTTGTACGTCCGCTTTCAGTACGATATTCACTTCTGAGATATCGCCTTCGGTCATGTTGGTGAACATGTTCTCAAGCTTAGCTTTTTGCTGACGCGCCAGCTTCACTTCACGGAACTTACCTTGACGGTATAGAGCAACTTCACGGGCCTTACGCTCATCGCGAACAACCGTTGCTTCGTCACCAGCTGCAGGTACACCAGAAAGACCTAAGATCTCTACCGGGATTGAAGGGCCTGCTTCTTTGATTTCTTCACCGTTTTCATCGCGCATTGCACGAACACGGCCATACTCAAGACCACAAAGAACGATATCACCTTGCTTTAGCGTACCTTCTTGTACCAGTACAGTAGCTACCGGACCACGGCCTTTATCAAGGCGAGATTCGATTACCACACCTGAGGCCATGCCTTCAGAAACAGCGGTTAGCTCAAGGATTTCCGATTGCATTAGTACGGCTTCAAGTAGCTCGTCAACGCCCTGGCCGGTTTTAGCCGAGATGTGTACGAATTGCGTCTCACCGCCCCAGTCTTCTGGGATAACGTCTAGCTGAGCTAGTTCGTTCTTAACGCGATCTGGATCGGCGCCTTCTTTATCCATCTTGTTCACGGCAACAATCAGAGGTACTTCAGCCGCTTTAGCGTGCTGTACCGCTTCTTTGGTCTGTGGCATTACGCCATCGTCCGCAGCAACAACCAGGATTACGATATCCGTCGCTTTCGCACCACGAGCACGCATTGAGGTAAATGCCGCGTGTCCCGGAGTATCAAGGAAGGTGATCATGCCGTTGTCAGTATCAACATGGTATGCACCAATGTGCTGGGTAATACCACCGGCCTCGCCCGAAGCAACTTTAGCTTTACGGATGTAGTCCAGAGTCGATGTTTTACCGTGGTCAACGTGACCCATTACGGTTACTACCGGTGCACGAGATTCAGCTTTACCGCCTTCGCTGCGGTCGCTTAGTACTTTCTCTTCCAGTTCGTTTTCACGAACTACCACAACCTTGTGACCCATTTCTTCTGCAACTAGCTGTGCAGTTTCCTGGTCGATAACCTGGTTAATGGTTACCATGTCGCCCATTTTCATCATGGTCTTAACGACTTCGGCACCCTTTACCGCCATACGTGAAGCAAGCTCGGCAACCGTGATGGTTTCACCGATACGTACTTCTTGCTTCTTATCGGCAACTGGCTTTTGGAAACCATGCTGTAAAGAAGTAGGCGCTTTAAGCTTACCTTTTTTACCCTTGCCCATTTTTAGTGGTGCTTCGGCAGTTTCTTTGCCCTTAGGCTTTTTCTTTTTACGACGCGCGCTTTTCTCTTCGCGTGCATCTGACTCGTCTTCCGCTTCACGTGCATAGGTAGAAGTAGTTAGGTGGTGATCCGCCGTTTCTTCACGACGTTTACGTTCCTCTTCCTCTTTCTTCCAACGCGCTTCGTTTTCTTCGGCTAGGCGACGAGCTTCTTCTGCTTGACGTTGTGCTTCTTCTTCGGCTTTCTTCAATGCTGCCTCTTCTGCTTCTTTCTGTAAGCGCTCTGCTTCATCACGTTCTTTCTGAGTTTGCGCCTCATCCTTTGCAGAACCTTTACTTTCTTTGCGCTGTGCTTCGGCTTTACGCTTCGCTTCTTCTTTGGCTTTACGTTCGGCTTCTTCTTTGGCCTTGCGCTCTGCCTCTTCGTTCGCTTTACGCTCGGCTTCTTCTTTAGCCTTACGCTCCGCTTCTAATTTAGCCTGTGCTTCGGCTTCAAGACGCTCCTGCTCTTGTGCTTCTAGACGCGCTTGTTCCTGCTGCTCTTCTAGGGCACTTTTCTTCACATAGGTACGCTTTTTACGCACTTCGACCTGCACTGCCTTCGCCTTACCGGTTGAACCGGTTACGCTTAGGGTGCTTTTCTTCTTGCGTTGCAAAGTCATACGCTCTGGGCCTGAGGCACCAGCGCCGCCATGCTGCTTAGACAAGTGATCAAGCAGTTGCTCTTTTTCCGACTCGTTTACCTGGTCACCCGCTTGCTTTTTAATGCCCGCGCTGTCCAATTGCTGTAGCAATTTATCAACAGTTGTACCAATGTCCTCGGCCAGTTTTGTTACACTTACTTCTGCCATATTCTTTGTTACCTCCGTTAATAAATTACTCGTCACCGAACCAGCAAATATTACGTGCAGCCATAATTAGGTCGCCCGCTTCCTGCTCAGAAAGCTCAGTAATTTCTACTAGTTCGTCGATGCCCTGCTCGGCTAGATCTTCAAGCGTTACTACGCCCTTGCTCGCCATAACAAAGGCAAGGTGACGATCTAGGCCATCCAGGTTTAATAGGTCTTCAGCCGGCTCTGCGCCTTCTAGGCTTTCTTCGTCTTTCAATGCCTTGGTGGTCAACGCGTCTTTGGCACGATTACGCAGCTCTTCAACTGTGTCCTCGTCCAGACCATCGATTTCCAAGAATTCGCTGGTTGGTACATAGGCCACTTCTTCTAGCGTTGAGAAGCCTTCACCGATAAGTAGCTCGGCGAAATCGTCATCGATGTCCAAACCTTCGGTGAACAGGGTGATCAGCTTGTCTGACTCAGCCTGGTTCTTTTCCTGCATGTCTGCAACTGTCATTACATTTAGCTCCCAACCTGTAAGTTGGCTTGCTAAACGCACGTTTTGGCCGTTACGACCGATGGCTTGTGCCAGGTTATCCGCTTCAACGGCGATATCCATTGAACGTGAGTCTTCGTCCATCACGATAGAAGCAACTTCTGCCGGCGCCATGGCGTTGATAACGAACTGCGCTGGGTTGTCATCGTAAAGCACGATATCAACACGCTCACCGCCCAATTCACCGGATACCGCTTGCACACGTGCACCACGCATACCCACGCAGGCACCAACAGGGTCGATACGCTTGTCATTTGATTTAACAGCAATCTTTGCACGTGAGCCTGGGTCACGAGCGGCCGCACGTAGCTCGATCATCTCTTCGCCAATTTCCGGCACCTCGATGCGGAATAGCTCCATTAGCATTTCCGGCTTAGAACGAGTTACAAATAACTGCGCGCCACGGGCTTCTGGACGTACCGCATAAAGCAGACCACGAACACGGTCGCCTGGGCGGAAGTTTTCGCGCGGTAGCATGTCATCACGGTAGATAACGGCTTCGGCGTTGTTGCCTAAGTCAAGAATAATGGCTTCGCGGCTGGCTTTTTTAACCACACCTGTTACTAGCTCACCTTCTTGGTCTTTATAAGCTTCAACCACAAGGGCACGCTCGGCTTCACGTACTTTTTGTACGATAACCTGCTTGGCCATTTGCGTGGTGATACGGTCAAACTTGATTGACTCAATTTGTTCTTCAACGTAATCGCCAAGCTGCTTTTCTGGCTCTTCAACCTGCGCCGCTTCAAGAGTGATTTCGCGGTACGGGTTTTCTAAGCTGCCATCTTCAAGCGCTTCAACGATTTGCCAGCGACGGAAAGTGTCGTATTCGCCGGTTTTACGGTCGATAGATACACGCACTTCGATGTCGCCATCATGTTTTTTCTTTGTTGCGGTCGCTAGTGCGAACTCTAATGCTTCAAAAATTTTCTCTTTGGGGACCGCTTTTTCATTGGAAACGGCTTCCGCCACCAACAGTATTTCTTTTGCCATAGGTATTGCCTCGCTTGCCCTATTTCTTCGCACTGAAATTAAAATTTGGCGATGATGTTCGCACGCTCAATGTTGCTTATCATGAGCATGTGCTCTTGGTTATCAACATTAATTGTGATCATATCACCGTTAACTGCTACTAAATCGCCCTTGAAATTACGGCGACCATCTTGCGGAAGCTTAGTTCTCAACCTGACTTCCTCACCCACTGCATTTTGATAATGTTCTGGTTTGAACAGTGGACGATCGACTCCAGGTGAAGACACTTCCAAATCATATTCATTGGTAATGGGATCTTCTACGTCGAGGATCGCGCTAACTTGACGACTGACATCCGCACAGTTATCTACCGTAATACCGTCTGGGTGATCAATATACACACGCAAGGTGGAATGACGACCAGCTTGAGTAAACTCAAGTCCCAGGAGCTCAAAGCCTAATGCTTCGACCGCCGGAGTTAACATCTCGGTTAATGTTTGTTCGAGCTTTGTCACGAAACTTCTCCATAGAAACAAAAAAAGGGCTAATGCCCCATTTTCAATACAGATACAATAACGCCCCGAACCAAGCGGGGCGTCACACTGGAAATATTTACTCAAAAAGTAAACACTTCCTGATTTTCTGTGCGGCCTAGGGCCTAGCTTGGCGCGGGCTATATCCGTACGATAAAACCGCTGCGACGACTTAGCAAAATCACTTCCGCTAAACGCAAAACGCGCATTGCAAAGAATGCGCGACATCACATAAAGCAAGTAGAGCGAATATCTCTACCTCTTTATAAATCTGCTGCCTGAAGGGTCACTATGTACCAACTTCATTTATGGCGACTATTATAGTGCCCTAGTAATTAATAAGCAACCTTCGAGAACCGTTAGAGCCTGAATTAACAAGGCCTTTACACGAAAAAGCAAGCTCACTACATAGTTTCTAAATTTGTTTCTACTTGGGAAGTAGTAAGGCCGACAACCCATCTAAAGCTCCCCAACCAGAGACTAAACTATAAATATTGCCATGATATTCCCCAACAGAAGCATGGTGACTATAAAGATAGCGACTGTTCTGACCTTGTTGCTAAATTTCCGATCCCATTTGCCAAAGCCTAAAAAGCATAACCACGCCAATCCCAATACGATCGCTAACCCCGGATTGGCAGCCGCCAATGCCACGAAAATAATGAATTCCATTTACATCCCTTTCCCATGTTAGTGAATAGTTCTATGAGCCAATGGAACACATTCATAGAGCTCTTTAACTTATTTGCAATCCGAGGAACACTGGATTGCACTGCAAGACACCCAATGGCAATTCCAGTGTAGCAAGGATCCGTTATATTGGCGGCTCTAAAGAAAAGATTCGTCCTGGTTTTTATAAATATTAGCAGCAGCAATAGCGACACATGTGCCGCTAATTGACGGCGCCTCAGCTAATTAATAAAACTTCAATTAGTTATACCAACTCAACTAAATAGCTAATGATTCTAGCGGGCTAAATATCATGCTCTCGGCGTTGGAGTTACCCGGATTCAAGGAAAAATATTGGCTTTTAAAACAAACTCATAGTGTTTGAACGCCCCTGCATAGAGAACTGCCATGCGACATAAATACAATCCTAATCTATGCGCTCAATTTACAACCTGGGACTTGGTTAAAACGTTTAGTTTGAGTATTCAAAGGGAGAGATTTTAGCCATCTTAACAAGTACTAGTTCTATAAGAATTAAGCTCTACTACCAGAAGCTGTACTAAGAAATGTGTTGCCTAAGGCTTTGAATATTCTAAGAGAGATTAAATTATCTTGGACATAAAAAAGTCCAAATCCCCTAATATATATTAGATAATTTGGACTTCTTGGGTTCTTAGAGAACCTTAATTTGGTGCCGTGAGCGGGACTTGAACCCGCACGAGCATAGCTCACCACCCCCTCAAGATGGCGTGTCTACCAATTCCACCACCACGGCTTAATTTTTTAGTTTGGAACGTCCGGGTTGTTAGAACCCTTTTCTTCCTCAACAGGAACATCTGATACTGGTTGCTCAACGGTTTCTACCGCTGGTGCACCTTCTAGATTTTCCCATTGATCAGTTTGCTTGATTTGACCAGCAGTTAGGTTACCTAACACTATGCTCAAAACGAAGAAAACCGTGGCCAGTACTGTGGTCGTTTTAGTCATAAAGTTACCCGCACCCGATGAACCGAAAACGGTTGCCGAGGCACCAGCACCAAATGACGAACCCATGTCAGCACCTTTACCTTGTTGAATTAGCACGAAACCAATTAAGGCTAATGCAACAATTAAATAAACTACTAAAAGAATTTCGTACATTTAACTCTATCCTTTTGCACTTTCGCAGATGCTGATAAAAGCATCTTTTTTAAGACTGGCGCCACCAATCAGGCCACCATCTATATCTGCTTGTGCAAATAATTCACTACTGTTTTGCTCATTAACGCTGCCACCATATAAGATAAGCAGTCGCTGTGCGATTTCACTGTCTAGCGAAGCGATTTTCGCACGAATAAATTGGTGTACTTGTTGAGCTTGTTCCGGCGATGCGGTTTTACCCGTGCCTATGGCCCAAACCGGCTCGTATGCTACCACAGATTGCGATAACGCAGCCACACCTAATTTTTCAATCACCGCGTCAATTTGCGCGCTGATCACTGATTCTGTTTCGTTTTGCTCGCGCTGCTGCTCTGTTTCACCAACACAAAGCACGGGGGTTAAGCCCTGCTGCTGTGCCATGGCAAATTTAGCGGCAACATCCTCATTACTTTCGCCGAAAATATGGCGACGTTCCGAGTGACCAACCAGGGCAAAGCTTGCACCTAATTCTTTGGCCAGCGAGGCTTGAATCTCACCTGTATAAGCGCCGGATTCATATTCAGAAACGGTTTGAATACCCGTTACTACACCTTGCTGCGCCGCACTCGCAACTAGCAATGCGGGAACAAAAAGTGCCACATCAACATCTTGGCCAGCTACGGCTTTTAGCTCGGGGGCCATTTCATTAAGCAGCTCTAAGGAGCCATTTAACTTCCAATTTCCAGCCACCAGGGGCTTACGTGATGCCATGTTTTACTCCATGTTCGAAAGCGGGCGAGATACTAACTCGACTCGCCCTAAGTTACAAGAAGTTATTTTTAGAGCGCCGTTTAACTGCTCACACTTTCAACAACTTGCGCGATTTTACTGCTGTAATCCAGCACCTGATTTTGGTCTTCGGCTTCTACCATAACGCGCACTACAGGCTCGGTGCCTGACTTACGCAGCAGCACCCGGCCCTTGCCCGCAAGCAGCTCTTGTGCTTCGCTTACCGCGGCGAGTACTTCAGGGTTTAGGGTCGGATCTGTGCCCGGCTGGTAGCGCACATTGATCATATTCATCGGGTACTTAACAAAGCCGTTGCCCAGATCGCGCAGGGTTTTGTTGCTGGTCACCATAGCGGCCAGCACCTGCAGGCTTGAAATAATGCCGTCACCGGTACTGATCAGATCAAGATTCAACACATGACCCGAGCTTTCACCACCGATTTTCCAGCCTTTTTCTTTAAGCAACGCCATTACATAGCGGTCGCCAACCTTGGAGCGTTCAAAACCAATACCCTTGGCTTTAAGCGCATTTTCCAAGCCCATATTCGACATCACGGTACCAACAACGCCGCCACCTAACTCACCTTGCTCATGCAGGGCACAGGCAATGATATAAACTATGTCATCGCCGTCGAATACTTCTCCGTGCTGGTCGACCATCATCACGCGGTCACCATCGCCATCGTAAGCGATGCCCACATCGGCACCCTCTTCAATTACCTTACGCTGCAAGGCGGCAACATCTGTGGCACCACATTTAGCATTAATGTTGAGGCCATTGGGTTCACATGCGAAGGGGATCACCTCGGCACCGAGCTCCTGCATTACCGCAGGGGCAATATGGTAGGTGGCACCATTGGCGCAATCGAGTACGATTTTCAAACCTTCAAGGGAGTGACCTTGCGGGAATTGGCTCTTACAGAATTCGATATAACGGCCATCGGCGCTCACCAGGCGGCGCGCTTTACCCAGCTTTTCGGAAGGTACACATTCCATGTCCTGATCCATCATGGCTTCAATTTCCAGCTCCACCGCATCCGGTAGTTTCAAACCTTCGCTGGAGAAGAATTTAATGCCGTTATCATGGTAAGGGTTATGAGAGGCACTGATCACTATACCCGCTTCGGCGCGGAAGGTTTGTGTTAAATACGCCACCGCCGGAGTCGGCATGGGGCCAAGCAAAACCACATCTATGCCCGCGGCAATAAGCCCAGCTTCCAACGAGGTTTCTAGCATATAGCCGGAAATGCGCGTGTCTTTGCCAATTATCACTTTTTTTGTGCCAATTTTTGATAGCACTTTACCCGCAGCCCAACCCAGTTTGAGGGCAAACTCAGGAGTGATCGGGTATTGCCCGACCAGGCCACGAACACCGTCGGTGCCAAAATATTTTCTGTTACTCATTCTTGTTACTCCTGTACTCTTATTCTTGCGGCTGCACATCTGTGGGCCGTAACATCGCCTGGTGCACCCGCAACAGGTCGACGGTTTCTTGAACATCATGAACGCGCACTATGGCCGCGCCCTTTTGCATGCAAATCAGGGCTCCCGCCAGGCTGGCGCTAAGTCTTTGGTCTGCCGGTCGCCCCAGCAGCTGCCCAAACATGGATTTGCGTGAAAGTCCGGTCAATACCGGGTAGCCAAGCTGTTGCATCTGCTCAAGCTCAGCCAGTAATTGATAATTGTGTTGCAATGACTTACCAAAGCCAAAACCAGGATCCACTATTATATGCTCGGCTTTAATGCCTGCGTCGATGCAGGTTTGCGCGCGCTCGGCCAAATAGCTGCATACCTCGGCGGTCACATCCTTATAATCCGGTGCATCCTGCATGGATCTCGGCTGCCCCTGCATATGCATAAGACATACGGGAACATCCAAAGCCACTGCTGCCTGCAACGCGCCTGGTTCCTGCAAGGCACGCACATCATTAATAATATCGGCACCGGCCTGAACCGCCGCTGTCATTACCACAGCCTTACTGGTGTCTATGGAGATCACACAATCGGATTGCGCGCGTATCGCCTTGATCACAGGAACAACCCGTTCAAGTTCTTCTTGCTCAAGAACGTCCGCTGCACCTGGGCGGGTTGATTCACCACCTATATCAATAATGGTGGCACCCTGCTCAAGCATAGCTAAGGCTCTTTTGACAGCGTCATCAAAATCGTTGTGCTGACCGCCGTCAGAAAAGGAATCTGGCGTGACATTGAGTATCCCCATCACCTGTGGGGTGCTAAGGTCGAGGAAACGACCTCGGGGTAAAGATAACATGGCTACTCTTCCCTAAAATTAAAAAGCCCAGATCCCTTAGGCGAATGCTAAGTGAGGGCAGATAGATAAGATGATCCACAAGAAGGAAAAGCCCCAATATCTTTGGGGCTTGAATTTATTACTTGTCCTCTTCTGAGCCTGGCTTTTCATCTTGTGCGGATGAAGTGCCTTGCTCCGGGGCCGATTTGTCAGGCTCTGCTGCCACTTGTGCCTTGGTGGCTTTGCGGTCATGGGCATCGCTCGGTGGACGAACTTCACGACGCGCCATTAGGTCATCAATTTGCTTGGCATCAATGGTTTCGTACTTCATCAGCGCGTCTTTCATGGTATGCAGGATATCCATGTTATCACGTAGGATTTGTTCAGCACGCTGGTAGTTGCGATCAGAGAGTTCACGCACTTCTACATCGATTGCTTTAGCTGTCTCATCCGACATACTCATGCTGCGAGAACCGCCGCGACCCATAAAGACTTCGCCTTCTTCTTCTGCATAAAGAAGTGGTCCCATTTTGGCGCTCAAACCCCACTGTGTAACCATCTTGCGAGCGATTTGTGTCGCGCGCTCAATGTCATTACTTGCACCAGTAGTTACCTTGTCATCGCCGTAAATCAAGGCTTCGGCAATACGGCCGCCATACAAGCTTGAAATCATAGATTCGAGGTGTTCTTTTGAGTGACTTACACGGTCTTGCTCCGGCAAGTACATGGTCACACCCAAGGCACGACCGCGCGGAATGATTGATACTTTATATACAGGGTCATGCTCTGGCACCATGCGGCCAACAATGGCGTGACCTGCTTCATGGTATGCAGTCATTTCTTTTTCTTGCTCAGACATCACCATGGACTTGCGCTCAGCACCCATCATGATCTTGTCTTTAGCGGCATCAAATTCGGCCATGCTCACCACGCGCTTGTTACCACGAGCGGCAAACAAAGCGGCTTCGTTTACCAGGTTGGCCAAATCGGCGCCTGAGAAACCAGGAGTACCACGGGCAATCACGGATGCTTCAACATCATCTGCCAAAGGTACTTTGCGCATATGCACCTTAAGAATTTGTTCACGACCGCGAATATCCGGCAAGCCTACCACCACTTGACGATCGAAACGACCTGGACGCAATAGCGCCGGATCCAGTACGTCTGGGCGGTTGGTGGCAGCTATTACGATAATGCCTTCATTACCTTCAAAGCCATCCATCTCTACCAGCATCTGGTTAAGCGTTTGCTCACGTTCATCGTGACCACCACCCATGCCGGCACCACGTTGGCGACCAACGGCATCGATTTCATCAATGAAGATGATACAAGGTGCTGCTTTTTTCGCTTGCTCGAACATGTCACGTACACGGGATGCACCCACACCTACGAACATTTCGACGAAATCAGAACCTGAGATAGTGAAAAACGGTACTTTGGCTTCACCGGCTACGGCCTTGGCCAGCAAGGTTTTACCCGTACCAGGAGGACCTACCATCAACACGCCCTTAGGAATGCTACCGCCAAGTTTTTGGAATTTAGACGGGTCGCGCAAGAAATCAACCAGCTCGGTTACATCTTCCTTGGCTTCATCACAACCGGCCACATCGGCAAAGGTGGTTTTAACCTGATCTTCGCTCATTAGGCGGGCTTTACTCTTACCGAAGGACATAGCGCCCTTGCCGCCACCGCCTTGCATCTGACGCATAAAGAAGATCCACACGCCGATCAACAGGAGCATAGGGAACCAGGAAATGAAAATGCTGGCTAACAGGGACTGCTCTTCAGGCTGAACACCCTTAGTGTTGACGTCGTTTTTCAACAAGTCATTCATCAGGTCTTCGTCATACATTGGCATGGTGGTTTGGAAACGCTCACCGCTGGACTTAACGCCAGTGATCGAGCCAGTGCCGCGATCAATCACGACTTCACGTACAGCACCATTGCGCACATCCTTTACGAATTGGGTGTAACTGGTTTGTCTGTCAACGCCTTCAGAGCCGTTAAAGCTTTGAAAAACAGACATTAAAACCACGGCAATAACAAGCCAGAGTATTAAATTCTTTGCCATATCACTCAAGGTGTTAACCTCTTGTATCTAAATTAATTAAGTTCAACTTTTCCCGACAACTGTACTACAGTTTGTAACCCGTCGCTACTATATATACCTCGCGAGAGCGCGGTCTTGACGCATCGGGCTTACGGATTTTTACGGTACGGAAACTCTCGCGCACGTCCTTCACGAACTGATCAAAACCTTCCCCCTGGAATACTTTGACCGCAAAAGCGCCGTTTTTCTTCAATACCTGATGACACATATCCAGTGCCAGTTCGACCAAATACATGCTGCCGGCCTGATCCGTGCTCATATTGCCGCTCATATTCGGCGCCATATCGGAAAAAACCACGTCGACGTTTTTACCATCGATACGATCTAACAAGGCGTTAAGCACTGCCTCTTCGCGGAAATCACCTTGCAGGAAGTCGACACCGGCCAGCGAGTCCATGGGCAGAATATCACAGGCAATCACCTGGCCATTATCACCCACCTGCTGTGCCAGGTACTGAGACCAGCTACCGGGAGCGGCACCTAGGTCCACCACCGCCATGCCGGGTTTGAGTAGTTTATCTTTTTGCTGAATTTCTTCGAGTTTGAACACCGCTCGCGAACGCCAGCCCTGTTTCTGTGCCTCATGAACATAATGATCGTCAAAATGCTCTTTTAGCCAGCGCTTTGAGCTCGCCGAGTGCTTTTTATTCGTCATAAATTAACACGTAACTTAATAGTAATATCTGCTAGATGGCGTTAGAATACCTGTAATTCAAGCTCGAATCAGCAAAATTTATAAAATCTATGAAACTATCCAATAAACAAAAGCAGTATCTGAAATCCCTTGCGCACCCACTGAAACCTGTGGTTTTACTGGGAGCCAATGGCCTAACCGAGGGCGTAATCGCCGAAATAGACAGTGCTTTGGATATTCACGAATTGATCAAAGTGAAGGTGCCAACCACGGATCGCGAGACCAAGGCCCTGATTTTTGACGCTATCGTACGCGAAACCGGTGCCCATAAAGTACAAAGCATCGGCCATATCATTGCCCTGTACCGCCAAAGCGAAGACCGTAAGATTCAATTGCCACGCAATTAATCACCTCGCTTCATACCAAAAAAGGTCAGCAATGCTGACCTTTTTTGTTTTTGTACCCTGTTCTAAGCGGTGCGCGGCAAGGCCAGTACTTGGTCGATAAACTGTGTAGTAAGTTCACTAATCAAACCGCTTTCGGCATTAAGCAAAAGACTAAAGCCGACGTTTAAGCGTGGGATCACCACGATATCGGTTCTATAACCCTGTACCCAACCACTGTGGTAGTAGATGGTTTCATCATCATATTGGTAGATACGCCAGCCCAAACCATAATGAGCCTGATTAACATGCTCACCCCATATGCGGCGACGACGCTCTTTTGTGGTCAGGGTATAAGGCTGAACCTGAGTTTGTAGCGCCGCCGGTGGTAACACACTCGGGTACATACCCAATTGCGCCTTTAACCATTGCACCATATCCGCTGCACTGGCATTGACGCCCGCTGCCGGCAGCACCTTGTAATAGTTTTTCTTTAAACGTGCGGTATGCCAGCGTTTGCGTCCTCGCACATGCGGATAGGCATAGTTTTCATCCACTATCATGCCCTCATAACCTAGACTCGCATGGCGCATACGTAAGGGCTCGAAAATATCTTCCCGCACCCAGGTCTCATAGTCCTTACCACTGGCGCGCTCAATCACATCGCCAACCAGGGAAAACATCACATTCTGATAGCCATAACATTCCCCCGGTTCACACACGGGTTCAATTTTCAGCAGCTTTTCAACAATATCCGGATAAGACATGCGTGATTCTACTAGGTTGTCGTAGGCATTGGGCACCAGGCCGCTGGAGTGACTCAGTAAATGCGAGACCTTAAGGGTATTTTTATAATCAGTGCTACGCAATTCAGGAATATATTGGTGCACAGGGGCATCCAGCTCTATAACCCCTTGCTCGGCCAACTTGGCAGCCAGCGAGCCAGCAAAGGTTTTCGACACCGAAGCAAGGCGAAAACGCGTATTCACATCAACTTGGCGCCCTTTTCTTATTTTGGTTTTACCAAAACCCAAGGCAATGGAAGGATAATCCGGATGCACTATCGACAAGGCGGCCCCAGGCACACGCTTTTGTTTAAGCTGACGCTCTAAATCGGCAACATAAGAGTCAACAAAGCCGTGCCATTGATACGCATCGGCGCCTATGGAAGCTCCATAAGCAGGCAATAAGGTACTGAAGATAAGACAGAAAGAAGCAACTAAACTCTTGGTTTTCATTATTGTTGTTTTAGCGATAACAGTTCAGATTGGGTAAATATTATCATGAACTTTAGGTTAAACTCACGTACAATGCTGTGTGGGTGTACTCAAGTATGGGTGCCTAAGCGCAGCGACAAGGGAAACTAAGAGTTATAAATAGTATGATGAAGAATTCTTTAGCACTGGCACTGCTTGGCTCGGCAATTTTGCTCAGCGGCTGTAGCAGCTTACAAACGACTTCTTTGCAACAGGCGCAAAGGGTTGCTATGCCAACGAAGCCGAGTCTTAGTGAGCGCACCTATGTTCTCGAATACCAGGTTGACCATCAGCAACCAAGGGTCAAGTCGGTGCAGCTTCCGGCTCACCCTGTTAAACGCGGACAAAGCGTGGTAATCGAAAGCGAGCAAGTAGCACTGACAGAGCGCCTACGCGATCGCCTGGTGGCCATTTTCAACGATAAATCCCTTGCGGTGATCAATGACGCCAAACAGGCGGACTATATTCTTAGCATTAATCAGCTGGATATTAGTGAGGCCGACAAGGTGGATTATCGCCTGAGCAATAGCCATATCCTCGGCGATGGTAGTCTTATTGAAGAATTCGCCGTACGCCAATGTAGCAATATTTCTGGCTCAGTCAGTATGAAACTCTTCCACCGAGCTTCCAAGGATGTGGTGTGGTTTGCCAAATCATCCATTGATACCGCCAGCTTTCAACGCAATCCCTTGCGTTATCAACTGACAATCAGCGATTACATAGATAATTTGGAGCAGGTTCAGGAGTTTGTGCAAACTCACAACTCACCGGATGCGCTCGCCGAACGTGGCGACAAGCCGGCACCTAAAGCGCCTCGCTATCAGGTCCTGAGTAAAATCTCGGCACTGGAAAAAATCGCCGGGTCCTGTAACGACACCGAGGTGAGTGCCTTAGTACCGGATCTGCACTACTACCTCAGCGGTATTTTGCTGGAGAAGATCAATATCAACTGATCGACTGGGCTTACCGGTACACCGCCGGTGAGCCCATCTACAATTTCTTACAGTTTTCGGCGCCCAAGCAACCTACTATAAAATAAAAAGCCTGAAGCCATGCCAATTCGTACCCTACTCGCCCTGCTGTTTTTGCTTATAAGCCAACCTAGTTTGGCGACCAACCGTTATTATTCAGACAACCGTTTGGAGCCTCAACCAGGCTTTAATTGGGATTGGAGCATAGGCGCCGGTTATTATATCGAAGACTCCTATCTGATTGGCCTCGACTCCTACGATGACGGTATTGAGCCGGATTTAAATCTGGTGATCAGCTATAACAACTTCTATCTGGATATAGACCATAGCCAGTTAAGCGGCGGTATGGTCATAGGCTATTCGCTGGTCGATAAGTTCGACTGGGGCCTGGATATTGTCGGTACCAATGTGCAAGCTGGATTCGATGAAACCGGCTTGAAAATCTATGACAGGGATGTAGTAGATGAGCTCGCCGGTATCGACCGCCGCCACTATGATTTCGATGTAGGGCTGAGATTATCGCGCCGTTTTGACGACATGCAACTGTCATTTGAGCTGATGCATGATATTACCGGCACTCATAACTCATGGATTTTCAGCAGCTTCTTAACCCGTATCAGCCAGTACCGGAATTGGGAGCTGCGCACAGGTTTGGGTTTTAACCATTATGGCGGCGATTTCACCGATTATTACTTTGGTATCGACGCCCATGAGGCCACCGCGCAGCGCCCCATCTACCAGGCCCACGCATCCCAATCCCTAGTGCTGGAATTTCACGCCGAGCATCCCTTATCACAAAACTGGGTGTTTTTAGCCGGCTGGCTCTCCACCTTATTTTCCTCGGAAATAAGCGACAGCCCGATAATATCTCAACAATACCAGCATAAGGCCAAGGTAGGCGTACGCTATGTTTTTTAGACTCAGCGCCAGCCTTAGTTTAATGTTAGCCCTGCCAAGCTGGGCGGCGCAGCCCGAGGCGTTGTCCGCCGAACTACCCACCTTGCTCAGCACGCCAAACACCTGTGTGGCACTGCGCCAGGGGCGCACCTGTTATTCCGATATCACCCTGAATTGGCAGGTGGACAACGAAGAGCGCTACTGTATTCGCCAAAACCAAGCCACTAAGCCCCTGCATTGTTGGCAACAGCAACAACAAGGCAAACTGGTGTTTGAATTCGCCAGCAAGACGGCGCAGGGTTTTGAATTATTTCATGTCACTACGGGCAAAGTGCTCGCCCGCACCGAGGTACGAGTGCAGTGGGTGTACACCAGCGGCCAGAAAAAAAGGCGATGGAGGTTATTTTAATGAGTCAGCAACCCCTTATTTTAGTGGTCGAGGACGACCCTTCGCTGAGCGAGTGGATGCTTGAATTTCTTGCTCAAAACGGCTATCGCGTGGGCCTGTGCGACAAGGGCAACGAGGTCGAAGCCTATGTGCGCGAACACAATCCAGATTTAATCTTACTCGATATTATGCTGCCCGGTCTCGACGGCGTTAGCGTGTGCACCCGATTACGTCAGTTTTATCAGCAACCCATTATCATGCTGACCGCCCGCGATGAAGAGCTCGACGAGGTAATAGGGTTAGAAGTCGGTGCCAGCGATTATATCGCCAAACCAGCCCGTCCTCGCGTATTGCTGGCCAGAATTAAGGCCAGTTTACGGGATATGGCCGACGATTCTCAGCCATCCGCAGAGCCGATGCATATTAAAGTGGGGCAATTGCATATAGACATGCAGGCGCACCGCGTGACCCTGGCCGAGCAAGCGGTGGAACTCTCTCATGCAGAATTTTCGTTGCTGGCCTATCTTGCCCGCCACGCCGGTGAGGTGGTTGACCGAGACTCTGTGTTCAAGGCCATCAAGGGTCGCGAATATGACGGCTTAGATAGAAGCATAGATGTGGTGATATCGGCGCTGCGCAAACGTTTTGATGGCAATGGCGAGCAGCCGCAACGAATAAAAACCATCTGGGGCAAGGGCTATTTATTGGTTAAAGATGCCTGGCATGCGGATACTGCCGACTAGGCGCACAGGCTAAGAGGCGGCAATGAAAAAGCTCTACTTATCCTTATTGGCCACGGCGCTGCTGTCTGTGGTACTGCTCAGCTGGTTGATCGATGGCATCGCCAGCAACAACGATGAGCACAATGATTTTAATCAGCAGCAAGCGCTCCTAAGCGGCATGCTTTCCTACCTGGCCAGCTATCCCGCAGAGCAACAACGCCAGCAACTGGCGACGCTTAACAGCCACTTTAACTTGAATATTGGCTATGCCGCCAATAGCGACCTTGCCTTACCCTCACCACTGCGCCAACAGCTTTATCAAGAGCAAGGGCTAACCTTGGCCGATGAGGAGGGCCTTTACTTGGTACGCTCCACGCCACAACTGGCCGACCATCACCTCACCATGCGGTTACCCAAACCGGCCAGCTCTCACCATGATCTACTGCTCACCGTTCTGTTTTACTGCGGCTTTAGCCTGTGCATGTGGTTACCCCTAATACCTTTGACCCGGCGCATTACCACCTTGGCCAATGCCGCGACACGATTTGCCAAGGGAAAACTCGACACCCGCATTGCCAGCAGCCGTTTTAGCTATACACAACAGCTTGAGCGCAGCTTTAACTCCATGGCCGAGCAGATCAATGCGCTGTTGGCGGAGAATAAACTGATGGCATCGAGCCTCTCCCATGATATTCGCACCCCCATCGCCTGTCTGCGCTTTGGCCTTGATGCCGCCATGGACAGCGAAGATGAGCAAAGCAAGCAGGCCTACCTGACGCGCATGGAAAAAGATCTCGATACCATGGAGTCCATGCTTAAGAGCTACCTCAGTTTTGCCGCCCTGCAACAACAGAATATTGAACTAAATTACAGCCGCACCGAGCTTTACCCTTATTTACAAGAGGTAGGTGAGCAGTTACTACCCCAACTAGGCGGCATACAGGTGCACATAGACTGCCCCCATCAGCTGATGGTACAGGCCGACCTGCATTGGTTGGCGCGCTGTATCCATAATATTCTTACCAATGCCCTGCGCTATGCCGACAACCAGATAGTTATCAGCGCCTACACCGAAGCGCAGCAATTACACATCAGCATTGCCGATGATGGCCCAGGCGTCCCGGCGCAAGAGCGCGCGGCTGTGCTTAAGCCCTTTTATCAAAGCGCTAAGCATCGCAATCAAAACGGTTATGGTTTGGGCCTGGCCATTTGCCACAAGGTGATGTTGTGGCATCAGGGCAAGCTGCAGGTGGGTTCATCGGCAAAATTAGGCGGTGCACAATTCACCTTGATACTGCCGATGTAACACAGCGTTTACATCGCTCTAGCCCACAGCACATTGCTAATGTGGCGGCGTCGCCCTAAGACCGGGCATTGCGCCGATAGCATGGAAATTGTTCGTATAGCGCGCTTTACCCCGGCTACAGTGTACTAATTGCCGCTTTGTGCTTTTTATTTCACGTAAATTACAGTAGATTTAGGGCGCAGTTCACCTACAGAGAAATATAATAATATGAGTGCGTCGCGTGGGGAGTTTAGCTCCCGTTTTGGTTTTATAATGGCCGCTGCCGGTTCGGCAGTGGGACTAGGTAATATTTGGGGCTTTCCCACTCAAACCGCCTCCAATGGTGGCGCCGCCTTTGTGCTTGCTTATCTGGTTCTAGCCTTCTGTTTAGCCTATCCCGCATTAATGGCCGAGCTGGTTGTTGGCCGTTATGGTCAGGCCAATGCCGTAAGTTCGCTAAAAAAAGTATCCAAGCATAAGTGGCAACACCCACTGGCATTCTTAGTTGGTTTTGGCGGCATTATCTGTGCCGGCATGATTTTAAGTTTTTATGCCATAGTTGCCGGTTGGATGATCAGTTATACCGCTGAGCCTATTGCCCAACTTGTGGGTGCTCCAGAGGCAGCAAACTGGCTGACGAGTCAATCCTTAACCCGTAACTTACTCTTTGCTGGCGGCTTTATCGTGCTGACCGTGATGATCATCAGTAAAGGCGTTGAGAATGGCATAGAAAAGTGGTCAAAGCGCTTGATGCCGGCCTTGCTGGGCATTTTATTTGCGTTGATCGCCTATGTAATGAGCCAGGACGGTGCCAGTGAAGGCCTGCGCAATTACCTGCTACCGGACTTTAGCGCCATCTTTGAGCCTACTCTGCTGGTGAGTGCCCTGGGTCAGGCGTTTTTCTCGCTGTCACTGGGTACCAGTGTCATGATCATTTACGGCTCATACATTTCTAAACAAGAAAACCTGGTTACTCTGGGCGCCTCGGTAACCCTTATCGATGTGTTTATCGCCTTCGTTGCCGGTTTACTTATTATTCCGGCCATGTATGTGGCACAGGAGCAAGGGGTACAAATCTTTGACGAAGCGGGTAAGTTACTCTCGGAAGACACACTCGTGTTCCAGGTATTGCCAGCCCTGTTTGATACCATGGGCAGCGCCGGTCTGTTTGTGGGTTTTGCCTTCTTCGCGCTAATGAGTATTGCCGCCCTGACCTCCTCTATTTCCATGTTAGAAGCTCCGGTGTCTTACACGGTAGAGAAATTTGGCCTTGACCGTAAACCGGCGACCTGGACCATAGGCGCCTTCATCGGCTCAATAAGCACCATCATATTGCTTAACTTTGAACAATTGTTTGGTTTAGTGATCGCCATCACCACTCGTTTTGGCCAACCGCTATTAGGCTTAATGTGTTGTGTTTTTGTTGGCTGGATCTGGAGCCGTGCATCACTGCTTAAAGAAATTCAATCCGGCTGCCCAGAAGCCGCCAATAGCTGGTTCTGGAAGATTTGGCCCTGGTACATCAAGTTTGTATGCCCAGTGTGTATCGCCCTGGTGTTTATTAACTCGCTACGTTAATTCAAGGTAATACCGAAAAAGGCCGCACTCGCGGCCTTTTTTATCACCCCTTTTCCTTAAATATGCCTTATAAAACAAGCTAATTGCTCATTGGACGGGATGTACCTATTTTTCTATGCTAGCATCTGTTTGCTTTCACATTGGATTAACAAGTACATAACAAGGAAATACACATGAAAGCCATTATGGTTTTTTTATCTACCCTAGTACTTACACTGGGCCTAAGCTCCAATGCTAAGGCCGCAGAGTACGAAATCAACTACCCTAGCGCCAGTTCATCAGTGCCCTACCCGGGCTTGGACCTGAACATGGTAAAAAAGATAAAGGTCAAAACATCGAACTCACTTCATACGCCCGAGCAATCACTGGATGAACTCGAAATTGTTTTCGAAAACGCAACTAACCTAGTCGTTAAAGGCTTTCAAAAAGAATCTAGCTACGGCCCAGATCTATATAAAGCCATGGTCAACGATGCCTGGGTGTACAGTAAAGTGTTAGTCACCGTATTTGCATCTGACAAAATTAGCGGTGGCAGAAACCTCACTATCGAATTACAGGTCATGGAAATGACCAATGAGCTGAACGAACTAAATTACTCGCATGGCCTGATGATATTCAACGCTCAAGGTATCTTAAATGACGTCACCCCGGTGACGGTCGCCGATATCGAAACCATCAGCTACCAAGATAAAGACATGACCCTCACCTTGTATCAAAGAGCCATGTTTGACGAGTTCAATGGCGAAGGCTTTAAGATAAAGGTTAACTGGATGGGCAACGGAGAAAAAATAATTAACATCCCTGCACCCATTTCGAGCGAAGAATATTCATTCTTTAAAGCGGCTGATTTGGAGATTCAAACTGAGACATTCCCTGATGGCTTCACTGACCACCAGTTTAGGATCAAGTATCAAGACCCGTTTGGCTACACCCAATACACGCCGTTTGAACCGTTAGCCCCATACATAGATCAGGCTTTCCAAAGCTACCCCTAATCTAAGAGAACACCAATGGTGAAAGCCGGAAGCGGAGCCTAGGCTCCGCTTTTTTTTGCGGTCAAAGAATTAATCTACACGATTTCAATTAAATGCGGGAAAAATGAAGCGCCCTAAATCCAAAGGTTTAATACCCGGCTCTTTCATCATTTATAACAGTTCCATATCCTGATGCTCTATGCCGTCTTCTAGATAAGGCTCGCCTTTAGTTTGAAAACCAAAGCCGCGATAAAAGTCGAGCAAATAGGTTTGTGCGCTTAGCACCACGGTGCACCCGGGACAGTGACTGTGGCACAGGGACAGAGCCTCCTTCATCAGCGCCTTAGCAAGGCCCTTTCCACGCCATTGCTTGACGCAAAGCACCCGCCCTATGGCTACCTTTTCCCCTTTACTTATACAACGGGCATAAGCGCATAACTGGCCGTCTTGATACCCCAAAAGATGCAGTGTATCCGCTGCGATATCGGCATCATCCAGTTCAGGGTAAGGACAGTTTTGCTCAACCACAAACACATCAACGCGGGCGCGCATCAGGGTGAAGAGCTCATCAGTGCTTAGCTCATTAAAATGTTTATGCAGCCATAGAATACTCATGGGTTACTCCGACAGTTGCTCTGACAAAAAAGCCCAGCTAGGCCGGGCTTTCGATTAGTTTTTATTAATAACCGAGGGCTATCAGTGAATTAAGCGCTCAAGCTGGTCGCAAATCTGCGATAGATTCACATGATCATGCTCTATGGTGAGGTCGATATAACCGTCAGCACGAAATGCGCGGTCAAGCTCAATCAGCACATGGGTTTTATGGGCCTCAGGTACAAAAGACAGCTCCACTTCCTGAATGCCGAACATACCGCGATTTCCCGGGCGGTATTCCAACTCCTGATAACAACCTGAGGTCGACTGAAAGCTAGGAGCGCGCAGATAACCCTTTTCCACGTCGGCTTTAACCAAGGAAAAGCCTAGCTTATCCATGGCCTGCATACAGGTTTTGACCGCCTCATTAGGATAGATGTGCAGCACATCACGGTCGCTGGCATCAAGGGCCAAATCAATATTCAAACCGGTTTGTATCCACACCTGAGTCTGGTTATAACCGGCACTAAATTCGGTGATCGGCGTTTCCGAATGCAGTCTTGCCTCAAACGGAATACGGTGCTCTTCACCCGGTTGCAAGGTCAGCTTTTCACTCACCCGCCATTTATCAATAACATGGTTGGCAAAGTAGGCGCCGTCATCCGCTTCTACTTTGACGCGAGTCATTAATGCCAATTCCAGACCAGAAATATCTTGTTCGACATCACCGCCTTGAATGATGATTTCGGCATGAAATTTTTGTCCAGGGTGCAAATGCTCGGTTTGTAGCACTGTGTCTACTTTAGCCGCACCAATACCAACTGAAGCCAGGATTTTTTTAAACATAACTACTCCTGTTTTAAGATCCTTTTGTCGCATCTTAACCACATTTTTATGACCTTGTCAGTGAAAAGTTTAGGTTAGCGACAAATAATACCAATTCACTTAAATAGCTAATCATTCTAGCGGGCTAAATATCATGCTAACGGCGTTGGAATTTTTCTATGTAGAATGTACATAAGAAAAATTCCGCCTTGTTATCACATCATTTATCCAGCGCTATCTCTGCTCACATACTTAACAGAATTGGTATAATCAAATTTTTGCCCGTAATGGGCTAACGAACTATAAAGTCGCATATTTTCATCAAGCCTGGCTTTCGCTACACTGTTAGCATATTGACTATAAAAAGAAATCTATGGAACTCATCTTTTTCGCCGTTGCTTTTGTTTGCGGTTTCGCCGCCTACCAGGTAAAACTGCCGCCCATGGTAGGCTTTTTAATTGCCGGCTTCGTCTTGCATTTCGCCGGCTATAAAACCACTGAATTACTAAACAGTATTGCCAGTTTGGGGATCACCCTACTGCTTTTTAGTATCGGCCTTAAACTGAAAGTCTCTAGCTTGATGAAGGTACAGGTCTGGGCCCCGGCAACGGCGCATATAGTCCTTAGCACGGCACTGTTTGGCGGCTTTTTACTGCTGCTGGGTATCTTTGCCCTACCGCTGTTTGTGGAATTAAACTGGCAAACCGCCTTATTGCTGGGCTTTGCCTTTAGTTTCTCAAGCACGGTTTTTGCCGTTAAGGTCTTGGAAGACCGCGGTGAAATGGCCAGCCTGCACGGTAAAATTTCCATCGGTATCTTGGTTATGCAGGATATTTTTGCGGTGCTTTTTTTAGTCGCCAGCACCGGCAAGCTACCTAACTATTGGGCTCTTGCCCTGCTGGTATTGTTGCCACTGTTTCGCCCGGTTATGTTTTGGATCCTAAACCGCTCAAAACACGGCGAACTGCTGCCGCTATTCGGTTTTTTCTTCGCCCTGGTCGCGGGTTATCAAGCCTTTGAGTTTGCCGGTATTAAGGGTGATCTGGGCGCATTGATCCTGGGCATGATGTTTGCCAGCCATAAAAAGGCCAGCGAATTAGCCAAGTCCTTATTGAGCTTTAAGGACATCCTGCTCGTCGGCTTTTTCCTCACCATAGGCTTAAACGCCGAGCTAAGCTTTAATGCCCTGGTCGCCGCCTTGCTGATTGTTTCAGTACTCGGGATCAAGGTAGCGCTTTATTATATTTTGACCAATTCTGTGCGCCTGCGCGCCCGTACCTCTTTGCTTAGCGCCTTTACCCTTGCCAATTACAGTGAATTTGGCCTGATAGTCTGCGCCGTTGCCGCCAGCACTGGCTGGGTGTCTTCACAATGGCTGGCGGTTGTGGCTACAGCGGTGGCCATCACCTTTATTATTGCCTCGCCTCTTAATGGCCGCGCCAACGATATCTATGTACGTATGGAAAACTGGCTACTGCGTTTTGAAAGCGATACTCGCCTTGAGGAAGAGTTGCCGGTTAACCTGCACAACACCCGTATTGTGATCTTCGGCATGGGCCGTATAGGAACCGGTGCCTACGAAACCATAGCCAGCAGTTTCCCCGATGCGGTGGCCGGGATCGATATTAAACCGGAAGTGGTAGCCCGCCATGTTAAACGTGGACGCCGCGCCCTGACAGCCGATGCCACGGATCCGGATTTTTGGCAACGGCTGAACCACTCCCAGGTGGAGATGGTTATGTTGGCCATGCCTAAACACAATCAAAATATCTTCGCGCTACAGCAACTCAAGGTCTCGGGCTATCAGGGTCAGGTGACCGCCATTGCCAACTACCCGGATCAACAAAAAGAATTGCGCGAGCTTGGCGTCGACTCTACCTATAACTTCTACCTCGAAGCAGGTAGCGGTTTTGCCGAGCACGTTAAGGAAAAAATCGCCCTTAGCTAACTCTACTCATGTTCACAGGTGATAACTCAGGCTCTTGAGTTATCACCATATTTCTGCGAACTCATCACATCAGCCTGCGCTCATTCTCACCCTATTTACAAAGCTTTACACGGCAACTGGTCATAGCACTCAAAAAAGGAGTACACTTAATTTCCAGGCTGATATAAGTCTCTATTTTTAACACAAAATTTGAGTTCACTTACGCCAGCATTAAGGAAGGTTTTTGCGCAGTACCCAGGTAGGAGGTGGTATGTCCATCAACAAAAAGATGACGACATTACAGGAACCAGATGCACAACAGTTGCAAGACGTGCAGTTACAGCTTGATTCTCTTCAAGATGCGGGGGTGACACCTCAGTACATGCGCTACGTGTTATTCCAGAAGATGCTGGATGTTTATCAGGTGCCTAAAGATCATGCAATGCGTACCAAGAGCACGCCGACGCGTTTAGACGACCCAGATTTAATCGGTAAACTCAAAGAAATGGGTTTTGCCAAAGCCAAAACATATCACTAGTTTATGAGGGCCTATTCCCTCACTTTAATAGGCTGGCAATGCCCGTCGCCAGCCTATTTCCCCCTACTCCAACCTAAATTCACCAATTGCGATTAGCTAGGCTTCTGGCTGTTTTTTCGCCTTGCTCTTGAATCGTTGCGGCACTAAAGTGGCAAAAGAGTCTACAAAGGGCTTGGTATAAATGGCCCAAATAGAATTGTGTCCGGCATCGTATTGACCAACGCCTATATTGATTTTACCCACTTCATCGGCGCGGATCAGGGTGCCAAACAGTCTGTCCCAAATTGCCAGAGCCGAGCCCAGGTTAGTATCAAAATGAGCCGGATTGTCACTGTGATGAATTTGATGTTGGGCCGGGCTAATAAACCATTTTTCCACGCCCTTGCCCCAACTCAGCCAGACATGGGAATGCCGTAGGTTAGAGCCCATGGCATTAAAGGCAAAAACAAAGACGTTGGCACCGAGAATATCGAACATCGACAAGGTATTACCAAAAAGGTAGTAGCACAGCCCTACCACTAGACCTTGCGACAAGGCCATACGACAAGCATAGAGGTAGCTTTCCAGCGGATGCGAGCGATAAATGGTAAAAGGTGTCAGCACCTTAGCGGAATGATGAACCTTATGGTAGTGCCATAAAAAGGGGATCTTATGCAGGGCATAATGCAGAATAAAGCGCGAGAAATCATCGGCCAAAAACAACAAGATGGTAAAGATAACCACCACACTTGTCTCGCTTAACGCAAATGGCCTGGGCTTGCCAAATAGAGCTTCGAGCACCTCGGTGGTGCCCAGAGCCACCGGCACCATGGTCAGAACCACAGGAGCGAAAAGCAAGGCCTTGAGGATACGGTTGTAAATCCAGAGCTGGTAGTCTTGGCGGGCACTGGGGGCCCACCAGATCTTTTTTGCAAACACATAGCGCAAAAAACCACGCGGGGAGGCTTTGCCTTGACGCTTGGCATAAACAAACAGGGCTAATAGCAGGGCCATGATGATATAACCAATAAAAATACGTTTATTGGCATCAAAAAGATAATCAGGCGTTTGTGCAATACTTTGCCAAATTGTCTCGATCATGACCCTTTCCTAAATATACCAATTCACTTAAATAGTTACATACTTAACAGAATTGGTATTAAAACTGATACTTGTAGCCAATCGATAAAGTACGTGGCTTGCCAGGGCGAGCACCGTAAGGACGGCGGCTGATGATCTTATCCTGATCGAACAAATTATCAACCTTGGCATATAAGCGGCCGTATTGACCGAGCTCGTAATGAGCAGCCAAGTCCACCACTGTCGTGGCTGGTACTTCTTCCCCGGCCAGAGCCAGTTCAAAGCCCTCATAACCTACACCTGCGGTCTCAGGCATATCACTGACATACTAACCAGCATATCCAGCGCCCAATCCTGATGTGCCAAACCAATGCTTAAAGTAGCCTGGTGTGTTGGCAAATAAGGCAGACGATCGCCCTTACGAATATGGCCCCACTGCACGAATTCGGAGAACAGCTCTTCTTTGAATTCGCTTTGCGTGTAGGTGTAAGTCAGACTCATGGGGATATCCAGATGCAGATTCAACGGATAGGTTTGCGCCAATTGCGACTCAACACCCCATACATCCACTTCACCGCCGCTAAATTCACGGTCAAGCTGGCCTTGAGAACCACAGTTTGATTGACCACAGCTTTCGATCAAATTCGAATAATCGTTAAAGAAGCCGATCACTTCAAAGCGGGTCACGCCATCGTTAAAGCGGCCACCGAACTCGTAGTTAACGCTTTTCTCAAAGTCATCTTCACCGGCACGTACGGGAGCCGCAGGGCTCGACGGCACAAAGCCCTGATGCACACCGAATAATAAGCCACTGTCTTCATTCAACTGATAAAAACCGCTGACGCCCGGAAGCCAGATGCGAGTGGTCTTTTGCTGATAGTCATCGGCGAAATCCGGCTTGTCGTTTTGGTACTCCATATCCATCAATTCACCGCGTACGCCCAGGCCCAGAGTAAGCTGGCCTAGTGTCACCTGATCTTCCAGGTAAACCGACCAGGCATCGGTCGATTCGGTATTCTCGGTGGTGAAGTGACGAGTATCGGCAACCTTGGTATTAAAGCCATCCACCATGGCATAGGTGTCTTCAAAATGGTTACGTTCTATTTCGTCCTGATGGAAACGCACCCCAAAGGAGACCTTGTGATCCATGCCAAACAAAGCCGTGCGCCAATTACCATCGACCTGAATACCCTGGGAATAGTATTCGCGATCATTGGTGCCCATGGTCAGATAATAGGTGGTTTCACCGGCAAGCACGGAGTCACGTTGACCAGTGATCACCTGATACTGCTCTTCATACACATCCGGGCTGGCGAGAATATCGGAGAGGCTGGCACTGGTGTTGCCAACGCCGTTAAGCTTAAGCCAGGCTCGCTCATAATCATTACGATAGACACGCGTGGTCAAATCAAAGTCTTGGCCACTAAGCTGATGGGTGAACATCACCTGGGTGTGCTCTGTATCCATTTGCGCCGGTTGCGACGCCGCATAACGACGGTATGGATTTTGTGCATAATCGCTGTCGGTTAGGCCTAAGTAGGTTTCGTCCGACAATTCATCGGCATAAGAGAGCTTAAGCTCAAAACGCTGATCAAAACGTTCGCCATCAAGTTGATAGTCAAGCTTCACCAAGAAGTCGTCTTTTTCAAAACCAGTGTCGCCGCCGCCATCAAGCTCTTTGAAGCCATCACTCTCTAAGTGCAATCCTTCAACCAAGAAGCCAAAGTTACCCTGGCGGTCGCCGTAATAACCATGGGCCTTGTTGTAACCATCGCCGCCCACGGCTAGGTCGATACCACCGGTGGCATAATCAGGCACCTGACGGCTAACCAGGTTTAGGGTACCGGCCACTGTTTGGGGACCATATTTAATGGCCGCAGGGCCTTTAAATACTTCCACCGCGGTCATGCGGGTGGTTACCGGGAAGTAATAGGCAGCCGGCGCCGAATAAGGCGCGGGGCCTATTAATACGCCGTCTTCTAAGATGGTGATCTTCTTACTGCGCTCAGGAGTCACGCCACGAAAGCCGATATTCGGGCGCAGACCAAAGCCGTCTTCTTCACGAATATTGACGCCAGGCACCTGTGACAGGACGCGGTGAATATCATCAAATTCGAACTCTTCGAGTTGTTCTTCACCGATCAAAGTCGCAGAGCCTGCTTCGGTGCGCAGCTTGTCGTGGTGGCTGATAATTTGAATATGCTCAAGGGATTTTTTTTCATCGGCAACTGCGTTAAATCCCAGCGCCGCGATGCTTACGGCTAAGGCTAATTTACTGTAGTTCATGGTCTTCCTTAGTCGTTATCACCGGCAGAAGTAGCCGGAAGCTCAAGAGCAAGTTCGTTAATAAAGTCGTTTTTCAGCTCATCTGTGATGGCTTTCACCTTGGTATGAACGTCACGTACCTGCTGTTCATTGTCGATAAGCGCGCTGGCCAGGCTCGAGTCGATGGCGGCTATCGCTGCCTTGGTCTCGCTAATGGCCAATAACATGCGCTCCTTGGTGGCCGTCGCCTGCTCTTCATCCAGATAATCGTCAAAACCCACCAAGGCCTCCTGGCCTTGCTGCTGACCCACTAACAGGGCTTCAAACGCCAAGAGGTTAGCCTGAATATTGGCAAGCGAGCTTTTTGCATCCAGGCTTTCTACGTCCTCGGCACAGGCAGAGGTGCCGCATGAGTTAGGTAAAATACCGATAGGCTCGGCCAGCTTCTTATCCTTGACCATTTCGGTCAGGTAGAACATGGCATCGGAGATATGGTTTAAGGCAACGTGGGCGTTTTCAAACTGAGAGTTAGGCTCACCGGCGCTTTTCAACTGTGCCGCAAAGCCGTTGTCGCCTTGCCATTTATTGAGTAACTCCTCGGCGGATACGATCAGGTCGTCTGCGGCGGTAACCGCATATTCGCAGCGCGCCACCTTGCGCTCAAGCTCGGGTAAACTATTCCAGTCGGCCAGCGCCTCGTTGGCGATGCTGCAGTGATGATCGTACTGGGGGTTAAATAGCACATGCTGCAGCGCAAACAAACCACGGCGAGTGGCGGTGCGGGTGCTGATATCGTAAGGACGGTTAGGGTCCAGATTAATAACCCCATCCTTGTGATAGGCCACATCCTGGTCGATGCCGCAACGGCTGATAGCCGGCCATGAATAGATGCGATTACGCAGCTCACCACTGTTGCTAAGTAGTGGCCCCATTTGCATCACTTCCACCTGCTGCCAGGCACCCATGGTATCTAACCAGGCATTTTGCGCCGTACTCATCGCCGCTAACGCCTGCTCCGATCTGCTTTCTATGCTCGCCTGTTCAAGGGCGCAGTAATCGGCAATGGCAGTGCGCTGAGCTTGCGCCTGGGTATAAAACAGGCTGTAAGCCGGGGTAATTACATTATCGACCAGACTGGCAACCAGCGCCGCTTCATCGAAAGTGGTCGGGTTGGTGATCACCCCTTGATCGCCGCCGTTATTAAAGCCTTCGCCCTGTGAGCTTGAAGTGCTCTCGCCACAGCCTACCAGGGCCAAGGTCAAGGCGAGTGCCAGGGTTTTAACGCGAAAATTCGCAGTAATCATATTTCATCCTATTTAGCCAAACTCCCAGTGGCTGGGAGGTGCTGAAAACGACAAAAGGCCAGCCGCGAATATGCTCGCGACTAGCCTTAAAAGTTATTATGTTGGCGTGTTGCCTTGTTTCATTGCTTACCAGTTAGCAACATTGTCGGCGTTAAAGCCGTAGATGTTTTGCAGTAAGTCGCGGGCCGCCATTAAGTTCGCCTGATATGCGGCAATGGCTGCAAGGTCTGCATCCTTATCCACCCCTTCTCCTACTACTGGCATATCGCCTAGCAAGGTATGCAACTGGGCAAATTTACCTTCATTAGCCGCAGCATTAAACGGCGTGAATGGGCTGAACTGAAAGTTCATGGCAAAGCCCTTCATTTCCGAGAAATGCTTGGCCAGGTTAGCGAAGTCCTCAGCTGTATAACTATCCTCTGGATCCACAGCAATACCAGCGGCAATCGTGTCTAAGTCAGCGTGAGTCTCGTTGATGTAGTGTACAACGGTAGCGGCAATGGCGTTTTCCCAGTTGGCGACGGCGATATCACGCTGTACTTTTAGGGCATCCATTTGCTCTGCGTTAAGATTAGCGCCTACGTTGTCGTTGATAATCTTACGACCGGCGATAAAGGCATTCATGGCCGCCGCCGAGAAGTCCGTGGTTACCGTGGCGCCACGGTCACGCTTGGCGGCATTGGTCGAGTTACCCCAGTTATATTCTGAGTTAAGGTTGATCTGACCATCGCCAGAATAGTCGTTATACCCTGAGGCGAAGGCCTCGCGACCGCCTTTACCAGCAAGCTCATCATCGCTGTATTCCAGGTAGTTGCGCGCCGCACCGAAGTAACCGAAGCCTTCATCGAAGTGGTGCTCGAGCGTGGTGTACAGATCACCGTTGATGTTATCTACTGAGTCCGTGTTAAAACCTATGCTTTCTTCCAGGTAGTCATCGGTACCTTGCGAAAACATCAGGGCGCCAAGGGTGTGCTTTTGAATAAGCTGGTTTAAATCTAAGCCCGATTCAGTGATATAAAGCTTGGTGATGGTGTTGCCATCAGGGTCGACCAGCATTTCACCGCCGTTGTATTTATCGATATTGGCGGCCAATAGATCAAAGTAATGGAAGATCAAACCTTCAGGCGTCTTTGCTTGTGTGCCGAAATCATTCCAACCCAGGAAGTTACCTTCTTCCTGCCAGGCTTTGTGCATTTTGTCCAGGCTGTCTTTACCTGCAATTTTTAGACTAAGCTCTTTGCCCGAAGAGGAAATATCCGCAAATGAGTGTTGTACCGTGTCGATATCACCAAGGAAGCTTAGGCTGTCATCCTTTACTACCTCGTATGAACCGTCAACGTCACCCCAAAGAGCATGCAAACGCGCTTTTACCATGGCACCCGTAAGGCTATTAGTAGTTACATAGTCATCTGTTAACTGACCGATATAGTGTTTAATTTCAGCCGAGAGTGCGTGGCGAGCGATCTGGCCGCTGTAAGAGACCGAAGAACCAGCACCCAGTTTAGAAGCAAACTCATAGATGTTTACGCCATCTTGAGCTTCAACATCGTCAACGCTGATGGTCAATTCTTTGCTAAAGGTTAAGCCACCTGCGTCTGTTACCGTCACTGTCACCTTGGCATCGCTTTGCTGCTCAAAGTTAAGGGCGATGCCCTCTTTTAGCTTTAGCGTGGTGCCATCAACAATTTCAAACAGGGCTTCATCGGCCGCGAGTTTGAAGGTTAAACCCGATGTGCTGTCATCCGTTGCGTTTAGTGTCCCTACCACAAAACCTACCTGGTCATCATTGACCAAGCTTGCTGAAACAGCAATATCTGTAGGAGCTTTGTTTACCGGTGGAGGAGTCGTGCCCCCGTTATCCGAGCCAGAGCCACCGCCACATGCGGTCAGGCCTAAGGTTGCTGCTAGTACAGCGGTAGTCAGTAGAGATTTGCGCAAGTTCATGTTGTCATCCCAAGGTAGATAATAATCATTCTTGTTTGTAATTAGGGGCACATTATAACGATACGCAAATAACAATCAATATCATTTATTAATTTATTTAAATTAAGTTATTAGTTTTGATAACACCTGTTAAAGAAGTAGGAACTAATTGAGCTTTGACTTGTTTTGCGGCAGTGACATAACGAACTTAGCACCGCCTAAGGCGCTGCTATCAACACTGATTTTACCCTGGTGCCACTGCACTATTTTTGCCGTTATGGCCAAGCCTAGGCCATAGCCGCCAGTGCTTTTGGCACGGCTTTGGTCGAGACGAATAAAGGGTTTAAAGATATCGGCCCGTTTTGATTCTGCGATACCGGCGCCATCATCCTCAATGTAAACATCGCATTGCTCCTCATTGGAACAAATGCGCACCTGAATATGATGGCGGGCATGCTTGATGGCATTGCCGAGCAGATTTTGCAGGGCACGGGCTAAAAAGTGCGGGTCGCAGCGATACAGGTTAGGTTGCTCGTGCAACACCTCTATATGCACCTTGCTGTCAAAGTTCAGTTTTTCCACCATGCTATCGACCAGCTCATTAAGGTCGACCAGTTCCAGCGCCAAGGTCGGTCTCTGTGCATCTAAGCGTGCGTAGTGGAGCATTTCGCTGACTAAATTTTCCAGCTCGGTAATATCCGAGGTCATGGACTGCATATACTTTTGCTGCTTTTCGTCGCTGCCCTGCTCTAGCATGGCCAGAGCAAACTTAAGCCGTGCCAGGGGCGTGCGAAATTCATGAGAAACGGATGATGTAAGCTCACGCTGAGCGTTAAGCAGGCTATGAATGCGCTGCTGCATCACCTGCAAGGCATCGGTGATGGGTAATAAGAAGGAGCGACCCATTCCGCTGACATTAATATCGGTGCGGCCATCCACCTGAGCACAAGTTTCACTGAGTTTATTAAAATCGCGCCACAGCATTAGACTCCACAGCCCTACCGGTGCGCCAACCACCAGCAATACCAGCAAATAAGGGCCGACAAAGTTCTCGCCTGGGGCCTTTGGCAATTCTACTGGGCCTATTTGTAATAACTCTTGATCATCAAGGGGCACATACCAGAGCAAATGCTCTTCGGCATTGAAAACATGCACGGCCTGCGCCTGCTCAAGACGTTGCTCAAGCTCGTTCGGGAGGGAGATATCGCTGCGCTGCAACAAACGCATGGGGTATTGACTATTAATATACTGACGACCGAGATCGCTTTGCGCCAGGGCTTTAAAATTGTTGCCCAACTCCATCGCCAAAGGTGTCGACTGCTCCTCTGTGGGCCATAGCCTTTCTATGGCCCCGGTCACTATGACCAGAGAAACAATAATATATAAGTAAAGGCTGACAAAGAGTTTGCCCAAGCTAGTTATTCACTCCAGGCGTCGCTGACAAAGAGATAACCTTGACCCCAAACCGTCTTGATTTTATAGGGTTTATCACTGTTATCGCCGAGCTTTTTACGCAGCCGCGAAATACGCACATCCACGGTGCGATCTAAGCCATCGTATTGGCGGCCAATCATTTGCTCATGCACATATTCACGGCTTAACACCTCACCGGCATTGCTGGCAAGCAACCATAAAAGCTCAAACTCATGGGAAGTAAGGGTGATCTCACCGCCTTTTAAGGTAACGATACGGCTGTTTTTATCGATTTTCAGCTCGCCGAAGGTGACGCTTTGCACCACTTTATCTTGCTCTTGGGTACGGCGTAATAAGGCGGTAATACGTGCCAACAGTACTCTGGGCTCTGCCGGTTTGATCACATAATCATCGGCGCCCAATTCCAGACCGATCACCTGATCGAAGTCTTCACCCTTGGCGGTCAGCATCAAAATAGGGAAAGAATACTTATCACGCACTTCGCGGCATACGGCAAAGCCATCTTTGCCCGGCAGCATTACGTCTAAAATCATCAAGTCCACTTGATTCTTTTGCACATAATCCATTACCTCGTCACCGCGAGATAATACTGCCACATTGAGATTATTCTGTTGTAAGTAGTCCCGGGTTAGCTCCTGTAGAGCCAGATCGTCTTCGACTAAGAGTATGTTCGCCATGGGCCAACTCCTGAATTAAAAAAAACTCCACACGGAACGTAAGCGTCGACGCGAGCTGCGTAACGTTTGTAATTCCAGCTGGGTATCTACGACTAATTCGCCTGTGTGCGCATGAGTGAGGGAGTATATGGCGGGTAACTGAACCTCGGCTTTATACTGCCACAACCCCTGTTGCTGCGCGGGCCAACAGCCCAAGGTGCGCTTATTTTCCAGCAAACACACCGGTATGGCTTCGGGCAAAGTCCAGCGAATATTGACCTCAGTTGTACAGGCCTGTTCTTTGTTTTCAACCACACAATATTGTGGCGAGATCTCCAGCAGTTCGTCACTGTACGCGGGCATGGCTGTCATTATCATCACACTGCCGATCACTGCTGTTGCCGCCACACTCATCATGCTAAAAAAGGTGCTTCACACCGATAAATAAGGTCAACGAAGAAGATTCCTTAAACAATGGGCTGGCTTTGGCCTGAGTATCGTAATCGATATAACCTAAATGCATACGCAGCGCATTGCGTTCGTCGACTATATAGCTAACGTCTATTTTAGCATAGGGCTGGACACTGCTACCAACAAGAACATCCGCATAACCGCCTGTTTCTTCACGACTTAAGCCATAAAAATAGTCGCTCTGCTCGCTACTGCTGTAATTGACGCCGATATTGGGTTCCAAAACCCATTGTTCAAAACGATACCCCCAACGCCAGCTTGCTTGGGCGCGCCAGCCGCGATAAACATCGCTAACATCCGCCAAAGCCTTGACCTGAAACTGTCCTATCGGGGAGAAATAATGATATTCAAAACCGGCATCGAGAGCCCAATGGCGTTTATCAAGGTCATCGACTCTTACTCTTGCCGGACCTTCTGCTGTTAAAGGAGTATTACTGTCTATTTGTTGCAGCGCAAATACACTGCTGGGGTGCCAATCGACAAAAAATCGTGTTTCCGGGTTAATCTCGGTAATAGCACTGAGCACATGCGCGTCTTGGTTAATAAAGGTGTAACCCAGCTGATTGTTGTCGAGATACCAAGTATCTGTGTAATAGGCGATATCGGGAACCAGATACAAGGACACATCATCGCCGCCATAAAGCGGATTGGTCATCATCCCATAGCCGATGTTCACGCCAAGATGCCATTGCTTTAAGGGTACCTCATTGGCCTGTACGCCACTGCCAAACGCAGCCAAGGCGGCACTCAACACCGAATTATGAAGCCCTAAACGCATATGCTTTCCCGAAAATAAAAGTGCCGCTATCCTAGCAACAGTCAAGGTTTTGTTCAGTATGCAATAACAATCGTTAACAAATCACTTCATTTTGGTCACTTAGACGCCATTTATAATTGCTCAGCCAACTGCCAGCAGGCGCCGAGCACCGGCTCAGACAGACGTCGTTGCAAGGCCACCAAGCCAATTTCAAACGGCGGTGGCGCATCGCCGACTTTGACTATCTGCACCTTATCACTAAACGGACTATTCTCTAACACCACCTGCGGGATCAAGGCCACCCCCAAACCCAAACTGACCATGGACACCAGAGCTTCATGGCCACTGACCTGGGCATAAATGGGCGGCTGTATCCGCCTTGCTCGCCACCAATTAATCAAGCGGGTGCGATTTTCCCCCTGCTCGGGAATAACAAAGGGAAGTTGCTCCCAGGCAATCGCCCCGCCCTGATTGATCTGCTGGCTCACCTCACAGGGAATTTTTGGGGCGATAAACACCAGCTCCGACCAACCCAAACGACAAAATGCCAATTGTTGTGCCAAACGCTCGGGCCTGGCGGCGATGGCGACGTCTTCATGATGATCCAATACCCGCTCCGGCGCCTGAGCCGGGTCGCCTGTATGCAACTTCATTTCAATTTTGCCATGGCGCTGACGCAGTGCCGATAACAAAGGGTTTAAAAAGCTGTAGGCGGCACTGACGGAGCAATAAATACTGAGCTCACCGGCTACCTCCTGCTCCTGGCTCAGGCTGGTTTTGAATTGCTGCCAATGAGCCAAGGTGCTTTTGGCATATTGAATAAAATGCATGCCTGCCGAGGTCAACTGTACCTGACGGTTGTCACGCACAAACAGCTCGCTCCCTACCTCCTGCTCTAGCTGCTTAATGTTGCGGCTCAGGGTCGAGGCACTGATATAACAGCGCTCGCTAGCGCGACCAAAGTGTAAGGTCTCGGCGAGCGCCAAAAAGTAATGGAGTTGCTTATGTTGCATGGCCACCTCGTTTCAATATCTGCAATACAATAATGCAAATATATCATTTTACGCAATACACTATTTTGCCTACATTCAATAGCAGACCTATTTGCAGCACTTCTATTTTAAGGACCGACAATGGCAAATTACTTTAACTCTCTACCGCTGCGTGAGCAGTTGGCACAATTAGGGCAATGTGAATTTATGGACCGTAGCGAGTTTAGCGACGGCGTCCAAGTACTACTTGGCAAAAAACTGGTCATTGTCGGCTGTGGTGCTCAGGGCCTCAACCAGGGTTTAAATCTGCGTGATTCGGGCCTAAACGTTAGTTATGCGCTGCGTGAGTCGGCCATTAGCGAGCAGCGCCAATCATTTCTTAATGCCAGCGAAAATGGCTTTGTAGTCGGCACCTATGAAGAGCTTATCCCAGATGCGGATCTGGTATTAAACCTGACTCCGGACAAGCAGCATAGCGCCGTAGTTGATGCGGTAATGCCACTGATGAAGCAAGGCGCCACCCTGGCTTACTCTCATGGCTTTAACATAGTTGAAGAAGGCAAGCAGATCCGTGATGACATCACTGTGATCATGGTGGCTCCTAAATGTCCGGGGTCGGAAGTACGTGAAGAATACAAGCGCGGCTTTGGTGTGCCTACGCTTATCGCCGTTCACCCGGAAAACGATCCACAAGGAAAGGGCCTGGCTCAGGCTAAAGCCTATGCCGCGGGCACAGGTGGCGATCGCGCCGGCGTTTTGCTGTCATCCTTTGTGGCCGAGGTAAAATCGGACCTTATGGGTGAGCAAACCATTTTATGTGGCATGCTACAAACCGGCTCACTGCTGTGTTTCGATAAAATGGTGGAAAAAGGCATAGACGCCGGATACGCCGCCAAGCTAATTCAATACGGCTGGGAAGTGATCACCGAAGCACTTAAACACGGCGGCGTGACCAATATGCTTGACCGCTTGAGCAACCCGGCAAAATTAAAGGCCTTTGCCCTAAGCGAAGAGCTGAAAACCATTATGCGCCCGCTTTATAACAAGCATATGGATGACATCATCAGCGGCGAATTTTCCAAAGGCATGATGGCGGATTGGGCCGAAAACGATGTTAAATTACTGAGCTGGCGTGCGGCAACGGCAGAAACTGCCTTTGAACAGCAAGAAAATAGCGATGTACAAATCAGCGAGCAGGAGTTTTTCGACAACGGTATCTTAATGATAGCCATGGTTAAAGCCGGTGTTGAATTGGCCTATGAAACCATGACGGCAGCAGGCATTAAAGACGAGTCGGCCTATTATGAATCGCTCCATGAAACGCCGCTTATCGCCAATACCATAGCCCGTAAAAAGCTTTATGAGATGAATCGCACCATCTCTGACACCGCGGAATATGGCTGCTACTTGTATAACCATGCCTGTTTACCCCTGCTACAAGACTTTATGCACGATATCGACACGGATGTGATCGGCCGCGGTCTGGAGCAAACGGACAATGGCGTTGATAACCAAGCCTTGATCCAGGTGAACGCGGCGCTGCGTAACCACCCGGTGGAAATCGTCGGCACTAAGCTGCGCAGCTATATGTCGGCAATGAAAAAAATTGTTTAAACAGCGCCTTTAAACGCTGTGACTCCCTTCAGCCCTGCCTCTATGCGCAGGGCTTTTTTTTCTTTGTGAATCAAACACCCATTCATGCTTTGTAACAATTCACCTGCCGGTGAAGCATCAGCCTCCACTATACTTAAGCGAGTATTCTTCCAAGGATTGGGGTCTAAGTTTTAGATACGCCTGAGCCGTGGAGGTTAGTATGCGCGCCTTAATTACCCTGGTTATCCCACTTTTGCTGTTATGGGGCTGCAATAGCACACAAGTCACAGAGCTTCCTCCACCACCGATTAATTTAGCTCAACACCCGCAGCTTCAGGCCCAACCGGTGGAAAGTTTGGAGGAAATATTTGCACTAACCAGTACCATGAAAGCCCAGTTAAATAACGTCTTTGCCACCCGTTCTGGTAATCTCAGCGCCACCAAGCGCTTAATGATGCTCATTTTGGAAAACGGCGACAAAAGCGTGCGCTATCAATCCGGTGCTACCCTGACCGCAGCGCAAACCTATAAACAACTCAATGCCAACTGTTTGTCGCTGTCCATTTTGGCCTTTAGCATGGCCGAACACCTGGGTCTTCAGGGGCAATTCCAGCGCGTACATATTCCCGAGTACTGGGCCCTTAATCGCGGCTATAACCTGCTCACCGGCCATATTAACCTGCGCTTATATACGCCGCGTCGCCGTAATGACGTTTATGAACTTTACAACGCCGAACGTGAGGTAACCGTGGACTTTGCCCCGGATTTATCCGGCAGCCAGTTTAAAATCACAGACATCACCAAAGAGCGCGTCGCCGCCATGTTTTATAACAACAAGGGCGCCACCGCCTTGGTAGATCAAGACTATGAGCGCGCCTACAGTTACTTCTATGCGGCCACACAAATGGATCCCTATTACTCCGGCGGCTGGGGTAATTTAGGCATCCTCTATCGTTTAATCGATGACTATGAGCGCGCCGAGCGCATCTATCAATACGCCATCAATATCGACAAGGATAACAACACGGCGCTCGGAAATCTGGCGATTCTGTATCGTCATACCGGGCGCGAACAACAAGCCGAGGAGATAGAGCATAAGCTGGTGCAAATGCGCAAAAACAACCCCTACTATCATATAGCCCTGGGTAACGACAGCCTGGTACAAAAACAGTACGCTAAGGCACTTACTCACTTTCGTAAGGCGCGCGAACTGGACGAGCGCATTCACGAAAGCTACTTCGGCATGGCTCACACCTATTACCTGATGGGCGATATTAAGGCCACACGCCGCTACTTGCTGATGGCGCAAAAGCGGGCGCAATTTGACTATGATAAATTGCGTTACCGCGGCAAACTGGCAAGCTTGGAGCTAGTAGCTAACAATCGATGAAGACACTCATATTTTTAGCCACGGCGCTTATTTGGCTGGCGGCAAACCCGGCCATGGCAACAAGTTCACCCCAATGGCACAGAGATTTAACCTACCTGAGCAGCGAAGCTCTGGGCGGGCGCAAGGCGGGCAGCAATAGCGGTGCCCAAGCCGGTGATTATGTGCAAAGGCGGCTACAACAATTGGGATATCAAACTCAGGTGCAGCCCTTTGCCTTTAAGCAAGGCTTTTTTCAACAGGGTCAAGGGCGTAATATTATCAGCAATGATTGCCTGCAAAATTGTGTGGTGATCAGCGCTCATTACGATCATTTGGGAAACTCAGGACATAATTATTACCCCGGAGCCAATGACAACGCCTCTGGCGTCGCCGCTATATTGTATCTCGCCGAGCAGCTGCATCCGCTGCGTAAGCACATCACCTTTGCCGCCTTCGATGCCGAAGAAAATGGCCTGTATGGCGCCAAACACTTTGTCGAAAACAAAGACCATGATGCGGTGCGCCTTAATATTAATCTCGATATGCTTAATTTACCGCGCGCCAACAGTCGGCTTTTTTTCTATACCCGAGAGTCATTATGCCCGATAGCGAAAAAGCATTTAGATAACAGTCCAATAAGAACCCAATTGGCCAGAAGCAACCGCAGTATTAATCGCCGTCTTGATGGCGAGCGTATCGACTGGCTAAGGGCCAGCGATCATTGGGCTTTTGCTCGGCAAAAATTGCCCTTTATCTTTGTCACCGCCGCAGATGACCCCCATTATCATCAAACAAGCGACACGATAGCGCAGATCCACGACGAGCGTTATGCGCAAACGCTGCAATTATTAACCCAGTTTATTGGGGAGTTGCTAGGATCTCGGTGCGATGATTTTCATGTTCGTGAATAAACTTTTCTTTGCCGGCACGACTACGCTTTTTAACCTCGTTCTCTAGTTTACAGGCAGCGCTGCGCGTGCCCACAGGCATAGTGAAAACCAAGGTGAGCGGACCCTTGCCCTTGAGGTTTTTCGCCCCCTTACCCTGCTCATGGGCCTGCAGGCGTTTAACGACATTATTACTGACTCCGGTATACCAATGACCGTATTTTGTTTGCACAATATACAGCCACCACAACTCGGATTTATCTAAACTCATTAAACTAATTACCTCGGTTAGGGTCTTATACCAATTCACTTAAATAGCTAATCACTCTAGCGGGCTAAATATCGTGCTAACTGTGTTGAAATTTTTCGATGTAGAATAACATAAGAAAAATTCTGCCTTGTTATCACAACATTTATCCAGCGCTATATCTGATCACATACTTAACAGAATTGGTATGATTTATGATTTCGCGCTTTACCTTCGGTGTCGAATGGGTATCATGCTAACAACAATAAATAAGGACTGATAATCGAACATGCAGTGGTTTAAACAGTTTTCGCTGGTAGCAGCCATCGTTATTGTATGCAGTAGTTTAAGTGCATGCTCTAGTTGGGTCTACCGCATCAATATTCCCCAGGGAAACTTTCTAGAACAATCCGACGTTGATAAATTACGTGTTGATATGACCCGCGAGCAAGTACTTTACGTGCTTGGTAAGCCTGTTGCACAGGATGCTTTCGACAAGGATACCTGGTATTACCTTTATGTTTTCAACCTTGACCGCCAGTCCGAACAACGCAAACAGCTGAAGCTGCAATTTGCCAACGAGCGCCTGGTGAGCATCAGCTCGGAAGATTACGAGCAACCAGAAGACTTTAATACTCCGCTAGAACAATAGCGAACTGATGTAAAAAACGCAGCCCAGGCTGCGTTTTTTTTATACTCAAGCTATTATTTTAACCCTTTAACCTTGGTCATCGCTTTTCACCTTGGCGCCAGTGATTTTATTGGCTCGTCCTTCTTCTTTAGCTTTTTCCGCGCGTTTACGGCGCGCTTCTTTAGGATCGGCAATAAGCGGACGGTAAATCTCTACCCTGTCACCGGCTTTAAGCTCGGTATCCAGCTTGCAGGTGCGGTTCCAAATACCCAGGGTCAGGTTTTTCATATCAATTTCCGGGCACTTTTCCACTATTCCCGATTTCAATACCGCTTCTTCGGCTGTGCTGCCCTTGGGCACTTCAACACTGAGCACGGTTGCTTTATCGGGCAAGGCAAAGACCACTTCAACTTCTATCATTAACGCTCTCCGTACACCACTTTGGCGCGCTGGGTAAAAGCCTGCACCATGTTTTTCGCGACCTCATTAAAGACGCGACCAAAGGCCATTTCCACCAACTTGCTGGCAAACTCGAATTCCAATTTAAGGCTCACCTTGCAGGCATGCTCATCCAGGGGCATAAACTGCCAATGACCATGCAAATGCTTAAAGGGGCCATCCACCAAAGCCAGGGCTATGGTGTGCTGCTCGGCATCAAGCGTGTTTTCGGTGGTAAACCACTTTTTTAGTCCGGCCTTGGATATTTCCAATCCGGCGCGCATATGATTTTGCTGCTGTGCAAACACCTTGGCGTCACTGCAATGGGGTAAAAACTCCGGGTATGCATCGACATCATTGACCAGGTCGAACATTTCCTTGCTGCTATACATCACCAGCGCTGATTTTTCTATTTGTGGCATAACCTCTCCTCACAACAGCGCAATTCTAGCAAGCTTTAGGGCCAGCCCCAAGGGGCATTCGCAAGGCACCTGCATAGGGTTAATATCAGACCCCGCATCAAGCTCCAAGCAGGTAATAAAAAACTGGTGTAAATACACATACAATCAGTATAATGGCGCCACTATGGCAAAGAAAAAAACAGCAAAATCGACCTCAAATACCATCGCGCTTAACAAAAAAGCGCGTCATGAGTATTTTTTACACGATAAATTCGAGGCCGGCCTTGAGCTTCAAGGCTGGGAAGTGAAAAGTATTCGCGCCGGTAAGGTAAATATCTCCGAAACCTATATTCATATAAAGAACGGGGAAGCCTACCTATTGGGGAGCCAAATCCAACCCCTGAACAGCGCCTCAACCCATACCATTTGCGATCCCATGCGCTATCGCAAGTTGCTTTTAAATAAGCGTGAAATTGACCGGCTGATCGGCGCCACCGAGCGCGAAGGTTACTCTTTAATTGCCACCGCCATGTATTGGAAAAAATGCTGGGTGAAATTGGAGTTTTACCTCGCCAAGGGTAAAAAGATGCACGATAAGCGTGCCGATACCAAAGAAAAGGACTGGGCCCGCGAAAAAGAGCGAACCCTAAAGCACAAGGCAAAATAAAGCGAACCCAGGTTCGCTTTTTTTATGCCCTTTACCTGCCAACCTGATCTAGAGCCATTGCCTAGAGCCACAACCTAGTAACAAAATATTGCATTCCCCTCGCCTGTAGCGCCCACAAGCGCCGCCCTTTCTGCCTTTCCCCCGTAATCGTAAAATAATCTACACGCTTTTTTACAGATTCAACCAAAAGGTGCATTGCTTTATCCTTGTTAACAATGTTAATTCTATGTTTCTACTAAATTTCTACTACACTTCTACGTGGATATTTAGCAGTAGATAATTATGACAATGAAAAATCCCCACAGGGATAATAATAAGGATTTCAGGATGAGAAAGTTCACACCCAGTGCTCTTGGCACGGCACTCACCTTGGCTTTAGGCACCGGCGCGCTATCCGTGTCTATTCAGGCCCAAGCCGAAGAGGCAACCACAGAAAAAGTCGAACGCATCGAAGTTACCGGCTCACGTATTAAACGTACCGATATGGAAGGCCCTTCACCGGTACAAAGTATCGGCAAAGAAGACATTGCCAATATGGGTTACGACAACCTGCAACAGCTGCTAGAGCGTATGCCAGTTGCCGGTAATGGTACCTTCTCGACTCGCGGCAATAACCAGGATTCAACCGCCAATGGTGGTGCCGCGGTGAGCTTACGTGGTCTAGGCCCAGATGCGACCTTGGTGCTGATCAATGGTCGCCGCGTTGCTATCAGTGCCTTCGCCGAGAGCATTACCAACTCTTTCGTTGATATCAACTCGATCCCGGTATCGGCCATCGAGCGCATCGATATCTTAAAAGACGGCGCCTCGGCCATTTATGGTTCCGATGCGGTGGCCGGCGTAGTCAACGTGGTCCTGAAAAAGGACATCGAAGGCATAGAGGTCAACCTCGGCTATGGTGGAACCACGGGACCAAACCATGAAGAAACCACCGCCAGTGTGGTCTGGGGTACCACCAGCGCCAAAGGCAGCGCCTCGGTTATTCTCGATTACTTTAAAAACACCGGCCTTGAATCCGATGAAATGGGCTCCTTAGGCACGGCCAACCAATCACCTTACGGTGGTATGGATTTTCGCTCATCACGCGGTTTTCCGGGTTACTTCTACGTCGATGGCGTGAAAACCATTGACCCAGATTGCCCAGCCGACAGCGCTACCTCCAGCGGTAGCTGTTTATTCGATTACGGTCCTTATGGCTTTATTACCCCGCCTGCCGAGCGAGTGGGTGCCATCGCCCAATTCGATTATAAATTCGATAACGATATCACCGCCTTTATGGAAATCGCCGCCCAGCACAACTCCTCTAAAGCCGCTGGTGCACCCACGCCATTAGATGAAGATGCGGGCCTAACCGTTCCAGGTAGCCACCCAAATAACCCATTTGGTCAAGACATTGAGATCGGTCGTTACCGTACCGTAGATGCAGGACCGCGCCGCTGGGATATAGAATCAGACACCCTGCGCCTAGTTGCAGGTCTGCGCGGTGAAATCAACGACTGGGGCTGGGAAGTAGCAGCACAAAAAGGTCGTAGTAAGTCCGAGCAAAGCGGTGATCGCTCTATGGGTTGGGTGCGTGTTGACTTCCTACAGCAGGAAATCGATGCCGGTAACTATAACCCCTTCGGCGGCGTGCAGAACTCAGCTGAAGTTATCGACCGTATCACCACCAGCCTGGTACGTCGCGGTGAGTCGCATATGACTTCATTCGATGCCAGCATCAGCGGTGAAGCCTTTGAGTTTAACGAGCAGATGGTAATGATGGCGGCAGGCCTTGAGTACCGTGAAGAAGACGTCAGCGACGTACCGGATGATCAATTCCAGCGCGGCTTGATCTTCGGCACCGAGTCGGTATCAGCAGCAGCGAAACGCGACCAGTGGGCAGCCTATGTGGAATTCTCAATTCCGCTAAGCGACGAGCTTGAGCTACAACTTGCTGGTCGTCACGATGACTACAGCGACTTTGGTTCAACAACTAACCCGAAAGTCGCCTTTAAATGGGCACCAAACGGCGAGTTCTCTTTACGTGGCTCATGGGCTCAGGGTTTCCGAGCGCCATCATTGGCACAAATTGGCTTAGGTCCATCGGAAGAGAGCCAATTCTTCGTTGATACCTATCGTTGTCAGGCCACGGGCCAAGACTGTGACTTACTTGACTACAACATCGAGTTTGCCGGTAACCCGGATCTGGAAGCGGAAGAGTCGGAATCTTGGAACCTAGGTGCTATTTGGGCGCCTGTTAACGAGTTCGGACTTTCAGTAGATATCTGGAGCATAGAGCAAGACAATAAGATTGACGAGCAAGACTTCGGTAGTGTTTACAACACTCACTGTAACGACCAAAACAGCACTGTGTGTGTTCGCCTTCCTCCTGCTGCAGGCCAAAGCCTGGGCGTGATCCAACAGGTGCATAGCACGTTTGAAAACGTCTCCTCGCAAGAAGCCTCGGGTATCGATATATCCACCAACTATAAGATGGATATGGACGACATGGGTCTGCTCAAGTTCAACCTTGAGTGGTCATATATGCACGAGTTCAACAAAGATGGCCGTGAATATATTGGCGAGTACGAGTACCCGCGTCACCGTGGTTTATTCGCCACCAACTGGGAGTTCCAGGACTTCAATGTCAACATGAACATCAGTTACGTCGGCTCGTTTGAAGATACTCCTGATATCGATTTCGACGGTGCCCTTGATTTTGACACCCAGAAATCACGTGATGTTGACTCGCACACCCTGGTAGATATTCAAGGTGCGTATAACTTCAATGACGATATTCGTATCTCTGTGGGCATGAACAACGTCTTCGACGAAGAGCCACCGTTCGCTATTGGTGATGGCGATTCCGACCTTTACGGTTATGTATCCTCGGTACACAACCCCCGTGGTCGTTATATCTACACCAACCTGACATGGCGCTTTAACTAATACGCCAAATACGACAAAGGCCGCTAAATAGCGGCCTTTTTATTTGCGTTGTGATACCTGAGCTGGTTAGCCGTAGGTATATGAAGCTTGAATACCCAGCGGAATACCCAGACCCCAATAAGCCAGTAAGAACAGGCTCCAGCCCACGAGGAAAGCGATGGAGTACGGCAGCATCATGGCAATCAGGGTACCTATACCTGTGTTCTTAACATACTTCTGACAGTAGACCACTACCAGCGGGAAGTAAGGCATCAGCGGAGTAATGATGTTAGAGCTGGAATCCCCGACGCGATACGCGGCCTGAGTTAAGTCCGGAGAAATATTCAGCTGCATCAGCATAGGCACAAAAATAGGTCCTAGCAGTGCCCATTTCGCCGAGCTTGAGCCTACAAACAGGTTTACAAAGGCGGTTAAGAAGATGATACCAACTATGGTCACCCCACTTGGCAGCGACATGGCCTTAAGTACCGCAGCCCCTTCAATGGCTAACAAGGCACCGAGATTCGACTGCGCAAAGGCGGCAATAAACAAGGCACAGAAAAACGCCATAACTATATAGTAGGCCATGCCTTCCATGGACTTGGTCATAGCCATGATCATGTCTTTGGAGCTCTTAAAGGTACCGGCAACAAAGCCGTAGACCGCACCTGGGATCCAGAACAGCAAGAAAATCAGCGGCACTATGGATTGCATAATCGGCGCACTAAAGTCCGCCAGATTGCCATTTTTGGCACGCAGCGGTGACGTCTCTAAGCTCGCTACATAGGCTAACAAGGCCAAGCCGGCCAGCATAACGCCGGTGGCGATTAAAAAGGCTTTCTTTTCTTTACCCGTGGCCTGATCAAAGGCGGGCAGTTCATCGGTATTACCGTCCACTTCTGAGCTTTTCAGACGCGGCTCAATAATTTTGTCGGTGATATACCAGCCCACCAGCACGATAAAGATGCTCGACAGTGAGGTGAAGTAATAATTGTTAAGCGGGTTTACTTCCATGCTCGGGTCGATGATCTGCGCCGCACTTTGGGTAAAGCTTTGCAGTAAGGGATCTATGCCCGATGGAATAAAGTTGGCGCTAAAGCCGCCACTTACCCCGGCGAAAGCTGCGGCAATACCCGCCAAGGGATGACGCCCCATGGCATAGAAGATCACCCCGGCAAGCGGTATTACCAGCACATACCCGGCATCTGTGGCTGTGTGCGAAACAATACCCACCAAGATCACCATGGGCGTCAGCAGCGCCTTAGGTGTGCGTTTAAGCATCAACTTAATGCCGGTATTGATATAACCGGAATGCTCGGCCACACCCACACCCAGCATGGCCACCAGTACCACGCCTAAGGGTGCAAAACTGGTAAAGGTTGTAACCATGGAAGCCAAAAAGCCCGCCAAGGCCTGGCCAGTAAGCAGATTATTCACCACTATGGGGGCTTTAGTGCGTGGGTCGATAACATCAAAGGTCACGCCCGAGAAGGCCCAGGATAAAACCCAGATAAGTAACATAGCAAAGAGGAAGATCATCGCCGGATCCGGCAGTTTATTCCCCACTCGCTCTATGGTGTTAAGGAAGCGCGCGATTGCGCCGCCTGGTGCAGCTCCTTGCTGGTCACCGTTATTATTATTCATATTGTGACTCCTAATACCAATTCACTTAACAGAATTGGTATAACCTAAAAACAGTCACTCGGGCACTGGGCCCGAGTGAATAACAACAAGCAGCCTACTTGAAAATTAACATAAAGGCTACATGCTAAAGCATTAGAACGAACTAATGCCTGTAAACTAGAAATCCTTGGCTCTTAGCTGGCCAGGGCTTTCACCTGCTCCCAGATCACCACTACATGGTCGCGATCTGTGTCGGTTAATTCGCCATTATGATAGGCCTTAACCAGGCTCTGCTCGATTTGCTCGTTTAGCTCCTGTGGGCTTAGAGCCAGGTTTTCTACTTGGGCATAGCCCACGGCCAAATCAAAGTGACCGCGCAAATAGCCGCCGGCAAAAAGCTGGTCGTCATCGGCATGCTCAACCAGGTCGTCAAAAAAACGCTGTGCCGCGTCTACATAGTTTGAATAAGGCATTACTGCTCCTCATTGTGGCCCACGGCATAGAGCACGTGGTCATTAAAACCTGTGGTTACTTGGATATAACCGGATAATTCGTCGTCCAGGGCACTGTCGCCGGTATCACAAATCAGTGGTCGCCCTTCAAGGGCCTGTAGCTTGCTCTTGGTTGCCACCACGATAATATTCTCTTTGCCTATGGTGCGAATAAGCGCCGGGCTCAATTGCTGGTTACCGCGACCAAATAGGTGGCCCTGACCACCTATCAGGGTGATCACCAGCTTAGTCGGCTGGTCTTTACAGGCCTCGAGCAACTGCTGCGCCGTCATATCCCGGCCAATTAATTCCTGGTCTTTTACCAGGTCAACGCCAAGCAGGGTGTTGTCCAGGCCCATCTCTTCCATTACCGCGGCCACGGTTGAGCCTGAGCCAATAATATATTGCCAGTCTTCGTCCATTTCGCTGACCACATAGGCGGCGATATCGGCAAGCACCAGCTCGTCTACTTCTTTACCGGCGCCATTTTTCACCGCCTGCACATAACGTAACTCGCTTGGCACCCGCAGTTCACCATAGCGCTTGGCGCGTACCGCTCCGGCCCTAAAAGCGTCTTCGTCTATATCCATCACATCGCTTTCACTAAGGGTGACCAGTTCGCCCTTGACCAGCATTTCCACCACACGGCCTGCCGCTTTGGGGGTGATGGCATAGACACCGGAGTGAATTTTACAACCGGCGGGAATGCCCAAGGCAGGTACTCGCTCGCCAATAGCATGACAAAGATTGCGCGCGGTGCCATCACCGCCGGCAAACAAAATAAGGTCAACGCCCTGCTCACAAAGCAACTGCGCCGCATGCTCGGTGTCCTGTGCAGTAGTTGGGATGGCACTGTGATACACCACCTCAACATTAAAGCCAAGATCGCGGGCCACCTGCTCACCCATGCCGCCATTGACGGTATAGATGGTTAAATTCTCTTGATAAGGCACCAGTTGCTCAAGCGCCGCGCGAGCACGCAGATGCGCTTTGGGCTCGGCGCCAAGGGCCATGGCTTTGGCCGCGGTATCGGCGCCATCACTGCCCTTTAGAGCCACCGAACCGCCTAGGCCGGCTACAGGATTGATAATAAAACCCAGCTTAAACTGCATAATCTAGTTCCTTTGGAGGTTGCCATTGTAGCTGCTCTCGGCGCAGCGGATAAGCTTGGCCATAATGCTGTGCCAGCGCCTTAAGCAATTGCTCGGTGCGGCCGTTAAAGCCCTGCTCTATCAGGGTCTGGAGTTTATCATAGACCCGCTTTTGAAAGGAGAAGCGACAGGTCTGCTCACCGCCAAGATTATCGGCGGAGACGTTAAAGGTAAAACCGGCGGCCAAACACAGCGCCCATTCAATGGCCTGTGGGTGCACTTCGACACTTTCAAACTCATGTTGCTGCGCCTTATCCCGGCCGTCGGGGCAATACCAGTAGCCATAATCTTCCAATTGACGGCGGCGCTCTCCGGCCACCAGCCAATGGGCTATTTCATGCAGGGCACTGGCATAGAAACCGTGGGCGAAAACGATGCGATGAAAGTCGCACTCGTCATCGGCGGGCAGATAAATAGGCTCAATATCGCCTCGTACCAAACGGGTGTTATGGCTCGCAAAAAATGTGCGCTCAAAGAGCGTGATGAGTTCGTCAACCTGATGCATAACTAAGGGGAAATCTAAAACACAGCGCGATTGTACGGGCTTTGGTCGCTAAAGTAAAAACGCAGCCTAGGGGCTGCGCTTTTTGTTAGGCTCTTTGCCCCGGGATGGGCCCATGCTCAAGTTGCACATCAGGGTTTTGCCCCCGTTGACGCAATAAGTGATCCATCAGGGTGATGGCCATCATGGCTTCGGCGATAGGAATGGCACGAATGCCGACACAGGGGTCGTGGCGACCCTTGGTGATCATCTCCACCGCTTCATTGCTGGTGTTGATACTCTGCCCCACCACGGTAATGCTGGAGGTTGGCTTAAGGGCAATACTGGCAACAATATCCTGACCGGTAGAAATGCCCGCGAGCACGCCGCCGGCATGGTTAGAGGTAAAACCTTCGGGAGTCAGCTCATCGCGATGCTCCGAGCCCTTTTGTTCGACTACCGCAAAGCCGTCGCCGATTTCCACGCCTTTAACTGCATTGATGCTCATCAGCGAATGAGCCAGCTCCGCATCGAGGCGGTCAAACACAGGCTCACCCAAACCAACGGGAACGCCACTGGCAACCACCTTGACCTTGGCGCCGATAGAGTCGCCTTGTTTTTTCAAATCGCGCATATATTCGTCCAGAGCATCAAGCTTGCTGCTATCTGGGAAGAAAAACGCATTTTGCTCGACCTGTGCCCAGTCATACTGCTCGGCCTTAATGGGGCCAAGCTGTGACAAACAGGCTTTGACTTCTATGCCATGGAATTGCTTAAGGTATTTTTTGGCAATAGCACCGGCGGCCACACGAATCGCGGTTTCCCGTGCCGATGAGCGGCCACCACCACGATAGTCACGAATACCGTATTTGTGCCAATAGGTGTAATCACCATGACCAGGACGAAACACGTCTTTGATCTTGCTGTAGTCTTTGGAGCGCTGATCTGTGTTTTCAATCAACAAACCTATGCTGGTACCCGTGGTTTGTCCTTCAAACACGCCGGAGAGGATCTTCACTTTATCCTCTTCACGACGCGCCGTGGTGTAGCGACTTTGTCCCGGTTTACGGCGGTCTAAATCGCCCTGTAAATCCGCTTCATCAAGCTCTAAACCGGCGGGACAACCATCGACCACCCCACCCAAGGCGGGGCCGTGGCTCTCACCAAATGTGGACACCCGAAACAGCTGCCCGATACTATTACCTGCCATATTTCATCCTCATTCCAAATGGCGCGAAAAGTCAGCGAGTCTTATTGCCCAAAGTAGGCGTCAAGATCCGCTTTCGAAATCATAAATACCCCAAGGCCACCGTGTTCAAATTCTAACCAGGTAAAGGGCGCGTCGGGGTAAAGCATATCCATATGTACCATAGAGTTGCCTACTTCAACAAATAACAAGCCCTGCTCGGTCAAATGGGCAGAAGCCTTGGCCAGTAACTCACGGGTTACATCCAAGCCGTCTTCACCAGAGGCCAGACCCAGCTCGGGCTCGTGATGAAATTCTTCTGGCAAGTCAGCCATGTCTTCGGCGTCCACATAAGGCGGGTTAGCAACGATAAGATCGTATTTTTCATCGCCGACGCCACTAAAGACATCGGACAGAATCGGCATGACTCTATCCTCTAACTGGTAATCCTGAATATTGATATCGGCCACAGCCAGGGCATCCGGGGAGATATCCACCGCATCCACCAAGGCGTTGTCAAAGGCCTGCGCAAGGGCAATGGCGATACAACCTGAGCCGGTACACATATCCAGTACGCGGGTGATCTGCTCTGGGTGTTGAATCCAAGGAGAGAATTGCTCACTGATCAGCTCGGCAAAAGGCGAACGCGGTACCAACACTCGCTCGTCGACATAAAACGGCATGCCAGCGAAATAGCCTTGATTAGTCAAATAGGCCACAGGCGTACGCTCATTAATGCGTCTGGCGATAAGCGCACTCAAATGTGCTTTTTCGCTGCTGGTCAGGCGACTGCCAAGCAGGTTTTGCGGCGCATCCATAGGCAAGTGCAGTGAAGGTAAAATAAGTGCCACCGCTTCATCCCAGGCATTGTCTGTACCATGGCCAAAGTAAATACCATGGGCGCTAAATTGACTGGTGGTCCAGCGTAGCCAATCACTAATGCTATGCAATTCCTGCTGAGCTTCTTGCAGTTCAGCGTCGCTAATAAGGTTTTCGTTCATATTCTGTTGCTAGTTCAGCTAATAATGTCGCCATTGTAGCGTGTTTAGCGCTAGGTTTTTACGCTTTTTTTGGCTAAAATCTCGGCCATGAAAAAACACCAATCTCCGAGTTCGGACAACGCCGAACTATCACAAGACGACATCGATTTATTTCGCCAAAGCATAGGCACGACCAAGCGGGTGAAAAACGACACAGTGCGTCTGACAAGCGGGCAAAAAAAGCACATAGGCGAGCGCCAACAGGTGCAGCGCCAAAGCAAAACCGAATTCTACTTTTCCGATGAGTACATACCCGATATAGATACCCAGGGTACGGTCAGTTATGTCAAAGAAGGTGAAGACAGGTATCTGGCTAAACAGTTACGCCGCGGGGATTATGCACCTGAGCTTATCCTGGATTGCCACGGCATGAGCAAGGAAACGGTGAAGCTGGAACTGGCGGCGCTGATCAGTGCCTGCAAAAAGCAGCATGTGTCCTGCGCCTGTGTGGTACATGGCATTGGCGAGCGCATTTTAAAGCACAAGGTACCTCAATATCTTGTGCAGCATCCGGATATTATTGCCATGCACCAGGCGCCGCTGGAATACGGTGGCAAGGGTGCCTTATTAATTTTGATTGACCTACCCGTGGATATCAGTGCACTGCTGTAGTGCCCTGCCAATAGCGAAGGGCTCGTAAGGGCCCCTTGAACGCCCTTATTCGGTCGTCGCCTCGCAGCCGGAAATAACTTCTGGCAACTCGGCCACCGCCTGTTCCGACAGCGGCGGGCTAAAGTAATAACCCTGCAACACAAAGCAGTTATTGGCTTTTAAGAACTCCATCTGCTCCTTGGTTTCCACGCCTTCGGCCACCACATTGAGATTCAGCTTTTGCGCCATGGCGATAATCGCCGCGGTGATCGCCATATCATTCGGATCATCCGGAATATCCTGGACAAAGGAGCGGTCAATCTTAAGCACATCAACAGGGAAGCGTTTCAAGTAGTTAAGCGATGAATAGCCAGTGCCAAAATCATCAATGGAAATCGACACGCCCAGGCGTTTAATATCATGCAATTGAGAAATGGCGGTACCCACATCCCCCATCAGCATACTTTCTGTGAGCTCCAAATGCAGATTCTTGGGAGCCACCTTGGTCTGCTCAAGAATATTGGCAAGACTAGGGATCAAATTGGCATCCTGGAACTGGCGCACCGATAAGTTCACCGAAACATTTGCTTCAAGCCCAGCTTGGGCACGGCGTGCGGAGAACCTGCAGGCTTCATAGAGCACCCATTCGCCAAGCTCAACAATCAAGCCCGTGGCCTCGGCGATAGGGATAAACTTCACCGGCGAAATGGCGCCCTGTGTCGGGTGCGTCCAACGGATCAAGGCTTCAAAACCCAACACCTTGCCGGTGCGACTATCAACCTGAGGCTGATAATTCAGATGGAATTGGCTGTCACGAATACCTTGGCGTAGCTCGTTTTCAATATACAGGCGTTCGTTGGCGGCGGCGTTAAGCTCACTGGAATAGAAGTGATAGGTGTTTTTGCCCTTGGCCTTGGCCTCATACATGGCCAGGTCCGCATGTTTAAGGAGTTGGTCTTCCTCACTGCTGTCATCCGGCGCCATGGTAATGCCGATACTGGCACTGACGATCACCTCGTTATTGCCCAGGGTAATGGGCTGATTCAAGGTGTGCTGTATGGTGTGGGCTACGTTTCTAGCGCGCTCGTGACTTTCAATACCACTGAGCAGCACGGCGAATTCATCGCCACCAAGACGGGCTATGGTGTCTTCGGTACGCAAACGATTTTTCAAACGATTGGCCACCTCGACCAAAAGTTGATCACCGCTGTCATGACCCAGGGTATCGTTAATGCGCTTAAACTCATCAAGGTCGAAATAAAACAATGCAAAGGCGTAGTGACCTCGCTCGGCCAGGGCCATGGACTTGCGCAGCTGCATGCGGAAGAAAGTGCGGTTAGCCAGACCGGTCAGGGTATCAAAATAGGCCAGTTGTTCCATTTTACGCTGGCTTTCTTTCACAAAGGAGATATCCTGCGCCGAAACCACATAGCTGCTTACGCCCCCTTCCTCATCGCGGATAGGTGACACGCTTAGAGACACCCACAGCGCCTTGCCGTCTATTTGCTCCAACATGGTATCGCCACGCCAATAATTGCGGGTGCGCAAATCGTATTCGATATCGTCGTTAAAGATTGCCATTTCCTTGGCTATCACGTTCAGTAATTTGCCATTGGTAAAATGCTCTTCATTAAAGCCGGTCATTTCCAGCATTTTCGGGTTTACATATTCGATTTGCAGCTGATAGTTGGTGATCAATACCCCGGTGCCAGAATGCGCCACCGCCTTGGACAAACGATTGGCGGCCCGCTCGGCAATGTCTTTTTCTTTAATACGCTGATTAAGGCCGGTGATGGTGTTGGCCAGCTCCACGCTCATATCTTTAACCGAGCCGTTGAGTACGCCTATTTCGTCCTTGCCCTCGGGAGGAAATTCAGTGTCCATCTTGCCTTTAGCAAAACTGGAGACCGCATCTACAAGCAGATGAATACGGCGCAGCACCAGTTGATATAGAGCCTGATGTAACAACAAGGCGACCAAAATCGGGTAGAGAATAAAAAGTGCTAAGAATTTAATCTGTAACGCCTCAAGTGCTTCCAATGCACTCGATTGCTTACGATACATGCCCACATACCAGTTGAGACCCTCAAGCTTACTCATGGTGCCCAGGTACTGATCCCCTTCATATTCAAACTGCTCGTTCATGGTCGACTGCTCTGAATTCAAGGCCTTGCCGACTAACTCCGCCAGTTGGGGGGTAATAAAGTCGGACAGGCGCAGCACCCGCCCCTCACGGCCGTAACGCTGATATGTTGCCTCATCCAGGCTCGAATGGGCCAACAACTGGCCTTGGCCATCAACCACGAACACTTGCTGTTGCTTATCGTCCATGGGCAAGAAACGCAGCAAACTGCTAAGTTCGATATCGGCGCCGGTTAGGGCTAGATGTTCATTGTTCTGATAAATGGGCGTCACTATGCTGACCACCCATTTGCGACTCACAGTGTCGTAATACACAGGTGTCCATAGCGTAAGCCTATTGGGGTTTGGTTCTGGGCCAACACGATTGAAATTAATCGCATCATGGGTGCGATAATTATCCGGCCTCTCCATAGCCCAGGTTGAAGGGGCTATACGAATAAAACCATCGGCGGTTAACAAGTAAAAACTGGCAAACTCTTGCAGCAAAGTTGGCGAAATAACCCGCCAAAGTTGCTCGGAATGGGTAAATAATTGTTGATAATAAGGAGAGTAATTGGCTTTTGGCATTACCGCAGCGCTCACGCCATCACGGGTACTGCTGCGCAGGAGAGGCTCATCGCTGCTAATAAAATGCGGCGTCGATGCACTGCGCTCAAGCTCGCCAGAAAACAACTCCCTGGCCACCACCGCATTAGCTTGTTCGGCAATATTGATTTTACTATCAATTAATTGCCCAAATTGACCACTAAATCGGTCATTTGTATTGGGTCAGTTGCTCATTTTCTTGGAGCATCAATTGTTTTTGCTCGGATTTGAGCATAAACACGGCAGCAAAAATACCGGCGATCAAGCATATAGCTGAGATCAATACCGATAGCTTTATGCTTAGCGAGTGTATGCCAAATCGCGATGGCGGACGCCTATAGACCACAGCCGATCCTTTTTTAAGTATCTGGTTTTTATTATTTTAGCTGGCTAGCAAATATAACAGTCACAGCGTTTATGTATAGCTCTTTTGGCGTTAATTATCAGCCAACCTTGTAACAACTAAGATAAAAGAATTAACAACAAGAATAATATAGTCTTTTGCGGAATAAACACCCAAATAAATTAATGCCTTAGTCTGCATTCTATAAGGTTTACTAGGCGAAAATGACTAGGAGAGATGAACCTGCAAATAATTACCAAATAACCACCATAGGCCTATTGACTTTTAACCGCCCAAGCCAGTAGATTGAAGTCATGAACATTATCTCTTTCGTATTTTTTCGCTTCTTTATCTACCACCCTTGTTAGGGAGGCGCGAGCGAGTACGTGAGATTCACACACATGCTAAGGCCTCCCAAACGGGAGGCCTTTTTCGTTTTGGGAATGAGGAAACCTAATAATGACCAATGATACGCTCCTGGCACTGCGCCGAGACATCAATGAAATCGACTCTGAGCTGTTGATTTTATTGGCAAAACGCCGCCGCATCAGCCATTCGGTGGTGGAATATAAAATCGCCAATAACAAGCCCATTCGCGATGAAGCGCGAGAGCAGGAGTTACTGGAAAAGCTGATAAGCTATGGTAAATCGCTCGGCCTGGATGCCTACTATATCAACAGCGTGTTTCAGCGGGTGCTCGAAGACTCGGTGCTGCACCAGCAAGCCATGTTGCAGCAAAACCTCAACCCAGAGGTATTGGGCGAGACCAATCGGGTGGCGTACCTTGGCGGCCAGGGCTCATACTCCCAGCTGGCGGTGCACAAATACTTCAGTCGCCGTCCCGGTAAACTGGTCGAGATGGGCTGCGCCCAGTTTGATGAAATCACTGGCGCGGTGGAAAAAGGTCAAGCCGACTTCGGCGTGCTGCCAATTGAAAACACCAGCTCGGGCAGCATCAACGAGGTATTCGACCTGCTCCAGCACGCCCAGGTTTCCATTGTTGGCGAAGTCACCCATTCGGTGGAGCACTGCCTCTTGGTTAAACCCGGCACCGAGCTGGGCGACATTACCAAGCTTTTCGGCCACCCCCAACCCTTTGCCCAGTGCAGTCGCTTTATTCAAGGTTTAAATGAAGTACAACTGGAAAACTGTGACTCCACCACCAGCGCCATGAAGGCGGCGCTTAATTGTGATAACAGTGCCGCCATCGGCTCTGCGGAAGCTGGCAAGCACTTAGGTCTGGAGGTCTTAAAAACCGGCATTGCTAATCAAAGTGAGAACCACAGTCGCTTTATCGTGGTGGCGCGTAAGGCCATGCAGGTTTCAACACAAATACCGACCAAGACCACATTGATTATGGCCACGGAGCAGCATGTGGGTTCATTGGCTGATGCGCTCATGGTGTTCAAGGAGCATGGCATTAACATGGTGAAACTTGAGTCACGTCCGGTTCCTGGCAACCCCTGGGAAGAAGTGTTTTATGTGGATTTAATTGCCAATCTGGCGGAGCCAAAGGTGCAACGCGCTCTTGAGGCCCTAAAAGATCACACCCAGTTTGTACGCATCCTGGGGTGTTATCAAAGCGATTCACTGCAGGCGGTGGAAGTGAATTAACACCTAAAAAAGAGCCAGAAGTTATGACTTCTGGCTCTTTTGCATTGTGGGCAGGTTAATTTGCAAGACCAATTAACTCGATTTCCGCGATTTGTACCAGGCCATCATTATTGGCATTTTTACTGATACTCACGCGATAACTGCTATAGGCAAAGCCGTTGCTAAAGCTAAAGGCGCGCCGCTGAAGTCTGTCATCCCAGCTCTCGCCGACCCAGGATGCCACTTCCACCCAGGTTTCGCCGCCGTCATTGGAGCCAAGCAGGCTGAAGTTTTCCGGATCCCGCTCTGGGGCATCATTGGCACTGGTAATGACGATTTCACTGATCACCTGAGGGGCACTAAAGTCGGCCTGTATCCAGGAAGGGTTTTCAGCCGTTGGTGCGCCCTGCCAGTCGTTATGGTCCAGCCACTTAGTGCTTGGGTCATTATCAAAGGCCTTATCCTGATTTTCGCCATCGCCAATACTAGAGCGCGCACTAAAGAGAGTGCCAGGCAGCTCGGTTAAATCCTGCAACTGATACTGGGGACCAATAAAGCCCACCTCGGCAATTTGCACCAGGCCATCATTGTTGGCATTGGCACTTACCGACAGGCGGTAATGCGAATAGGCCAAGCCATTGCTCAGGGCAAAATTACGTTGCTCTAAGCGCTCGGAGAATTCCTCCCCCGCCCAGCTCGCTAATGACAGCCAGGTTTCGCCATCGTTCGAGGCCAACAGCGAAAAGCTAGCCGGGTCACGCTCGGGCGCATCGTTGGCACTGGTGATCATCAGCTCATTCACGGCTTGCGCCTCGGCCAGCTGCACCTGGATCCACGCCGGGTTTTCCTCGTTGGGTGCGCCCTGCCAGTCATTGTGATCCAGCCACTTGGTGCTCACATCCCGGTCAAAGGCCTGCGCCGCGCTCTCGGAATCACTGATACTAAAGCGGGCACTGTAGCTGGCACCACTGCTTAGGGAATGATCCAGCCCCTCCAGATCGGGGCCGATCAGCTCTACTTCAGCAAGCTGCAAGAGGCCATCGTTATTCTTATTTTTACTTATTTCCAGGCGATAGCTGCTGTAAGCAAGTTGATTGGCCACGGCGAAGGTGCGGCGCTCGGTGCGCTCATCAAAGGCCTCTCCGACCCAGCTTGCCAGGGTTATCCAGCTTTCACCGCCATCATTAGACGCCAGCAGCGAGAAGTTTTCCGGATCGCGCTCCGGGGCATCGTTGGCGCTGGTAATGGCCAGCTCATTCACCGCCTTTGGAGCACTGAGGTCGAGCTGAATCCAGGACGGATCCGCGTCACTGGGCGCACCTTGCCAGTCATTGTGATCCAGCCATTTGGTGGTTGGGTCATTATCAAAGGCCTTATCCTGGTTTTCTGCATCGCCTATGCTGTTGCGGGCCGAGGCGATCGCTTGTGGGTCATCACTGTGGTCCACGCTCATATGCACGGGGCCAACAAAATCGATTTCGGCCAGTTGCAGCAAGCCATCATTGCCCTGATTCTTGGTGATATTGATACGGTAGCTGGCGTACGCCTGAGCGTTGGCAAAAGCAAATTCCTGACGCTCAAAACGCTCATCAAAGGTGGCACCGACAACGGTAGCTAGGGTTAGCCAGCTCTGGCCACCATCATTGGACGCCAGAATATCGAAATTTTCCGGGTCGCGCGCCGGGGCGTCGTTGGCACTGGTAATGAATACGCTGCTGATCGCCTGTGGCACGGCAAAGTCCACCTGCACCCAGGACGGATCTTCTACACTTGGCGCACCTTGCCAATCATTATGGTCGAGCCACTTGGTTTGCACGTCATTATCGAAGGCCTTATCGGCGCTTTCCGCATCACTGATGGCATTGCGGGCACTGATGGTGGCATCCAACATGGTTTGCACCGTGCTCACTTCCTTAAGCGGCCCTGTGCTACTTGCCTCATCAAACAAGGGCAAGGTTAAATCAACAATCGACGCACCACTGAACCCTAACTCAGCGCTCAAGGGATGCCGTTCAATGGCATCAAACAGACGCTGGCGAAAACGCTCGAGCGCCTCGGCATCATCCGCCAAGGCCGCACTGATATCGGCTTGTGCAGCACTCAAATTAGCGGCGAGGGTTTCGCCGATATTCAGCTCGGCAAAGGCGGCATTGAGCAATGACAACTTAATGCTGGCTTCATCGATTAATGGAGTCTGGCACTGCTGCTCACCGGCCTCATTGGTTTCGCATTGCTCGGCCCCCTGAAAGTTTGCCAGGCTATGGGCACTGACCACGGGCGTTTCAAAAACATTGGTGTTATTAGTTTGCCAGCCCATGATACGCAGCAGTAAGGCTGACATATCCGCTTGCGCCAGCGCCATCAACTCGGCACTGGAGACATTGCGACCGTTGGCAATTTCCTGCTCCACCAAAAACGTCGCCAAGGTGGTCAGGGCGTTGACCTGCATGCTTGCATCCGCCTCACCATCGGCCTGATTGCCATAGGGCACGCTCACCTGAGCCAAGGTGCTTAGCTGCGCACCGACAAGGGCGTCGCCGCTTAGCTCTTGGGCAATTTGCGCATCGCCACACATGAGCGCATCACACACCATACTCGATTGCGCCGTGGTGCTGGCTGTCACCTTCACCGTGGTATTAATACCAAATCCTGGTGCGCCCGTGACGGTGAAAAACACCTCGCCTTGGGTATCCGTCATGGCCTCGGCATCGATGCCAAGCTCGGTGCCATTTAGGCTGGCCACACTTATCTGCGCGCCACTTAAGGTCCCTTTGACCACTGAGCCTGCCAGCTCTGCGGCCGTATTTGCCGCAGCAACCGGGACGTCTTGAGGGTTAGGATCATCACTGCCGCCGCAGCCACTTAGCACAGTGCACAGTACCAAGGGCACCGATGTCACTTTGATAAAATTAGACTTTTTCTATTGCTACCTTGTTCTTTACTGATGCGCACCGCCCGAAGCTGGGCATTATTGCTCTTCTTTCTTGCCATCAATTCGGGCCTAAATGCGCATGTCACATAATGAGTTAATTAAAAACGATACGTTAAGCCGGCATAGTAGCGACGACCGCTGTAGCTGCTGCTGCGTAACCTGGCCTTGCTGTCCTCACCATAAAAGGTTCTTGGCTCCTCCTCGGTCAAGTTGATCACCGAGGCGCTAAAGGACAGGTTATCCATCAAGCTATAGGAAGCGTTTAAGTCGACCTGTTGGTAGGGCTCCTGGTAGACGGTCAAGCCATCGGCAAGGCCCAGTGCGGTCTTGCCGCGACGGTTGTAGGAAGCGCGAACACTGAAGGTGTCGTTCTCAAAGTAAGCAGAGAAGTTGAACTGGTTATCGGCGCTGCCCACCAGAGCAGACTCACCTACCTTTTCACCATCGACACTGACATCCGCCTGGTTGGTGTCATTGAGGGTGTAGTTGGTGTTAATGCCGAAACCGTTATCAAAGGCGTGCTGGGCGAATATCTCAATACCGCGCGAGGTAGCATTGGTACCGTTTGCCGTGGTGGTAAAGGGCGTCACCGTGATCTCCCCTTCGGGCACGATCATCTCACCGGTATTGGGGTTGGTAAAACCGTCAAAAGGACGTACCGAGGTGATAATCAAGGGCACGATAAAGTTATCTACGTCCTTGTTAAACAGCGCGATACCAACCGCAGAGCCCTCCCCATAATAGTATTCGGCGGAGATATCCGTTTGCACCGACTCGTAGGGTTTTAAATCCTTGTTACCACCAGATCCCTGCCAGCCCGGCTCAACCGGGTTACCACGGAATTCCAGGCGATCGTCGGCCCACTCCTGAGAGATAAAGGTCAGTTGCTCCGGAGCCCCTAGATCGTTGTATGGGGCGCGCGACATGGTTTTCGCCGCCGCGGCGCGCAGCACCAGGTTATCGGTGGCATCCCACACCAGGTTTAAACTGGGTAAAAACTGATGGTCGGTGGAGGTGCGGCCAATGGTTTCTTCCACATCGAGTAAACGGCGCTCACCAAGGATGTCTTCCTGGGTAACATCATCAATGTCGTCCAGGAAGAAATTGATCTTGTCCGAAGACATAATATCGGTTTCGGTTTTTACGTAACGGACACCGACATTGCCGCGCAGGCTTTCATAGGAAAAATCCGCCTGCACATAGGCGGCGGTGATTTTCTCTTCGATATCAAAGACAAAATCCGGCTCTTTGCGGGTGTACTTGGCGTATTCACTGGTGACGATATCGCGGTATTTGTCCCAGTTAATGGTGGGCATGACGTTAACATCAAAACCACCGGGAATATTCTGCTCTGAACGGCTATTAAGCACATCTTCCAGGTTTGGCATGCCACCGATCCACTGGTAAGAAACCTCGTCGATGGCACCTTGGCTAAATGGATCAATTGTACCGTTAGCGATGCCCGCCGCCCCCTCTTGTGTGATAAAGAAGGTGTTATTGGTTTCGCGGTGCAAGCTGGTCTTACGGTGTTTCACCCCCACCCGCAGGGTATCAACCCAACCCGAGCTCAAATGGTAGCTAAAATCCAATTGCCCATAATCTTCTTCCAGATCACTGACGATATAACTCGAGCCGGTCGAGCCCGGATCCGGGTCGCCGGCAACACCCCCCAGCAGGTTATCCAGAAGGGCTGGATCCGTATACAAGGAGACGCGGTCACCCAAACGCCAGCCGGCAAAGGCCGCGGCATTTTCCACCCGGCCGGAATCACTGCGACCGGCGGGCTGGCCACTTTTGTACGCCGCACGCCAAGATTCAGACGGGCCTCCACTGGCCTTGGTGCGACCAAATTTACCTTTTAAGTCATAGACGTCGCCGCTGTACTCAAAGCCGAAGTCATAGGTGTCTGAGGTGTCTTCTTCAAGGGTATAACTGCCTATAATCCAGGGGAATTCCATATTTCCCTCAGTGCCACCGGCGCCCGTGGTAAAGTCCATGCCCGTCACTATGGTGCCGCTCTGATCAAGCTCAACCCCAACTAGGTGATTGGGGTTGTATTTCCATTCTGGGATCCACATTTGCGAGGTGGTTCTGTCCTGGCCCAATTCAAAATGGAAGTAGTTAAAGGTCAGCTCTAGGGTATCCATGGGTAGCCACTGCAAGGTGGTTTGAATCCCTTCACGCTCACGTTTTTCTTTGGTTACCCCAACGCCGGCAACCTGAGGCGCCCAGACGCCGTCATACACATTGCCATAAGCATCTTCTAAGGCGGCGAAACGTCGGCTGCTGTCGGTAATTTCATTGCCCTGGGTATCAACCGCGGGTAGATCTGAGCTGGTGGCCCAGCGCCAGCCACCGCCGCCACTCATATCTCCGCCTAACGAGCGGTTGGTGCGGTCCTGACGAGAATAACCGACTAACACACCCAGGTTCTCCTCATCATTTTTCCATGAATACACGCCGTTGAAGTTGGGCTCGTATTTTTCGGTGACATCGGCATAGGTGTATTCGAGGTTTAGGGCGCCAGAATTGGCATCCATCTCCAATGGCTTACGGCTGTGGATAATCACGGTCCCACCCACCCCACCTTCATCTAAGCGCGCCTCTGAGGACTTAAATACTTCCACGGACTGCACCATGGTCGAAGGTAGTAAGGAGTAACTAAATGAACGTGACGGTGAGCCCGGAGACGAGGCAATAAAGTTACCATTGAGTTGGGTAAAGGTCAGATCCGAAGACAAACCGCGAATACTGACGTTTTCCCCTTCACCGCCGCTGCGGGAGATAACGATACCGGGAACTCGCTGCAAAGAGTCGGCGACGTTCTTATCGGGAAACTTGCCTATGTCTTCGGCGGTAATGGCATCGACAATGGCATTGGACAGGCGTTTAATTGCCATATTTTCTGCCATTGAAGCACGTATTCCGCGCACTTCGATGGTTTCTATTTCTTTTTTATCTTCGTCTTCTTCGACGCTGGGGTCGGCATAGGCTGCATTTCCCGCCGCCATCATTGCTAAAAACAGTGCAGACTTTGTGAACCGCTGCGCATGACCCGCGCCTCGTCGGTTGTTCTTATTGTTGGCCATTTCAGTCTCCAAGTATCTTTCTTATTGTTGCTCGCCAAACAAAAGACTGACGAGAAATGTCGCCTACGTTCCTATTACTGCCTTACTTTTCACAAGTTAATAGTTTGTAAAACTTGCCCACAGAATAGAGTCATGACCAGTTGGAGCGATAATATAAATTCGGTGAGCTCTAAGACAAAATCGGCGTATAGACTAAAAAAAGATCCAATTAACTACGGCCTGATTTATAGTGCTCTCCCTATAAGAATGGCTAACCCAGAATCAAAATTGGAAAGGTAACTAAATGATTAAAAAGGATTTATAAGATTAAAAAACAATTAAGATTGAAACGGTGACAAAAAGAAAAAACACAGCAAGGGGGATCAATGAACGCCGACAATAGTAAAATTCTTGAAGTTTGTCTGAATGCGGACAATCTTCAGATGCTTAGACAGAACCTTGCTGTGGTGTGCAACAGTGGTGCTCGGCGCATTGAGTTGTGCGCCAACATGGCCCAAAACGGCACCACACCGAGTACTCAGGCCATGGCACTTGCCGGTGAGTTAGTGACCGCAAATACCGAGCTACTTGTGATGATCCGCCCCAATACCCACTCCTTTAGAGTGGATACGTCAACCTTAGCGCAGATGCTTAACAGCATAGAAGCGGCGGCCGCCCATGGCGCCACTGGGGTCGTCTTTGGCGCCCTGAGCGTAGCGGGCAAAGTAGACGCTCCAGTAGTACAGGCCCTGGTGAAACAGGCTAAACAAGCTGAACTCACATGCACCTTTCATCGTGCTTTTGATGCCATCGACAATCAATTCAACGCCCTGGATACCCTGATAAACCTCGGGTTAGATCGGGTGCTCAGCAGCGGCACTCCCTGGCAAAGTGGCCTGGGCGCTGCGGCAGGGATAGAACGCCTACGGGCATTAGTAAGGCATGCCGGCGGCCGTATTGAAGTGGTCGCAGGCGGCGGGGTAACGGCGGAAAATGCCGGAGCCCTTTGGCAAACCCTAGCGCGTGAAGGCGGCCCTCTTTCACTGCACAGTTACGGCGGCGTACACAAGGCGCAAGACCAGGTATCACATTCGGCTCTCGAGGCAATACTAGATGCAACAGACTAAACAGGATACGCAAACGCCCAGCATTCCCAGGCTTTATCTCGGTATTGATGGCGGTGGCAGTAAATGCAAGGTGCGCCTTGAAGATAGCAATGGCTTATTCCTCGCCGAAGCGACATCGGGACCCGCCAACATAGCAACTTCCTTCAATCAGGCCCAGGAATCGATCACCGAGGCTGCTGTACGTGCTTTGATGTACGCCGATTTGCCTCTTGAGAAATTAAACACCATCCATGCCTGTGCAGGCTTGGCCGGGGCTTCAGTGCCATCGGCCTTAAACAAAATGATGCAATGGCAACATCCATTTGCACGCTTGGATATCACCACGGATATGCATATCGCCTGTGCCGGCGCTCATCAAGCCGCTAAGGGCGCGGTGATCATTATCGGTACCGGGTTTTGTGCCGGCGCCATAGACCAAGGCCGGATGCTTGAATTTGGCGGCCACGGGCTGCTGCTAAGCGACGGCGCCAGCGGTGCCTGGTTAGGGCTAAACCTGGTGCGCCATACACTGGAGGTACTGGATGGTCTAACAGTTTCATGCCCCTTGAGTGACGCCCTGTTGCAATACACCCATTGCAACACCGCGGGAGAGCTTACGGCGCAAAGCATTAATGCCACGCCGGGCTATTTTGCCCAGTTTGCTCCTTTGGTGTTTAGTCATGGCCATGAAGCCTTGGGGAAAGCGCTCCTCAGCCAAGCCGCTTGTTATGTATCTCGCTATATCGACCATTTACAACATCAAGGCTTTAGCCGCATCTGTTTGATGGGCGGCGTTGCTCATGCACTCGAGCCCTGGCTCAGCGATGAACACCGCGACCTGCTCACCCCCATGCAGGCAACACCGGAAAGTGGCGCGATTGCGTTGGTGCACCATAGACTGGGGGGTTAGGGTCTGTTTGCAGAATCTAACCCTCGATAGTTTCCCGCAGCTTGGAAGGCACATCACCAAAGAGGCGCTTGAATTGTTTGCTGAAATAGCTGGGCTCGGCAAAGCCACATTGGTACGCCACCTGCGACACCGGCAGTTGCGTTTCCACCAGCAGTTTGCGGGCATTCTCAAGGCGCACTTCGTTAATGTACTGGTTGGGCGTTTTTGCCAGATGCTTTTTAAAGCGACGCTCCAGCGCACTCACCGATAGGTGCGCCAACTCGGCGAGCTCTTCGATGCCAATATGGCGATGAAAATGGCTGCGAATATACTCCACCGGCGCCTCAATGGCCTTCACATGCGACAAAGCCTTGGACGTTTTTTGCAAATGGCGCGTTACGCCATAGGTGCCGATGATCTTCCCTTGCTCATCTTTTAGCACATGCTTGGAGGTAGAAAACCAGCCGAGCTCTCCCCTGTCCGTGTAATTCAGCTCCAAGCGGTCGGTCACCACATACCCCTGCATCACCCGCTTATCGTCATTCACATACTGAAACGCCAAGTGTTTAGGGGAAAAGTCGAAGTCCGTTTTAAACAGGATCTGGTCGAGAGACTTAAACCCTTGGTGCTCGATAAAGTGTTGATTACCATGCAGGATTCTACTGTCGGTGTCCTTTACCCAAAAAAGAATATCGGGGATCAGATCAAAAGCGGCAATCAATTGATTTACGCCGACTTTATGTAGAAATTCGGTACGTTCCATGGGCTTACGCATACTCAAATTAAGGGGCTCGTGCTTTTATTGTAAACGCCGATTTTGTTGCATTGTCAACCGAATTTTTATTATCCCCCAAGCAGCCCACTTCCCTATTATCGATAACACGATGTTAACTAAACTCATAAGCACGGTGTTTTTCAACCCTGTTTTACACCCGAGCGCTAGCACCCTGCTTATAGGAAATATTAGATGAGTATCAAACGAATTCGAATGGCCATGGTCGGCGGTGGTGAAGGTGCCTTTATAGGCGCGGTACACCGTATTGCGGCTCGCCTGGACGGGCAAATAGACTTGGTCGCCGGCGCTTTTAGTTCAGATCCAAAGCGCGGCCTAAGCACGGGACAAACACTCGGCCTGGACCCGGCGCGTTGCTACGGGGATTATCAAAGCCTAATCACGGGGGAAGCCCAGCTAACGGCGGATAAACGCGCCGACTTTATCGCCATAGTCACGCCCAATCACTTGCACTTCCCGGTGGCTAAAATGGCCATAGAACACGGCTTCCATGTGCTCTCGGATAAACCGGCTACTCTCACCTTTGCTGAAGTACAACAGCTTGCTACCTTGCTTGAACAAAATACCAGCCTGTACGGTTTGACCCATACCTACACAGGTTACCCCATGGTCAAAGAGGCCAAACAGCGCGTTATCTCCGGTGAGCTTGGCGCCATTCGCAAGGTGGTAGTGGAATACTCTCAGGGCTGGCTGTCGCAAGCGGCGGATGAACAAGGTAAACAGGCGAAGTGGCGCCTAGATGCCAACACGTCTGGCATTAGCTGCTGTATGGGTGACATAGGCGTTCATGCCGCCAACCTGGTGGAGTATGTCAGTGGCCTGACCATCACCGAGCTCTGTGCCGATCTTAACCAGGTATTGCCGGGGCGCGCCTTAGATGATGATGGCACCGTATTACTGCGTTTCAATAATGGTGCCAAAGGCGTGCTAATGGCCAGCCAAATCGCTGTCGGCGAGGAAAATAATCTGCGCCTGCGCATTTATGGTGAACATGCCAGCCTGGAGTGGGCACAAATGGACCCCAATAGTCTCTGGCTTCGCCCCCATAATGCCCCCGCGCAATTGTTGCGTGCTGGTGTAGGCCCCCTGAGTGAGGCCGCCATGACGGCACTGCGTACTCCCGCGGGCCACCCTGAGGGTTACCTCGAAGCCTTTGCCAATATTTACCGCAATTTTGCGGCGCAGATCAGCGCGTACAAGGCGGGTCAGGTTTCGAGTAACGAGGCATTTGATGTACCCGGCATCGACCAGGCCGTTCGTGGCATGGCGTTTATTTACAATGCCGTTGCGGCGTCTAAGCAAGACAGCAAGTGGCACCCTTTCACAATGGATCACTAAAACGTATGAAACAAATTAAAGGACCAGCCATTTTTCTTGCCCAGTTTGTCGGCGATGAAGCACCGTTTAATAACCTGCCTAACATTTGTCGCTGGGCCGCAAGCTTGGGCTATAAGGGCGTGCAAATACCCAGTGGCGACAAGCGCTTATTTGACCTTGAGCAAGCCGCGCAGTCACAGGAATATTGCGACTCCATTAACGCTATCGTCAATGATGCCGGGCTGTGTATCACAGAGTTGTCCACCCACCTGCAGGGCCAGTTGGTTGCCGTGCATCCCGCATATGATGAGATGTTTGATAACTTTGCTCCAGATGAAGTTAAGGGCCAACCTCAGGCGCGGCAAAAATGGGCTACGGAGCAATTGCTGATGGCCGCCAAGGCGAGTCAGCGTCTGGGCTTAAAAAGCCACGCCACCTTCTCCGGCGCGCTGCTGTGGCACACCATGTACCCCTGGCCGCAGCGCCCGCAGGGACTGGTTGAGCAGGGATTTGAGGAATTAGCAAAACGTTGGCTGCCGATTTTGGATGCCTTCGATAAGGCTGGAGTAGATGTCTGCTATGAACTGCATCCCGGTGAGGATTTACACGATGGCGCCACCTTTGAGCGCTTCTTGGCGGCGACCAATAATCATCCACGGGCGCAGATCCTCTACGATCCCAGTCACTTCGTCTTACAACAGTTGGACTATCTGCAATTTATTGATATCTATCACCAACGCATTAAAGCCTTTCACGTCAAAGACGCTGAGTTCAATGCCAGCGGCCGCGCCGGTGTGTACGGCGGTTATCTGGATTGGCAAGCGCGTCCGGGACGTTTCCGCTCCCTAGGCGATGGCCAGATAAACTTTGGTGCCATTTTCAGCAAATTGACCCAGTACGGGTTCGACGGCTGGGCTGTGCTGGAGTGGGAATGCTGCATCAAGCACCCCGAGTCGGGCGCTCGCGAGGGAGCTGAGTTTATCGCCAAGCACCTGATCACGCCCACCGACAAAGCATTTGATGATTTCGCCGGGGCCAGTACCGACAGCGAACGCAACAAACGCATTTTGGGCATTAACTAATGAGGACACCCACAATGGATAATAATCATAATAACCGCCTTGTGTTTCGCCTGTGCTGTATTGCATTGGTTGTAACCTCAATGACCTTCGCTATTCGCGCCGGCATTCTCGGTCAGTTAGGCGAGCAGTTTTCGCTCAGCGATACCGAACTTGGCTGGGTAAACGCCATGGCTTTCTTAGGCTTCCCTATTGCGACTATGGTCGGTGGCGCTATCTATAACGCCATCGGTGCGAAAAAATTGGTGGCGCTGGCCTTTGTCTGCCACTTCGCTGGTTTGGTAATGACCATTTACGCCGATGGCTTTTGGGCGCTGCTGCTTTCTACATTCTTAATTGGCTTCGCCAACGGTTCGGTTGAGGCCGGCTGTAACCCGCTTATCGCCGAAATGTATCCCAATAACAAAACCACCATGCTTAACCGTTTTCATGTCTGGTTCCCGGGCGGCATTGTCATTGGTGCCCTGGCCTCAAATGCCATGACCTCAAGTGGCTTTAACTGGCAATGGCAGGTGGGTCTTATCATCATACCAACCATCATTTATGGTTTGATGATGTTCAAAGCACAATTCCCGCAGTTCGACACTCGCACACACTCAACATTGAGTAATTTGAAGAACTTATTCTCACCTGTATACCTCTTCTTAGTGGTGTGTATGACGCTAACGGCCACCACTGAGCTGGGTACACAACAATGGATTGAGCGAATTTTAGGTGCTTCTGGTGCATCCCCTATGATGATTCTTGCCTTGATAACAGGTTTGATGGCTATTGGTCGTTTTTTTGCCGGGCCCATAGTGCATAAATTTAACCCATCGGGTGTGCTCTTGGGCTCAGCGGTATGTGCGACAGCAGGTATTTTCGTGATGAGCCAAGCCACCGGCAGCATGGTTTACGTGGCTGCTGTGCTATTTGCTATCGGTGTAACCTACTTTTGGCCAACTATGCTCGGCTGCGTGGCTGAATACACGCCAAAAACCGGTGCATTGGGCATGTCGCTTATCGGCGGTGCCGGCATGTTCGCAGTGAGTTTGTGGAATCCAGTCATTGGTAGCTGGATTGACAATGCACGTACGCAGGCACAGGCCGCAAATATTGACGCGCAACAAGCTGAATTACTTGCGGGTCAAGCAGTGCTAGGGAACATTCTGCTGTTCCCAGCCATCCTTATCTTCGCCTTTTTAGGCTTTTATTTTTATATCAAGAACAATAAGGGCGTACCAACACACGCCCAAGTAGCAACAAGTAAAGACTAACAAGGGTTTCCTACTATGAAAAATTCGATTAAAGCCCTACCGTTAATGTTCGCTCTAAGCTCCACGGCCTGTGCGTGGGCGCAGGACAACCAGTTGACGGAGCAAGAGCAACAAGCCGGTTGGCAATTGTTATTTGACGGCAAAGACATGTCTCAGTGGCGTAACTTCAAAAGTGATGGCCTGAATAAACAGTGGCAGATAGAAGATGGCGCCATGACCTTAACCGCCGGGGGCGGCGGCGATATCCTCACCAAGAAGAGCTATGACGACTTTGACCTGCAATTGCAATGGAAAATCGCCCAAAAAGGCAACAGTGGCATTTTCGTGCTTGTGGATGAAAAAGGCAGTGCCATCTACTCCCATGCCCCGGAAATCCAAATTCTCGATAATAAAGAGCACCCGGATAACAAGGTTGACTCGCACCTGGCAGGCTCAATTTATGATTTATTCGCAGCCCCAAGCAGTGCGCATAAAGTAGCTGGCCAGTGGAACGATGTGCGCATTCGTCTGCGCGATAACCACCTCGAGGTATGGCAAAACGGCGTCAGCACCACCAGCATAGTGATAGGCAGCACCACCTGGAATGCCTTGGTCGCCAACAGCAAGTTTGCTACCTGGCAGGGCTTTGCCCAGGGCCAAGGTGGGCACATTGGCTTGCAGGACCACGGCGACCGCGTGTGGTTTAAAAATATCAAGATTAAGGAGCTGTAGTGATGGCCAAATTTGATCATAAAGTGCTGGTTGTCGGCTCTGGCGCCGGTGGCGCCATGGCGGCCTATACTCTGGCTAAGCTGGGTCACAAGGTGCTAATGCTCGAAGCGGGACGCGACTATAACCCAAAAACCGAAAGCCCCATGTTTAAGCGCAATAGCGAAGCGCCCTTAATGGGCGCCGGCAACAAAGACAAAAACTTTGGTTTTTATGACGCCACGGTAGATGGCGGCTGGCAAGTACCCGATGAACCATACACCGAAGCAGAAGGCACCGACTTTTACTGGTGGCGCGCGCGCATGCTAGGCGGTCGCACCAATCACTGGGGTCGCTACTCGCTGCGTTTTTCCGAACATGACTTTAAAGCGAAAAGCCGCGACGGCCATGGTGCTGATTGGCCATTTGAATACCAAGATCTTGCTCCTTGGTACGATAAAACCGAGGCCATAGTCGGGGTGTGTGGCACCAACACGGGCCTAGATGATATGCCGCCGTCTTCTGAAGGCATTTTGCAGCCGCCACCCAAACCCCGTGTTCCAGAGTTACTTGTGGCTGCGGCGGCGAAAAAGCTTGGCATTCCTGCTGCACCCATGCACCGCGCTGTGCTTACCCGCCCTCTTGACGACCGTATGGCCTGTTTTTATGCCACTCCCTGTGGCAGTGGCTGCTCCATAGGTGCGGCATTCCAAACCACCACCTCCCTTATTCCCTTGGCAAAAAAGACGGGTAACTTGGAAGTGATCACCGATGCCATGGTTAAGTCCGTGTCCGTGGACGATAACGGCAAGGTCACGGGTGTCACCTATGTGGATAAGAAAACCATTACCGAGCATGCCATCAGCGCCGATGTGGTGATCCTGGCGGCCAGCGCCTGTGAGTCTGCGCGCATTATGTTGAATTCCAAGTCCGCGGCGCACCCCAATGGTGTTGCCAATTCCAGCGGCCAAATAGGCAAAAACCTGATGGACAGCACAGGTGCATGGTTGGGAGCACAGATCCCTGCCTTGAAAGGTCGCCCGCGTTACAACGAAGACGGCCATACCGCAAACCACCTGTTTATTCCTTGGTGGGGGCATAAGGCTCAGGCACAAGGAGAACTTGATTTTCCACGTGGTTACCACTTCGAGATCAGCAGCGGCTTCCGTCAACCTGGTTCCGGCGTATCTGGTGATAAACAAGGCTATGGCCCTGAGCTTAAGCAGCAAATTCGTGATGCATACGGCTCATACGTTGGTTTCGCTTTGCGCGGTGAGATGCTGCCCAACAAAGATACCTATATGGAGATTGACCCAGAAGTGAAAGACAAATGGGGTATCCCTGTGTCTAAATTCCACTTCAAATGGTCAGACAGAGAACTTAAGCAAATTGAGCACGGCCTCAAAACTGCTAAACAAATCCTAGAGACCATGGGCGCAACCGTCGGTGAACTGCCCTCTGCCGAACAGGCGATTTCAAAAGGGGGAGAAATCATTCACGAAGTTGGCACCACGCGCATGGGTAGCTCACCAAAAGAGTCGGTTACTAACCAATGGGGCCAAACATGGGATTGTGACAATCTATTTGTTATGGATGCCGGTGTATTTGCGTCTAACCCACATAAGAACTGCACGCTTACGATCATGACGTTAGCTATGCGCAACTCAACTTGGCTCAGCGAACAAATTGGCAAAGGAGCGTTATAATGCACCATCAAGACAGAGACAACGCCTATCAATACAAATCAGGGATGACTCGTCGCGAGTCACTCAAATGGCTAGGCTTATTAGCAGCTGGTTCAGCGGTCACTCTCACGTCAGCTTGCTCCAAAGCGCTTGATGTCACTGCAGCAAGCAGCAAAGGGCATTGGCCAGATTTAGATCTGAAACCCATTACCGCACCGGGCTATGGTACTGATCCAAACTTAGTGATCCCGCCGCAGTCGCCTTGGCCACTTACTTTAAGTGCAGCTCAACTCACTTTAGTCGCCGTGTTAGCGGATTGGATTGTGCCACGCGAGGGCTCAATTCCTTCTGCATCGGAATTAGAAGTGCCAGCTGTCATTGATGAGTGGGTCAGTGCGCCTTATGAGGGACAACAACGCGACCGCATTACTATTTTGAATGCGCTGGCCTGGATAGACGATGAGGCTCAGCTGCGCTTTAAGGCCAGGTTTGCCGCCCTGAATCGCGCTCAGCAGCAGGCGATTATCGACGATATCGCCTATTACTCAGATAAAACCCCTGAGCAGTTTAAGCGCATTGGTAAAGCCTTTTTGCGCTTTAAAGATTTAGTGTTGGGAGCGTTTTTCTGCTCTCCGCAAGGCTGTAAAGACATTGGCTACTTAGGCAATGTGCCCATTGGCGGCGACTACCCAGGGCCCAGTGCACAAGCCAAAGCCCACCTCGATAAGGTGCTCAATGAGCTCGGACTCAGTACCTACGCCTACCAGGATTAATACATCTAGCGCACCGCAGAGCCCATTTATGGGCTCTAATTTTATGGACTCAAAATGAAATATATTTCTTTTAACCCGATTGTTTGGCTTTGTGTTTTAGCTTTGTCTCTGCCGACGGCGGCAAAACAGCCGCAGATTAAGACCCCTCCCATCAGCGTGCAGCTTTGGTCTGTAAAAGAGGCCCTTAAAGCCGACTTTCACGGAACCCTTGAGGCACTTGCGAACATGGGCTTTGCCGGTGTTGAATTCGCCGGAGACTTTGGCCCCTATGGTGACAACCCCAGCGCCCTTAAGAAAACACTGGCCAAGCTTGGTCTTCAAGCCAGCAGCGCCCATATCGGCTTTGATGTCCTCACTGAACAAAAGCTAGCCCAGACCCTGCTGTTTTATAAAACACTCGGAGTTAACACCCTGTATGTTCCCTGGGATGAGCGTGCCTGGGATGCCAACCGAATAGCCCAGTTTACCGAGCAACTAAGCGCCGCTCATGCACAAGCCCGGCACTTCGATATGGAGATCGGTTTTCATAACCATGAACGTGAGTTTGAACCCTATAAAGAGGCGACGTTTTGGGACTATATTGCTACCCACACCTCGAACTCCTTGCCATTGCAACTGGATATAGGTTGGGTACATTACGCTCAACAGGACGTTCAGGCCTTAATTAAGGCCTACCCGCAGCGTACCCGCTCTGCGCACATTAAGGTAGTCGCCAAAAACAATGGCCTTAGCCCCATTTTAGGAAACAATGGTTTTCAGTGGGATGAAATCATTCAGACTTTGATTGCTGAGGGTAAAACCCAGTGGCTGGTATTAGAGCAGGAACAATATCCCGAGCAGATGACCCCACTGCAAAGTGTGGCGGCATCAAAGCAAGGACTGGATAAGGTACTCGCGCGTCTTCAGAACTAATCTAACCCGGCCTTTTTCCCACACAAAAAACGCCACCCCTAAGGTTGGCGTTTCATTATTTGTTTGCTACTCGCTAAATACACTGTGCGGTCATATCCCAATCATTTTTGCGATTGATATTTGCGGTGATGCTGGTGCATACCTTTTTCGCTTCCTGATCGGTTAGACCCCAAAAGATCAAGGCGCCTTTACGGGCGTCGCGATTACCGTTTAAATGAATATAGTGAGTACGTGCCGGCTGTTGCTGTAACATGGAGGCATAGCGCTTATCCAGGCTTTCTTTGCACTCAAAAGTGACATGGGAGCAAAAGTTCTCCTCTACGCACTGATCCACAAAGTCCTGAACCAGATTGGCATCACAGGCACCTTCCTTATATCTGTGCCCCACTCCGATCATCTCAATCTCACGCCCTGGTAAGTTGTAAGTGATACGAGCCTGGGCATACACCATTTCCCGCTCTGGGGTAAAAATCTCACTATTATTGTAGAAATAATAAATTGCCGCGCCGATTGCTGCCAATATTAATATATTTTTCATTTAGTTACCTCTTCGTCCATTGAAGTTTTGAGTAGCCAGTGTAGAACAGTTTTGTACCTAATCCAAATATGCTCCGAGTAAGTGCTAAGCAGACCTTTGCCGTTAAAAGCAATCACCCGCATAAGAGCTATACTCTATAGACAGATTGGAGCATGAATTATGAGCCAAAAACGAGCCTTTTATCGCGTCCACAACAAGGTGATTTATATGTCATTTAAGCGCTCTTTTGCGAATGAAAATGACGGCACGGAGTTGCAGTCGCCATCCCCTAAAAAGCTCGCTCAAGTAATTAGGCTAAAACCTAAGCATTACCGGCATTAAGACAAGCATTAGGACGATATAGCCGCGACAAATATACAAGGTTCAAAGCCTAAGGTTACGCCGTATCTCTAAAAAATGCATACTTCCTATAAACCAACCGGCTTAATTCCAGATGTAAGGGAATAAGCAAAATATAAATATAATCCGCAAGCCAGTAGCCAAAATCAATCAGCCACTGCACATATTCTGTAAATCCAAACGTGCTAAGTTGGGGAGCCAAGAAAGTGCCAATAAGCATAAACGGCAAGGCAAAAAGGAAAAATAGAAATTGCACTATGGTCGCCAGCCCTATTACAAGGGCAAAGAATAAAAAGGCGTTGGTTGCTTGCATGCGTTTAGCGTACAAGTAAGGGATGCAGGGGGAGGCCAATAAGAAGAACAGCATTATCCAACCAGCCATTATGACCTCAACTCCTTGAAGAGGCGCCCCATCAATACCAAACCCAGACATGAAAGAGAGGTCGCCAGGCCACCTACCAGCCCCAACAGAAGGGTCCCTTGTAGGGGCATTTGTATCAATATGCCCAAGATAGCAAAGGTGATACATCCATATATTAAAAACCGTAACACAATCATAAATCCTCCATGATCATACCTATTTTTTCATGCTCCAGTTAGCTGGGCTGAGGCTGCCCTCGCAAGCTATCCAGCAACTGCTGCGGGTTGGCCAGAATAAACTCGTAGGCTTGTCCGTTGATTAAGGTGATTTTAATCGCCTCGCTCGATAGTGGAATTACACCCCCACCCTTTGCTGATGTGCTTTGCACAGTGGCAATACTGCTACGAGAAAAGGCATAGGGCCCAAGGCCGAATGTTTCATTGAAGGGGCTAAATTGCAGTTCAGTTTCGGTTAAAACCAGTTCGCCGTCGGCGCGTGCCACACCGCACTGAGCCGTGGCATTAGCCGACTTTAAAATAGACGCTGACATATCACACTCCTTTGCAACTAGGTTGCTATTCGTCCCAAATTGATGAGGTTTATGCTTTGATATCAAAAAGCTAGCAGCCTATTAGCGATTAAACAAACCAAAACCAGTAAAATAATTGAGTAAGTTTGCTTTTCAATCCTGCTTCTTACCCATGGGCCAAAATGGGATCACCGCAGGCACCCGATTTTTGTAATCCACATAGACATTGCCAAAACGAGACACCAGGGATTTTTCCTCAAAATACAACCCAATAAAGATATAGACAGTCATGCAAACTGAAAGCATCAACTGGGTCATGCTCATAAAGGGCGTAAACCAGACCCCCATTAAGACCCCGGTTTGAATGGGATGGCGCACCATTTTATAAAGAAAAATTTCTTTAAATTCATGACCTTCATCTGGATTCATGGATAAGCTTTGTTTTAACCCCATCAAATGAAAGTGGTCTATCTCAAAGGTGGCTAGCACCAAGATAAGCCAGCCAAAGACATGTAGCGCACGCAATATAATCACCGCGACCTGGTTATCTGTGTGCCAAACCGTTCCGGCGATGGGTTGCCAGTAGAAACAAAAAGCGAACATAAAGAGGCCGGAAATGAGCACATAGATACTGCGCTCCACCGCCGCGGGCACAATCTGAGTCAGCTTTTTCTTAAAACTGCTGCGTGCCGCCAGGCTATGGTGCAGCCCAAATAGCAAGATAATGAATAAATTAATGAGGATAGCCTGGGTGCCAGCGCTGCCGACCGGCTGAGAATTGATATGCAAAGGTAAAAAGCTCCATCCCCCTAAATACAGCATAAATGCTGTGAGTCCTGCCAGCCCAACGAGATAGGCAAAAATCCCAAAGAGTGACACTAAGAGCCTGTTCATACTATTCTCCCCGACCCCGGCCGGAATCAAGCATAATTGAGCTTATAATTTACCGTTCGAGGTACAAACTAGCACCTATGCTCACCTCCTTGTTTGCGAGGGCCGATTAAAATCTAATTTAACTATAGACTTAATCTGTGCTTATGGTGGCTAAAAACATAGGTGGCTGGAGGTTAATTTTCAGGGCAAAGTCATATCGACTTAGAAGCAACCGGTCGGCGCTTAGCACCGACCTAGTATGTGGGAAGCGCCGATATGATTAATCCAACACCTTGGCATCATTGGCTTTATTAAGCAGAGCCCGACTTTGACGCAAAAACTGGTCGCTGGCATCGCTAAAGAAATGTTTGGCATCGTTAAAGGCGGCGATTAAGGCATCCTTATCCTTATCGCGAAGCATGTTCAGGGTTTGCTCGTAGGTGTTTTGGTACGCCTCAAGCAGCGGCTCGACGCGGTCAAACTGGGCCAGCATAATATCGCTGTAAAGCTCCGGGCTTTGTGCAAATAACCGCCCTACCATCATCAGCTCTAACTGATAGATGGGCGATGAGCAGTCACGAATTTCCTGCAAGCTGTGCTCCTGGCGCGCCAGAAACTGACCGTACACAAAGGTGGTTAAGTGGCGCATCACTTGAATTATTTGCATGGCCTCATCGTGTTTACGTGCGCTCATTGTCACCAGCTGGCAACCCCAAACCTTAAGCTGGGCTTGCAAGGCATCCCCAGCCTTACTCTCACGACCCGGGCACACCACAACGGTTTGCTTAACCCAATGGCTGATGTCGGGGCCAAACATAGGATGTAAGCCCAGCACAGGACCGCTGTGCTTTTGTGTCAGCGCCGCTAACGGCTTTTCCTTAACCGAGGTGATATCTACCAGTAGCGCGTCCTCATCGAGCGCAGGGAGTGATTCAACCACCTTGTCAACGGCATTAATGGGCACACTGATAATCACGCACTTTGCGCCGCGAATAATCTCTTCGGCCTTACCTTGCTGCTGTTCATCCTTATCGAGAATACGCACCTCAACGCCACTGCGGATAAGTTGCTTGGCAAACAACTGACCCATGGCACCGCGACCACCGACTATCACTGCAGGGCTAAGCTCAGGGCAAACGCAGGCGAGTTCACTTTGTTGATTTTGATAGGCCTCGCGCATCATGCGGCGGAGAATATCTTCGACCAGGTCGGGATTCACGCCTTGTTCTGTTGCTTGCTCACGGCGCGCGGCAAGGAGAGCGGCTTCACGATCCGGGGCATGCAAAGGCGCACCATAACGCTGCTTGACCTTACCGACCTGCTCGGTGATCTGATTACGTTTTGCTAAAAGGCGGACTAATTCACTGTCGCAGGCGTCTATTTCGCTGCGTAACTGGGCTAACTGCTGCTCGGCTGACATTGTGTAAACTTATAATTACATGCGGTAAATTAATAATTACACCGATACTAACACAATCAAAGAGGAATTGAAGGGCTAGCTAGCCGACTAAAGGAAACAAGGTGAGGGGGAAACCAAAACGGGCCAGCTATTGCTAGCTGACCCGTTTTATCACGTTTTAGTAAAACGCGCGTATTAATTAAGTTTTTCTTTAATACGTGCAGATTTACCAGAACGCTCACGCAAGTAGTAAAGCTTAGCGCGACGAACCGCACCACGGCGCTTAACTGCGATGCTGCTGATAAGAGGGCTGTGCGTTTGGAATACACGCTCAACGCCTTCACCGCTCGAGATTTTACGAACTGTGAATGCTGAGTGTAGGCCACGGTTACGCTTAGCGATTACAACACCTTCAAAGGCCTGTAGACGCTCTTTTTCACCTTCTTTTACACGTACCTGAACAATAACTGTATCACCAGCACCGAACGCAGGTACATCTTGCTTAAGCTGTTCAGCTTCAAGCTCTTTAATAATATTTTGGTTTACTTTTGCCATTTTATTTCTCACTTTCCTAGGTGTAACTGTCTTCTAGCCACAAGCTATGAGTTTTCCTGCTGATATTCAGCAAGTAAACTTGCTTGCTCCTCAGTCAGAGCTAGGTTTTGCAACAAGTCTGGACGTCGTTGCCAAGTTCTTCCGAGTGACTGCTTAAGCCGCCATTTCGCAATTTCTTGGTGGTTACCGCTCAGTAAAACTGATGGAACCGCTTTGCCATCCAATATCTCTGGCCGGGTATAGTGAGGACAATCAAGCAAGCCATCCGAAAATGAGTCTTGCTCAGCCGACTGGTTGTGGCCTAACACCCCTGGCACTAATCGCGCGACCGCGTCGATTAATGTCATGGCCGGTAGTTCACCACCGCTGAGGATAAAATCCCCAATCGACCATTCTTCATCGATATAGGATTCGATGATCCTTTCATCTATACCTTCGTAACGACCAGCTACTAAAATCAGTTTGTCGCTAAGAGCAAGCTCTTGCGCGCCTTGCTGATCTAGTTTCCGCCCTTGTGGCGACATATAAATTACCTTAGCACCCTCACCCGCTGCGGCTTTGGCATCGATTATGGCCTGCTTTAATGGTTCAACCATCATCAACATGCCCGGACCACCGCCATAAGGTCGGTCATCCACTGTACGATGCTTATCCGTCGCGTAATCGCGTGGGTTCCAGCAGTGAAAGTCGATTAAACCACGTTTCACTGCGCGGCCTGTGACACCCTGCTCAGTAATAGCCGAAAACATCTCGGGGAAGAGGCTTATCACCCCCACCCATAAAGGTGCTTGCGCCATTAAAAGGCCGGATCCCAGTCCACAGTAATTTGGCGAGCTTCATGATCCACGTTCTGAATAACCGAATCGGTTAAGAACGGGATTAAACGCTCACCCTTGCCAAACGCATCTTTACTGTTTGCTTTCACAACCAGTACGTCGTTTGAGCCTGTCTCCATCAAGTCATCAACCTGACCTAGGTTGTAACCTTTATCGGTTACCACCATCATGCCGATGAGATCTCGCCAATAGAACTCACCTGCCGGTAGTTCTGGCAGTTGCGCCGCATACACAGAAATTTCCACATTGGTAAAAGCCATTGCTTGGTCTCTGTCGTTTACTTGCGCGAACTTGGCGATAAAGCCTTTGTTGTGGCGACGCCAGTCACTCACTTCAAAGGATTGCCATTTACCTTGTTGCCCTATCAACCATGGGCTGAAATCGAAGATCCCTTCGGGATCATCAGTAAATGAATGTACCTTAAGCCAACCCTTAATCCCATACGGGGCTCCGAGTTTGCCAACGACGATTGTAGAGGCTTGCTCCTGTTGACTCATGGTTACACTTACGCCTATTAAGCCGCTTTACGAGCGTCTTTAACTAGTTTTGCTACGCGATCTGAAAGAGATGCACCTTGACCTACCCAGTGATCAACACGAGATAAATCTAAACGTACTTTTTCTTCCTGACCTGCAGCAATAGGGTTAAAGAAACCTACTTTCTCGATGAAACGACCGTCACGCGAGAAACGGCTATCCGCAACCACAATTTGATAGAAAGGACGCTTCTTAGCGCCACCACGTTGCAAACGAATAGTTACCATACCGTCCTCTAAATAGATTGACTGTTTTCATTAATAAGTTTACTTCCCCATAGAGGGAAGCTGGGGAATTGTACGAATTTTTTGCCACAATGCAAGTAAGAAGTGCATTTAATGCTTTGTTTATGTCGGTTAAATGCTGATCCTAAGCCGCTGTAGCAAGAGGATTTGACCGTTATTCAAACACCTGCTGGTTAATCGTCACAGTCTATACAAATTGACGCTAAAACGCTTCGTTTTATTACCTCCCTTTAGACCCGCATAACAAAGTGGGTCTACTTGTTGGCATCAAGCGAGGCATCAAGCGAGGCATCACCCGAGGTATCACCCGAGGTATCAACCGAGGCATCACCCGAGGTATCACCTGAGGCTTTGCCTGAGGCATAACCGCTGCCGATGGCAGAAAAGGGCATTTCCAATTGCAGCTCGGGCACCTGCAAGCCTATCCAGGCAGGAAAGGTGTTGCTGTTCGGCCCGGGGAACAAGGTGTATTCATGAGCCCAAGGGTAGCGCGTGGCAGCAGCTTTGATTTTAGGAATCAGCTGTTGTGCCTGTTTGCCACTGATGGATAAAAACTTCTCTGGCCTGGCACCGTACCAGTATCTGTCCGGAGTGTTGGTTTGATAGGTGCGCAGTGCCGGGCGTCCCTGGTCTACGCCCCAACCCACCACTTCGTACACCGTATATTCATCGGCACCCTGCTCTTTAATGGCGAACCAGGTATGCACCGCAAACCAGCCGCGCCAGCCAAAGGCATCGGCGGCATAAAACTCTATAACCGCTTGTGGCTGCGAAACGGGCATAGCAATACCAGCGGGTTCACGACTGGCGGTGCGCCAATCTGAGCTGGCACAGCCGCTCACGCCAGTGAATAATAAAACTAAGAGCAAAACTCGCAACATGATCTCTACCGTTTTTGGCAAGGAGCTTAGGCTTTCACTATTTCATGTGCTCTTGGGCTTTGCAAACACATAAAAAAAAGCGCGACTCGTGTCACGCTTTTTCTATCTCGTTTGTTAGAGCGATTAAAGGCTTAAAACTTAGGACCGCCAGGGCCACCCATCATACCCGGAGGTAGCATGCCCTTCATACCGCGCATCATTTTCATCATGCCGCCTTTGCCTTTCATCTTCTTCATCATCTTCTGCATTTGCGTAAATTGCTTCAACAGTTTATTGATTTCCTGCACCTGAGTGCCCGAACCCGCAGCAATACGCTTTTTACGCGAGCCCTTGATGATTTCCGGACGAGCACGCTCTTTAGGCGTCATAGAATTGATAATGGCTTCCATTTGCACAAAGGTTTTGTCGCTCATTTGGCCTTTTACCGTATCCGGCAAGTTGCTCATGCCCGGTAACTTATCAAGCATGGACATCATACCGCCCATGTTTTTCATTTGACGCAGCTGCTCGGCAAAATCTTCTAAGGTAAAGCCATCACCCTTAAATACCTTGTCGGCAACCTTGGCGGCTTTATCCTTATCAATCTTCATCTCCACTTCTTCGATAAGCGACAGTACGTCGCCCATGCCAAGAATACGTGAAGCTACCCGGTCTGGATGGAAAGGCTCTAAGGCATCGGTACGCTCACCCACACCGATAAATTTAATCGGCTTGCCGGTGATATGACGAATTGACAGCGCCGCACCACCACGGGCATCACCGTCTGTTTTAGTCAGGATCACACCGGAAAGCGGCAGCGCTTCATCGAAGGCTTTAGCTGTATTGGCGGCATCCTGACCCGTCATTGAGTCAACAACGAATAGCGTTTCAATAGGATTGATGGCTGCGTGTAGCTCTTTGATTTCATCCATCATGTCGCTGTCGACATGCAAACGACCGGCGGTATCCACCAGCACCACATCGATAAACTTTTTCTTCGCGTGGCTAATGGCGCCAGTGGCAATATCAACCGGCTTTTGGCTGATGTCACTGGGGAAGAATTCAACGTCGACTTCGTTGGCCAGGGTTTCCAGCTGTTTAATCGCCGCCGGACGATATACGTCGGCACTGACCACAAGCACGGATTTTTTCTTGCGCTCTTTTAAGAACTTAGCCAGTTTACCCACACTGGTGGTTTTACCAGCACCTTGCAGACCAGCCATCATGACTACAGCCGGTGGCTGGGCATTCAGGTTAAGCTCTTCGTTGGCCTCACCCATGGCTTTTTCAAGTTCTTCGCGGACGATTTTAATGAAAACCTGACCCGGGCTTAGGCTTTTTGTTACTTCCGTGCCAACCGCACGCTCTTTAACCTGCTTCACAAATTCACGTACTACAGGCAGGGCAACATCGGCCTCAAGTAGCGCCATACGTACTTCGCGCAGCGTTTCTTTAATATTGTCTTCGGTAAGACGGCCGCGGCCACTAATATTTTTTAGGGTCTTTCCTAATCGTTCCTGAAGGTTTTCAAACATCGCTAACGAGTCCGTTGCTACTAACTTGGCGGCGATTATAACTGAAAGCGAGGGGCAAATCCCAGAGGCAAGTGCAATGGATTCACATAATTAGATCTAGGCAAGCGTGTGTGCATTACATACAATGTCCTTTTAAAGCATTCATTTAATTCCTTATAAAGGTCATTATGCTGATCACGGTTTTGACATTATTGAGTTGTGTTTTTTACGCTGCGGCAACGGTGCACGTTTTATCACGCTTATTTCACGCCCAAGGACCTTCACAAAAAGCCACGGTCATTTTGAGTACCCTGGCAATACTGACGCACATGGTGCTGTTGGTGAATTCGGTCTTTACCAATCAGGGCCAAGATGTCAGCTTTATTAATGTCTCTTTATTAACCTGCTGGGTTATTGTGCTCTCGGTCACTGCGGTGTCGTTAAAGTTCCCGGCTACTCTGTTGTTGCCTGTGGTCTATGGCTTTGCCGCTATTTTGCTGTTTGCCAGCCTGTTTATGCCGCACCATCTGATAGTGCAAGACATTCATCTTGAAGCAGGTCTGGTTACCCATATCACGCTGTCATTACTGGCCTACTGTATTTTAATTATCGCGACCCTGTACGCGGTACAGTTTTATTTTATCGATAAGCGACTCAAGCGCAAAGACCTGGCCATTGTTTACAGCCACTTGCCGCCACTTATGGTGGTTGAGCGCCAGCTGTACCAATTGGTTACCGTGGGCACGGCGCTGTTGACTATGGCGCTGCTGTCGGGCTTTATCTTTGTCGATACCATGATCAGCAAAGAATATGCCCATAAAACCATCTTATCTCTGCTCGCTTGGGCAATATTTGCCACCGTGGTATTAGGACGTCACCTTAAAGGCTGGCGTGGCAAGTCCTCGGTCATCACCATTATGGTCGGTGCCGCTTTCTTAACGCTTGCCTACTTCGGTAGTCGCTTTGTTCAAGAAGTGATTTTGCATCGTTTTTAACCAACCGCGAATAGACCCGCATAAGCGGGCTTGACTCTGGGCTTTGAGTACCGCTTAATATACCCTGACTAACAACAAAAGGATCCTTCTTTGGACGACATATCGACGAGTACCCTGTTTATAATCTTGGGCATACTCATATTGATTTCGGGCTACTTTTCCGGCTCTGAAACCGGCATCATGTCTATAAACCGGATACGTCTTAGGCACCTAGAAAAAGAAAATCACCCTGCCGCCATGCGTGTCAGCAAGCTACTGAACCGCCCGGACAGACTGATCGGTTTAATTCTTATCGGTAACAACCTAGTTAATATCGCCGCTGCCCAGGTGGCCACCATTATCGGTTTGCGTTTGTATGGCGACATGGGTATTGCCATCGCCACCTTTGCACTGACCCTGGTCGTGCTTATTTTTGCCGAGGTTACGCCAAAAACTCTGGCGGCTCTGTACCCAGAAAAAGTGGCCTTCCCCAGCTCGGTGATCCTCAAATTCCTGTTAAAAGTACTTTATCCTTTGGTTGTCGTGGTCAATGCCATGACCAATGGCATGCTGCGCCTGTTCGGTGTATCGACTCAGGAAATTGAAGAGCATAGCCTGAGTAAAGAAGAATTAAAAACCGTGGTAAGTGAGTCCGGTGCCCTGTTACCGGCCAAACACAAAAGCATGCTGACCTCAATTTTAGACCTCGAGCAGGTCACGGTTGAAGACATCATGATCCCACGTCACGAAATTAACGCCATTGATATCAATGACGATTGGAAGGTGATCAGCAAACAGCTGACTCATGCTCAGCACACCCGCGTGCTTCTGTATCGTGACCAAATCGACGATGCGGTAGGCTTTATCCACGCCCGTGATGCCCTGCGTCTGCTGACCAAGGAGCAGTTTAACAAAAACTCCCTGCTACGAGCGGTACGGGAAATTTACTATATTCCGGAAGGGACGTCGCTCAACACTCAGTTGCATAAGTTCCAAGACGTTAAAGAGCGTATCGGTCTTGTCGTTGACGAATACGGTGATATTCAAGGCCTGGTAACGCTTGAGGACATTCTCGAGGAAGTGGTCGGTGACTTTACCACTACCCAAACTCGCGCTCCGAGCGAGGAAGTCAATATTCAGGCCGATGGCTCAGTCCTGGTCGAAGGCAGCGCCAATATTCGCGACCTCAACAAGGAAATGGGCTGGAAACTGCCTATCGACGGTCCTAAAACCCTAAGCGGCTTAATCGTTGAGTATCTTGAAGATATTCCCGATGCCAACCTGGGCTTAAAAATCGCCGGCTACCCTATCGAGGTACTGGAAGTAAAAGAAAACATGATTAAGCTAGTGCGCGTTATCCCACCGAAAAAGCGTAAGAAAAACTAGAAAAATCAATACACCACTGTCATCTGTGCTTTAATAAAACTTTGTCGTTAACAAAGGAAAGCACAGATGACAGACATCTCCCTGGAAAATATCTACAACACAGCCATAGAAATGCTGATGCAATATGGCCCTAAATTCGTCCTCGCCATTGTTGTTCTTATCGTTGGTTGGTGGCTTATCGGCCGTGTTGCCACCATGTGTGAACGCTCCATGCACAAGGTTAAAGTGGAGGCTGGCCTAACACACTTTTTAGTCTCCTTTATCGGCGTGGTGCTTAAGGTACTGCTGCTTATCTCTGTGGCTTCTATGATAGGGGTAGAAACCACTTCCTTTATCGCCATGCTTGGTGCCGCAGGCCTGGCCGTGGGAATGGCGCTACAAGGCAGCCTGGCCAACTTTGCCGGTGGTGTGCTTATCCTCTTCTTTAAACCTTTTAAGGTAGGTGATGTAATTGAAGCACAAGGTCATATGGGTAAGGTGGTAGAGATACAAATCTTTGTGACCGTACTGCTGACCTATGATAACCAAAGGATCATTATCCCTAATGGTGCGCTCTCTAACGGCACGGTGAAAAACCTGTTTGTTGAAGAAAACCGCCGTGTCGATATCGAGTTTGGGATCAGCTATGGCGACGACGTGCACAAGGCTCGTGAGGTACTGATGTCGGTGCTTAAAGACTATGATATGGTGCTGACAGATCCTGAGCCCCTGGTGCATGTGAGCCAGCACGGTGATAGCCATATTGGTATGCTGGTATGGGCCTGGGTAAAATCAGAAAATTATTGGCCGGTGTATTTTGGCCTATACGAGCGGGTGAAAATTGCCTTTGATGCCGCCGATATCACCATCCCCTTCCCGCAGCGCGATGTGTATATCCACACCTTTCCAAAACAAACCCAGTAACTTGGTCAGCACATAAAAAAACGGCGCCTTAGCGCCGTTTTTTAAACTCAAGAGAACAAACGCTCCAGCCAACTCTTGTCTAAATCGGCCTCGCAGCGCTTTAACTGAGCGCCGTAACGTCCGGCCCGCTGTTTCACCTTGTTGGCCACGCTTAGTAACCACTTTTTGTTATTGTGAGTGCCGCGCTTAAAGCCGCCCCAGCCTTCATGATAATTAAGGTATTGGGCATAGGCATCCCACTTAGATATGCCGTTAACCTGATGGGTTTTCCACACAAACCAGGCCATAAAGTCGATGGCATCGTCAAAGTCATCTCTGTCGGCACCGCCATTATCGGTTTCACGGGTATAGTCTTCCCAGGTCAGAGTTTTCGCCTGAGAATAACCATAGGCATCACTGGCACGGCCTATGGGAATAAAACCAAGGAAGTATTCCATCGGTGGTGCGGCATCGTGTTTAAAGGAGCTTTCCTGATACATCATGGCCATCAGCACATGTTTCGGCGATCCCCACTTTTCCTGGGCATCCTTGGCATCAAAATACCAATCTTCCTTTTCTTCAAAAATCTTACAGATATCATCAGGTTGCTTTGGCGGTGCGGTGGCACAACCGGACAAATACAGAGTCAGCAGCAATAAAATCGAAATTTTTTTCATTTTTTTTGAACTAACTCCTTAGGGCCCAGTCTGAGTATATGAATGCAGCAGTTTAGCATTGTTTCATCCCTGTAGAATATTTTGCGCGGCTACCTTAGCCGCGCTTTTTTATTCCTGAAACTATTCCTTAAAATAGTCATCCAAAAAGGCTTCAAAGCTCAAGGTATCCGCCGCTTCGATGTCTTTTTGCGCCACCACCGACTGCTCGGCCTGTTGCTGCAAATAGGCCTTATCGAAGCTGTGATACTGCCACTTCTGATGTTGCTCAAGGTATTCCTTCGCAAGCTCCAAGGCAAATACGCCATTGTCCGTATTAGCGGCCAATAACTGTGCCATATAACGACCTGAGGTGGTTTTTTCAGGAGCATCTACCCAGGTTGCAAGCTCATTGACCGTTTCACGGTAATGACTCACACCATGGGCCGTATCCATATAATCGGCCACCTTAGCAAGCTCAGCAAAAATATCGCCGGCCCACTGGGTTAACGAGACCTCTTGAGCATTGCGAACTAGTACAAGCTCAGGGTTGCGGCCCTGATTGACTACCTGATCGAGGTTTTCCTGGGTTTGCGTTTGCTCTTCCCAGCTCATCTGTGGCGAGGCCTTAAGCAGGCAGTAGGTTAGAAATACATCGAGGAAATAAATTTGCTGTAAGTCGATACCGGTATCGGCAAAGGGATTCACATCCAAGGCACGGATCTCGATATATTCAATGCCACCACGTAACAGCGCTTCTGTTGGTTTTTCACCGGAGCGGGCATTACGTTTAGGGCGAATAGGCGAGTAAAACTCGTTTTCTATTTGTAAAATATTCTTGTTGAGCTGCTGCGGCACGGCTCCGTGATAATCTTCCAAGTCCTGATATAAATTTGAAGGCAGGCTGATCGCCTTTTTCAGGCCATCGACGTATTCCTCAAGGGAGTTATACATGACCTTTAAACTGGACTGGGCACTATTGGTATAACCGAGATCGCCTAAACGCAGCGCCGTACCATGCTCAAGATATAAAGAGCCCTTACCGAGCGATTTAAAGGGCAAGTCGGTTTTGCGCCCTTCCAAGAAAGAGCTACACAGGGCTGGCGAAGCGCCGAACAAATAACTGATCAGCCATAATTCGCGCTTAAAGTTACGAATAAGACCAAGGTAACCGTCGGAAATAAAAGACTGCAACTCACCGCTATCGCCGCTTTGGCTTTGCAGGCTGCGCCAGAAGCTCAGTGGAAATGAGATATTGAAGTGCACACCAGCAATGGCCTGCATCATACTGCCATAACGATTTTTTAGGCCTTCGCGATACAGGGTTTTCATTCGCCCTATGTTGGAGCTGCCAAATTGCGCTAGGGGAATTTCATCCTGATTCTGAATATAACAAGGCATACTCACGGGCCACAGCAACTCACCGTCGAGTTGTTCAAGGGTGAACTTTTGCAAGTCCCTTAGCTGCGCCAGTGTTTCTTTTGGGTCATCACTCACCGGGGTAATAAATTCTAATAAGGCTTCGGAGAAGTCGGTGGTGATCATTGAATTGGTCAGTGCGCAGCCTATGGCAACGGGATGCGGACGCGTCGACAAACCGCCCTGCTTATTCGTGCGCAATGCCTCGCGCTCGATACCACGTTGTATGCCTACTATCGCCGCCAATTCCGATGGCGCCGATAAAGCGCCAAGTCGCTGCTGTAATTGTGTACAAGTCAAAAAGTTCTACCTCTGGAGCGTCAGCTCAATTGTGTTGTTATGGGGGGCATCGCTCATTACTCAAGACCAGGGCAATAAAATTACTTTCTCTTTGCTGATATTTTGTTCAATTTGCTGATGCGCCACCCCTGCAGCACTTAACGGCATACACCTGTGTGCTAACTTTAGCTTACCTTGGCAATACCAAGAATAAAGTCGCTGTAATTGCGAGGCATTTTTTACCACCAGCACCCCCTTACCCTGGACCCTTTGCTCCTGAGCCGCAGCGATAATTTGCGCCTGCGATAAGGTCGGCACAGTCACCATCACACTTTGTGCAGACAAGCCCTGTAAGCAGTGCATGCCCACTTCCATACCCACCACATCAAGCAAATAACGCTTGGCCGGTGATTTAACAAAGTCATCATAACCGATTTGCTCAAAGCGCTCCGCTAACTCATGGGGTAATGCACTGCGGGTGACAGCTATAACTCGATAACCCATATTGGCGGCTATTTGCAGCGCCAGCGAGCCGACGCTGCCATTGGCGCCATTAATATACAAGGGCTGGCTTTTCGGACACTCAAGCTTATTGAGAGCTTGAAATGCGGTCAATCCAGCAAGACAGAGACCGGCCAACACGGGATCGGCATTCTCTTTATCGACTTTGATCAACTCGTTGTCACGGGCTTTGGCATATTGTGCATAGGTGCCTGGGTGAGCGGCAAATCCAACCATGCCCATAACCAGATCACCGCCTTGCAGGCCTGAAACCTGCTCGCCACACTCGACCACCTCACCGTAGAGATCATAACCCAGAGCCAGGGGCAAATTATGTTTGTTTTGCTCTGCGGCAAAACCGATACCGGCACGGGTTTTTACATCGATAGGATTAATGGCTGCACTGAGTACCTTAACCAAGACCTCATCGGCTGCAACTGTGGGATAGGCCACCGAAATGGGTTTAAGTACACCGGGCTCACCAAAGGCCTGAATAGCCATGGCTTGATAGTCGCGTGTCATAAGCAACTCTGTTTGTTCGAATTATTGGCTCTATATTGACATTACCGTCGCGCTGAGACAATAAAAAAGGCGGCCAAAAAGAGGCCGCCTTGTTATGTCTTAGAAGATTAAATTTATTTACCGATAAAGGTAAAGCCATTCTCATCGGCATCGATGCAAATGGTATTGCCCGTTGTTAACTCTCCTGAGAGTAGCTTCTGCGCCAGCGGGTTTTCAATGGCCTGCTGAATGGCACGCTTCAACGGGCGAGCGCCATACACAGGATCAAAACCGCTTTGCGCCAGTTTAGCCAGAGCTTCATCGGTAACCTCCAGGCTAAAGCCCTTCTCAGCAAGACGTTCATACAGTTTCGCCAACTGAATATCGGCAATCTGTTTAATATGTTCGCTCGCCAATGGGTGGAAGACCACGGTTTCATCAATACGGTTGATGAACTCGGGGCGGAACTGCTGTGCCAGCACCATCATGACCTTCTCTTTCATGGTGGCGTAGTCGTTTTTACTCGCTTCCTCTTGGATCACGTCCGAACCTAGGTTCGAAGTCATAATGATCACAGTGTTTTTAAAGTCCACGGTACGACCCTGACCATCGGTTAAACGGCCATCATCGAGCACCTGAAGCAAAATATTGAACACATCCGGGTGTGCTTTTTCCACCTCATCAAGCAAGATCACCGAGTAGGGGCGACGACGTACGGCTTCCGTAAGGTAACCCCCTTCTTCATAACCGACATAACCAGGAGGCGCACCCACCAAACGAGCAACGGAGTGTTTTTCCATAAACTCGGACATATCGATACGTACCATGGCATCTTCGGTGTCAAACATAAGCTGAGCCAAGGCCTTGGTCAACTCGGTTTTACCCACACCCGTTGGCCCTAGGAATAAGAAGGAACCGATGGGACGATTAGGGTCGGCCAGCCCGGCACGAGAGCGACGAATGGCATTGGCCACCGCAGTCACCGCCTCATCCTGACCTATCACCCTTTGATGCAGCTCCTGCTCCATTTGCAAGAGCTTCTCGCGCTCGCCCTGGAGCATTTTCGCTACCGGGATCCCGGTCCAGCGTGACAGAATCTCGGCGATTTCATCCTCGCCCACCTTATTACGCAACAGGCTCATATCCTGCATTTCGGCTTGCGATGCCAGCTCCAGCTTGCGCTCAAGTTCAGGAATACGGCCATATTGGAGCTCAGACATGCGTTGCAGATCGCTGGCACGGCGCGCCACATCCAAATCCAAACGAGCCTGCTCTAGCTCCGCCTTGATCACTTGGGTGCCCTGCAAGGAGGCCTTTTCTGCACTCCAAACTTCGTCAAGCTCGGCATACTCGCCTTCGAGCTCCTTAATAAGCCCCTGCATTTCTTCGCGGCGCTTTTGTGAGGCCTCGTCTTTTTCCTTCGCCAGTGCATTATCTTCCAGCTTCAGCTGAATAATACGGCGTTCAAGGCGGTCAAGCGGCTCCGGCTTAGAGTCGATTTGTAAACGAATGGACGAGCCTGCCTCATCAATAAGATCAATGGCCTTGTCCGGTAACTGGCGGTCGCTAATATAACGATGCGACAAATGCGCCGCCGCAACAATAGCCGGGTCGGTGATCTCCACCGAATGGTGCAGCTCGTAACGCTCTTTTAGGCCACGTAAAATGGCAATGGTGTCTTCAACGCTGGGCTCATCCACCAACACTTTTTGGAAGCGACGCTCAAGGGCGGCATCCTTTTCAATATATTGGCGGTACTCATCCAGGGTCGTCGCCCCAACACAGTGCAGCTCACCACGGGCCAACGCCGGCTTAAGCATATTTCCCGCATCCATGGCGCCATCGGCTTTACCGGCACCGACCATGGTATGTATCTCATCGATAAAGAGGATCACCTGCCCTTCTTCCTTGGCCAGCTCATTAAGCACCGACTTTAAGCGCTCTTCAAACTCACCACGGTATTTGGCACCGGCTACTAGGGCGCCCATGTCCAGCGACAAGACTCGCTTGTTTTTAAGGCCCTCGGGCACCTCGCCATTAATAATACGCTGGGCCAAGCCCTCAACAATCGCGGTTTTACCCACACCCGGCTCACCAATAAGCACAGGGTTATTCTTGGTACGACGCTGCAATACCTGCACGGTGCGGCGAATTTCTTCATCACGGCCAATCACAGGGTCGAGCTTGCCTTGCTCGGCGCGCTCGGTCAGATCTATGGTAAATTTTTCCAAGGCCTGACGGGTTTCCTCGGCATTAGGATCATCTACTTTTTGTCCGCCGCGCAGCGCTTCTATGGCGGTTTCTACCTTGCTGCTGTTAATGTTCAGCGCCTTGAAAATATCGCCTAGGGGGCCTTTATCGTCGCAGGCAGCAAGAACAAAAATTTCGCTGGAGATGTATTTGTCTTTGCGCTTTTGCGCGTATTTGTCGCACAGATTAAGCAAGGTCACCATGTTGTTCGACAACTGCACATCGCCACCCACACCTTCGACCTTAACAAGTTTTTCAATCGCTTGAGAGAGCTTGGTATTGAGTTCATCGGCACTAACGCCGGCTTGGGCAAGTAAGGCACGCACGCTTGAGCCGCTTTGCTGCAGCAGCGCATACATAAGGTGGACGGGTTCAATAAATTGGTGGTCGCGCCCCAGTGCCAAAGATTGAGCATCGGAAAGCGCTTGTTGGAATTTACTCGTAAATTTGTCTAAACGCATGTATCTGTTTCCACTAAATAGTTTGATTAGCTAATTAATGGGTGCGAGTTAGACAATGTTCAAGATGAACGAGCAAAAAATGGACGATTATTTGCGCCAGATCACACTTGCCATACGCCCAGTTTGACCATCGCGACGATAGGAGAAGTATTGCTCGGCCAATGAATAAGTGCATTGCTGCGCATCGGCAAGAGCGGTCACACCAAGGCCTTTCAGCTTTTGTGTTGCCAGCAGGGGTAAATTGGCAAGAAACTTATCGCCATGAGGCTTAAAGGCAAGCTCATGGGCACTATCAAGGGCAAGGAATTGTGCCTTGACCTCGGCGCCGACCTCAAATGCCAAGGGGCCAATTGCCGGTCCTAGCCACGCGGATATCTTAGCGGCTGGTACATTAAATAAGGGGATAGCCTTTTCAATAATTCCCCCTTGCAAAGAGCGCCAACCGCAGTGCAAGGCGGCAATTTCTTCACCATCATCACTGGCAAGTAAAACGGGCAGGCAATCTGCTGTCATAATAGCAAGCGGTGTTTGTGCGCAGCGGGTGAATAAGCCGTCTGCTTCGATATGGCTGGTATCGCTTTGATCACTAACAATATGGATATGAGTGCCGTGTACCTGCTGCACATAGTGCGTCGGTGCAGGCAGGCAAGCATCCAGCAAAGCGCGATTTTGGGCAACCAAGGCGTTATCATCACCAACATGGTAGCCGAGATTAAAACCTTGATATATCCCCTGGCTGACACCGCCCTGCCGAGTGGTTTGCAATGCTCCCACTTGTGCGGCTGCTAGAGCGGCCGCAGGCCAGGTTGGGGTAAAAACGCTGGAATTAATAGTCTTCGTGACCATTTAGCTGGGTATCCAGACGCAAGGCTTCGGTCAGGGCAACCATATCCTCGGGCACTGGCACCTGCCAACGCATTTGCTCACCTGTGATCGGGTGTGCAAGCTGCAACTTAATAGCATGCAGAGCCTGGCGCTTAAAGCCACGCAATACGCTGATAAATTCCTCACTGGCATTTTTCGGCGGACGCGGTCGACCACCATAGAAGGGATCACCTACCAAGGGGTGGCTAATATGTGCCATATGCACACGGATTTGGTGCGTACGTCCAGACTCCAAACGCAGACGCAGGCGCGTATGAGCGCGGAACTTCTCGGCAACACGGTAATGAGTTACCGCCGGCTTACCAAACTCGGTTACCGCCATATGGGTACGCTTAGTCGCGTGACGGCCAATAGGTGCATCCACCATGCCACCCGCCGTCATGGTGCCATAACAAATGGCCTCATATCACGAGTAAAGTTATCACGCTTTTGCAGCGCCGCAACCAGATGCGTTTGTGCCGGTATGGTTTTGGCTATCACCATTAGACCCGTGGTATCTTTATCCAGTCGGTGCACGATGCCGGCACGCGGCACATTTTCGATTTCCGGGCAGTGATGCAACAAGGCATTAAGCACTGTGCCATCTGGGTTACCTGCACCTGGATGCACAACCAGACCCGCAGGCTTGTTGATCACTAAAATATCATCGTCTTCATAAACGATATTCAAATCGATATCTTGTGCTTCATACTCGCGCGGTGCTTCCAGCTGGGCTTCGATGTTAACCTGTTCTCCCCCCAACAATTTTTCACGTGGGGTGTTTACCACCAGGCCGTTAACATGCACCATGTCATCGAGAATCCAAGTTTTAATGCGCGAGCGAGAATAATCTGGGAACAATTGCGCTAAAATCTGGTCTAGACGTTTACCGCCCAGCTCTACGGGAACCTCTGCACTGAGGGAAATTTGTTCTGCCATAAGCAAGTTTTACCTAATTTACCAGTGCAAGGTCTGCTTGACTGGGTTAGAATCGCATAATTCGCATAGTTTACTCGGTTTTACCTACTTGGCCTAGCCAAAGACAACGAAGGTACCTAATTAATGATAAATAAAATAAGTAAACGGGCATTAGCAGTCGTATTCACGGCCTCCTTACTTAGCGCATGTTCATCGGCACCAGAGCAAGAAGAAATAGAACGCGTGCCTAATAAATCGGCGCAGGCGCTCTATGAAGACGCACGCCAAACGCTAGATTCGGGCCTTTACGCCCGTGCGATAGAATTACTTTCGGCTATTGATGCTCGCTATCCTTTCGGTCCATTTTCTAAACAAGTACAGATGGACTTGGTCTACGCTCACTATCAAACTGGCAATACCGAGCAGGCCCTGGCTACCATCGACCGTTTTATTCGCTTAAACCCCAACCATAAAGACTTGGACTACATGTATTACATGCGTGGCTTGGTGAATATCAAGGCGGATGAAAATGCATTTCAGGAATACTTTGGTGTTGACCGCGCCGACCGCGATGCCCAGCGCACTCGCGTCGCCTTTAGTGATTTCTCAACTCTGATCAATAATTACCCTGAGAGTAAATATGCTCCCGAGGCCAAACGTCGCTTGGTATGGCTGCTAAATAAAATGGCTCGTAATGAGTTAAAGGTAGCGAATTATTACTATGAGCGTGAGGCTTATTTGGCGGCCGCCAACCGTGGTAAATATGTGGTAGAGCATTTCTCGCAAAGCAGCTATTTAATCCCGGCGCTGGAAATGATGGTGAAGAGCTATGAAAAGCTGGGCCTTGATGACGTGGCTGCGCACACCAGACAAACGCTGGAATTAAACAAGGATAAACGTTAAGTATTTAAACAGCTTAACCAAGATACTAAAAATCCGATGCTCAACACATCGGATTTTTTATAGCTTGAATACCAATTTTACTAATGTAATTGATATTAGATGGCTTGTTCGTCTTCTTCTTGTGTACGGATACGTACTACACGCTCGACATCGGTCACAAAAATTTTACCGTCACCAATTTTGCCCGTTTGTGCCGTGCTTACTATGACTTCAATGGCACGATCGACATCTTCATCGGCAAGGACAATATCCAGCTTCACTTTAGGCAGAAAGTCGACCATATACTCGGCGCCACGATAGAGCTCGGTGTGGCCCTTTTGGCGCCCAAAGCCTTTCACTTCGCAGACTGTCATGCCCGTGATACCCACTTCCGACAAGGCTTCTCGTACGTCGTCTAATTTAAATGGCTTGATGATAGCTTCTACTTTTTTCATATTTTCGTTCTTGCGCTGGCAGATGAGCCGATTTTAGTCAATTGTTGACGGCGACGCAAACACCAAAAGGGGTGACTAATGCGTTAATGGTGTTAAAATTAATATAATTACACCAACAGGACGATGTAATGAAAAATCATCACTTTACAAAACAACACGGTTTTACTCTTATTGAACTGATGGTCGCAATCGCCATTGGTGCCATCTTGCTGGGTATGGCTTTATTCAGCACCACACAAATGACGAATAAAGAAAAAGCCAATAATTTTGCCATGGAATTTAAGCGCCAGGTTAAGTTCGCCCGCGCTAAAGCCATGACTACCGGCGATCCAGTGATCATGTGCGCCATGGCCAACCCGGGAGAAAATGGCTCTTGTGCGACAGACTGGACAACGGGCACCATCATCATGTTTTCCGATATAGACAACAGCGGTAGTTTTGAAAAAGACAATGATATTTTACTGCGCTCATTGTCTTCACTTGTTTCTAATAGCAAATTAAAAAGTACCGCTACAGATAAGTTCTTAATCTTTGACCAGCGCGGTCAAGTGAATACAACACAAAGCTTTATTTATTGCCCAACCAGCGACAATAAATACAATGTTGAGCTTCAAGTAATGCCTGCTGGCACCATTCGCGACCGAGGTAAAACCACCAGTACTTGCGATTCCTAACAAGGCAGCTAACCTTATAACTAAAGGATTAGATATGGGCTTCAAGGATGAAAGCACAATCTCTGGTTTATTCACATCATGCCGCCTTAGGCATGACGCTGGTAGAATTAATGGTTGCTATCTCAATAGCCGCTATTCTTATCAGCATCGCTCTGTTTAGCTTCGGTGACCTACAACTTACTAATCGCCGCACTAACTATATGCAAACCCTGCATCGCAATGTAATGTCGGCCCGCGCCTACGCCATCTACCATAATCAGTTTGTAAGAATCTGCCCGCAAATAGCACAGCAATGCACAGATTCTTGGCAAAACGACATAATGATTTTTGTTGACGAAAATCAAGACCGCCAGCGCAATGCTAACGAACAGATCCTGCATGTTATCTCCCCTCCTCGTTCAGGCGACCGCATCAACTATTCGCGAACCGGTGTCAGTTTTAAACCCACGGGAATGTTGCTGGGTTTTAATAACGGCAGCTTTGTCTATTGCTCGGCAGAGCCCAAATTAAATCAACCCGCACTGCGTATTACCGTGAGTCTAGTCGGCCGAATTCGCTTACTTGAGGATAGCGACAAATGTAATTAGGAACGCTTCAAGGGTATGATTTGGTTACCGCCCGACTCTCGTGTTTTTTTGGAGGTTCACCTCGAACAACAGGCACCTTGTAAATGCCGTGCTGCATCACTACGTTCACGTGTACGGGCTCACTTATATTGGGAAGGCTCTCTATATCAATCTCGGCTCAATTGATACTTAAACGAAACGATAGAGTAAAGCCAAAGCACATATAACTCCCAAAACTACGTTATAAGCCAAATAAAAATGCCAGCAAAGCTGGCATTTTCTAAAGCGTAAAACTAGGTTTGTTGATACTAACGCAACTTCAGCTTATCCAATTTACGTGCGTTAGTATCGGAAAACTCTTCACTGCGTAAAACGCACTGCTGAATTTCTGCTACCCGTTGTAGCTTCTTGCCTGGGTATTTATGGCCTTCTGCAATAGCCGCATTAGCCGCCTGCGCCTTACTTTTTTGCTTTATCTCCACATCGATAACGGCAAAGGTATTGTCTTCTAACAAGGCATAGCACTTATAACCGTTAAGCGATTTAGCGTAAACGCTTGACGACAAGGCAACCAAGGCACCCGCTAACATTAATTTTGATAAAATTTTCATATAGCTTACCTCTTCCAACAAGTATCGACATCGGCGGTTCCTTCTGAACCTTTCAAGCCAATCTCGGTTATGGTGAATTTAGTACACTTGGTATCTTTTAACGCCACACCCCCATCGGGAGTGGCGGTTATTTCGAACGTTTGACCATCTACGGTGGCCGATAAGGCGTATAAACCTGACTCGGTTTTAGTATTTAAGCCCAACTTACTTATGTCCGTAGTGTACTGACGGTTATCTGCAAAGTATTGCTCCTGCTTACTAGCAGCATCGAGCACTGCACTCATGGCCTCTGAGCGGGCACTGCTAATAACAAAGCTCTGATAATTCGGATAGGCAATAGCCGCTAAAATTCCGACTACTGCGACAGTAATCATCAATTCAATAAGAGTAAATCCGTTACTTCTTTCCATTAGTTATTGTCCTCTTGGCGGAAAATATAGTTTTGTATGGTTCTAAAGCCCGGCTTGGTTGTTTTAGTCGGATCGTTTTCATCTACCCCGATTAACTCTAACAACTTACCATTATCCGGCGTATCAGGTGCAGATTCATCATCGGTACCACAGTTTAAGCAATAAAACTCTTCTTCCACGATAAAAGTCGGGGGTGGCGGGATCTTATCACCTAGATCCAGAGAATGACCAAAGTCGTATACACTGGAGCCATAATGCAGGTTAAATGCGTATAAACGCCCCATACCACCGGCCAACACACAATTGGCGATATCATTTTCTTCTCTGGGCGTAAAGGACGTGAAGTAAGCAACACCGAATAACACTGTTGGTTGGGCAAGTGATTTCTCGGTTGGGCTTAGTGAGTAATACCAGCCTTGGGAGCTGCCCAGTTGTTTCTCAAAATTTATAAAATCTTCGTCATCGGGCTCAACATCTTCAAGTGGTGCACCCGAAATATTCATTAAATCCAAAGTTGTTAATTTCGTAGGTACATTCTCTAAAGCCTCTGTAAAAGACTCTGTTATGGTATTTGTATCGCGCAACATATAGAGGTAGTTGCTCTCGATCGTTTCCAACGGGTGAGAGCGGTTACCACTGCCCACCAACACGGCCTCGTAAGGAAGTTCCTGCCTAGTAATATATTCTTTACCATCAATTGTGGTGGTTTTTACTTGCGTATAATAGGTACGAGCTACCGAGGGGCCATAAAAGAAACGACGCTGCTCCGATAGTATTTCTGAATTACTTAACTCGGCGAAATGGAACACAGACCAGGTGCTCTTATCTGTACTGGGCATATCAAAGCGCCACACATTACCGCCGGTATCGCTGGCGTACATACGGTCGGTATAGCCATCATAATCACTATCTAGCATAGCAACTTCACCAACAATACTATGCTTGCCTTCGAAGGCAAGACCACCACTTGAGTCTCCATTAGTGAACTTGCCAACCAGACTACCGTCACTGGCTTTAACCATATAAATACCACGGCCAACAGAGTCTACTCCGAAGCCCGTGTCTTTGTTTGTGTCATAACCAGCACCGAACACTAGAATAGGTTCAGGCTTCTGCAATTTATTCCCTTGCGCATCGATATAGTCGTACGTATAGCCCTTAAGGTAAGTAACAACTGGCTGAGACCAGGTTTGGCCAAGTTCTTCAAATCCAGGAGAAGCAGGGTCCAATTTCCACATTAATCTGGGCGCATTGCTATTAGACATGTCTATTGCATAATATGAATTACCACCACGACGCATTCCGATAAAGACCCATACCGTATCCACGCCATCATCTACAATGCCATCGTTATTTTTGTCGTTAAAATACACGGTGGCGGTGCCATCCATACCATAGACTTTCTCGCCCGATTCGTTGTTACGTAAGGTCTTTAAATTACTAAGCAGTTCGTGAGGAATAAAGCTCCACTGCTCAGTCAAAGTATTATTTTTATCCGAGAACAAGTGCACAAAGCCGGCATTAGTTCCCAGAATAATTTTTATTTCACCGTCAGGGTAAGTCAGAGCCACCGGGCGCGAATGTAAAGGGTCACCCATAATATCCTGACGTGTATCATTGGTTTGACCATCAATATCTTCATCATCTACGTCAAAACCACGGGCCCAATTAATCAAGCCAGTGATCTCTGTAGCTGAAACCCCAAGTTTCTCAGCCGCTATCGGCTCACCAACCGTCTCATTTCCATTGCCATAAAACTTATTAACATTTGACGCAGTTAATGAAGCATCTGGTTCATCTAGGGACACACCATAATCTACAAAATTAGAATATACGTTACGGTTATCTGCACTTAGCTGCGACAGCACATAGTTGGCACCACCGGCACGTACTTCATCACCATCCGGGGCCGCACTCCAAAATGTGGTTACTATTTCATTACCTGATTTAATATTGCCATCGCCGTCAAGGGCCTGTACGCCATTTACATCGACGACTTTGCCATCAGAGACTTTTAACTTTTTCAGGTTGCCTGCCCAGCGGGCACCTTCCGTAGGTAAAAACATGGCGTAATAAACAGAATCCGAGGTTTGGGTACGGTCAAAGTTATTACTTGCAACCGAAGGGGCTGTGAATGAACTGGATTCAGAAAGGATCTTATTTATAGAATCGTCAAGGGCAAACTGCAATGACTCACTTGTAGTGGCAGAATAGTATTTACCTCCCCCCTCATGAGCAGCTTTTCTTAGAAGAGCCTCAGGTGCGCCTCCACCAAAACCAACCGTGTATAAGGTGGCGGTCTGATTACCTGGGATATTCTGATTAATATCCTGCTTTTTCATATAGTGAGCAAGTGCTGGTAAATAGCTTGATTTTGTTGTTACTAACTGCTCGCCATTTTCCCCCTCAACTACTTCTTCGTATTTAATCAAATCATCTATATCTGGCTTAATAGAAGGGGTTATTTGGGGAATTTGGCTAGTAACATAATTATCAAAAAGGGCACCTATTGGTACATCAGCCGCGTTATCTAAGGTAGGCGCCCCATCTGTAATGTAAATAATGCTGATATCTTCGGCGCAACCGCCACGGTTAGTATAGGGAGTTTTATAAATGTCACCAGCGCCGTCTATTGTTGTAGACGTATCAAATGCAGGGATATTCGCTTGATAATTAAGGCCAGCACAAGCGGCGTTACCGTCAGTATCAACATTACAGTCGGTATCATCATCACCAAACTTTACAGCATGGCCACCGAAATAATTGTAAGCTTCAAACAGGGTCTCACACAGAGGTGTATTCGTTTGACCTTCAATTGAGGTAACCAGACTATTTACAATAGTTTCATCCTGACCAAAGCCTGCAACTAGACGTCCACCATCCCGATCGTTTTCTTCTGGGAAATTCAGGTTATATAACATCAAGGCAAACTCGGCATCAGGCGTGGCGCCAAGAGTTGCTGTTATCGTATTTTTAGCCACTTCGATCTTAAGATCCTTGTTAGCAGTGTTTCCTCTGTTGGCTATATACCAACGGATATAATTGGGAGAATAAAGTGTGACCACATTGGCATTTTCAAACTCAGCCTCCATTTTTGAACGTTCGTACTCGTCGTACTGGGAATGAGGGGTTTCGCCACTGTAACCAAAAAATGGCTTATGGCGGTTCTCGTAATTGCTGTTTGAGGGAAAACCTTTAAGCTGATCATGGGTAGCAGAACTATATTCATCGTTAGGCCCAACTTTCAAATACGGGTCAATCAATGTTTTGGTGTCTACCGGAGATTGAAAGGCATTATCGCCATCGTCATTTTGGAAATCAGCTAAACAATCAACGGGGTTTTTCATATTTCCGCCATTGTCATTTTTCAGATTAATCCAGCCACCATTATTGATCCCTGAGAACTCAAGCATTTTCCCAGTAAAATAACCGTACTTGGCTAGAGCTTCTTTCGCCGCGTCACAACCATTAAGCAACATATCAAATCGTTTTGCATCAGAGCGGTTTTCTATGTCACTCAGCGCTATCTCATCGATGGGAATACCGACAGAGTAAAAGACAAAATCATTTTTAAAACCGCTACCGGACTCGGCGCCGGTTTCTGGGTACTCCTCGTTGGTATTATAAGGAGGCGGAGCTATGACAGTTTCATTCATACTGCCGGAGTTATCGACTATTATCAGCACCTTGGCTTTGGCGCCCGTGGCGCCCATATTACCCACATAAACTTCTATATCTTCAGCATGTATTGCTGCCGGCACAGATAGTGCACACAGCAAAGCTAATTTTTTAAAAACTTTCATGTCGTTCACCTATTAATTTATGCCGCTCGTGTTACAGAGACTCTTGCTCTATACCGGCAATCACGCTGACCAAATGGCGGTTATTCTTTCCATAATTCACTTCACTAACGACCCTTAAGTCTCGACTGCACTTAATTTGGGCACCAGTGGCATGTGCCGATTTTTTACGCGAGCAGTTGGTAGCACTAGGTACTCCAGGTGCCTTAAGCAAAGACAAAGAAGCCGTAGCGTCCTTAGCAGTTAGCGTGATCACCTCATCTTTAGGCTTAATACCATCGATTGGAAATGGAGCTAAATTAGGCTTAGTAAAATTAACTGCGCTATTTACCTTTATTTCATCAAAAATAGCGCGGCTACTATCGGCGTAAGCCTGAGTAAGAGCCTCGTCATAATCTTGCGCCGCATTAATGACCTTCATATCAACGCTACTACTGCTCATAAGGGTTACGGCTACGCCGCTCACTACCAACACCATAACCAGGGCTGCAATCAGCACCACCCCTTGTTGGTGAGTACGTCCTAAAGTGCTATTAACCATTGGTTGCCTCCAGCATTGTTAATCTTAAAGGTTGAAACAAACACCATGCGACGATAATTTCCTGGCACATCCGCACCCGTTAATATTCGTTGTGTGGCGGCGGCATCCCCACCTAATGTATAGGTTTTGTTTTGTAACTGAATGTTATTATCTTCCTTTGTGGCACGCACTAATACGGATACTTGCACGGTTTTAATACGTGTCGGGCCCGATTGCTGCCAATGTGCAGGCGTCATCTCGCCCGCTTCTAGATATTCATCCACATCGCCATTGCCATCGTTGTCGAGACCGTAAAGAAAGCGAATATTTTCCACACCTTCAAGTACTGACTCAGTTTGCATTTGATCGCCAATTAAACGCTTACGCTTAAGCACAGGCACGGTAATCTCTTTACCGCCCGAGGTATATTTATCCTCACCTACGTAGTACACCAAGTGTTCATAGGGCCAGACGCCCTTACCTAGTTCAAATGGAATAGGATTACTATCACCTTCGATAAAGCGCGCATCAGATAAGGTGGTTTGTACATAATACTGGCCAGTCTGTGTGTTTTGGCCAGACACTTCCTCACCCGCTGCTCGTTTAATTTGAATAACATCACTGCCGGTCTTAGCATCGGTAATACAACCAAGCTCATTTGCAGAGTCAGCCTCTAGTCCATATATAACGGGAAAGTTTGGTACAGCCCCCGTACCTGGAAAACTGCCTATACTAAAGACCTCGTCAATACAGTCCCCTGCAGGGGCAGTCACCCCAGAGACATCGGCTGTGGTCAAAGAATAAATATTTAAGCGGCCAAAAAAGCCTGCCATTTTCAGATCTTTTCCTAAGATATCTAGGGCAATACGCCCAGTTTCTTGCAACTCACCCATCTCCACCGTATCCGAGGTGGTCACCTTCATGCTCAAATAGGTAAACATAACCCCGCCAATTAAAAACAAACCAACGACCATGGCGATCATTAGCTCTAATAGGGTGTAACCGGCTATTCGATTAAACCTCTTGTGCTTTATATCCATTGTCGCTCCCTACACAAATAGAAATGAATTAAGTGCTAAAACACGGCGGCGGTCATCATTGGTACCGCAATCCGCTTTAACCGCCCCGGCACCTGCATTGCTGGTCAACTCTTGACGCGAATCCCAAGAAATAGTCACTTTAATAGTTCGGTTATCAGCCCCACCATTGGTGGTATCAATACAAATCATGGCGCCAGACAACGAACCCGTGTTATCTGGCTGCGAACCGGTTGCATCAACTCCACGAATCGACTTACGCCAATGTTCCTTATCAAACAGAGCAACTTCAGCTGCACTACAGCCGTTGTTTATACAGCTCTTATAGCTGCTTGCTTCCGGTGGCGTATCACTACTGGCAATATTGCCGTTATAGTTGCCCGCCAGCGCCCCTTCGGTATTGGCTTTCATACGCTCAATCACATCGTTGGCAACGCCCAGCGCTGCCGCACGCTGCATGGCGTCATAGGTAGCCTGCTTTGCCTTTGCCTGTAAGGCGATGGCACCGAGGAGACCAAAGACTAAAACAATAAACGCGATAAGCGTTTCGAGGAGGGTAAAACCTTGTTGATGACGCATAATGATCCATGGAGTTGCAGTAATTCTTAACAGTTTAGTAACTCAAGCACCAGGCTCAACGTCAGAAGGAATAAACGGTATATTTAGAGGAATAAGCGGTCGAGCTAAGTAAAGGGTTCAGGTAGTACCAAAAAAACTAAGATTTTTTTCCTTAAAAAACAGCGTTAAGCTGAACTCACATAAGTGACGTGTGAAAGAAGTTAAATCGCTTCCTGCAAACTTGAGTAGCGGGTAGCAATCCAGGAGCGAAAAACATGGTTAATGATAAGTTAGTCGGCTAACGCTTCTTTTACCCGCGAGACTTCGCGACGACTGACACTCAATAACTCGGGGCTAGATTTTAACCGTACCTGATATTGCTTGTCCTGCTGCACCACGGATTGAAGCTGCGCCTTGTTTACCAAGGTATTGCGGTGAATACGCAAAAACACCCTCGGGTACTGTTGCTCCAACTCTTTGAGGCTGGTATCGAGTAACACCTGCGTATCACTACAGAAGGCTTGGGTGTACTTACCATCGCTACAACAATAAAGAATATCAGCCAGGTTTAATTTTTTGGTCTGATTTCCTACCTTATAGCTAATGCTCTGCTGTTGCTGCCCTTTTACCTGCGCCTTATTAAGTTGGCTCAGTTTATTCACCACTGTATCCAGCTCTTGGCGCTCCAAGGGTTTTAACAGATATGCAGCAGGCATCACCTTAAAAGCATCGAGGGCATGCTGAGGGTGAGCGGTTACAAACACAATAGCCGGCGGAATGGCCTGCCCGTTAATTTCTTGCGCCGCACTTAAGCCGTTCTTCCCCGGCATTTCAACGTCAATAAAGATCACATCGGGCTGCAATTGTGCAGCTAACTCAACAGCCTCCACACCATTATTCGCATACCCGATCACATCTATATGGGCGTGCTCGGCCAACAAGCGATTAAGGCGCTTTTGCGCCATGGGCTCATCATCAACGATCAAAACCTGCACTATATAAACTCCATTTTAGGCACCACCAACTTAACGCGGTAACTGTTCGCCAGTCGGCGCGCGCGCATGCTGGCTTGGCCGGCATAAATGATGCTCAGACGCTTTTGAATATTATCCAAGGCGATACCGTTATGAGCTCGTGTTGTTGGTGTTGGCTGCGCACTCAAACTGTTGCTAACAATAACAGTAGCACTTTGCTTACTAATATGTACCTCAACATCGATCACCCCGCCCTTATCACTGCTCTCAATACCGTGAACCACAGCATTTTCCAACAGCGGCTGCAGTGTTAAACAAGGCAAAACCACCTCGGGTATTTCCTTGGGAAGATGCCAGTTTACCTTTAGACGCTCGCCAAAACGCCACTGCTCCAGGGCAATATAGCGCTTGGCCAAAGCCAGCTCTTGCGCCAGGGTACTTTGCTGACCCACCTGCATCGCCGCCCGGGATAAAGACGCCAGCGCCAATGCCGATTCCTCCGCGGCGTCGCTGTCTTCATGGGCCAACTCGGCTAGGGTGTTGAGGCTATTGAACAAGAAATGGGGGCGAATACGGGCCTGTAACGCATCAAGCTGAGCTCGCGCATAGGCCGAATGCGCCTTGGCGTGTTCATTATAGATGGCCATAAACTGCACAAATAAGGCCGCTACCAGTAAACTAATGGCACTGCTTTTAAACACAAACCAATGGGAAAGCCGGGCATCGAGCAGTTCGAGGTAGCTGATATAAAAGGTGATAGCCAGGGTGCTCAGCACCAACACAGCAACCACGGCAAGCGCTTGCACAGAATTGTTTAGGTCAGGCTTAACTCGACTCAGAACATAAAGCGCAGCAATGCTGATGGAGGTAATAAATTGAATAAGCAGGCTGCTCTGGCCAAGTACCAACCAGAAATTATCCGGTTGGTACTCGCTGAAACTGATGATCAGGGCCAGCACCTGTGCCACGATCAAAGCGCTCAGAATACCGCGCGTTTGACACAAGGTGGTCAGTAAAGAATAAGAATTAGCTTGGGCTGATAACGACTGACTCATTAATCACCCCAAGTGCTTATCTAAGCTCTGCAGGAACGGCAAAGACTATATCTTCTTCACGTCCCGGGTTTTCCATCACCTGCTCACCGCCAAGTGATTTAAGGTGATTGACCACCTCTTTTACCAACACCTCTGGCGCTGATGCGCCTGCTGTTACGCCAACGCTATCAACATTTTGTAACCAGTTGGCATCAATGGAGCTGGCATCATCAATCAAATAGGCTGTGGTGCCCATTTTGCTTGCCAGCTCACGCAAACGGTTAGAGTTGGAGCTATTCTTAGCACCGACAACTAAAAGCACATCAACCTTGTCTGCCAAATCACGCACCGCATCCTGACGGTTTTGTGTGGCGTAGCAGATATCGTCCTTACGCGGGCCATCGATATCCGAAAAACGCTCACGCAATGCGTCTATCACATCGGCGGTATCGTCCACCGACAAGGTGGTTTGGCTGCAGTAAAACAGCTTGCTAGGATCTTTAACCTCAAGCTTGGCCACGTCCTCTGGGGTTTCCACCAGGTAGATGCCACCCTCTGGGTTGTCGTATTGACCCATGGTGCCTTCCACTTCTGGATGACCCTGGTGACCGATCAAAATACATTCGGTGCCACGGCGTGAAGCCCGGGTTACTTCCATATGTACCTTAGTAACCAAAGGACAGGTAGCGTCAAATACTTTCAGCTCACGACGTTTGGCTTCCTGGCGTACCGCTTGCGATACTCCATGAGCACTGAAAATCACGATACTGTCATCGGGTACCTGATCCAGCTCTTCAACAAACACGGCGCCTCGATCTTTTAGACCATTGACCACGTATTTATTGTGCACCACTTCATGACGCACATAGATGGGCGCCTCGAAAATATCCAAGGCACGCTCTACTATACTGATCGCTCTATCGACCCCGGCACAAAATCCGCGCGGGTTGGCTAACATGATTTTCATCAGTTAATTACCTCTAAGATCTCCACCTCAAACGTCAGCTTTTGACCGGCTAAAGGATGGTTGAAATCAATAGTCACCGACTCGCCTTGCACTTCACGCACTACACCCGGTAGCTCGGTGCCATCTGGCTGAGTAAAAGCAATAATTGCGCCCACCTTAGCTGGCGCTTCGGCGCTGAACTTGCTGCGATCCACATGATAAATATTGTCCGGATTAGGTTGGCCAAAGGCATCCTCAGGCTCAAGCTCAAAGCTTTTTTCCTCACCGGCACGCAGGCCCAGCAAACACTTCTCAAAGTTTTCCGTCAGGCTGCCATCACCCATTACCAGTTTAGCAGGCTTGTTGTGAACCTTGGTGGAATCGGCGGCAGAGCCATCCGACAACTTGATCGAAAAATGAAACACTACTTCAGAATTAGCACCGATAATGGCTTCACTCATTGACCGACTCCTTTTTACTGCTTGATTTAAAGGCATCAATTAACAATAGCGCGGCACCAATACAGATGGCGCAATCGGCAATATTAAACTTGGGGTAATGCCAGTTCTGATAATACACATGAATAAAATCAATCACATAGCCATAAACCATACGATCATAAAGATTACCTAGGGCGCCAGCCAACACAAGGGCATAGGCACAGCCAAGTAATTTATTCGATGCGGGTAAGCGTTTAAGCCACCAGATCAGTAACACCGAAATCGCCACCGCAATGGCACTTAAAAACCAACGTTGCCAGCCACCGGCATCGCTTAAAAAGCTAAATGCAGCACCTGGGTTATGTACATAGGTAATATTGAAAACCGGCAGAATATCTATGGTCTGCCCTAAGGTCATGGTATTCACTACTAGGGTTTTGGTGGCCCAGTCGACCACCAAAAGCACCACAGTAAGTACCAACCAAATTAATCCATTACGCTTAGCTGACACATTCACTCCTACAGCTGAGATTATGCAAATTGACGTGTTTCGCCATCGCCATCAACGTTGGTAACACAGCGACCACACAGCTCCGCATGCGCTTCAACACTGCCTACATCATCACAATAGTGCCAACAACGCTCACATTTTTGTGCATTAGTGGCGGCCACGAATACGGCTAAGCCAGTCAATTCAGACTCTTCAATGTCAGCCGGCTTATCACCATGGGCAAGCACGGATACTTTAGAGGTCAGCAGCACAAAGCGCAGCTCGTCAGACAAGGCATCCAGTGTCGCTTTAAGCTCGTCATTGGCGTACAGAGTCACCTCTGCTTGCAAGGTAGCACCGATAATGTCTTCTTTACGGGCACTTTCCAGGACACGGTTTACCGCATCACGGACGTTCAACACGGTTTGCCATTGCTCATCTGAGAACTTACCTTCAACCGCAGTTAAACCTTCATACCAGGTACCGGTAAATACAAACTCGCTGCGCTCACCCGGCAGCACCTGCCAGATTTCTTGAGCGGTAAAGCTTAGAATAGGCGCCATCCAACGTGTCATCGCCTCGGCAATATGGTACAGAGCGCTCTGACATGAACGACGAGCGTGCGAGTCAGCCTTGGCCGTGTATTGACGGTCTTTGATCACGTCTAAGTAGAAAGAGCCCAGCTCGCCGGTACAGAAGTTCATTAGCTTCTGTGTAACCACAAGTAGCTGATACTCGTCATAGGCATTAACGATTTCTTCTTGCAACTGCTCCGCACGAGAAACGATCCAACGATCCAGCTCAACCATGTCTGCTACTTCAACCAGGTCGGTGCTTGGGTTAAAGCCATTTAGGTTAGCCAGTAGGTAACGGCTGGTATTACGAATACGACGGTAACGATCCGCGGCGCGTTTGAAAATTTCATCCGATACCGTCATCTCTGCGGTAAAGTCGGTCGACGCCACCCATAGACGCAGAATGTCGGCGCCCATTTTATTCATCACGTCTTGCGGTGAAATCACGTTACCTAAAGACTTAGACATCTTACGGCCGTTTTCATCCACGGTGAAACCATGAGTCATAACCTGACGGTATGGCGCGCGGCCATGAATGGCAACACTGGTCATTAGCGATGACATAAACCAACCACGGTGCTGATCCGACCCTTCCAGGTATAGATCCGCAGGTGAGCTCAGCTCATCGCGAGCATCCAGTACACAGGCGTGAGTAACACCCGAGTCAAACCACACGTCCAAAGTATCTTGTACTTTTACATAACGCTCGGCATCCGCACCTAATAGGGTTTCCGGCTCAAGGTCATACCATGCCTGAATGCCGCCTTTTTCTACCAGTTGCGCCGCTTTTTCGATTAGTTCGCTGGTATTCGGGTGTAAATCACCCGTGTCTTTATCAACAAACAGGGCAATCGGCACACCCCAGGTACGCTGACGCGAGATACACCAGTCCGGGCGACCTTCAACCATGTTTTCAATACGGCTTTCACCCCAGCTTGGCAACCACTCTGTCTTCTTGATTTCAGCCAGTGAATCCTGGCGTAAGCCCGCTTTATCCATGGCAATAAACCACTGCGGCGTAGCACGGAAGATAATAGGCGTTTTATGGCGCCAACAATGTGGGTAGCTGTGCTGAAGCGCATGGTGATGCAACAATGCACCTTTTTCTTGCAGCAGCTCAATCACATTCGGATTGGCTTTAAATACGTGCTGACCGGCGAAAATAGGTGTATCCGGAAGATACACACCGTTAGCACCAACCGGGTTCGCCACTTCAAGGCCATAGGCAAGACCTGCCGCATAGTCTTCTTGACCATGGCCCGGCGCGGTATGAACGATACCTGTACCCGAGTCCGTAGTAACGTGGTCGCCAAGAATAACCGGTACATTGAATTCTAAGAATGGGTGCGCTGCTTGCAGGTTTTCAAGGGCAGAACCTTTGGCATAACCAAGCGTGTGGAAATGCTTAAAGCCAAAACGGTCCATACAATCTTTAACCAATTCAGAGCCAAGCACTAAACGCTGTTGTTGGCCTTCGTCTTCTACTTGGACTAAGGCATATTCAAGATTAGCGTGTACCGCTACAGCACGGTTAGCTGGCAAGGTCCAAGGCGTTGTGGTCCAAATCGCGGTGGCGATGCTACCTGTGCCCTTGTGCTCTGCGCTCAACGCAAATGCCGTTTCAACGGCCTGCTCGTCGGCGAACACAAACTTCACATCGATGGCTGGCGACTGCTTGTCTTGGTATTCAACCTCGGCTTCGGCCAGGGCCGAACCACAATCCGTACACCAGTGTACCGGCTTAGCACCCTTATGCAGGTGACCCTTGTCGATAATACGACCTAAAGTACGGATAGCATTGGCTTCGAAATCGAAGTTCATGGTCAGATATGGGTTGTCCCACTCACCGAATACGCCCAGGCGTTTAAAGTCGGCTTTTTGACCTTCCACCTGCTTGGCGGCGTAGTCACGACATTTTTGTCTGAATTCTGCGGCTGTTACCTTGTGACCCGGCTTGCCTACTTTTTTCTCAACCATTAATTCAATTGGCAGACCGTGACAGTCCCAGCCCGGCACATACGGGGCATCGAAATCCGACAGGGTTTTCGACTTGATAATCACGTCTTTTAGGATTTTGTTGACTGAGTGACCTAGGTGAATGTTGCCATTGGCATAAGGAGGTCCATCATGCAAGATGAAAGACTTCTTACCTTTTTTTGCGGCGCGAATTTGTCCGTACAAGTCTTGCTCGTACCATTGCTTTAACATTTGCGGTTCGCGTTGGGCTAGGTTGCCACGCATTGGAAACTCGGTTTCCGGTAAGTTTAAGGTATGTTTATAGTCGCTCATTAATCCTACTTTCCGTATCGGCTACAGACTGCCGCTCTGGGCGGTGGTCGCTAAAGTAAAAAACTGCTTTGCCGCGATGGCATCGTGCTTAATTTGCTGCACCAATTCATCGAAGCCATTAAATTTTTGTTCGTCGCGAAGCTTATGTTTAAGCTTCACTTCTATAAATTGTCCATAAATCGACTGGGCAAAGTCGAACAAGTGTACTTCCAACAAGGCCCGGGTACCATTAAATGTAGGTTTGTTACCTACATTTGCTACCCCATTGTAGGTGCGCCCGGCTATCACCGCCTGCACCGCAAAAACGCCATTAAGAGGGCATACCTGGCGTTTAAGGGCGACATTGGCGGTCGGAAAACCCAACTCGCGACCTTTTTTCCAACCATGGATCACCCGGCCACTGATGGCATAGTCATGACCCAGCATGGTTTTCGCCAGTTGCAAGTCTCCCGCTTTCAAGGCGGTACGAATAGCAGTGCTGCTCACTCTGGCATTGGCTTTTTTAAAGCTTTCCGTGCTTTTTACCGCCATACCGGCGCCCTTGCCCAGCTCTTGCAGCAAAGAAAAGTCACCTTCCCTGCCACGTCCGAAGCGAAAGTCATCGCCCACGGTCAGGGCCTGTACGCCCAGCTTGTCAATCAACACTTGCTGTACAAAATCAGCAGCGGCTAAATTGGCAAATTTGCGGTTAAAGCTGACACAGATCACCCGCTCAACCCCAAGCTTGGCAAGTAAAGCCAGCTTATCACGCAGTCGCGTTAGCCGTGCCGGAGCCTGATCTTTACAAAAGAACTCCTGTGGCTGCGGCTCGAAGATCATCACTGTGCTGGGTAGGTTTAACGCCTTGGCGTCCTCTAGTAACCCCTTGATCACCTCAACATGGCCTAAGTGCACCCCATCAAAGTTACCTATGGTGAGTACACAGCCGTGATGCTGGTCGCGTATATTGTGGATTCCGCGTATAAGCTCCATCGCTCAAAATGCCTTGTCTTTGCGCACTACTGCTGACGAAAGTGCTCGATTATAATCTTTTTTTTAATGTGATTCAGTAGTTGCCACATTTTTTATCGTACTTGGACGCACACCAAAAATAAAAAGCATACCAAAGTAAGTGCTTGCCGCCGCCCCTATCAGGCCAGCCAGCAGTATTATCTGCTCAAGCAAGGGCCAATCTTGCCACGCAAACTGGGCTTGCACCAGGTAAACCAGAATACCCATAACCACGCTAGCAATAAGGCATTTGCTACTAAAGACCAAACTAAAGCGGGAAAAATGATACACCTCGTCCTTGGCCAGCTGACGATACAGCAAAAAGGCATTACAAGTAGCCGACAGCGCCGTGGCCAGAGCCAATCCCAGATAACCGATAAAGGGCGCCAACATAAGGTTAAACACCATGTTCAGCGCCATGGCGATAATACCAATGCGTACCGGAGTACGGGTATCCTGGCGGGCATAAAAGCCAGGCGCCAAGACCTTAATGAGCATAAAGCTCACCAGGCCCACCGCGTAGGCGGCAACACCTAAGGCCACAGCCCTTACATGGTCTTCACCGGCACTGGCAAAGGCGCCATGGTCGAACAGCACGGTAATGATCAGCGGGCTGATGAGCATCAAGCCAACCATGGCCGGCAGTCCAAGGAAAATCACAAAGCGCACGCCCCAGTCCAGAGTAACCTGGAAGTCCGAACCTTTATCGCCGGCATGTAATTTTGACAGCGTCGGCAAGATCACCGTGGCAATGCCAATGCCAAATAGCCCGAGAGGGAATTCAATTAAGCGGTCGGCATAATAAAGCCAGGCAATGGAGCCGGTCACCAGGAAGGACGCAATAACCGTATCCAAGAAGAGGTTTATTTGCGACACCGACACCCCGAACAGCGCCGGGATCATCAGGGTTCTTACCTTTTTCACCCCTTCATCATGCCAGCCCCAACGCGGCCGAACCAACATCTTGGCGCGATATAAAAAGGGGATTTGAAATGCCAGTTGCACCACGCCACCGACAAATACACCTATGGCCAGCGCATAGGCCCCGACATCGAATTGCTGATGCAGAAAAACAGCACAGCCAATAATGGCCACATTAAGCAGCACTGGGGTAAAGGCGGCCACCGCAAAACGGTTATAAACGTTTAAAATAGCTCCACTGAGGGCCACCAAGGAGACGAAGAATAAATAGGGAAAGGTCCATTTCAACAAGCTTGAGGCAAGCAGGAACTTTTCTCCATCGGCGCCACCTTGATACCAGTCCACAAACCAGCCGGCGCCAAACAGCGCGGCAATTATGGGCGAGCCTATCACCCCAAGCAGGGTAACAATAATTAATATGGTGCCCAGGGTGCCGGCGGCGCGGGCCACAAAAAGCCGTACCGCGTCATCCCCTTGTTGTTCTTTTATCTCGCTCAGAACTGGCACAAAGGCCTGCGCAAACGCACCTTCGGCGAATAAGCGACGTAAAAAGTTGGGAATGCGATTGGCGAATAAAAATACGTCGGCACTGGCATTGGCACCCAATAAATTGGCCACCACCGCATCGCGTACTAATCCTAATACCCGCGAAATCATTGTCATGGCACTGACAATCATACCGGAACGAAACAAGCTGTTAGCCACACATCCTCTCTTGGGCCGACATTAATTGCGGCATTATGCCAATAAAAGCCGAGCGAATACAGCGCTGGTCGCCGCTCATTTGCTTTGCTATAATCCGCCGCGGTCACAGGCCATTAACTGCAATAACAAACCAAATTTTATTGGGTATAGGGTGCGCTAACCCGCTATAGCACCTTATATATGTGTCTCCCGGTAGGCATTGGCGATTCGTTACTCCTGCAGTTGGCTGTGCCACGTGAGTAAATTTGATTGACAAATTGAAAAAAAACGGGCATAGTCCACGGCCTTTAAATATAAGCTTTATTTAAGATTGTTAGGAGCAAACCTTGGCTAACATCAAGTCTGCAAAGAAACGCGCTGTAACCAGCGAAAAACGCCGTCAGCACAACGCAAGCCGTCGTTCAATGATGCGTACATACACAAAGAAAGTAATTGCTGCCATCCAAGCTGGTGACAAAGAAGCTGCACAAGCGGCTTTCGCAGTAGCTACACCTATTTTAGATCGTTACGCAACTAAGGGTCTAATCCACAAAAACAAGGCAGCTCGCCATAAGAGCCGTCTTGCTGCTAAGATAAAAGCGCTATAATTTAGCTCTTAATCTAGCAAAAAAACCGGCCTAGGCCGGTTTTTTTATGTCTGCAAATCAATCACGTTCGAATAAACACATGATTAAGCAGGCGCGGTATACACCTGCTCCCCATTTCTTGAGTTGCCTCTTAGGCAAACTCTATGCTGGGATAAAACTTTTTCAGCATCGCCGCAATCTTCTTCGGTGAAAAGGGTTTCACCACAAAACCTTTGGCGCCCTTGTCTATGGCATCCTTTACATTATCAATAGTAGAATGCGCGCTAACCATCACCACCTTCGCCTCGGGCAAAATAGCGTTAATGTCGGCTATCATCGCCTTTCCGTCACCATCGGGCAGTTCGATATCTAAAAATACAATCTGGTAACGCTTTTGCGCACAGGCCGACATACATTGCGCCGCAGTCGCCGCTTCATCGACATCGTCTATCCCTAAATGCATCAAGGTTTGGTTGAGAAAACTCCGTACCGTGCCAACATCATCCACTATTAATATTGCTATATCGTCCATTGAAACTTCCTAACTTATCCTACTGAATGGGGCAATCCTAAGAATTAACTTAGATAACCAAACTACACTAAAAACCGCCCTTATTATAGAGCGATGCGACGGTTAGGCCAAGCATCTGCCAGCGCCTTGGTAACCAAGCTTACAAGGTAGAAATGACGGGGCGCTTAACTGCCTTATTAAACATTAAGCAAACTTATGTTTATTCTATCGACTTAACCTCAATCAAGTTCCCTATATAGTCATAAAGAAAACGCTAGCCTGCATTAGTTCTAATCAGTAATGCATCATTATCTATTTTTTCAGATGCTAAAAAAACTGATGAACGCCTCCTTAACCACTGATTTGCAGTCATTTACCCCTATAAATTGGCAATTATCCTGATTTTACCTGAATTCCTTTATTGTCCGGCTAATACCCAACGGCCCAGATCCCGCACCTCAATATGGATGTATTCTCACTCTGAGCGCATTAAATTTCAGATTAATAAAACTTATCCGAAAATGATATTTTTTTTAGTTTGTTTGCACCCATAATGGCTCGCATAATAGCGCCTCTTTTTTAGTCCTATTACACTTTGGAGTCGAGCAACTTGGACGTCAACCTTGGAATTCAAATCATACTTGGAGCACTGGCTATTGGCGCTTTCTTTATTAGTCATGGCACCCTGCTGCGTATCGCCGCAAGTATCGCCATTGGTTTGTTATTTTTTGTCCATGCTCAGCAGTTAGTTACACCTAATGGTTTGACTAACATTACCCTAGTGTTAATTAATACCTTCTATTTATTTAAGGTATACACCAGCCGCGTTGGCCGCACTCTAGTGTAAAACAGCGCAAAAATAACGCACTTGGTACCACGGCACAAAAATGCTGTGGTACAAGTCAAATAAAATAGGCTAACATCAGCCTAGCTGTAATTTATTTGGCCGAGGCGATTATGAATTCTTCTTCTCCAGCACGCGACAGCGACCTATTTGCAGAGTTTATGGGTGATGTTACCCCCATGGCAAAGCCAGATACCGTCAGTTACTTTCAACGCTCATCTAAACCCACGCTTGCACAGCAGGAGAAACGTCGGGCAGCGGAGCAAGCGATCCAGTTCGATGACAACCTGCTCGCAAGCGAACATGTTGAACTACTCGATCCCCATGATTTTCTAGCCTTTAAAAAATCCGGTGTGCAAGAAGGCGTGTATAAAAATCTGCGCCTTGGTAAATATGATGTGGATGCCACCTTAGATTTGCACGGTCAAACCCTGGTCCAGGCACGCAAGGCCATGTATGAAACCATTACCGACTGCCATGAACGGAATATTCGCGTATTACTGATAAGGCACGGTATTGGAGAAAAGAGCCAGCCCCATAAAGGCCTGCTAAAAAGCTATGTGAACCATTGGCTGCAGCAACTCGATTGTGTTTTGGCTTTCCATAGCGCCCTAAAATGCCACGGCGGCCTTGGCTCCACCTATGCATTATTGAAAAAAAGTGCGCAGAAAAAACTGGAAAACCGAGAACTGCACGCCAAGCGCTAAGACTCGAATATCAGGCAAAAAAAAAGCCGAGCTCAGCTCGGCATTTTTATGCATTGGAATGGTAGTGTTCTAGCCCTAGACCTTATAAAGGCATGGCGTTAGCTTGGTTGAACCAGGCCGCTAATCCGAGAAAAGCAACCCAAATCAATATATAGCTAAACTTAGCTCCACCTTGATTGTGTTTCATAACGCTTCCCACTTGGCTTAGCCTTTTAGCGGCTAAGATTATTATTATTATTTTTTACATCAAGTATGTAACGGCACATACTATAAGCAAGCGGCAAAAAATTAACAAGCTGTTTACTTAGACAGTAGTAATTTAGTATTGCCGCTGCCTGTCTATGCAATGGAGCAAAGCTTCGCCCCGCTGTAAGCGCTGATAATTAGTCACCACCTGCTCAACCACGGTATCTATCCTGCTTAGCGCACTGCAATGGGGAGTGACGATCAGGTTTGGAGTTTGCCAAAACATGTGCTCTGCGGGCAAAGGCTCCTGATTAAAGACATCGAGAGATGCGCCACCAAGTTGCTGCGCTTGCAGCGCCGCCAGTAAATCCTCTTCCACCACATGGGCACCACGGCCAACATTTATCACTACCGCATGATCGGGCAGTTTAGCCAGCAAATCGGCATTGATTATCCCTCTTGTTTGCTCGGTCAAGGGCAAAATACACACCAGATAATCGCTTTGTGCCAACATGGTATTCAGACCCAGTTCACCATGAAAATGCTGCACCTCATCACTATCGGTTTTAGCGCCATTAGAATAAGCCATCACAGAGCAACCATTAGCGCTTAAACGCTTGGCTATGGCTTGCCCAAGTTGACCAAAACCCAGCAAACCCACCCGATTATGAGAGCGTACTCGCTTGGGCCGCCAAACTTGCTGCTCTTGCTGATGCATATAACGGGGCATATTGGTTTTATGCAGTAACACCTGAGTTAATACATATTCGGCCATATCCGCAGCCAACTCAGGGTCGACAATGCGACCGACGGGCAGGTGCGCGGGAATAGCCGCCAAGTTCAATCCATCGACACCGGCACCAAAAGACATTACCGCGCGCACATTCGGCAACTGCGACCATAATTCTTCAGGTACCTGCCAGCCGAGCACCATGTCTACGCCCTCGGCATCAACTATATTCGGCCATACCTGTACCTTATCAGCCCCCAATTGCGCCTGAAGCTGGGCTTCTAAACGCTCGATATTACGATTAGGAATGGCTAACAATAAGCTCATCGACTACTCCCGAACAATAAAAAAGAGCAGTATCACATAGCCTTAGTGCAGCGTCACTAGGCTATTTTGCAATGGCCGCTTTAACCCTCGCCCAGTCTTAAAACTGTCACTTATTTTACACCTTAGTGTCATGGTCGATTTTTAATCTAGCTATTATTTCGTTGCCAAAGGGCACAGTATGATCAGCATTGATAAGGTCGTAGAAGATAACCTACCGAGTTTAGCAAACTCACCCAAGGTAAAGGGGCTGGTTAAAAAAGGCCTGGGTTATTTGTTACATGAGCAGGAGTTTGTTGCTTTTGGTGATAATTACCCACACTTACAGGGCCTGGAGTTTATCGAGCAAGTTTTAGAAGAGCTGGATTTCAGCGCGCGATTTAACTCCGCGCAACTGGACAATATTCCCAGCGAAGGGCGCTTGGTAATAGTGGCTAACCACCCTATCGGCTCACTTGATGCCCTGGCATTGATCAGCGTGTTGGCGCGAGTCCGCCCGGATATCAAGGTGGTCGCCAACCGCTTACTGATGAGTGTCACCCCCATGCACTCCTTATTATTGCCGGTGGACAATATGTCCGGCAACAGCCGTAAAAAAGAGCTGGGCGCTATTCATCAACATCTTAAGGATGAAGGAGCCCTGTTGATTTTCCCCGCCGGAGAGGTATCGCGTTTGCGTCCAACCGGCGTCAAGGACTGCACCTGGAACCACGGCTTTTTACGCATTGCTAAAAAAGCCAGCGCCCCTGTTTTGCCAATTTTAGTTAAGGCCAAGAACAGCCCGCTGTTTTACGGCACCTCAATGATCTACAAGCCACTGGCCAGCCTCTTGTTGGTCAAGGAAATGTTCAAGCAAAGACAAAAGTCGCTGGAATTTGAAATTGGCGCCGCCATAGTGCCCAAGTCATATCTGCTTGATAACCTCAACGATAAAGAGATCAGCCGCCTGATCCGCAAACAGCTTTATCGTCTTGGCACGAAAAAGCCTGAGCTATTAAAAACTCAGACGCCTATTGCCCATGCCGAGTGCCGCAAGGCCTTGGTATCGGCCCTTAATGACTGCGAGCGTTTGGGAGAAACTCAGGACGGCATGCATATTTATCTGTATCAGTATCAGGGCAGCTCGGCGCTGTTTCGCGAACTTGGCCGTCTGCGGGAAATCGCCTTTCGCGCCGTGGGCGAAGGCAGTGGCAAACGTCGCGATATAGACAAATATGATATGGACTATCATCACCTCTTGCTTTGGGATCCAAAGCAGCTGGAGTTAGTAGGCGCTTACCGACTGGCCTGTGCCGACGAAATCATCAATAAACAAGGGCGTCAGGGCCTGTACACGGACAGCCTGTTCGACTACGAGCCGGGCATGGATGAATATTTCCAGCAAGGCATAGAGCTCGGGCGCAGCTTTGTGCAACCAAAGTACTGGGGCCGCAAGAGCCTGGATTATTTATGGTTTGGCATTGGTGCCTTCGTTAGCCGCTACCCCAAGTACCGCTATCTATTCGGCGCCGTCAGCCTCTCTAATGCACTGCCGGAAAATGCCAAGGAGCTGCTGGTGTACCACTACCAACATTATTATGGACAAGTGCAGCAACTGGCTATTCCTAAACATGAGTTTAAACACAGTGACGATACTCAGGCCTATGCGCAAAGCCTGTTCTGCGGAAATGATGTTAAAGCGGACTTTACCGAGTTAAAGCATATTTTGGCCAATATGGGCGCCCAGGTGCCAACCCTGTTCAAGCAATACACTGAACTTTGCCAGGAGGACGGGGTCTCATTTTTAAGCTTTAGTGTCGACCCTGACTTTAATAACTGTATCGACGGCCTGGTATTGGTCGATATGGCCAAGCTGAAAGAGAAAAAGGCGCAGCGCTATCTCACCAATGATGCCCTGATCGCCCGTACAAAAGAAAACTAGTTAACAGATTCCCCCAACCACAAAAAAGCCGGTTTTCACACCGGCTTTTTCATCTCTTAATTACAGTGCCCACTCTTAAGAGCAGGCGAACACCTGCTTTAGCGTCTGGGCATAAATATCGGTAATAGCAGTAAGATCCGCCACTGCAACCCGCTCATTATCCTGATGGATGGTGTGGTTGCGTACACCACACTCCACCACCTGAGTGTGCTCGTTGGCAAAAAAGCGCCCATCGGATGTGCCGCCACTGGTGCTGAGCTTAGGATAACTGTGAGTACAGGCATAAATGGCGCTTTCCAATACCGCAATCAGATCGATATTGCCACCACCGGAGGTGTAATAAGGCTCACAAGGGCGCTCCCAACTGATTTCAATCTCATTTAACCAAGGCGCCAGGGCCTGATTGACCATGTCCTGCACATCATTACTGCGATAACCATGGCTATAGCGCACATTAAAGGTCAGCTGGCACTGGGCTGGCACCAGGTTATCCAAACTGTTAGGTACATGTAGGCCGGTCACCTGTAATGTGGTTTTCGAGCCCTCAATATCCTTATGCCAGTGAATTTGTTGCAGCGCCACCGCCAATTGCGCACCAATATGCGCGGCATTGACCGTATGCTCTGGATAGGCAACATGTCCGGCGCGACCCTTAACACTAATGCGTGCCGACAAGGCGCCACGACGACCATTTTTGATGGTATCACCGGCATGCAAATCAGCGGTGGGCTCGCCGACAAGACAGGCGTCTAAACGCACACCCTGGTTTGCCAGATGCTTAGCAATCTCGGCACTGCCAAACTCGGCCTCACCCTCTTCATCCGAGGTGATCAACCAATAGAATTGTCCCTGAGTTGGCTTAGCCGCCAATAAGCGATCGGTGGCCGCCAGCATGGCCGCGACCCCGCCCTTCATATCCGCGGCACCTCGACCATAAATTTCGCCATCGATAATGTCGCCAGCGAAAGGATCGCAGCGCCAACGCTCGGCGGCGGCTGGTACCACATCTATATGGCCGCAAAACGCAAAGGCACTCCCTGGGCCAAACTCGTATTTAGCTATCAGATTGCTCACCCCCTGGCACTCAAAGAGCTCACAACTAAACCCCCGCTGTGTAAGTTGCTGTTCAAGCCAGGCGATGGCACCGGCCTCATTGGGAGTAACCGAGGGAAAACGAATAAGCTGTTGCAAGTACACAAGCTCATCCGCAAGATTCGAAACCTTTGCCTTAAGGCGAGCAGCGTTCGACATAAAATGCTCCATAACATGGCGTTAAAGCCATTACAGCGCCTTTTTATGACAGCCTTATGTCAACTTTTTGCCTTATAACCGACGCAAAGTTTAATCTAAATCAAAGATCCACCGAGGCGATACGCAAACGCGGATGAAAGCTTGATCTAGAACAGTTTTTATTTTCCAACAGCCCTGATAATGGCGCCATCAGCACAACAAATTTAAAATTTCTACTTAGGAAGATGAAGATGAAAAAAACACTTAGCGCAGCTTTAGTTGGCCTTTTACTTGGAACCTCTTCTCTTGCTCACGCAAACCTGAGCATTAATGTGGGTGCCATTAATGTAAACCCAGACAGCGAAGTGTCTAAAATCGACCAAGATCCAACGCTTGGCCTAAACGTTGATGACGATACGCAGCTGGGTATTACCATCGACTACGCCCTAAACGACAACTGGGTGTTAGAGCTAATCGCAGCCACGCCATTTAGCCACGACGTGGACGGTCGTACCGGTCTTAAAGGTGCATCAATCGGTGAAGTTAAACACTTACCACCTACGCTTCTTGGCCAGTACCACTTCGGTCAGGCCGGCGATAAGTTCCGCCCGTTCGTAGGTGCCGGTATTAACTACACCATCTTCTTCGATGAGCAAGCGAGCCAAGATCTTAAAACCGTATTGGGTACCAACGACGTAGAATTAAAGCTAGACGACTCATTGGGCCTTGCCGCTCAGGTTGGTTTTAACTACGCGCTGGACAAAAACTGGGGTCTACACGGCATGGTCAGCTACATGGATATCGACAGCGACGCAAGCGTTTATGCTGATGGCGTTAAGGCACTGACCGTTGACGTTAAAATCGACCCTGTTGTTGCCATGTTCGGTGTACGTTACAGCTTCTAAATACCAATTCTGTTAAGTATGTGAACAGATATAGCGCTGGATAAATGATGTGATAACAAGGCGGAGTTTTTCCTATGTAGTTATTCTACATACAAAAATTCCAACGCAGTGAGCACGATATTTAGCCCGCTAGAATGATTAGCTATTTAAGTGAATTGGTATAACCAAGCCCACACTTGCTAATGTAAGCAAAGCAAAAGCGACTAACCCTGATTAGTCGCTTTTTTTTGTTCCAGCATGGCCTTCCAATGCTCTATCTCCGGCGGCAAAACCGGCGTTTCACCCTTATAACCAGTCAAGGCCACTATCTCTTCAACATCCACCACTCCTTGGCGGCTGCGAAATACGCCGCGCACATAAGCAATGGCATGTAAGCCTTTCTTTGTTGTAAATTTTTGTTCGATATAGAAGTACTTATGATCCCAGCCCACCAAGCGCGTGGACACGGTGAATTTTTGCCATGGCTTAATATCGCGAATATAGGTGATGGCCGTGGCATTGACTATGGGAAACCAGCGGCGCTTCATCACTGCACCCAGCATGCCCAGTCGCTCTGTCATCCAGGTGCGGGCAATATCCATCAAGGCTAAATAGCGGGAATTAGTCAGATGCAGATTAATATCGCAATCAAGAGGCCAGGCGCGAAAGTCGATATCCACGGATTCCAGTAAAGATTGGCGCGCTTTATTACGTTTAATCCTAAAAAATAACCACAACAGCCGAAAATATAGGTTCAAGGTGTGCTCCTAGAGATCCATTAAACAGGTAAGACCAGCATGGTATCACCGCTTTAATAAAAGCTCACCTATTGCTTTACCCCTTTAAAACATACCAGCAAGGCATTGAATCCATTACCTTCATAGGTAAGGGCATATAAAAATGGGCACCCTGAGGTACCCATCTGAAATAACCTGGCAAAAACTGCCGATTACACTTTTACGGTCTTTCGGTTAATACCGTATTCGCGCAATTTGTTGGCTACCGCGGTGTGACTGAGTCCTAGGCGTTTAGCCAACTGCCGTGAGCTCGGGTAAGCAGGATAAAGCTTGCGCAACAAGGTGGCTTCGAAACGCTTAACCGCCTGATCTAAACTGCCTTCAAAATCCGACTCCAGGTAACCCAGATCATTGGTAAAGGTCGGCAATTGCAGATGCTCTACGGTCAGCTCACTGTCATCGAGTAAGGACACGGCACGATAAATGGCATTTTCCAACTGGCGGACATTGCCCGGCCAAGGGTACTGCTGCAAATACTCTATGGTTTCTTCACTTAAGGTGGGAACCGGAGCACCATTTTGCTGCGCATATTTTTGCACAAAATGCTCAGCCAGCGGGCCGATATCGGCCTTGCGATCGCGCAGTGGCGCAATGTCCAAGGTCAATACATTGATGCGGTAATAGAGATCTTCACGGAAGGTTCCCTCTTGCACCATGGCCGGCAGGTCTTTTTGTGTCGCGGCAATAATACGCACGTTCACCTTAACCTCGTTTTCATCACCGACCTTGCGGAAAGTGCCGTCCTGCAAAAAGCGCAGCAACTTGGTTTGCAGCTGAGATGACATCTCCCCCACTTCATCGAGGAAAACCGTGCCGCCATCTGCCTGCTCTAACACCCCGCGTTTTGGCGCGGCGTTGTCTTCATAGCCGGCATAACCAAAGAGTTCAGACTCGGCAACATCATCGGGAAGTGAGGCACAAGACAGGGCAATAAAGGGTTTAATAGAACGGTTCGACGCATAATGACAGGCCCGCGCCAATAGTTCTTTACCGGTACCGGTTTCGCCGGTGATCAGAATGGGCGCTTCTAACTGCGCCATCTTTCGGGCTTCACGCACGGTGCGGCGCATGGCCGTTGAATAGTTATGTATGGTGGCAAAACTTTCCTGACCGTAGCGACGAAACGCGCTAACCTGCTGTCCTAATCGGCTTTGCGATTTGATGTTGATCACCGCACCGGCCAGGGCATTTTGGTCATCCCCTTGCGGGACGGATATTGGCAGAATATCGGCGATAAAGTCTTCCCCGCCCACTTCTACCCGAGTGGTTTGTCCCAACACTTCTTTACCCTCAAGCCAGCGGGTAAAGTTAAAGCCTTTAAGCAGGTTATTTATGTTGGCACCCACAGCTTCCTGCTCTGTCATTTGCAAATCGCGACAGGCGGCGGCATTGCACAGGCGCACCCAGCCCTTGTTATCGATAGAGATGACGCCATCGGGCAGCGCACTGAGCAGGGTATTAAGTTCATTATGCTCACGTTCCGAGGGTAAAAACGCCGTGGTCCGCACATCCTCAACGCCATGAATAAGGCGAATGGACGGCATGATTTTTTGAAACTGTTCAAACTCAATGGGCGGGAAACTAACATACATGCGGCAATTCTTGGCATCTACCTCAATGCCTTTTAAATCAACCTGATAGTTAACCAGTATATTTAGTACCTCTTGGGCGATACCAATTCGGTCCTGACAATAAATTTCAAGACGCATGTGTTCCTCAGTCGCGGTTTATCTGTGTGGCTGGCGCAATCATACGCTAAATTAGCAATAATTGGGTAGCAAATTGTAAAGATTACTGCACAAACTTGCTAATGCCATATTGCCGAGGCGTGACGTCCTCTGCACATAATGGTTCATTTATCGTTAATTCATAACTCTTCCCCTGATGCCAGTGGGTATGTATACTGTGGCGCGTTTGTCGCTAGGATAAAGTGGCGCCCGCGCTACCAGCCAGGTAGTTTGCCGCTCTTTTATCCTGCCGATACAGGCCAGCTATCTGGGTTCATCTAGGGTTTCCATCCAAGGTTTCACCTGAGGTTTACAGTAGCAAAAGCAACAATAATAAGGCCTCACAAATAGCAGCGATGCCCAGCATTGCAAAATAATAAATTTGTAAGTTAGGAAGTATTTTTAATGAGTTCAGTACCAAAAACAGGTGATTTTCTAGGTCACCCTAAGGGGCTCTTCCTGCTGTTCTTCACAGAAATGTGGGAACGCATGAGCTACTACGGTATGCGCGGTATTTTCGTGCTTTACCTTTCTACTATTGCTACCGCTGCCGCCATGGGCTGGGATATGTCCTACTTCGGCATCGACCCAATGTCAGCAGGCGCCGACGAAGAATATCAAAAAGCATTGAATTCAAATGCCCTGAGCATCTTGGGTTTCTATGCCTTCTTAGTATATGTAACGCCAGTACTTGGCGGTTGGTTTGCAGATAACATCTCGGGCCAGCGTAAAGCCATTATCACAGGTGGTGTGATCATGGCCCTAGGTCAATTTGCCCTAGGTACACCGCATGCCATGGTTCCTGGCCTAGAGCTTGAATTTATGTACCTGGGTCTTGGTCTACTTATTATCGGTAACGGTTTCTTCAAACCAAATATCTCGACCATGGTAGGCGACCTTTACTCTGAAGGTGACAAACGTCGCGATGGCGCATTTACCATCTTCTACATGGGTATCAACCTGGGCTCTATCCTGGGCTACTTCGTAGTTGGCTCTATCGGTGAGAAATTTGACTACCAGTACGGCTTCTTAACAGCCGGTGTAGGTATGCTTCTTGGTGTTATCCTGCAGCTGTCTCTTGCTAACAAGTACCTGGGTAATATCGGTACCGTGCCTGCGGCAAAGCAAGGCGGTGACGACAACCAAGGCGCTGCTAAAAAACCTCTTACTAATGAAGAGCGTGACCGCATCAAAGTAATTTTGATCATGAGCTTCTTCACCATCATTTTCTGGGCCGGCTTCGAGCAGGCTGCGGGCTCAATGAACCTTTTCGCTAAATACAAAACTGACCTGGTATTCTTTGGTTGGGAAATGCCGGCGAGCTGGTTGCAAGCAGTTAACCCTATTTTCATCATCTTGCTAGCACCTATTTTTGCCAGCTTCTGGATCCGTATGGGTGATAGAGAGCCGGATTCACCGCGCAAGTTTGCCCTGGGTATGTTCTTCCTTGGCCTGGGCTTTATCTCCATGGTGGGTGCGGCACTGCAAATCGGTGACGATGCCAATACCAAAGCCCATGTGATCTGGTTAGTTATGGCCTATGTATTCCACACCATGGGTGAGCTATGTTTATCGCCTATCGGTCTGTCTATGGTATCTAAGCTAGCGCCACTGAAGTACACCTCACTCCTTATGGGTATGTGGTTCTTCTTCTCGGGTATCGGTAACTACGCGGCCGCTGAAATCGGTAAGCTGGTTGGTGATGCTGGCCCATTAAGCACCTTCGGTGGCGTGGCCATCATGGCGTTCCTCGCTGGTATCTGCTTATGGTTAATGGCTGACAAGCTAGTTGACTGGATGCATGGTGCAGAAGGTACGCATGACGAAGAGCAGCTGCTAGAAGAAGAATTAGAACTCACAGGTGAGAAGCAGTAATTCTTCCATAGAAGTCAAGAAAGGCGCCTTAGGCGCCTTTTTTATTACCCGATTTAACGAAAAGCTTACACCAGCAGGATATCGTACACCTTTATTTACACTTAACCCATTAGTTAATTAGCCCCCCACTCTTTCGCTTTCGAACAAATTCTCCGATTATGCGCTCAAACAATTATGGCTTGATGGCAATGGCGGCGCTTTATTTTCAGCAACGACCTTTACCGCTAGAGCCTAGCCAAACACACAGCAAGTGGAGCTAAATCATGAGTGAAGTAAATAACCCATTAGGCCTTAAGGGCATCGAGTTTACCGAGTACGCAACACCAGATGCGGACTATATGGACAAGATCTTTACCGACTTTGGCTTTTCAAAGTTAAAGAAATTCAAAGATAAAGACATCCTTTACTACAACCAAAACGACATTCATTTCCTATTGAACAACGAGCGCGGCGGCTTCTCTGCAGAATTTGCTAAGAGCCACGGTCCGGCCATTTGTTCTATGGGTTGGCGTGTAGAAGATGCACAAAAAGCCTTCGACACTGCCGTTGAGCGCGGTGCCAAGCCTGCAACCGATTCTACGCACAAAGACATGCCTTACCCTGCTATCTACGGTATCGGCGACAGCCTGATTTATTTCATCGACCAGTTCGGTGACAAGGGCAGCATCTACGACACTGACTTCGTAGACCTAGAAGAGCAAAATGTAGTAGAAAGCAAAGGCTTTATCCGCATCGACCACCTGACCAACAATGTGTACAAGGGTACGATGGAAACATGGGCTAACTTCTACAAAGACGTATTTGGCTTTACCGAAGTACGTTACTTCGACATCAAAGGTCAAAAAACAGCCCTATTGTCTTACGCCCTTAAATCACCATGTGGCACCTTCTCGATTCCAATCAACGAAGGTAAAGACAACAACAACAACCAGATCGATGAGTACCTAAACGAGTACAATGGCCCGGGTGTACAGCACTTAGCCTTCCTTACTGACGATCTTGTCGCCTCACTTGATAAACTTGATCAAAGCAACATCGCGACCTTGGATATCGTAGATCACTACTACGACACCATCTTCGACCGTGTTCCTGGGTTAAAGAAGATAAAGAGAAGATCAAACAGCACCAGATCCTGGTAGATAGCCAAAGCGAAGATTGTTACCTGCTACAAATCTTCACCAAGAACCTATTTGGTCCTATCTTCATTGAGATGATCCAACGTGTTGATGATGGCGGCTTCGGTGAAGGTAACTTCCAGGCCCTGTTCGAGTCTATCGAGCGTGACCAAGAGCGCCGTGGCGTTATCTAAGCGCCCCCAAATCTAGCGCCAAAAAGCAGCGTCCACCTTTGTGTGGGCACTGCTTTTTTAAGTTCCGAGCCCTTGTTTTTTTTATTCTTGGCTCAATAACAGATAAAAGCTTTAGCAAAAGGAATAACTCATGCAACTCAATGAAACGCACGATATTAACCTGACCAGCTGGGTCAGCTCTGCGAACGACGGCAAAACTGATTTCCCAATCCAAAACTTGCCTTTTGCCACCTTTCGCCGCGCCGGTAGCAGCGAAGCATTCCGTGGTGGCGTCGCCATTGGTGTTCAGGTAGTAGACTTAGCCGCCGTGGCCAAACTCGGCATCTTCAGCGGTCTTGCCCAAGAAGCCGTTGAAGCCGCGTCACAAACCAGTCTAAATGCCTTTATGGCCATGGGTCAGGCGCACTGGTCGGCACTGCGTCTTGCGCTTTCACAAGCATTGCGCACGGGTAGCGAGCACGAGCAAGCACTAAGCGACGCTTTGATTGCCCAAACAGAAGTAGAATATGACCTGCCATGTCATATCGGCGACTACACCGACTTTTATACTTCTATCTACCACGCCACAGCGGTAGGCAGCCTGTTCCGTCCGGACAACCCTTTACTGCCTAACTACAAGTGGGTACCAATCGGTTACCACGGCCGTGCTTCAAGCATAGGCGTGAGCGGTCAAACCTTCCCTCGTCCTAAGGGCCAAACTAAGGCTCCGGATGCGGATACACCGACTTTCGGCCCTTGTAAGCGTCTGGACTACGAGCTAGAGCTGGGTATTTACCTTGGTAAGGGTAACGAGCTGGGCGAGTCAATCGCGCTTGATGATGCAGACGAGCACGTATTTGGCTTCTGCCTATTTAACGATTGGTCGGCGCGTGATTTACAAGCCTGGGAATATCAGCCGCTAGGCCCATTCCTGGCGAAAAACTTCGCTTCAACCGTATCTCCTTGGGTTGTGACCAATGAAGCGCTTGTACCTTATCGCTTGGCCTGGACTCGCGACGAGAACGAGCCGCAACCACTTGAGTACCTGGAATCGGCTAAAAACCGTGAGCAAGGTGCCCTTGATATTCAAATGGATGTAGCGGTAGAGACCGAAAAAATGCGCGCCGAAGGCACGCCAGCGGCCAAGCTGTCACAATCAAGCTTTAAGCATTCATATTGGACGGTAGCGCAAATGGTTGCGCACCACACAGTAAACGGCTGTAACTTTAACGCCGGTGATATGCTGGGTTCGGGCACTCAGTCTGGTCCTGAGCATGAAGAAGCGGGCTCGCTACTTGAGCTATCGCGCGGCGGTAAAGAGTCGCTTGACCTGGGTAATGGTGAAAGCCGTAAGTTCCTGGAAGACGGCGATACCGTGATCATGCGCGGTTGGTGTGAGAAGCAAGGCTTCGCACGCATCGGCTTCGGCGAATGTCGCGCCACCGTTTTACCTGCCAACTAATAGATTGCCAGGTAGTTTCCCTTCCCAGTTGACGGCTTATCTAGCCTGGAAGGATAACTAATAAAAATGCAGCTTTCGTGCTTTTGACCACGATAAGCTGCTTTTTTTTGCGGTCAATTACAATTTTTTGCTGGATTTTTAAACTCACCTTGTTATCTTAGCAGGGTTTTTATCAGTAATTTGTCCTTATGAAGTTTAATCTATCATACTTTATTACTAAGCACTTCCCAGCACGGCAGCTCTTAATTCGCCAAGAGGGTGAAGTGAAAGTGGTTGAGCTAACCACCAAGAAGCAGTGCACCATGGCGCTTAGTGCTTTTGTATGTGTTGCTTCACTTGCCTCTTTTGGTGCTTATAACTTCTGGCAGCAAAGCGCATTGCAATTAAGCAGCGGCGATGTGGTTGCTGAAAATGAGCAATTGCGTCAGCAAATCGCTGCGGCAAAGCAGCAGCAAGAGCAATTTATTGCCCAGTTGAGCCAACTGGAGCAACGCCAGCAACTGACACAGAATGTACTGGCTTCCTTGCCCGCATCTTTGTTGCCGGAACAAGGCATTCCCTTTGAGGCCAGCGATACGCCTTCGGCGGATACTAGTGTCGATGAGCGTTTAGCAACGCTACAGCAGCGTCAATACGACACCTTCTCCCTACTCGACCAAGCCATAGTCAAACGTGAACAAATGCTTGGCGCTGCCATTGCCCGTGCAGGCCTGCCCAGCACTGTGATGGATGAGCTGATTGCTAAAAGCGAGGAGCAGGTGGCTCAGGGCGGCCCGCTGGAATTACTCGATACCGATGAGCAGGACACCAGCTCACTCAGCGTGGTCGATAAGCTGTTGACCCTTAACCAGCTAGAGTCCATGTTGGCGCAGGTACCGCATATGTTACCTGCAGCAGATTACTATATTTCCAGCAGCTTTGGCCTGCGTAAGGATCCCATGAATGGTCGTCGCGCTATGCACAAAGGTGTAGACTTGGCGGCATGGCGTAACACCGAAATTTTTGCCCCTGCGGATGGAACCGTAGTGCGAGCCGGGCGTAACGGTGGTTATGGGCGTTTTATTGAAATAGAGCATGCCAATGGCTTTACCACGCGCTTTGGGCATTTAAATAAAATTCACGTTAAGCGTGGAGATCTCGTCACTAAGGGTGAGGTCATCGCCTTAATGGGAAGCACCGGTCGCAGTACCGCAACTCACCTCCATTACGAAGTGTTGCACAATAATAAACATATCAATCCGGTCAAAATCACCAAGGCATTAACCGATGTTTTCAAAGAACAAAGATACACAGAAGAGTAGTCCCGTTGTGAATAATAATAAAAATAGCAGTACCCCCTCATTAATTTCCGCAGATGTGCGCCTAACCGGCTCACTGTTCAGCCAAGGCGAAGTACAACTTGATGGTCGCATCGAGGGTGATATTAAAGCCGAGGTGTTAATGATTGGCAGCCAAGGCCATGTAGAGGGCAGTGTTGAAGCCGGTGAAGTGACTATACGTGGTCGTGTAAGCGGTTCAATTCGCGCCAATAAGGTGGCAATTGAAAGCTCTGCACAGGTTCAGGGCGATGTGTTCCACAACACCCTGAGCATCGCCGCTGGCGCGCAGATGGAAGGGCAAATCAAACAGCTTAACCAACAAGAAACATTATCGCTTGTCAGCAATGATGAAGAAGCCTTGGTAGCCGAATCTTAACGGCTACTTTTTTCGCGCGGTGATGTACATGGTAACGGCCGCGCGAAACACTAACTCTCCACGCATATTCACTATCTCTACCGGCACCACTAAGTCTTCTTTATCCAACCATTGATGGGGCATAGGAATTTTCGCCGTTGCCTGCATATCGGTATCCACCTTATTTAAATACTCCACCGTCATTCCCTTGGGGATCCAGCGATGGGTTTTATGGGGCACGGTCGCATCCGTCATCACTCCGGCCACCAACTCGGCCAAATTACACTGGGCAATCGCATGTATGGTACCGATATGGTTATGCACGGCACGGCGGTTTTTCACCTTAGCCACACACTTGCCCGGCATCAGCTCACTAATAGCTGGTTTAATTGATGAAAAATACGGCGCTTTCGCACAGACGGCCTTTGAAAACAGCCAGTGCCCACAGGGCCACTTAGTGAACTTTTGATAGGTACGTAATAATGGGGGTGCAGTCATTGTTCTTCTCCTTAAGCACTCATCGTACCAGTAAACATGCGTTTGGGTATAAATGCAACTACATCCTTAGTCGTATTTATTGGTCTTGAAGGTTCAAGCTCTACTAGTAACGGAGACGCCGCAACTTCAACACGAATAGAAACTTCTGTTCAGGAATGAATCTTTTGCACAGATGCTAATGCAATTAATAAGTTAGATCTTGTCGCGGTGGGCGACGAGCGACCGAAGCACGGCTTCGCAGCGCGAGGAGGTGGAGGCAAGGAGGCCGACAGGAGCCCCGCTTCAAGGATGAATGGCTTGCACATACTTTTAACCCTCCGTAACCCAACATTGCATTATTTCCTCAACGCGCTTCGAGAAGTGAACGTAACCAGCGCGCACAGGGCGTCCATGCCCTGAGCACGCTTTCCCCCGCTGCCCCCTCCTCGCTGAGTTCGTCACCTTCAAGCGGCGAGAGTGAAATTGTTCACTCTCTTATTTCCGCTTTCAGCCCTGCGGGCGATTACTCTTCTCGCATCGCGTTTCGGATGCAATGTAAGGGGGGTTAGCTGATAAATCTGCGTTTCAATTTAGGTTAACGCAAACTGTAAATCTGATTAAAGCGAGGATCGGACGTTCATCCTTCCACCGAAATCACAGTGTATGCGTCCATAGTCGTTGAGTTTCCCCTATAGTCAGGAAACGATCCAATGGGTCGTTTTTGTCGTGTCCACGTTTAGAGCAATGTAGCGTAACTTCAATGCTGGTAAGTACTTCCTAAATTTGCTATCAATGGTCATAGGACAAAAACGAGACAGATTGCGGCAGAAAAACGACCCAATCGCTCGATATTAAATTGTTATATTCCTAGAGTTTCATCAACATGGAGAGTTATAAATGAGAGTATTTATTTTTAGTTTTGTTTTACTTTGTTCACAGTTTTCATTCGCCTCAGATTTAATTTTAGCTGAGGAAATTAAGTTAAAGTCCGATACACTTGGGGAAGAAAGAAACTTATTAATAAAACTTCCAAAGAAATATCACGATGAAGATAATTCGTATCCAGTATTATACGTACTACACGGTCAATGGGATATGCTTTCAACCCTATCGACTATTGATCTATTAGAAGATCAAATTCCAAACTTTATAGTTGTAGGTATAGAAAGTAGAGGAAAAGAACTTAGTCCTGAAAATGGAAAAACAACGCCCTTTGCTGAGTTTCTTGCGACAGAAGTCGTATCTTTTGTTAATGATAATTACCGAGTTGCGCCTTATACAATTCTATCTGGGCATTCTAATTCAGGCCGTTTCGTCTTAGATTATTGGTTAAGTAATAATCCTGGTTTTTCTAAATACTTCGCTTTCAGTCCTTCTCTTGACGATAATTACATCTTAGATATGGTATCCAAATCAAAAATTGAGGATTTAAAAAAGAAAGCTCCTCTTACGATCACCATCGCAAATGAAGGTGAGCATATGCAAAACCCTTTTACTGAATTAACTCAGAAGTTAAGTAACTTATCTAAAAGCTCTTTTGAATTCCAAAAATTCCCAGAGCAATCTCATAGAACCACTAAACATTCTTCTATGCAATATGCTTTACAATCAACATTTGCGGGCTGGGAACCAACCTACGAAGTAAAAACTTCAGGGTTAAACGGTTTAAAAAAACACTATACAGATTTATCTAAAAAGTTTGGGTTTAAGGTTTCTGTTCCAATCGAAACCTTGCAAAAGTTAGTAGCTCATTATGCTATTTCTGAAAATGCGACTGAAGAACTTAATAAGCACATAGCTTTCACGATTAATCAATCTTCAGAAGGCATAGATTCACTGTTTGAAATATCTGACTATTTATCTAGTAATGGATATAAAGAAGCCGGTGAAAATATTCTCAATGTAATATGTGATCAGGCTAAAAATAATCAAAGGTGTAGTGGTTAGTACGGAATATAACAAGGTAATTAAACGGAAAATTAACAGTTGGCTTTTTCCGCTTCGCTTCAAATTATAGCCAACTATCAATTTCCGCTTATTGCGGTGTTACCACAGTCCACTAGTGGCACTTATCAGCCCATCAGCAAACTCTGAAATATCAGGTGCCGCCTCTCCCGTTTTGATTCGCGCTGAAGAAATCGGCTTTTGTTGTGAAGCGTGGAGTTGATCGTGAGACACGATGTCGAGCTAGATTTATCAGGACATGGATGTGCTGTTAAATCGCATCAACACCTAAGCGGAACGTTTAACAAAAACCTGAGTTCGTAAGCATTGGCGAATCACGGGTTCGCGGAGTTTCCAAAGAGGGAGTCGAATCACTCCCTCTTTGGTTGTCGTCGCCAACGCGACAAAATAAACGCGACAGACACACAAAACATTTCCACATTAATGCTGGCATCTATTTGGAGACATTTTTACAATACGTCTTTGTAAGCTAGGCCGTATTATTATCGTGAGTTCTTCTTCAGTTTCATCCAGTTCTCAACCGAGCAAATCTCTGATCACCGTATTAATGATGCTGGTGGTGTTTTGCCCGCTGGCCATCGATATTTACCTGCCCGCCTTTGTGGTGATGGCCAAAGATTTCCAGGTATCACAACAGCAACTGCAACAGACGGTTGCCATTTTTATGCTCACCGTAGGTCTGGGACAGCTTGTTGCCGGCCCCCTGGCCGATAAAATAGGTCGCCGTCCCGTTGCCCTTGCGGGTATTGTGATTTATGCCCTGGCTGCCACGGCCGGTGCCATGGCCCGTGATTTAAATTGGCTGTTGGTGGCCCGTGCCGTGCAAGGAATCGGCGCCTGTGCCACCTTTGTTGCCGCGTTTGCCATCGTGCGCGACGTGTTTGGTCCGGCGCGCAGTGGCCAGATGCTGACCTATTTAAATGGCGTGGTGTGTTTTATTCCCGCTCTGGCGCCCATTTTAGGTGCCTGGCTGACGCTGCGTTTTAACTGGCAAAGTAACTTTATCTTTATGCTGATATGGGCCGTGATCGGTGCCCTCGCCACCTGGTTTATCTACCGCGAAACCCGCCCGCATGATAGCCACTATCAGGGCCATATTTTCGATTTTCGGCGTTTTATGCCCATTTTACGCAACCCAATTTTCTTGTTTAACGGCTGCATCACCATGCTAACCATGGGCTCAATTCTAATGTTTGTAACCAGTGCTCCGGGCTGGATCATCGAGCACCTGGGTGAAGATATTCCAACCTTCACGCTGTGGTTTTCCATTAATGGTGCCATTAGCATGGTGGCCTGCTTTATCGCCCCACAGCTTATTAAACGCAGCTCCCGCCGCGCCCTGCGCTTAGGTCTAACCCTGATGTTGGTGTGCGCCATTGCCTTGGTGGCCGGTCAACACAGCGCACACGCCGCAGCGCTGATGATACCCATGTTTGTAGGCGCCCTGGGTTATGCGCTTATTCTTGGCAGTGCCGCCGGCGCCGCCCTAGCCCCTTTTGCTAAGCAGGCGGGCACCGCCTCTGCTTTGGTTGGCGTTATGCAGATGAGCGGCGCAGGAGTGCTGGTGCTAATAACCCAGTCTCTGCCCCTGTCAGCGCCAGCGTTAATCGCTTTGCATATAGGTATGCTACTGCCATTTTGGCTAGTTCTACTAGGCAACAAAGGAAAAATGTTACATAAATAAGACAAACTGTTGCATTTTTAGCCAGCAATTTTTGAAGGGTTCTCAAATTGCTGGCTCCTGTCCCCATAGTAATCCAGCCTTAAAATCCTCTTTGAATTTAGCTAGATAGAAGCCTCTTTATAACTTTCCTGCCCATATCATCTACAGAATATTCTAAAAAAGTACAAAAAAAGGAACAAATTACTATTGCACTTTGTGCCAACATACGTAAGATTGTTAACGAATGTTAAGCAACGGTTAACACCCTTCAATGCTTTTGAGGTTACTATGAAAAAAACAATGATTCGCAGCGCGGTTGCGTTAGCACTTCTAAGTGGCGCAACACAGTCTATGGCTGCTGATGACCGTTACATCATCCAAGTTGACAACGATAAGAAAGGCGTCGTGAAAGCGCTCGCTAAAAAACTGGGTGGTGAAGTTAACATGGATAGTAACGGCTTCTTCGCAGCGACTTTCGCTGGTAAAGACTTGGCCACGGTTAAAGGATTACTAAACAACCCACACGTTAAATTGGTAGAAGCAGACCAACGTCGTTACCCTATGGGTCTATATAACGACGACCTTGGTGACCCAATGTCACAACAGCTGACTCCTTATGCTGTTTACCAATCACAAGCGAACCAAGTGACTTTCAACGCCAACGCTGGCATGAAAGTGTGTGTTATCGACTCTGGTCTTGACGCATCTAACCCTGATTTCAACTGGGGTGCAATCACAGGTGACAATGACTCTGGTACTGGTAACTGGTTCGACAATGGCGGCCCACACGGTACTCACGTAGCCGGTACTATCGGTGCAGCAGACAACAACATCGGTGTAGTCGGTATGGCTCCGGGTGTTGATATGCACATCATCAAAGTATTTAACGCTGCAGGTTGGGGTTATTCATCTGACCTAGCTCACGCTACAAACCTATGTTCACAAGCGGGCGCTAACATCATCAGCATGAGCCTAGGTGGCGGCGGTTCAAACAGCATTGAATCGAATGCATTTGCAGACTTTACTGCAGCAGGCGGTCTTGTTGTTGCTGCAGCAGGTAACGATGGCAACAGCGTACGTTCATACCCTGCCGGTTACCCATCGGTAATGATGATCGGTGCTAACGATGCCGACAACAATATCGCAGACTTCTCGCAATTCCCAAGCTGTGCTTCTGGCCGCGGTAAAAACGTGACCGAAGATGAAACCATCTGTGTAGAAGTAACTGCAGGCGGTGTTGATACGCTTTCTACTTACCCTGCGGGTATGGCGGCATTCGCTTCAGCTTCAGCTGACGGTGCAGGTGTAGAAGTATCGGCAATGGAAAATACAGGTTCAGCAGCCGCTGATCTTTACTTCATGGGCACGGCAGAAGCGAGCGATAGCGGCGCAGCTGGCAAAGTATGTCTAATCGACCGTGGTGTAATCTCTTTCCACGACAAGGTTGCTAACTGTGAAGCTTCTGGTGGTCTGGGCGCGATTATCGTTAACAACGAACCTGGCATGCTTTACGGTACGCTGGGCGACACCAACAGCACTTCTATCCCAGCAGTAGGTACAGCCCTTGAAGACCGTGCAGCACTTATGGCAGCAACTTCAGCGACTGTTACTATCTCTGCGAGCGACTATGGCTACATGAGCGGTACTTCAATGGCAACACCTGCTGTTTCTGGTATTGCAGCACTAGTTTGGTCTAACCACCCTGAGTGTACTGGTACAGACATCCGTAACGCGCTTAAAGCGACTGCCGATGACCAGGGTGCAGCGGGTAAAGACGTATACTTCGGTTACGGTATCGTAAAAGCGGCTGACGCTGATGCATACCTAACGGCTAACGGCTGTGGCGGTGACGGCGGCAACGGTGGCAACCCAGGTGCTGACGTAACTCTGGATGCCAGCGGCTATAAAACACGTGGCGACGCATACGTTGACCTATCGTGGGCCGGTGCAGCAACCTCTATGGTAGATATCTACCGTAACGGTCAGCTGATCACAACTACGGCTAACGATAACGCCCACACTGACAGCCTAGGTAAGGTTGCGGGTAGCTTCGGTTACCAGGTGTGTGAGCAAGGCAGTTCAGTATGTTCAACAACTGTTACTGTTAACTTCTAAGCCAAATTAGAAGTGAGTAAATAAAGCGGGCTTTATGCCCGCTTTATTGTTTTTTGTCGAGCTGCTACCCTGTGCGCTTTACAGGCAACCTTTCGTTATCATGCTTAACCCCGAACTTCTCTTGTCCTTTCTCGGCGCCAGTTTTCTAATCGCCGTGGGTCCAGGCCCTTCCAATGCCTTTTTAATGGCGCAAACCTTTGCCAATGGTCGCCGCGCCGGGCTGCATTGTGCCCTCGGTTTTGCTTTAGGCGGCGTGGCCCATACCCTGTTTGCCGTGGTCGGCTTATCGGCCTTGCTCAAGGCCTCCACTACCGCCTATACCACGGTGCAATATTTAGGGGCCTGCTATTTGGCTTATCTCGGCATTATGACCTGGTGGCAAAGCTGGCAGCAAAATGCGGCGAGTGAGGCGTGTGAAGACAAGCCCCATGTGCAAATTAAAAAACAAAGCCCGCTGTTGCAGGCTATGATGACCGAGGTACTGAATCCCAAGGTGGCGCTCTTTTTTATCGCCTTTATTCCTCAATTTGTTGACCCGACACTAAACACCTCCACCACGGTACAACTGGCTATTTTTGGCCTGCTCTACCCTATCCTGGCGTTTCCGGTGGATTGCACCTATATCTATTTCGGTGACAAGATTGCCCGTTACTTTAAACGTAACCCCAGTGCCCAACTCTGGATAGACAGGCTGACCGGCTTGATCTTTATAGCGCTGGCCATCAACCTGCTGCTCTAGCGCAACACGAGCTGACCTGTCTTTATTTTTGCTGCAACAACCAAAGATAGAACTGCTGCAAATCATCAAAGCGCCTGTCCACATGGCTAAAATCCTGAACCTGGGAATGGCAATTAGGGACGGCGGCCACCGTTAGCCCGGCATCTTTGGCCGAGCACGAGCCGGTATGGGTATCTTCAATGGCTATGCCCTGCGCGGCGGGCACCGACAGCTTCTCAAGGGCCATAAGATAAGGCTCGGGGTGAGGCTTAGGGTGGTGCACATCGTCCTTGCAGACGATACAGCTAAACAGGGAGCTTAGTTGATAGCCATGTAAAATAGGGTCAACCTCGTCACGGGTGCTGCCGGTCACTAGGGCTAGAGTAAAGCCCGCTTGATGAGCCTGACGCAAAATAGTCTCGGCATAAGCCATCAGCGGCGGCAAGGTATTATGTGCCCGCTCGGCAAAGAGCTTGTTCTTTTTGGCGGCCAAGGCCAAAGGATTTACCTGCAAACCATGTTCGAGCACCATGTCCTCGGCCGAGGCCAGTGTTGGTCGCCCAGCATAACGCTGACAAAAGGTCAGTTCATCATAGCGAACGCCATACTCCGCCAGTACCAGATCCCAGCAGTGAAAGTGCACCGCCTCCGAGTCCACCAAGGTGCCATCGAAATCAAATAATAAGGTGGTGATCATGCTCCCTCCAAAGTTCAACAGACCCTAATAACACAAAAGCGCCCTTGGGCGCTTTTGGTCTAACTTGCTGTAGGTGGCTCAGCGCTGGCTGGCTCACCACTTTCAAGCTCAACTAACTCATAGCCGCGAGCTTCGCGTACTACTTTTAGCACCGGCTTTTCAAAAGCGCTTTTTAGTCGCTCGGCATCGGCTTTAAGCTCGTCAAGGTCATGGCCAAAGGGTGCGGCACCGGTTTCTGACCAGTTACTTACCTTGCCATTGGCTGTGTATTCCACTTCGTGGATTTGATAAAGCGGCTCTTTGCCCTGCTCTTCCGCCAAGATAACGCGATAGTTCCAAAATCCAGACATGCAAATGCTCTCATGTATCTATAAAAACTGTACTGTACCAGTAAGGTGATGCGATATAAACGAAAAAACCCGCCATCAAGGCGGGTTTTGCATAACTTGCTTATTCGTTAGCTTAGAAGAAGCTGATCTTGAACTCGGCGCCAATGTAACGCTCTTCGTTCACCATGGCGGTGTTGTTGTTGAAATCAACGGCGCCAATGGCTTGCTGCTCATCAAACAGGTTACGAACGAAAGCCGACACTTCATATTCGTTGTCGCCTTCTGCCCAGCTATAACCAGAACGTAAGCCAACTTCGGTCAAGGCCTTGCCTTCAAACTCCACCGACTCATATAAGAAGAAGTCGATTTCGCTGCGGTATGAAACGTCCGCATAAGTGAAGAACTCACCATCGGCCATTTCACGGCTGTAACGAAGCGTTAGGTTTGAGATCCACTCAGGAGCGTGCGGCAAACTGTTGCCGTCCAAAATAGCACGGTCTTCAGGACCAAATGCACCCGGCACCTGATAGGTAGGATCCGTTACCGTACACTGAGCACAAACGGCAACCGCTAGGTCATCGTCTTTCAACTCGGTGTTATTGTAGCTCAGGTTGAAAGTAGCATTTAGGTTGTCTGTTAGTACCCATTGGGTATCTAGCTCAAAACCATAACCAGTTGTTTTGTCAGCGTTAACAAGACGGTTAAAGTTGGCACCACCACCTACTGCGGTCAGTTGCTGGTCGTCCATATCGTAATAGAATACAGCCAGGTTAACGCGACCACGACCATCCCATACATCTGACTTGATGCCCGTTTCGTACGAGGTCAGAGTTTCAGACTTGGCTACGGTTACTTCATCGCCAAACAGGATACGACCCTGAATACTTGGTGCACGGAAGCTGTTGGCAACACGGGCGTACCAGTTGATATCATCATTCACTTTATAGTTGGTTGAGATATCCCAGCTCACATGGTCGTCACTTGGGTTTTCCGTTAGGAACAAGGTACCGCCGCCAACTGGGCTCAAGGTACGGTTCGCGCTAAATTCTTTATCGTCGTCGGAGTAACGCAGACCCACGGTCACTTTAAAGTCGTCGGTTACTGTGTAATCAACCGAGCCGAATACCGCCCAGGCTTCGGTGTCTTGCTGCTGGAGCACATAACCGTTCAGGGCACCATTGGCGGCCGTGTCATAGCTAAAGTTTTCAATGGTCAAAGCTTCATCAAAGTAGAACAAACCTACCTGATAGTTAAAGTCGCCGGAGAAGTTACTGGTCAGGCGCAGCTCTTGAGTATATTGGTCGTGATCCGGAATACCGTCGGCACTTTCTGAAGTGAACGGAATAAAGCCTGGGCCACTTGGCACTGCTTGGCCGTCGATTTCATAACCGCCGTAACCACCATCGATATCGGCGCGTGAGTAGATCTCAGCACTTTCCCACGCCGTGATTGAGGTCACTGTGTGCTCATCCAGATCCCATTCCAGGCGCAGGCTGGCACCTTGAGATTCTACTTGCTGAGTTGCACGTGAAGCGGCGTCGTGTTGTATCTCGTCGTGCTCAAAACCGGATACCAAATCATTGCTGCCCGCTTTGATAGCATTGGCACGAAACGCAATAGGCGTGCCGTCCATATCGCGAACATGGTAGTTAAACAGGCCGGTGAAATCGTCACCTTCGTAAAGGAATTGAATACGCGCGGCTTGGTCGGTGTAACCGCCTAGCACGTCTTTTTGTTCAAAACCCGGTGCCACGTTGTCGATGTAGTTGTCTTTATCTTGCCACAGTACAGAAACGCGCGTTGACAGGCGATCCGTCAGGGCGCCACCTACGGCACCTTCAAAGTCGATAGCACCACGACTGCCGTATGATACCGAGCCATAACCTTCAAAGTCCTGGCTTGGTTTAACGGTATCGAACTTTACCAGACCCGCCGGGGTATTACGGCCGAACAGGGTACCCTGAGGACCACGCAATACTTCAACGCGAGCCACGTCAAATACTGGGAAACCTTTAAGAATGGCGTTTTCTTGCACCACTTCGTCAACAACTAAAGAAACTGGTTGTGAGGCGTTCAAATCGAAGTCTGTGTTACCTAGACCACGCACGTAAAAACGTGGGAATGAGCGACCGAATGAAGATTCAATCGACAAGCTTGGGATCTTGGCATTCATAAAACGAATATCCATACCCGCGGAGCTGTACGCATCCAGGCTGTCGCCCTGAAGTGCAGAAACGGCTACAGGAACTTCCTGTGCATTTTCAACACGTTTACGAGCTGTGATTTGAATAACTTCAAGTGATTTGTCTTTCGCCGCTGGGCCTTGTTGCTCGGCAGCTGTGGAAGAGAATGCAGAACCTGCAGCAGCAGATAACAGCGTTGCTTTAATTAGATTGGCAAGCGCAGTACGTTTCATCGCTTTCATGTCGGATTTAACCCTTATTTGTACTCTTTTGTTCATTGGTAGATATGTAGCGCCCTATCACCCGGCACAATGTTCAATTTTTCGCGTGCTCCACGCGGACCTTAAATTTGAGAGTACAGGCACCAATAAAAGGCTGAACATTACGGTGGCGAAGTATAGCACCGAAATGAAGCTTCAAATCAGCTTTATTTCATTTTTTTGCAACATTTCCCACCTTTTACCAACACAATCGAGAATTTTAAAAGATTTTATGCGCATTTAAGGACAATTGTCCTTTATGCATAAAAAATAAGCATAGTCTAATTATAATATTTCGCGATACCCACCAAACTTATAAACATAAAAAGCCCAACACCGAACCTAACTGGTTAATAAATATACCATTCAAAAATAATCAGGTGGCGCCAAATCAATCTTCAGCTTGTGCAACAAAGACAAGATAGCGAGATTGAGTTCTTCGCTGCGGGCCAGGTACAGATTAAAGTCGGTGGTTTCAATATAACAAAGCACCTCGATACACAGCCCCCGCGGCACAAATCCGGTAAAGCGCGCGCGACAGGGGCTATCTGCAACATCTGGCTGCTGCCCCAACAGTTGCATCAACTCGGCTTGTAGGTCCGCGATCTGCGCGCTACTGGTACTTCTATCAAGGATCAGCTCGGGACGATAGCCAATACGCTCACGCTCGGAAATGTTTTCCAACTCCATGTCAACAAAACGAGCATTGGGCACATGGATCACTGTGCGGTTTAAGGTGCGCACCCGGGTGGCCCGCAAACCAATTTCTTCCACCGTACCAACCTGCTCGCCAAAGCGGCATACCTGCCCTACCCTTACCGGCGCCGATGAATACAAGGTGATAGCACCGATAATGTTCTCCACCGATTTTTGCGCCGCCAAAGCCACCGCCAAGCCACCAATACCCAACCCGGCCACTAAGGTGGTGGCGCTAAAGCCAAGGTTTTCCAACCATAAAAATAACGCCATGATGACCACGGCGATTTGCACTACGTTGCCAAGCGGTCGCAGCAGATACACGGCTTGCTCATTGCCTCTTAGGATCAAGCGCTGGCTAAAACGATAACGGACTACGTCAATGGCGCGCAGGGCAAACCAGGTCCAGGCTATGATCAATAAGGTCGCCCCTTCAAAGACGGCTTTGCTGGCCAGCGTCGAATTGGCCTCTGAGGCCAGGTTGCGGGCCAATATCACCCCGAGCAACAAACACAAGGGGCCATTGATCAAACCACTGGCCTCGGCACTTAAATCCGGCTTAATACGCTTGGCAATAAAGGCAAGCACCCGGGTAATAGCAAGCGCCAGTAATAAATACACCAGTAAATTGGCACTGTAATAGACCCATTGCCAGAGTTTGACCCCGAGAAAACTTTGATCCGGGAGATGCTTGTAGAGCCACTCGCCGCTTGGGGAATAACTGTAATGCGTCTTTAATAAGGGGATTTGTGCCACCGTGGCATTAGATATCTTCCAGATATAATTACCGCCACTCTCTGCTGGCACCCTTTGTAACAAAATCTGCACCGGCCCCTGAGCGGTTGTGAGTTCGCCCACCAAGTCGCGATAGCTAGGCAGTAAATCCTGCTCCTTGCCTTGTGGCTGACTGCTGAGGCTTGGCAAGTCGACCCAAAGAGTGCGCTCAAGCACCAAATAAAGGATTTCCGCCAATTGCGGTTTGCCCAGCGCCAACACCTCGGGGCTCAAGTTACGAAAATCTAAATAGTCACTGGCCAAGGTAAAATCGCGAGACCTAGCGGCATTAAGATAACCCTGCATGGCCCCACGAGGCGTTTCCCTGTGCAGCTTATCCAGCGCCACCTCTTCAATACCTTGGTCTTGCTCGCTTGCCTCTTGCTCCGTCTGCTCAGGCTGCTGATTTTGCAATATCTCTTTTACCGTTACCTTGCCTTGTGTGGCCCCGCACAGGCTACTGGCCAATAACAAAACCAGTAAGCACGCCCTTATCAACATCGTCTAGTATCCTTAATTCCATCTTCAATTAGCATAGACAGCAAAATTAAAAAGCTCACACTTTATCGTTAAAAATTGCCTTAAAAGCAGACACTTGATAGATTCAAAAAGCTATTTTTATTTTTGGGATCATTATGTTTAAGCCTTTTTATTCCTTAGTCGGCGCCGCGATAGGCTGCGCCCTTATGGCTTTGGCTAACCCAGCCTACAGCGCCACCTATGTTAAAGCCGACAAAATGTTGGATGTCACCAATGGCAAGGTACTTGAGAATGTCGTTATCAGCATAGATGAGGGCGTTATCACAGACATTGGCCATACTCTGCCGACCCCGTTGGGCGCCGAGGACCAATTAATCGACCTAGGCAACAAGATGCTGCTGCCCGGTTTAATGGACATGCATGTGCATCTGACTTCGGATCCCACCGTGCCCCGCGTGCAACGTTTTAGCGATTCGGCGCCGCGTAAAGCAATAAAAGCGGCCTACTTTGCTCATAAAACCCTGCTCGCAGGCTTTACCACCTTGCGTAATATTGGCGCCACCGGCTACAGCGTGATTGCCCTGCGCGATGGTATAGAAGCAGGTGATGTACCCGGACCACGGATCTGGGCGGCCGGCCCATCCTTGGGAGTCACTGGAGGCCACTGCGACAACAACCGGGTACCGCCGGAATTAAATTACCGTGCCGAAGGCGTGGCCGATGGTCCCTGGGCGGTGCGCGCCAAGGTACGTGAAAATATTAAATATGGCGCCAACGTCATTAAGTTTTGTGCCACCGGCGGCGTTTTCTCCAAAGGCACCAAGGTGGGTGTACAGCAATACAGCCAGGAAGAAATGAATGCCCTGGTGGAAGAAGCACATCTGCGTGGCTTAACCGTGGCCGCTCATGCCCATGGCACCAGCGGTATCAAGGCGGCCATTATCGCCGGAGCCGACAGCGTTGAACATGTCAGCTATATCGACGACGAAGGCATTAAGCTGGCGAAAAAGCACGGCACCTGGTTGTCCATGGATATCTACAACACCGAATACACCCTCACCTATGGTGAGCAAAATGGCGTTGCCGAGGAAAACCTAAATAAAGAGCGCCAGGTATCCAAGCGTCAGCGTGAAAGCTTTAGTCGTGCCGTGGAGGCGGGGTTGAATATGGTGTTTGGTACCGATGCCGCTATCTACCCGCACGGTGACAATGCTAAGCAGTTTTCTCGCATGGTGGAATATGGCATGACGCCCTTAGAGGCCATTCAAAGTGCCACCATCAATGCCGCCAAGCTATTGCGCGCCGAAAAGCAATTAGGCCAGTTAAACACTGACTTTGCCGCCGACATGATTGCCGTTGACGGCAATCCGCTTGAGGATATCAGCGTCTTGGAGCGGGTTGATTTTGTGATGAAAGCGGGCCAAGTTTATAAGCAGCCGCAATAGGAGAGCATAATGACTATTAATACTTCACTACCGGGTCAGTGGCCAATCTTTGTTATTCAGGGGATCATCGCCATTATCTTTGCCGCCGTGGCCTGGTTTTCACCGCAAGCCACCATAGGCGCCTTGATCTTTGTCTTTGCCGCCTTCTTTATGTTCGACGGTTGCTCGCGGATTTGGCTGGCATTTAAACAAAAGCAGTATTCGTCTTACTGGTATTTAACGCTGATAGCCGGCATTTTAGGTATTGTCGCGGCCATAGTTACGGTCAGCATGCCTCAGCTGACCGCCTTGATCATGCTCTATTTGATCGCCTTTTGGGCCATCATTATTGGCATGATGGAAATGGCGGCAGCGATCAAGCTCTTTAAGCACCTGCAGGGAGTGACCTTGTTGCTGTTAAGCGGGGTGGTATCGATCATCTTTGGCATCTATCTGATCATTAACCCGGGCCAGGGGATCATTGCCATGCTCTGGCTGGTCGCCATTTATGCCTTTGCCTTCGGCATCATCTTATGTTGGCTGGGCTTTAAGCTACGCGCCTTGGATAAGGCGCACGGCTAACTGTGCCTTTGCCACCTACAGCATCTCGTTGTAGGTCGGCTGTAGGTCGCCTGTAGGTCGGGCTTTCAGCCCGACAATGCCCTTTTGTCGACGCAGAGCATCGACCTACAAACCTTAATGTAAGGCGGCGCGATATGGCAAAGAGGCACAGATTTGTGCTTCGCGGGTGATCACCTCGGCCAGACGAGCATCCACTTCTTCTTTATCGAAATATTCGTAGGCCAATTCCACAAACAGATTCTTGTGTTTTTCTTCAGACTTGGCGATGGCGGTATAAAACTCCTTGTCCTTACCCGGCGGCAACGCCTCGGCGATTAAAGCAAAACGCTCATGACCGCGCGCCTCAATCACCGCAGCCACCAGTAGGCGGTCGAGCATAAAGACTTCTTTACCATGGCGGAACATGCCGCGCAGCTGATTTACGTAGGGGTCTTTTTTATCATCGCCGAGATTAACATCACGCTCGGTAAGCAACTTCACCACCTGCTTAAAGTGGATCATTTCTTCAAGTGCCAAGTCCGTCATGGCCTTGACCAATTTACGCTTATCCGGGTAGTGAGACAGCATAGAAAGCGCCATGCCCGAGGCTTTTTTCTCAGCGGCGGCATGATCTTGTAAAAAGGCGTCGAAGTCGGCAAGCACCGCATCGGTCCACTGCTGTGGCGTATTAAATTCGAGTTCAAACATAAGCATTACTGACAACTAACATTGGCGCTATTGTACGCAGCCAAGGCCATTCACGCCAGTCCCCTTAGCCTAACCACCAGCTATCGAGGTTATCCACCTTGCCATTGCGGGTCGAGGCAATTTTCAGCGGGCTTTTAATGTCGCGCCAGGCCATTACCTTATTACCCTTATTAAGGTGGGCAAACTCGCTGCCTTGGGGCTCAACACCCAAAAAGCGGCAGAATGTGTGGTAGGCATGGGGTTCGCCTAAATTCAGGCACAACAAACGCTCGCTCTGAGTGGCAAAATAGTCGCGCACCTGCTGTTGGTGGCGGCGATAACAGTGTAAAAGGTGTGTATCATCCGCCAGTGTGTGTGGGTTCAGAGGGGAAAATACCCGCCCATAACTTTGTTTTAATAAAGGGCTAAAGCCGCCATGGGTGCATAACAGGTTATCGCTCATGCGCGCCAGTAATTGCTTAATGGATGCCAGCCAGGCCTGTTCATCACGGCAAAGGAGAATAAAGCGACTGCGCGGATAGCGCCTGGCAAGCTCGGGATAATGACTAAAACAAGGAGTGTCGGCCAGCACCTGAGCCTGTTCAAAGCAGGCCTGAGTATAGGCGGTGTGCGCCGTAGGCAAGCCCAACTGCAAGGCCGCCACACACACGCTGGTGGTGCCGGTACGGGGCAAGCCCAGCACAAATATTTTCTCTACTGCATTCATTAGGGGTGGCCTTGATCCGCGCCCAAAAAATAAGGGCGCCATTATACTCATGCCCCTTCATCTATGCGACCCTGGGCTTGTGCTTTTATGCAGACAAAAAAAAGCGGCGGTTAAATACACCGCCGCAGCCTGGGAGCTGCTAATTACAGCATTGCTAAGTATAGTCACTAAAACATAAGTTATTAATATTTATCGCTTTTATCATTGCCGTTGCCATAACCGTCATCAAACAGGGAGCGCAAGTTGTCGGCAAAGGATTTTAATTTTTCTTTCATGGTTCTTTTTACGCTGACTTCGACGCTGCCTAAAACATTACGGCCGGTGAGTAAAATACGCGGACGTTGGCGGTCTTGATCCCGCGGACCTAAGGCCACCCGCTGATTGCTAGTGGAGGCAATAATATTGGTGGTTTGCGTCACCACATCAACGCCCTCTGGCACATAAATCTCGCAGGAGCCCAAATAGCAGTTAAGGTAAATATGTACGTCCGGGTGGCTGAAGATGGCATTACTGAAGTCCAGCTCCAAGGTCCCAAGCACGTTTTTTATCTGTATTTCTTTAGGAACCACCCAATCACCGCCACGGTGATCCGAACTTAAAATGGTGGTGATGGACTCACCAATCGGTTGCTCATCGCCACGACCATATTGTGGGCGCAAACGGGCCGCCTTTTCACTTTGATAGCGCGGGTCTGCTTGCAATGGTAAATCGGCAACCAGGGTCACTAGATATTCTTGATCCGTGCTGTCATAGGCTGCATCCAAACGGCGCTCGAATGCCTCGGCAGAGAGCTCGCCATGGCTGTAATTAAGTATAAGCTGGTCTATGACTTCTTCTTTAACCTGCTCTAGGGGTCTATCCGCAACGGGTACCGACATAATTCAATTCCTTAAAGAGTAATCCTATATAGGCTAGTACTTTTACAGCAAACTTTAGACCAAGATTAAAAATATATATAAATCATATAGATAAATAAAACCTGATAACAAGTGCCGGTAGCAATGACCACGTTTACGTATTTATCACCACTTTTTAGCAAATTTTGCACATGCGTTTTAACTAACGCCGGAAGTCGACCAGCTGCTCGCCAACCACAAGGTGCCCAGCACCAAAACACTCAGGGCAGCAATGCCTTTGAGCTTATGTTTGCGGATCACCTTTTCCGCTTTATTACCGGCGTAATACACTACCAAAGCCAGACCAAAATATCGCAACGAGCGGGCTATAGCGGTGGCAAGGAAAAATAACCACAGGGGATAATGAGTCGCCCCCGCCGCCAACATGGCAATTTGAAAGGGAATAGGCACTATCCCCAGGGTCAGCACAAACCAAAAGCCCTGGCTGTGCATTTGCGCTTTGACTTCGGCAAACTGCTCCGGGGTTGAGATAAGTTCGATTAGCCAATCACCCAGCATATCGAAAAGATAATAGCCCAGGGCATAACCAAACAAGGCGCCGAGCATACAACCCAGAGTTGCCACCAAAGCGATGGCCCAGATTTTATCGCGCCGCGCCTGCATCAGCGGCACCAGGAGCGCTTCCAAGGGAATGGGCACTATGGTCGATTCTAAAAACGAAGCCAGGGTCACGCTTGAGAGCATATGCCGAGAGTGGATCCAGCGCCGTGTTTTATGTATCAGTCGCCCACAAATTCCCATCTTGTCTCCCTACATCATTATGCGCCATTTAGTCGGCGCTTTACCAAAGTGATTCGTGTTAACAGCCTAGCGCGGCTCCAACTGCGTCAAAAGCTCTTGCTGCTTGGCTTTCGTTAGTTTCGCCACCACCAAGAGGTAAGAGTTATCCATCATGCGCTCGACTTCCCCTTTAGGAATGCTGCCGTCTAACATAATCGTGTTCCAAAGTCGTTTATCCATATGGTATCCGGGCAACACGGCGCTAAAAATATCGCGCAGCGCCTGCGCCTCATCCGGGTCGCACTTTAGGTTCATTTGCCACATGGGTTCGCCATCGTCGATTGCACGCAGCGTTAAAGTGGCAAACATCTTACCTGCTACCTTATATACATCAACCCCTTCGCCAAAGGGTTGCTCGACCTTGGTTTGTGGCTTATTGAGCAAATAATTATGGGCTTGAGTCTGATCCATACCGGCACCTTATTATTCATGGTTATTTAGGTTATTTGGTTACTTGTACTCAGTCTTCAAAGGTTAGTATCTATGGCCGCTGAGTTCACCTTGCTGCCAGCGGCTAAAGCCTTGCCTGATATTAACGGGAACTAATCCCTGTACCTGCTGAGCACTGAGCTTCTGACAGCGCTGCGCTACTTGCGCTCTGACTACTCGCTTGAACGCCTTTCTGCCCTCAGGATTATGCAGTAAATAGCTTATAAACGCCCAACTGGAGCGATATAACTTGCTACTATCACCATCGTTTTGCCACAAGGCTTCCGCTTGCCATAAATGACCCGGGCTATAAACGCTCTGTTGTAGCCAGCCATCACGAACCCAACTCGGATTAGGATGTACCATCACCAATTGCAGCTCAATCTCGGTGTGCTCAAAATATTCCGCTAACCCCTCATTGAGCCAAGAAGGCGTATTGCCCAATACGGCGTGATTTATGGCATGTACAGCTTCATGTATGGCCGTGCGCATGGTTTGAACATCACCTCGGTATTCTATATAGGCTTCATTGGAACGGCCGAAATAACTGCCGACGCTGTTTGAGGAAGTACTGCCAGCGCGGCGTATGGCCGCCAGGTAACTGCTGCGCTTCGGCAATACATGCAGGCGTAATTCAACCTTACGCATCGCCTCCCTGCCTACCACCTGACTATAGGCTTTAAAGACACCATTTAAGGTCGACTCGAGCCGGGCTCTAAATTCACTATTCAGACTCGGCGCAATCAGCTCAAGGGCAAAGTAATCCATCACATCAGCACCCTCGTACCGATATTGCTGCACCTCAAAGTCGGGCTTTTGGTCACTGACATGACGTACGCCCTGGCTATCCGTCCAAGTATAAATACCCTGAAATTGCTGCACCTTGAGCTCTCCTAAGGAGGTGTCCGAACAGGTAAAACGCTGCTCAAGGTTATGCTTATTGTTATTTGTCGCCACGGTGCCATTTCCGGTGCCGGGCTGAGCTTGTGTGGGTTTAGTCGGTGTGTTTAAAGGCGATTTATTCTGCAGCGGCGTTGGAGCTGGAAGCGAGGCTTGTTTTGAGCCAAATAATTGCTGCAGCCAAGTTATACAGGCGGCTACTGGCTCGGGTAACTCCAGCTGTTTTCCCTGCAACTGATTGGCCCCGTGCGCCAGCGCTAAGAAAATAGCTAAGCATATAAATATCTTGATGATTCTTCTTTCCATAACGCGTTTATTTATCTAATCCCTTTGCCCCAGATCATAACAGCGATTACTGGACTGGGGTACAACTAGCATGGACGGCCAAGCAAATTATGCCGTGACTTTAGCGCTAAGCTAGAGATGTCCTCATGATGACAAAAACAAGGAGATTCATTATGAAAGCAGCAGTTGCCCATAGTTTTGGCGCCCCTTTAAGCATTGAAGAAATAACCAAGCCTACTATCGACGCCCATCAGGTGCTGGTGAAGATTCATGCCTGCGGAGTGTGTCATACGGATTTACACGCCTGCCACGGCGATTGGCCGGTCAAACCCAAACTCCCCCTTACCCCGGGGCATGAAGGTGTAGGTGAAATTGTTGAGCTCGGCAGTGCCATCAGCCACTTAAAGCTCGGCGACCGAGTTGGGATCCCTTGGCTTTACAGCGCCTGCGGCCATTGTGAATATTGCCTCGATGGCAAGGAGACCTTGTGTCTGGAGCAGCAAAATGCGGGCTACTCCGTCGATGGCGGTTTCGCCGAATACTGCGCCGCCCATGGCGATTATGTGGTGAAAATACCCGAAGGACTAAGCTACCCGGATGCCGCACCGCTGTTTTGTGCTGGCGTGACCACCTATAAGGCACTCAAGGTATCCGAGACCAAGCCCGGACAATGGATGGCCGTTTTCGGCGTCGGCGGCCTTGGACACCTGGCAGTGCAATATGCGGTGGCCATGGGCATGCGGGTTGTGGCCGTGGACACGGGTGAAGCCAAACGTGAACTCGCGCAGCAGTTGGGTGCCGAACATTTCTTCGACTTTAAAACCGACGATGTGGTCAATGCCATTAAAGAAGTCAGCGGTGGCGTGCATGGCAGCGTCTGTACCGCGGTAAGCAAAGCCGGCTTTAGGCAAAGCTATGATGTGGTGCGCCGCGGTGGTAAATGCGTGCTGGTCGGCCTGCCGCCGGAGGACATGCCCTTGCCTATTTTTGATACCGTCCTCAATGGCGTCAGCGTGGTCGGCTCTATCGTCGGCACCCGCAAGGACCTGGAGGAATGCTTAGAGTTTGCCGCCCGCGGCAAGGTCAAAGCCATTATTACCGAGAAGGACCTTGATGATATTAACGATATCTTCGCGGATATGGAAAAAGGCGAGATCACCGGGCGCATAGTGATGAATATGCCCAAGTAAATAAGCAGGCCACCGCAAGGTGGCCTTTTTATGAATGTCTAATTAGTTTGCAATAAAGGGCGCCGAACAATCCTCGGTGCCAATATTACATACCATAAATTCCTGAGACTGCTTCTTAAAGTACCAATAGGTAGCGCTGTTGCTATCGGTCACCGACTCCAGCCATTGGCCATTAAAATAAACATCGACGCCTTCGGCCTCTGTGCTCCAGGTCAGGGTCGTTTGAATATCGCGCCCGGCATTTTGCACAGTACCTTGCAACACGGGTGCTGCTGGTGGCAATACCGATGGCACAGTGGCCACGAAGGCATTGCTGGTGCTGACAAACAGCTCGGTAAAGTCACTTAAGTTGGTATCGGTGACATACACCTGACCAAAGCGACTGCCCGTTACTACACGACCCGAGTGGTCGATATCAATATCGTGTAGATTGCCACCAATTTCCAAGGTGTTAACCAGGGTGCCCTCGGCACTATAACGGGCAACATAGCCACTCCAGCTCACCATATATATATTGCCCTCGGCATCGGCGGCTACACCACGCGACGAAGAAGTATGACCCAAGGCGACGCTACGCAGCACTGTGCCACTGGCTGGGTCTATCACATCAAGAGCGCCATAGGTGTTTTGCAAAGCATACAACTTTCCATCTAGCCCCACATTGATATCGATATAGTCGCTGTCATCGATAATGCGCTGCGCATTGCCGCTAGCTAAATCAAACTTAACTACACCCTTGGCTGCTCCGTCGTAGGCAGTGTAAGTATCGGTCACATATACTGCATCGCCAATGGCAGTTATGCCACCATAAGACAGGTTATTCGCTGTGCTCCATCCAGGCATGGTAAAGCTCTGCCAGTTTTCACCGTTATAGACCAACAACTCAGGGGTAAAGGTGCCGTTAAATACAGCAACTCGACCATCATCCAGTATGGTGATATCACGTGCCATTTCATTGGCACTGTTGGTCGGAATGTTTCGCTGTGATATCAAGGCGCCGTTATTATATTCGTACAAGATATTGTCGCTGGCAACGACCAAGCTGTTATCCTGAAATACTTGGTTGCTCATTGCCGGAGCCGCAACTGTTAACAACGCCAATGTCGAGATCATTGTTTTCATTATTTTTTCCTGTTGTTCTAGCACTTATGGGTCCCCCCAAAAATCCTTGTCTAAAATTGACGATTAGGGAAGCATAATACTCCCTAAGCAAACGTCTCTAGCATAACAGTAAATTAACAATACCGATAATAGGGATGCGCTTGTTATCCTTTAAATTTTAATGACATAACTTTTTTTGGCGGTGGTACACGCAGTCGCCACAAGATTTATTAGTCTAAATATCCCCTCGCCACTGCCGACTATGGTCGCATTTTGCTCAGCGCCAAAAGCTCCTATTTTTATTAACACTCTCACAATTTTATTTTGGAGCCTTGTATGTCAGGCGAATATCAACGCACCTATCGCGCCTTTAGTGATAATCCAGAGCAATTTTGGCTGCAACAAAGCGAGCGCATTGCCTGGTTAAAGAAACCGCAGCAAGCCTATCATCAGGATGAGCATGGCTTTTATCACTGGTTTGCCGATGCCGAACTTAATACCAGCTACCTGGCACTGGATCAGCATGTGTTGAACGGCCATGGCAATGAAACGGCGCTGATTTACGACTCGCCGGTCACAGATAGCAAGCGTCAGTACAGTTACAGCGAATTGCTCGAAGAAGTGAGTAAGTTTGCCGGGGTCATGCAAGGGCTGGGAGTTGGTAAAGGCGATCGCGTGGTGATCTATATGCCTATGATCCCCGAAGCTGTGATCGGCATGTTGGCCTGTGCCCGCCTCGGTGCCATTCACTCCGTGGTCTTCGGTGGTTTTGCCGCCCATGAGCTGGCGGTGCGTATTGATGATGCCACACCAAAACTGATCCTCAGCGCCTCCTGCGGGGTTGAGGTCGATAAGGTGATCGAATACAAGCCGCTGCTCGATGAGGCCGTTAGTCAGGCCCAACATAAGGTCGAGCATTGTGTTATTTACCAGCGCCCGCAATGCTATGCGCCGCTTAGCGAATGCCGCGATATTGACTGGGCTACAGCCATAAGTCACGCTCAAAGCGTGGACGCTGTGCCAGTCGCCGGCGCCGATCCTCTCTATATTCTTTACACCTCAGGCACCACGGGCACACCCAAGGGCGTAGTGCGTGAGAACGGCGGCCATGCGGTGGCCATGCATTACAGTATGGAAAGCGTATACGGTATGCGCCCAGGGGAGGTATTTTGGGCGGCCTCGGATATAGGCTGGGTGGTAGGCCACTCCTACATAGTTTATGCGCCGCTGATTTATCGCTGCGCCACCGTGCTATACGAGGGAAAACCTGTGCGTACCCCAGATGCCAGCGCCTTTTGGCGCGTGGTTGAAGACTACAAGGTTACAGCTTTATTTAGCGCCCCAACCGCATTTCGTGCCATCAAAAAAGAAGACCCCAGCGCTCAAGGTTTTAAGCAATACGACACCTCAAGTCTAAAACGCTTGTTCCTCGCTGGCGAGCGTCTGGATCCGCCCACCTATGAGTGGTTAAAAGAGCACACCCAATTGCCGGTGCTGGATCACTGGTGGCAAACCGAAACCGGCTGGGCCATCGCCTGCAACCCCATCGGCATTGAGGCCCTCCCCACCAAGGCAGGCAGCGCCACAGTGCCCACCCCGGGTTTTGATGTACAGATACTCGATGTCCATGGTGAGCAATGCGAAGCCAATGAGCATGGCGCCGTGGCCATTAAGCTGCCGCTGCCACCCGGATGCTTGCCGACTATCTGGCAAAATAACGAGCGCTTTAAAAGCGGCTATTTAAGCCAGTATCCGGGCTATTACCTGTCCGGCGATGGTGGTTACTTCGATGAGGAAGGCTATCTGTTTATTATGGGGCGCACCGATGATGTGATAAACGTGGCCGGTCACCGCCTGTCTACCGGTGAAATGGAAGAGATAGTTGCGGCTCACCCGGCGGTGGCCGAGTGCGCGGTGTTTGCCATACATGACAGCCTTAAGGGGCAAATCCCCATGGCCATGGTGGTGCTTAAAGACGACTTCACCGGCAGTCATGAAGAGGTCGAGCAGCAACTTAGAGCCTCGGTACGCTCCACCATAGGCGCCATTGCCTGCCTGCGGGATATTATCTGCGTGCCGCGCTTACCAAAAACCCGCTCGGGTAAAATATTGCGCAAGAACCTGCGCCAGTTGATTGATGGTGAAGAGCTGCAGATCCCCTCCACCATAGATGATGCCAGCATCTTTACCGAGATAAACGAGCAGCTGCAAGGGCGTTAACTCGGCCCTCAAGGCAACCTGCGGGGGCGTTCATTCGCCCCGCGGTTTATTCCCAACGCGCGATAAAGGCAACAAAGTCCTCAGCCGCCAACGGCTTGGCACACCAGTATCCCTGTACCTGATCACAACCCAGCTCAGCCAGACATTGCCACTGCTGCTCGGTTTCGACGCCCTCGGCTATGCTGCCAATATTGAGCGCCTTGGCCAGTTGCACCATGGCCTTGACTATCGCCACATCCGCTGGCTCGCCGCTGGCCAAATCATCAATAAAGGATTTATCTATTTTCAGCTTATCGACAGCGAAGCGCTTTAAGTAGCTCATTGATGAATAGCCGGTACCAAAGTCGTCGATGGACACCCTAAAGCCCGCGGCGCGCAGCGAGTTAATGCGCTTAAGTACCGAGTCCGGATCCATCAGGGCGATGGCCTCGGTGAGCTCGAGCTCAATACAGCTGACGGGCACCTCATAAATCTCAAGCTCGCGCATCAGCGCGCCCAGCAATCCTTGGTCTTCAAAGCTTGCAGCCGATAGATTAACGGCAAACACCAGGTCTTCAACTCCCATTGCCAGCCATTGTTTTATTTGCGCCAGCGCATGCCTAAACACCCAGGCATCCAAGGCTTTGATCAAACCTGCGCTTTCCGCCACAGGAATAAACTCGACAGGGGAAACCTGACCTAACTCAGATGAGTGCCAGCGCAGCAGCACCTCGGCGCCGACCACCTGACGGGAATCTATACGCACCTGAGGCTGAAAGACCAGGGAAAGTTCATCTTCCAACAGCGCCATGTTGAGGGCATTGATCACCTGCAGTTGTCGCGACGCATGCTGATTCATCTCCCGCGCATAAAAAAGGAAGTTGTTGCGCCCACGTTTTTTCACTTCAAACAGCGCCGCCTCGGCCAGTTGCAGCAAGCGTTGGCTGTTATCGCCATCATGAGGATAAAGCGCCACACCAATGGAGGCGGTGAGCACCATGTTTTTACCGTCGATATTAATCGGCGTGCGCAGGGATTCGAGGACGCGTTGAGCCTTGCATGAGGCACTGTTGGCCTTGGCATAAGGCATTAAAAAGGCAAAACGGTCACCGGGTAAGCGACAGATCAATTCGTCTTCATCACCTAAATTGAGCAGCCGCTGAGCCAAGGTTTTAAGGATCAAATTGCCCTTTTCATAACCCAGAGCTTCGTTGAGCACCTTAAAGTTATCCAGACCAATAAACAGCAGCGCGCCCTCGGTCAGCCTGTTCTTCGAGCGCAAAGATGCAAACACATGCAGCAGCATCTTGCCATTGGCCAGCCCGGTGAGCTGATCATAGTAAGACAGGTGATGTATCTTGGTTTCGTTTTCTATCTGAGCGGTAATGTCATGCTGAAAAGAGATGTACTTGCTGACCTTGCCGTCTTTATCCTTGATCGGGTAGATGGTGGTACGCTCGATCAGCTCCTGCCCTTGCTTGTTACGGTTGATCAGCTCCCCCACCCAAGGTTGCTGGGCAGTCAGGTTTTGCCACATGGACTGATAGACCTGAGGCGCGGTTTTACCCGAGCTGAGAATAGCCGGATCATTGCCCAGCAACTGCTCGCGCGAAAAGCCACAAAGTTCCACATAAGCGCGGTTCACATACTCGATTTTAACCTCAGTATCCGTGATTAAAATCGGGTGCGGATTTTGCTCAACCGCCAATGACAAGGTGTGCATACGCTCTTCCTGACGAAGGCGGTTTAACCAATGCCAAATGGCCTGGGACCAAATGGTAATGGCCTCTACCTCGCGGTCGCTAAAACTGCGCTGGTCATTGCTAAGCAAGATCACCATGCGCAGTACCTCCTGATCGCGCACCGGCACCGCCATTACAACCCCTAGCGCCGATAACTCACTCTCTTGGCTTGACTGCCCCTGCCAATGAGGATGTAAAACATGCTCTTGCGTACCTAGCTGCGGCGACAGTTGTGACAATAAATCCAGGGCCTGTGTCACCTTGAATTGCCCTTCACCAGCTAGCAACTGGTAAGTCCCGTCGTCATTAACCGCATACAGGCCAATACTTTGGCAAGGAACCAGATAGCGGGCATAGCTCACCCCATGACTCAGTAATGCCGACTCACAGCCCTTATAAGCAACATCGGATAAGCCCAGCAAGCCTTCTTTAAGTCTGGCTTCATGGGCCAGAGCATCGACTTGCGCCGCACGTTCGCTGACATCGCGCACCACCACCAAATAATTCGCACTGCCTTGCTCGGCCAGTTTCACCACCACGCATTGGTAATGGCGTTGCTGTTGTTGCCGGGCGACCACTATATCCTCCACCTCGGCCATACCCTGACGCTTGGCCGCGGCCACTGTGTTATATAGGCGGGTTTGATCTTTGCCTGCAAACAAGGTGTAAATGCTGCGCCCTATACTCTCCCCCTGCAGTAAAAACGGTTCGTTTTCTTTGGCATGGCTGCGCAGTATTTTGCCGTGTTCGTCAATTTCAAACACCAGTTCAGGCAAGGCGCTTAAGGTGGCACTCAGGCGATGGCGCGAACGTTCAAGATCAAGAAATGGCCGGGTAATGGTTTCCACAAACAGCACCTGATAAAGCAAAATATAGGCAACAATTTTATAGAGGTGGCCACAGAGGTTTAGGGTGTCGCTGATATGAGTGTAAAGGGTAAAATAATATTCGCTGAGCACCATAAGCACGGCGACCACGAACAAATGGCTTAAATTTCTGCTCTGTCGTACCTGCGCCAAACGCAATAAAAAGAGTAATGCCGCAAAGGCATACAGGGCCATCAAGAAATACTCAAAATTGCGTTTAAAGTCGGTCAGCCCCCGCCCGGGAATATAGCTAGGTGGCAGCCAGTCAGGATGAAATAAAAACACATAGCTCACCAGCGTGGTGCTCAGGCCGGCGACAATCAAGGATGGATAAATGCTGCGAGATCCTAAGGCCAGCCAGGGCTGGGCTGCCAGAGCAATAATGGCAACGGCGGTAAATATGCGCCCGGCAAACCAAAAGTTAATTGCCTTGTCGGCGCTTGCTGGGGTAATAAACTCCGGCATCCCCTGGAACGAAAACACATGCTGAAAGTCGAGTACGCCAACCCAAAGCATCACCCCGGAGACAAATATAAAGGTCGGGCTTTTAATATAGCTGCGTGCGCTCCAGCCCACCGCAAAGATAAGCACAGAGACTATGATGGAGACAAGCTCCAAAAAAGAATGCAGCAGTATATAGTGCTCTATAATGCTGACCAGCCCGAGCCGCTCAATAAGCAGCGACAGCCCCAGCACCACAAGAGCTATTACTAAAAACCTAGAGCTTTGCGACCACTCTTTTGCATGACTGGGGTGAATAAGGTTGCGCACCAGAAAACTTGACCGAAATAGAGAGAATTATGCTTGGATATATTGTCGAGCAGAAGTCGAAATACAGTCTAATATGCTGAAAAATCAGCATGTTCGGCAATATACCATAACGTGTGAGGACTGTAACTCACAGGCCGCACCCGAGCGCAGAATTTCACCCTGCATTTGATCTGGGTTATCTTTTGCTAAGATTCAAAGGTCATTGGTGAACCCCCGCCTCTACAATCGCAACCCGAAAAGGTCTAAAAATCAGGCATCTTCTTGCTGGCTCATAAAGTCCGCCATTCTCTGCAGTAACTCTTCTTCGCTGAGATCTTCCTTATGAGTGCCTATGGTCCAGACATGACCAAAGGGATCTTCCAAGGTACCGGCACGATCGCCATAAAATTGGTCGTGCACCGGACGCAGCTCCTTGGCTCCGGCGGCAATGGCCCGGGCAAACACAGCATCCACATCTTCTACATACAGCATTAAACTCACCGGCGTGCCGCCTAGGGCATGTGGGCTTTGAAAATGCGGCTGTGGGCACATATCCGCCAGCATAATATGGGAGTCGCCGATTATCAGCTCGGCATGAGCAAGGCCACCATCGGGCATGGGCATCTGCATCACTAACTCGGCCCCAAAGACCTCTTGATAATAGCTAATGGCACGCACGGCACCATCAATAATCAAATAGGGGGTAACGGCATGAAAGCCTGGTGGAATAGCAGGAACACTCATAAATTTGACTCGCTGTGGTAATTACACTCAGTTTAAGCTTAGTCGACAGACAGCAAGCAAGTACCTTATCAGTACCCGGCAACCAGGTATATTTCGCGGCGTTTTCAAGCTAGTATCGGATAATATTGATAAGGTGATGGACGCCAGATAATGATCAATACCCTGAGACTACGCGCTTGTGGCAACTACTCAAGCCTGGGGGAGGTATTTGAAGTGCTGATAGACGGCACACCCTTGCTGGAACTGGTAAAGCAATTCGAACAGCGCTTTGATCCCCACATAGGTGGCGCCTATAGAGCGGCGCTGAGCCTTGACGATATCAGCAAGCGCATGTTGGAAAACAAGGCAACCCTGATGCCACTGGCCTGTGATTGCGGACAGTGGGAATGTTGGTACTTACTTACCCAGGTCTATTGCACCGACGACTATGTGTGCTGGCAGCATTGGCATAACCCCTATCGCGACGGCCAAAGCACACAGCATTGGGATTACCGTGAATTTGATGTATTCACCTTCGACAAAGCGCAATATCAAGCGGAAATCGTTAAGGCATTAAGGTAACGACTTAAGGGCTCAATTATGGATGAACAGGAATTACAGCATTATCTGCGTAGCGTAATCAACGAAGCGGACGTCGCCTTGCTCTGTGATGATTGTCGCGGTGCCCTGGCTTTGGTTGTTAGTCGCTTGCATGCCCTGTACGAATTCGATGAAAACCTTCATATTCCGTTACTTGATGAGCTTCCCCAGCGCTACCGTGCCGGGGAGCTGGACACTCCCGAGCAGATCCGGGCCTTTTTCGAGCGCCACCTAGATTCTTTACCCGGCGATACCCTGCACCGCCACAACCTATCGAAGACGAAACCCGGTAGCCAAAACGAGCCATTCTAAGACCAATTTCAATGCCGGGTCTTAACCCACTCCACTCTCAAGTACCATCCCGTAAAATGCAAAAATAACCTAAAAACGCAAAAATAATGCACATTTGTTAAAATAAACCAAAGCCTTAGCCACAAAAACAAAACCTACAACAAATTGAATTTAAATGCCTTTTTACCAACCAACCCCAAATTACCCAAAACAATTACAAAAAACTATACCATTTTTTTAACAACTGTGTTTTCATAATCGGGCCTAACGCGGTAACCGAATTACAACAGGCGGCAACCGCGTCAACGTCAAATACCCTTGTGTCACCAAGGCACAATGACAACACAATAATTAAATAAAGGTATTCACTATGAAGTCTAAATTCTCTCTCGTTGCTACGGCCACCCTATTGGCTCTAGGCCTTGGCTCAGAAGCAGCACTAGCAAACTCTTTACAACCGAATTTAGGCAGCAAGGATAAAGCTGAACAAGTAAAAACGAACGGAGCGAGCAAAGAGCGCGTAATCGTAAAATTCACTCGCGGTAAGTCTGCCGAAGTAAAATCGCTGGCGAAAAAGCTAGGCGGTGAGATTAAAGTTGACCTGGCCAAGCACGATGCCTTCGCCATGGAAGTACCAGCGGCGGCTCTTAAGGGCCTGCGTAACAACCCAAATGTTGAATTTGTAGAAGCCGACGTTAAACGTCACCTACTTGCCACCAACCTCAATACCACAGAGGTTGAGCCATGGGGTATCAGCCGCGTTGAAGCGGATATCGTTTCCGATGAGCTAGCCGGCAACCGCACCGTATGTATTATCGACTCAGGCTATGACATCCGTCACTCGGACCTAGACGCCAACCTGGTATCAGGCACCAACGACTCAGGTACCGGCCAATGTCAACGCCAGGCGGTTCACACGGTACTCACGTTGCCGGTACCGTAGCCGGTATCACTAACGGTTCGGGTGTTGTGGGTGTAATGCCAAACGGCAATGTAAACCTGCATATCATTAAAGTATTTAACGAGTCTGGCTGGGGCTACTCTTCAAGCTTGGTATCAGCAGTTGATGACTGTGTGGCAGCGGGCGCCAACGTTATCAGCATGAGTCTAGGTGGTGGTGGCAGCAGCCGCACCGAAGGCAATGCCTTTGCCAACTACTACAGCCAAGGTGTACTAAGCATCGCCGCGGCAGGTAACGACGGTAATACCGCTCACTCTTACCCGGCTTCATATGATGACGTGGTATCGGTAGCGGCCGTTGATTCTGGCAATATGCACGCTAACTTCTCACAGCGCACCAACCAGGTTGAACTTGCCGGTCCAGGTGAAGCCGTACTGTCAAGCGTAGGTCTAGGCGACGGTCAGCTAGCACAACTAAGTGTTGGCGGTACCGACTACTTCGCTAATGGCGTGGTACCACACCTGTTCTACAACAGCAGCCTGGCGTTTGACCCTGCGGGCAACAATGGCTCAGCCAGCGGCGCGCTAGGCGTATGTACTACAACGGGTACTTCATACTCGTGTGGCGACATGACGGGTAAAATCTGTCTTGTTGAACGTGGTGAAAACCAAGGTGACAGCTCGACCTCAACGGAAAATTCATACCCTGAATACCGTGGCGCCAATGCCTGTGCCGACGCCGGTGCCGAAGGTATTATCGTTTACAGTAATGCTGCACGCCCGGGCCTACAAGCGCCATTTATGGTTGACTTCAATGGTAAAATTCAAGGCATTCCAACGGCCTCAATTGACCGTGCAACCGGCCTTGAGCTGGCTGCAAAAGCGGGTCAAACGGCGAGCCTGTCTAAAGTAGATGGTCAGGACTGGGATTACTACAATGGTACCTCTATGGCGACCCCTCACGTAAGTGCGGTTGCCGCCCTGGTTTGGTCATATCACACCGCCTGTTCGGCAGCGGAAGTGCGTAACGCCCTGGCGGTTACTGCCGAAGACCTAGATGCAGCCGGTCGTGACGTGAAAACCGGTTACGGTCTGGTTAAAGCACAAGCGGCCATCGATTATCTTGCGGGTACTAGCTGTGGTGGCGGTTCATCTGACAATGCACCAGTTGCAGACTTCAGCTTCTCATGTGATGCCCTGGCTTGTAGCTTCACCGACGGCAGCTCGGATGACAACGGCGTAACCGGTTACAGCTGGAACTTCGGCGACGGCGCTAGCAGCTCGGCGCAAAACCCTAGCCACAGCTATGCGGCAGACGGTTCATACACTGTGACGCTAACGGTAACCGACAGCGCCGGTCAAACCGACACCAGTTCGCAAACCGTGAATGTAAGCAGCGGTGCTACGGGCGGCTCTATCGACCTAAATGCGTTTGGTTACAAGGTAAAAGGTCGTCAACGCGTAGACCTAAGCTGGAGCGGTGCAAACAGCAGCAATGTTGATATCTATCGCAACGGCTCGGCTATCACCACAACCAACAATGACGGTGCCTACACTGACGCTATCAACCAAAAAGGCGGCGGTGTATACAACTACTCAATCTGTGAAGCAGGCACGACTAACTGCTCTGCAACTGTAACCGTAGTTTTCTAAGCCTTAGTTAAACTACCGATACATTGCAACACCCATGCCGGTCTATATAGACCGGCATTTTTGTTATAGCACTATTGACTGGTAAGGGCTTTAATGACAAGCAGTAACAGATTTCAATTGTGAAGCGCGGTTGCTATAACTGCGGATCTCAAACTGGGTTATAAAGCCAAGGTTTTCATACAGAGGTCGACCGGCCGCCGATGCCTGCAAGACCATATACTGCGCCCCCGAGGCCACCGCAAGCCTGAGCAAATCCTGCATCATGCTTTTGGCAAGCCCTTGTCCTTGATGCGTTTGTTTTAACGCGACCTGATGAAGGCCGACTACCTCCCCGGTGTAATACAAAAGCGCGCTGGCAACAACCTCTCCCGCCCATACCCCAACATATAATTGTGCTTGCTCACATTCGAGTAAAGACGCAATGGCCCGGGCATCCACACGATAACCAAAAGCCTCATTCACCACCTCTATCCAGGAAGAAACCTCCTCGACCCTAGTAATGTTTCTTACCACCAACTCTGCGCTCGTGATTGGCTTATCCGAGGTGGGTGGATAATCACTTACTGACAAGGGCAAATACATGGCCGTTTGTGCTAAGACGCAATCCCAACCGGCGTGTTTAAGCGCTAACTCACGCTCCTCGGGGAACTGCAATGACGCCCCGTGCAAATCCGGCCAAAGTGGAAACATCACCCCAGCTCGAGCCTCGGCTAGCGGCGCCATGCAGGTCAGCGAACCGGGCTCTGGGTGCCAGCAGCGATGAGGCCACACATGATTGACCTTAAATGGCCATGTGCTCTCATCAGCCAAGGGCGCCGCACCATAGTGCTCCCAAAGGCTTGTTAAGTTCGCTATATTGGCTTGATTAATATCCACTTCTCGACTCCCAATTCACTAAGATAACACCACCAATCAATAACACCGTTCCCAATAACTTGCTGCCATCCAGAGCCTTAACGGGCAAGTTAAACCAACCCAGGTGACTTGCAAGCATGGCCACCACAATTTGCCCCGACAAGGCAAACGACATCATGCTTCCTAGGCCCATTTTTGGGATCAGATAATAAAAGCAACTGACGCCAAACGCACTGAATATCCCGGCAAGCCACAAATACCAGGGCACATTGGTGATGACACCAACGCTCGGGTAGCTTTTACTGGTGAATACCAGCACCGCGGTGACAAGAGTAAAGCTGGTTAAAAACGCCACCCCCGTGGCGAACATTGCGCTGTTGAGCAACACCCCCAATTGCGCATTCATGGCCGCTTGTATGGCAATGGCGGCGCCGGCAGCAATGGCCAGCATACAAAGCATGAAGGCCATCATATGCTGTCTACCATCTCGGCGTAGTCGAAGCGGACTTTTTCTGCCCTTGCTTGACTGTCTTCTTGATGTCGATAGCCTATGGGGCAGATCACGGTCGTGGTTAAACCGCGCTTTGTTAATCCCAGAATGCGGTCATATTGCTGCGCGTCAATCCCACTCATCGGGCAGGTATCTATGCGCATCTGTGCCGCACAGGTAAGCAAGTTGCCAAGCGCAATATAGGCTTGCTGATGTGCCCATTCCTGGCGCTGTGCCGGTGTTTTACTGGCCAGCGCCGACTTCATATGATCACCGTAACGCTGTAAATCGGCAATGGGGGTGCCCGTGACTTCGCTGTGGCGGGCTATATAGCGCTCTACCGTCTCATCACCAATGTTTGTCTGCGCCGCAAAAACAAGCAAATGCGAACTATTAGCCACCTTATCCTGGCCGTAAGAATGAGGCACCAGTTGCTCGCGCAAGTATGTTGAACGTACCAGAATTAACCTATAAGGCTGCAATCCATACGCCGACGGGCTTAAGGAGGCGGCCTGTAACAGGGTTTGCAATTGGTCTTCAGGCACCCTTTGCTGGGAAAATTGTTTTACGGCGTAACGCCACTCTAGTGCGGTTAAAAACTCCATACTTACCTCTGTGTCAATCAAACCATAACTGGAACCTACTCGCTCCAGCGCATGAGAGACAGTGTATCGAGGCGCTATGCGGGGTTCATTTACATAGGTTGATAAGGGATAAGTTTTTTCTCACCCGACTTAACTGGGTCGGCGTTATCCCTAAATGCGAAGCGATATGGTATTGCGGTAAGCGCTCGGCTAAGGCAGGAAATTGCTTGCTAAAATGCAGATATCGAGTGGTGGCATCGTCCTGCACTATCTCGATTTCTCGCTGGTCTTTTGCCAACAACCAATTCTTCTCAAGATAATGGATTTGATAGAGCATAAGTTCTGGATTGCTCTGCATGAGCCGGCGAAAGCCCTTAAAATCGATGGCGATCAGCGTGCTTTGCTCCAGTGCCTCAAAGGCCAAACTTGATGCTTGCTGTGTTAACAGCGCCGTCATAGACCCGGGAAACTTGCCCTCATCGAAAAACATCTTATTGTATTCATTACCTTTTTCATCGGTAACAAAACAACGTACCAAGCCTTGGTAGAGATAAGAGAAGGACTGTGGCACGACCCCACATGGATAAATCAGCTGGTGCTTATCCACATGAATCAAGGTGCATAGGGGCTTAAATTGCTGCCAGGTCTGCTCACCGATGGGAGCATACCCTGTCATTTGCGCACGCAAAGAGTCGAACGCAGCCTGCTGCTCACTCACTATTACCTCCAATGTAACTAACCGCCTTGCTGTACTTATTTTCGTCATTGGCACGAATACCGGCACTGGCTGTCATTATAGTCGGATTGATAAGCAAAACAGTAGCGCAACGTTTTATCTCGTTAACCAACAAAGCAATGATAAAAGCAAAGCCCCAATTTTGGGGCTTTTTAAGTGCTTTATAACTTGGCCAATAATGGCGACATGGGGATACCAAAATCGGGGAGGCTCGGCGGTAAACTGGCCACTTCTGTAGGTAGCTGCGCTTTAATCCGCTTCATGTTTTCACTATCACCTTGATGGAAGTAAACATAGTACTTCAAAACGGCCGTGTACTTGTTGTCTTCTGGTAACTGCTCAAGAATGGCTAGCGCATTGTCAAAGTCCTCCACCTCTATGTACGCACGGGCCAGATTCATCAGAGTTCCAGGTTTAGTCTGGTCTTTTAGCTGCGCCTTTAGCTCGTTTAACTCCTTGATTGCTAAATTAGGCTGCTGCAGCTGCAAGTGCGTCAAGGCCGTTACATTTTTCAAAAAATATGGCGCCGAGTCCGCATCGGGATACCAATCTGCGAAGGCAAGCATAACATCTTCATAACGAGCAAGTTTGTGACCAACATGACTTAGCAGGGTAAAGCTCAGTAGCTTAATTTTGCTTTCGTCCTGTTCGTTGAGTACGGCTCTATTGGCGTGCCAATTTAAGATGTTAGCAAACACTTTATTGAGCTTTTCTACATCTTTGCTTTTAGCCTCGGCTGCGCCATCGAGCAACGCAGCCATTTGCTCTTCATAACTAATGGCTGTTTGCTGTGCTTGTACCTGCTGCGGCTTATCTTTATCCACAATTTGCGCCGCCGCAACGGCACTAAAGGCGAGTGACATAACTAGTGCAATGACATGCTTTTTGTTCATAGTTTTTTCCTTGTCTAACATTTTAATCCGTTGCACGTTAAAGCTCTGTTGTTGAGCAATACTTAACAACGGGGTCATAAATTGCCTATGTCCATTTTTCGCTTGGTGCTGCGATAAAAGGACACTGGCAAGATCCAGTTGATATTGTTCCCGAAAGCTCGCTGCGCACTTTTCATCGCAGCTGAGTTCCAGCTGTTGCTTTGATTTTTTAGCTAAAAATAAGCACAGGGGATTCCACCAAAATAGGCTTTCCAACAAGCAAATAGCCCAGCTCCAATACACATCCCCCTGGCGTAAATGGGTTGCCTCATGTTGAATAATCGAATGAACTTCTTTGGCATCAAGCAGCGCCCGATCCAGCCAGATAGTGGGCCGTGTCACCCCACTGGCGAATGCCGGAGCCCCCAACTTTGCAACCCGAACAGGGTAACCCCCACTACTGTGCTCATAGCGGTTACAGGGTGTGGAGTGGCGATAAAGTCGCTTGATAAACGAGAAGTACTGCCCTATGCGCCAGATAAACAAGGCGACACCAATTAGCAACGCCAGAAATACCAGATGAGAGACATCAAATGCATAGCCATCAACTAACGACACTGGTGCCTGAACCTGAGTAGCTAGAGCATCTTGTTGTTGGCCTTGCGAGAGAGCCGTCTGCCAAAAATGTGCAACGTTAAAAGTCAGCTCCGGGTCTTGCTGATATTTAGAAACTTCGGGCATATGCTGCCAGGGCACAAGCCAGCTGGACAGTGCCAACACCGAGACATAGAAGCTCAGTCGTGCCGGAGCACTTTGTAGCCCCTTTAATGCGACCAGTGCGCACAGTGAAATAAATAAGCTGGTTAGGAAATAGTCCGTCATATCGCCCTCCTTTTTTACATGTCTTTCTTTTTGCTATTTAACAGGTTTTGTAAATAGGCAATATCCTCATCATTAAGACGCTCTTCTTTAATAAAGTGAGCAATGAGATTACGGGAGCTTCCCTTAAAAAAGCGCTGCATAAAGGTGGGGACGGCTTCTTCTGACAGAGCGCTTTGCGTCACAATAGACTGATAAACAATCGCCCTGCCTTGCTGACCACAACGCTCCACCGCGCCTTTGTTTTCAAGCCGATCGACAATTGTTTTCACCGTGTTATAGGCCACTTGCTTGTTATTCTTTTTTGCTTCGCTAAGCAACTGATGGAGTTGGCTCGCTGTACATGGCTCGTGTTGCCAAAAAAGCTGCATCACATCCATTTCAAAATCACTGAGTTTCATTTTACCCCTCACTACTACACTTGTAGTTATCAACTACCACAAATGTAGTAATTGGATTTTTTAAAGTCAAGATTTAATTTAACCCTCAGCATGAAACCTTAAGGTAGGTTGTGAACTGCGTCTTTATTCTGCCGGCACGAGGTTGAGCATGTTATAATCCCCTTTTACTTTTAAAAGATGATTGCCACCGTGACCTTACCTGCCTTTTCCAGCACCCCTCTTTCTCGCTCTTTGCTCGATAACCTAGAGTCTTTGGGTTATCACCATATGACAGAAATCCAAGCGCAAACCTTGCCGCTCATTTTGGCGGGCAAGGACGTGATTGGTCAGGGTAAAACCGGCTCAGGCAAGACGGCCGCCTTCTCTTTGGGGCTGTTACATAACCTCAATGTAAAACGTTTTCGCGTCCAGGCCCTGGTGGTATGCCCGACCCGAGAGCTGGCCGATCAGGTGGCGGTGGAAATTCGCAAACTGGCTCGCGCCATTCACAATATCAAGGTGTTGGCTCTGTGCGGCGGTGCGCCCATGGGGCCGCAAATAGGCTCGCTTGAGCACGGCGCTCATATTATTGTCGGCACCCCGGGACGCATTGAGGAGCACCTGCGTAAGGGTCGCTTATCCCTGGATGAGGTTAACACCTTCGTACTTGATGAAGCGGATCGCATGTTGGAGATGGGCTTTGAAGAGCCACTGCAATACATCATCGATCACTGCCCGGCAGAGCGACAAAACCTGCTCTTTAGCGCCACCTATCCGCCTAAGATTGAGCAGCTGGCCCAGCATGTAATGCACAACCCGCAAAAGATCACGGTCGAATCGACCCATGACGACAGCAGCATAGAGCAGTATTTCTATGAGGTGGACAACAATGACATGCGCTTGGAAGCAGTGCAAAAACTGCTGCTGCATTTCCAGCCCGAGTCGGCGGTAATTTTTTGCAATACCAAGGCCGAGTGTCAGCAGGTGTGCGATGAGCTTCAGAAGATGGGCTTTGATGCCGCCGCCTTACACGGCGACCTAGAACAAAAAGACCGCGACCGCACCCTGGTACGTTTTGCCAATCACAGCCTGAGTATCCTTGTGGCCACGGATGTCGCCGCCCGAGGTATAGATGTGGACCATGTGGATATGGTGATCAATTACCATATTGCCCATGATCCTGAAGTCCATGTACACCGCATCGGACGTACCGGCCGCGCCGGTAAAAAAGGCATCGCCTGCTCCTTAATGAGCTATAAAGAGTCGCACAAGGTCAATGCCTTAGAAGATTATCTCGAGCAAACCTTAGAGCCCACCGACCTGCCCAATGACAACGTCTTTAACAATGCGATTAAGCGTGCGCCCATGGTCACCATACAAATCGACGGCGGCAAAAAGTCCAAACTGCGTCCGGGAGATATTCTTGGCGCCCTGACCTCTAATCAGGCCATTACCGGGGATCAAATTGGGAAAATCAAGGTCACGGCTATCAGCTCCTACGTTGCCGTACAGCGAAAAATCGCCAATGCGGCGCTGAAAACCATCAGTGAGGGGAAAATGAAGGGCCGCAATTTCCGCGCTCGGAAGCTAAATCGCTAAGCCCTTTAGGAAATATCTCACTAAGGTGCCAAGGCATAGCGCCCCGGCACCCAATCTCTTAGTTGGCGCCCAGTAAGGCCTTAGCCATTAACTGACCGATTTCGGTGTGGTGCAACATGCTTGAGAAAGGCTTGGTCACGCCATCTGGGCCAAACGCATACACGGCAACCGGCGTTGCGGTATGAGTACCGTTACCCCAGGTCACGCTTTGCTCCGAGCTAATCGCACGGGCAATCAAGGCTCCTTGGTCTTCATAGGCATACACATAGAAGTCGCTGAAATCATTGATAGCCGGCACCTGAGTCGCACTTAGGTACTTGTGATCCGCATAATAGTTTTCGTTAGGCTTAACCGCAGCGATGGCTTGGGCATCAGCATAATCGATATGGAAATCCGAGTGCAGGGTCGCGTTTACCGCAGTTTGCCATTGCTCCGGCGTTGAAGCGCCAAAATCCCAATCAGCATTCACCTGGTCGTAAATCGCATAGAAAGACGCTTTTTGAGCGTAAATCTTGTCCAGGGTAGACAGCGAACCAAAGTTGTAGTTTGGATGGTAGTTTTCACCCTTCATACCATCACCCGACAAGGTAGTGGCTTCAGGAATATTGTGTGCCGAGTAGCTAAAACCAAAACCACCGGTTTCGTGGTCGGCGGTGATCACCACTAGGGTGTCATTGCGCTCGCTTACCCACTCGTACACGGCATCAACCGCTTCATCAAACTTCAATAATTCGTGTAGCATCCAGCCGGTGTCATTTACGTGCGCCGCCCAGTCGATTTGACCACCTTCTATCATCAAGAAGAAGCCATCTTCGTCTTGAGACAAAACATCCAGGGCTTTTAACGTCATTTCACGCAGTGAAGGCTCGTGGTTACACTGGCTTGCATCGTTTTTACAGGCCGTGTATTCGATGCCATCGTTCATAGCCGAGTCGTCAAATAGACCCAGCAGCTTAGCACCCTCTGCCGCGCTCAACTGCTCCTTATCAAAGGCCAGGGTATAGCCGGCATCGCGTGCTTCTGCGATCAGGTTACGATCATCGCTACGCTTAGACTTTTTAATTACGCTGGTGTTACCGCCTAGCTCGGCAGCCAATGCATCTTTGCGATCGGCGGTATCTTGTGGCAACCAGTGACGGGCACCACCACCTAGCAATACATCAACCTGATTCATCAATAGGTCTTCGGCAATTTCGTTCTCAAATGAGCGATGTGGTTGGTGCGCCGCAAAAGCCGCCGGCGTGGCGTGAGTAATACGGGTATCTGTCACTAAGCCTGTGGCCTTGCCCGCTGCCTTGGCTTTTTCCAAGATGGTTTCTACTACATTACCCTGGTCGTCCAGGCCAATCACTTCGGAAGCCGCCGCTATGCCGGTAGCCAGCTGAGTCGCCGAGCACGCCGAGTCTGTTACCAAAGAACCGTTTTTACCGCCCGGGGCATTAAGCGATAAACCAACGTGGCCGCCGTCGGCAAACTTCTGCATACCCGTGGTTGTGCTTGCCAATACGCTGTTTGGCGCACGACGCGCATATTCTTCAAGCAGGCCGATTTGTTGCGGGCCCATGCCGTCGCCGATCATTAAAATGACGTTTTTAACAGAGGTGACTTCTTCTTGTTCAACCGGTACTTCAACGATTTTTTCGACCTCAACAATGCGCTCTACTTCAACTGTTTTTGTGTCCGAATCACAGCCCATTAGCAGTGCCGAAGAAATGGCCGCCGCCAGCATAGTTTTATTTATTTTCATTTTTTTCCCTGATAATACTATTTTAGTTAGTGGTACAGGGCGGCGATAATGAACGCGCTTTGTTAAAAATAAATGAAACTTTTGTAAAGGTTTAAATTATTGGGACATTAATTTTTATATTTATAAAATAACCATTCCCATATTAGGGATAAAATAAATCAAACCATATTTCTTTCTCTCCCCTAAGCCAAGCGCGCTTTATCTAGACTTTTTTTATCTATTTGCCCAAGGGAGGCTAAACTTGAAAAGCAGCTTAGCGATTTAGTTGATTTATCGGGGTCAATTTCAAGGAGCAAGGCATGAATCGTGTCAGTAATGTAGAGGCGCAACAGAGTAAACCGATCACCGCACGTTCGCCAATTCGAGCACTGTTAACACCACGCTATAAAGATATGGGTGGTTTTTCGGTGCTGCGCTCCCTGCCCACCTCACAGATCACCACCATAGGACCCTGGATTTACTTCGATCACCTAGGACCGGCTACCTTTGCACCCGGGCAAGGGGTTAATGTGCGCCCTCACCCTCATATTGGCATAGCCACAGTCACCTATATGTTCGACGGCGAGCTGCTGCATAGAGACTCCTTAGGCAGAGTACAAGCGATTCGTCCCGGCGATGTTAACCTAATGATTGCCGGTGCCGGCATAGTACACTCAGAGCGCCAAAGTGAGCAGGAGTGCGCTAAAGCGCACAGTCTTGAGGGCTTACAGTTATGGCTGGTATTGCCAGAAGAGCAAGAGCAAAGCGACCCGGCCTTTTATCATTATCCCGCTGAAGCCTTGCCTATCACCTCGGTAGCTGGGGTCCCGGTGCGGGTGATGATGGGCAGCGCCTACGAGGTAAGTTCACCGGTAAAAACCTTTTCCGATACCCTTTACCTTGAAGCCGAATTAGCACCCGGACAAACACTGCCCCTGCCCAATTGCGAGGAGTTAGGCTTGTATGTAGTGCGAGGCCATATTCACTGCGGCGGCACCTCGGTGCCAGCTCAAAGCATGGCGGTGTTCGATTGCGCACCCACGCTGAGCATCCGCGCTCATGAATATTCACGCATCGTCTTAATTGGCGGTGCCTACCTCGGGCCCAGGATCATAGATTGGAACTTTGTATCAAGCAGCCAGACCCTTATCGAACAGGCAAAAGAAAAATGGCGCCAGGGGCGCTTTCCCAAGGTGCCCGGCGATGAGGAAGAATTTATCCCTCTGCCTTAATCAGGAAAGCCAAGTCTATAAGTACATAACCCAGGTCAATACCCTGTTGCGGTAACAGGAGTTATACGGCTTGATAGAAAAAAAGGTCGCCCCGATTGAGACGACCTTTTAAGGAGGGGAACTTACTTGTTACTTCACGCCCTTGCCATTACAGCTATTAACCATTAAATGATCATATGCGGCTTTGGCCTGAACCAAGCCATTACCATACTTATAGTCATAGCCGGCATCGCCCAAATCCTTCGCCGAAGCGCTCAAGGCATTACGGATCTCATAGTTATTACAGTGTGGAAAATGACTCCATACCAAGGCCGCGACACCGGACACATGAGGCGTCGCCATTGAGGTACCCGACATCCAGGCATTGCCACCACCGGGGAAGGTGGAATAAGTGTCTACACCAGGAGCTGCAAGCTCAATCTGAGAAGTTCTTTGTGAAAATTCAGCATGTTGCATATCCTTATCCACTGCCGCGACCGACACCACGGAATCGTAAGATGCGGGGTAGCTATGGGTGGCGTTGCCATCATTACCAGCAGCGGCAATGGCCAAGACACCGGCACGCTCTAGTCGTGCAAAAGCACGCGCTTCAACCTTGCTCGAAAAGGCGCCGCCCAAACTCATGCTCACTACCTTAGCACCGGCGTTGGCGCAATCCGCCACCGCGCCGGCAAGATCTGAGGCATAAACAAAACCGCCCTCGTCATCAAACACTCGTACTATGTGTAATTCTGCCATACCTGAGCCTAACACCCCGGTCACACCGCCGTTACCATCAATTGCGGCTATGGTGCCGGCGACATGGGTGCCGTGACCGTGGCCGTCTTCATACCAGGGGCCAGCGCCTTCATCGTCACCGGTCACTGTAGTGCTTGGCAAATCCGGGTGTCCCAAATCATAACCGGTATCGACAACACAGACCTTGATACCGCCGGCATAGTTAAGCTGATCCGCTTGCACCATGGCTAGGCCGTATGGCGCAATATCTTGAAATTCATTGGCGGAAACTGCGCTTGGGATAACCTGGCGCACGGCATCAATTTCGGCGGATTTCATCACCCCCTTTGCCTGTAATTGTTTAAATGTATCGGCATTAACCACAGCCGCCACGGCGTTATCATGATCCAACTGACGTTTTACTTCGCCACCGGCAGCCTCAATGGCGGCGATCAGCTCGGCCTTATTGCCCTGATGATATTCGAATATGACACGAGCCGTTTTGCCCGCCAGCATATCAGTGCCCTCAACCAGCTCGGCTTGCGCCGAAAAAGCAGTGGCTACTAATACAGTGAGTAAAGTTTTATTAAACATCCGTATTCTCCTTATTATTCTGCTTCGTTAGTTTCTGGGCAGCTGTGTTGCTGAATATTACCGTTCACTGTGCCAACATTACCGTAACCCTCATAGGGTCCGTCGATAAGGTTAAACGCGGTAATGGCACCATGGAAATTGCCTTTACCTTCGCCGGTATCAAAGAAACAGACAAAGCCTGTGCCTTCTCCAGGCGCCTGAGGGTTTTTCGATGAGTAGCTAAATTGCGCTTCAAACTGATCCATGCAGTTACATTCCTGCACGCCGTTTTCTAATCCTTCATCGGTCAACGCACAATAACCAAAATTATCTACTTGCGCCTTAAGGCTTACACCACCAACATCTTCGAAATCAATGGCGCTGTGATCGACATAGTTAACGCGACCCTTAACCTCATCGCCGCCGCAATTTTCGGCGTTAAAAGTAAAGACGGCATTCTTATCACCACCGGCCGAAGCCATGGTGCCGCCGCCAGTAAACTTATGCTCACCGATAAAGGTACAGCCGCTCGACAAGGTTGCGGCCAACAACGCCACGCTAAGCAATTTGAGTTTGTTTTGGACCATAACGTCCTCCATTTGTCATTATTTTTAACTTCATTGCATGTTTTTTTATTGCGCACTTGTTCAAACAGTAATGAGAGCCATATAACAACCAAGATGGCACCACTTCCTCACCTGTTGTGAAATTCCAGTGTAAGCAGTTACCAACAATTAACATATAACGCAGATGCGCTAATTGAACGGCTAAATTGACCTAGGCCATTTGACCTAAAATAGCCGTTAAATGCGAAAAAAGTCGTGGTTTTTGAGTAAAAACCAGACTTTATTGCAATTATTGGCACAATAAAAAAGGGGTTAGCTTAGGTGCTGAGCTACAGGTTTACAGCTCAAGGGCATGAGCCAGGCGCTTATATTTCACCGCCGCCTGAGTACGGTTTTCAACATCCAGCTGTTTAAATATGGCACTGGCGTGAACACGAACGGTTTTCTCGGAAATATTCAACTCACGGGCAATTGCCTTGTTGCTTAAACCATCGGCCATTTGCCTTAACACCTTGCCTTGACTGGGGGTCAAAAAGGGTAATACATGGAGTTCATCAGCCTCGGGCAAGACCTGGCGAGAGGCTACTGAATCGACAACAAGGTACTTAGAAATCAAGTCAATAATCACCGAGTCGAATTCGGTTTTAGAGACAAATCCGGCGGCGCCGGCGTTTAAACAGGCGGTGCAGCTGTTAAAGTCATCAAAGCCGCTTATCACTATCACAGGGACATTTGCGTAGTTCTTACATATGTATTCCACTCCCTGAATACCCTCACTGCCGGGCATGGAGAGATCAACAATGGCTAAATCTAGGTGTTGTTCTTTTTGCTCAAAAAGGCGAAAAAGTTGATGGTAACAATGGGCACTTTCAACCTGAATATCGGGCCAAACGTCTTTAATTTTATGTTCAATGGCAAACACAATTAAAGGATGATCATCGGCTATCGCAATACATGCGTTACTCATTTTAAAACCCTCCTTAGCGGCCTTCCCTGCTGGTTTGGCTTAACTGACCCTAGCTGGTGAGCACACCTCTTGTGTGCTTAAGCCAACTTATTACAATGACCCCAATACGGATACAAGACCTTGGTCTAGCTTTCCTGTACCAAGGCTAGCCTTACCTAAATCTTCACGCTACGAAATCAGTTAATGCTCATAGCCAACATACAATGTACTTTAAAAAGGTACAAGGTGCGCGCGATAGATTCTATTCTCACCATAACCCAGTTCCGACATCGCCCTGTGTTCCTAATTTCTAATTGCACCGCGCCGCCAAGCAGCTTAGCGCCGATGCATTAACTTAAAGCCAACTATACTTTAATGATTGAACAACTAAGAAACAGCGCCCTATGACTCGCTCAGCCTTTGTTATTCGCCTTATGGTTCTTGGAGTTTGCAGCTTATTCGTTGCCTGTGGTGGCAGTGACGGCGACAGCGCCCCTCCAGTCAAAATATGCACACAGACCAGCCTATATTACTGCCCTGCCTCCGCCTTTAATGACCCTTTTGGTATCGCCCTGACCATAGCCTGGTATACCGGCCAATGCACGAGAGAAGTGTTTTGCGAGGAAGACGGTAACGTGCCCGACGTCGACCCGGATAACGGCATCATTGACGATGACTTTATCAGTAAAAACTGGACGACCCAGTCACTGCAAGAAAGAGAGCCCAATAATGAATTTGCGCAGGCCACGCCCTTTATTCTCAGTCCCAGTAATGGCGTGTTGATCACAGGAGAGCTTGACGCCGCAAGCGATAAAGCCGATATATTCGCCTTTATTATGGATGGTCAAATCACCGTCAGTATCTATTTGTGTTCAACGCCGAGCACCTGTACCCAGCCGTTTTACAATGGCCCCGACCTCTACATCGAGCTCTATAACGCCAATGAGGTGTTATTGGATAGCACAGAAACACCCAATGAACTGGGCCATGTATTTACTGGCCCGCAATTATTGGATGGTGAGCAATATTCTATCGCCGTGCGTATCAGAGACGCTGCCATGGCTGCGCAAGAATATAAGTTAGTCATCACCGACTAATTTGAATCAAGGCCGTCACACCACGGTTAAGGTGCCACGATACATCTGCATCTGGCAGTGAAATGGATACTCTCCCGGAGCCAGGTCGGACAGCGTAACAGCTGTTAACTTATCCAACTCCAGTTGCTCGCTGACTCCCAAGCTTGGGATCAGTAACATTTCCGAGCAGGGCGAGTGGTCCTTGCGCAAGAAATTAAGGGTCACAGTCTGATGTGCCCTCACCTGAATCGCCGCGGGGGTATAGACTCCGTCTTTAACCTCTATGGTCAGCGACTGCTCCTGCACCCGGGTTTGGGTCGGTTTGTAGAGCCAAAACCACCATACTATCAAGGCGATGAGTGCCAGTCCTAGAATGTTGATGATGATCATGCTTGTTTCTCCTTTACCTTATGCGCAGTAAATAACCGCAGGCGGTTGGCGTTGCTGACCACAGTGAGGGAGGAAAAGGCCATAGCTGCACCGGCGATCACCGGGCTCAACAACATGCCAAAAACTGGATAGAGCACACCGGCGGCAATGGGAATGCCGGCAACATTATAAATAAAGGCCCCAAAGAGGTTTTGCTTAATGTTTTTTAACGTCGCCTTGCTCACCGCAATGGCATCGGCCAGGCCATGCAGTGAGCCGCGCATTAGCGTGATATCGGCGCTTTCGATGGCCACATCCGTGCCGGTGCCAATGGCAAAGCCGACATCGGCCAAGGCCAGTGCCGGCGCATCGTTAATGCCATCACCCGTCATCCCCACCAGCTCACCGCTCTGTTGCAGCTCTTTGACCTTATTGGCCTTGTCTTCGGGCAGTACCTCGGCAAAAAACTCTTTAATACCAGCTTTATGTGCCACCGCAGCGGCGGTTTCCTGATTATCGCCGGTCAGCATAATGACACGAATGCCATTGTCCTGGAGGCGTTCAATGGCGGCAATGGAGTCCTTTTTGATCGGATCGGCCACGGCAATAATGGCGGCCAGCTCCCCATCGATAGCAAAAAACATCGGGGTTTTGGCCTGTTTCGCCAAGCCATGGGCGCGTTCGCTAAAATCCCCCAGCGTGATGCCCTGTTGCTGCATCAGCTTGGCATTGCCAAAGAACAAGGTTTTATCATCGCAGCGTCCTTCTACCCCTAAACCGGTCAGGGCCTTGAAAGAGTCAACGGGCAGCAATTCAACGTCCTGCTCCTTCGCCTTATCCACTATGGCCTGCGCCAGCGGGTGCTCGGAGCCGCTCTCCAGACTCGCCGCCAGTTGCAGTACCTCCTGCTGTTGATGGTTGTCGGCAATCACCAGGTCGGTGACCTGAGGGGTTCCTTCGGTGATGGTGCCGGTTTTATCCAGCACCATGGCGGTGATTTTTGAGGCGGTTTGCAAGGCTTCACCATTACGTATTAGCACCCCCGCTTCGGCGGCCTTGCCCACCCCCACCATGACCGACATGGGCGTTGCCAGGCCCAGGGCACAAGGACAGGCGATGATCAACACGGTAGTAGCACAGACCATGGCCAGTGCCAGTGCTGGCTCGGGGCCAAAGTTCAACCAGGCCAGAGCCGTCAGTACGGCAATGATCATCACCACGGGCACAAAATAGGTGGCAATAACGTCGGCCAAACGGCCGATGGGCGGCTTGGAGTTTTGCGCCCGCTTGACCATATTGATTATGCGCGCCAGCGCCGTGTCTTTACCCACCCGGGTGGCCCGAAACTGTATCGAGCCCGAGGTATTGATGGTGCCCGCGGCCACTTCATCGTCTTTAGACTTTTCAACGGGCATGGGCTCACCGGTCAGCATGGACTCATCGATAAAGGTATGGCCCTCACTGACCACACCATCAACGGGAATTTTCTCGCCGGGTCTCACCTTAACCACATCATCCAGCAAGACCTGGGCAATATTAATTTGCACTTCTTTATTATCGCGGATCACGGTCGCGGTCTTGGCCTGTAAGCCAATCAAGCGCTTTATGGCCTCGGATGTTTTGCCTCTGGCTTTTAATTCCAGCGCCAGACCGAGGTTAATCAGGCCAATGATCATGGCGGTGGCTTCAAAATACACATGCCGCGCCATAGGGGGAATGCCCTCGGGGATGGCCACCACCACCATGGAGTAAAGCCAGGCGGTGCCCGTGCCCAAGGCAATCAGGGTATCCATATTGGCATTATGGTTTTTAAAACTTTTCCAAGCACCGGTGTAAAAATGCTTACCGGAAAAATACATTACCGCCAGGGTGAGCAGGCCAACGCCTAACCAGGCTGCGCGTTGTATAGATGTGGTGACCGACATATCGCCGCCAAGCAGGCCAAACAACATTAATGGAACACCCACCGACAAGGCAATCACAGTATCCCTGACCAGCTTTTTATAATAGGCTTTATCGGCAAGTTCTTTTTCACCTAGCAAGTCTTCATCGTTTTGCTCTTGCACCGCCTTGGCGTTATAGCCCGCCGACTCTACGGCGGCAATTAAGGCCTGGGTTGAGGCCGTGCCGGTAACCAACACGCTTCTGTCGGCAAAATTCATCTGCGCGCTGACCACGCCCGGCGTTTTTTTCAGCGCCGCTTCTATTTTACCAACGCAGCTGGCACAGCCGGCTCCTTCGATAAGCAGCTGTTGATTTACGTTCGACTCACTCACTTAGTTCTCCTTATTCGCACCCCAAAAATCACGTTACTAGCAAGTTCCGCTGCTTCCGCTCGTTTTATCGCTATTGTCGATGAAAGTGTAGACCTGTGAGTAGGACCAAGGTCAAACTTAAATCAATTAATTAAAATAAAAGGGTAAGCTTGAGTGCGTTTATTGGCTGGGATTCGCCAGTTAGGTAGAAAAATAAGGCCGCTGTTATAGCTTGTAAGCAAATTACTAAAGCGCCTGATTGCCACCCCTAAGCCCTTGTCTTAAGGTTATAAAAGCGGCTTTATTGCGCTTTAGAAAGACCTATTCGCAGCCTTGTTACCCAGTCGCGTCCTTATCAACAACGGCGGTAACATACTGTTTTATCAATTAAATAAGCCATTAACCCAGCCGACTATTGGTCTTTCGCTGCATTTCTTTACTAAACAGCAATAAACAACTATAGCTATAGCCACGTTGAAACATTGCTGGCTGAATGAAGTCTGCCCGACAAACTGACACCAAGTCTGCCTGACAAACTGAAGTGAAATCCGCCGACAAAAGAATCATCCTCAAGGAGATTTTATGTTGATTTCACTGCTGCTCAGGTGTGCCTGCACCTGCTCTCGCCTTTTACTAACCAGTGCCGAAAAAGGCGCAACTAGTAAGACACGTAACCACTTACGCAAACTCAATATAATGGCGAGTGTTACCTTATTACTGGCCTGTTTGTATATTCCCAATTCCTACGCCGCGAGCAGCTGTGGCGGCGATGGCGAGCGCGCCTGCTGTGCCGGTACCTTTGAGGTCTGGCTTGGCCAGGCCTGTGATTACGGCAATGTTGAAGTCGCGGGTTGCTCCGGAGACTGTACCTGCGGTGGGCTAAATCCATTTGGCATTCAGGCATCAGGCACCTGTAAAGCCACCACTTCCTGTGGCGGCGAAGGACAAAGAGCCTGCTGCAATGGCCTGACGGAAACCACCACCTCGGGTGAGCTACGCGCCTGCAACTCAGGGTTAGTTCCCGTCGCTGGCTGCGCCGGTAATTGTTATTGTGGTGGCAGCATAGCCACGGGGCAAGTTGCTCAACACACCTGTGCGCCGGTGACCGAATGCGGCGGTGAAGGACAAAGAGCCTGCTGTGTTGGCGAGCCAAATACCAACGGCGCGTGTAATTCAGGTTTAACCGAAATACCCGGATGCTCCGGGGATTGCAGTTGCGGCACGGTTGATCCCGCCGACTGGCTGGGCGGCATTCCCTCGCAATCCAGTGGTACTTGTGCACGTGTCGGCAGTGTCGCCATCGAAGAACCGCAAGCGGGCTGGAGCGCCAGCGAGGAGCGGCGAACCTGTGCCCTGCGCGGCTACGCCGACCTGCATAACCACCTGTTTGCCCATTTAGCCCATGGTGGCAGGACCTTTGCCGGTGAGTCGGCCCCGGTTGATGACTTTGGTCAATTTACCCTGGATGCAAGTAACAGCATTAATTCAGCAATGTCGCAACAGGAAGATCTCGACATCCACGGCACTCACACCATACTCGAGGGCTTGATTAACGGCGACACCGTCGGTGCCGGCACCAAGGACGGCTCGGTCGGTACGGGTGCACCTCCGTATTTCAATAACTGGCCGACCTGGACCACCACCACCCACCAGCAAATGTACTACCCCTGGGTGGAACGTGCGTTTCGCGGCGGCATGCGCTTGACCACCATGTTGGCGGTCACCAATGAGGCGCTGTGCAAGTCCACCGAAGGAAGCGACTGCGCCAACTCCATGGGTCCCATAGACGCACAAATAGAAGCCGCCTATGATTTCCAACGCTTTATCGATGAAAACTGTGCTGCCGACCCGGCCTCCGGCTTTTGTGCCGGCGAAGCGGGCGCCAAAGAAGGCTGGTTCCGTATCGTCACCAGCCCCTTAGAAGCACGCCAGGTTATAAGTGAAGGCAAGCTCGCCGTGGTGCTGGGCATAGAGGTGGATAACCTCTTTAACTGTAAAGAACAAAATAGCAATCGTCCCGAAGCCAGCTGCCCCAATATGCGCGACGGCAATGGCGAGCTGATGCGCAACGAGCTTGGTGAGCCCATAGACACGGTGACAAAAGCGGTGAATCATTACTTCGACAAGGGCGTGCGTCACTTCTTCCCTATTCACAATTTCGATAACGCCTTTGGCGGCGCCGCCACCTGGAACGACATTATCGCCGTCGGTAATGCCTATTCGGAGCAGCGCTGGTGGCATATAGAAGACTGTGGTGTGGGATATGGTGAGTATGGCAGCCGGCTGTCCGGTGGGCCCTTCGACGACCTGTTAAAACGATTAATCGGCGCTATCGGCTTTGACTCCGAGCTGCCCGTGCGCCCCATCTATCCCCTTTACCCCGCGTGCAACCGCTATGGTCTGAACCTCAGCGACACCGACCCAGGTCCGGATAAACGCGGGTTAGGTAGTGAGTTATTTTCGGCGCTGATGGATAAGGGCATGATCATAGATATCGACCATATGTCCCGTAAGTCCCTGGACAACACCCTGGCCCTGACACGCCTGTATGCGGGCGATGAAAATAATCCCTTAGCCTACTATCCCCTGGTGGCCAGCCATGTGCAGTTTTTTGATTTGCACCAGCGTACGTTCGGTGGCAACCAGGGCCGTCATGAGCGCATGCGCACCAAAGAGCAACTCGAAGCCATTCGTGATGGTGGCGGTATGATAGCGGCCATGACCAAGGACGATGTGCAAGATACGGCAATCAAGGGCTATAAGGTCACCTTGCCCTACTCAGAACCGCTTTTTGGCGTAGCCATCAAGGATAACTGCCGTCACTCTTCCAGAACCTTTGCCCAAGCCTATCAGTATGCGGTGGATGTGATGGGCGGCCCCGTGGCTCTGGGCAGTGATTTTAATGGCGTCGCCGGTCATGTTGGCCCTCGCTTTGGCGCTAATGCCTGCGGCAGTGATATTCCTACTTTGGCACCCAGCGCCGATGTAGAACGCAGCGCCCAACTGCGCGAAAACAATAAACTTATCTACCCCTTTACCCTCGACGGCTATGGTACATTTGATAAGCAAACAAGCGGATTTAAAGCCTTTGACTTCAATGTCGATGGACTGGCCCATGTGGGTCTGCTGCCCGACCTGGTGAAAGACATGGAAAATATCGGTCTTGCCAAACCCTATAACGATGCCTTGTTTGAGTCGGCGGAGCAGTATATTCGCGTGTGGGAGCGTGCCCTGCGCATCGCCGCCTTGAAAAACGGTAACCCTTTACCCGAAAGCCCCGCGGCGGAGCTTACCTGCCCTCGCAGCAATTTATGCCAGGGAGATAACAGCGTACCGGCAGGTATTAACTGTCCGGCACAGGTGGTTAAAGAGTGCACCGGGCCTGATACCGAGGCACAATTTGCCGACCCCAGCGTGAGCGATGGCAGTTGTGGTGTGGCCACCTTCCAAGGTTGTATTCCAGGCTCAGGCTCGCTCTTTAGCGTGGGAGACAATCAGGTAACCTGCGCTGTGATGGACAGTGGCAGAAACTCCGAAAGCTGTTTCTTTAACGTGACCATACAGGATACTCAGGAACCGGAAATTATCGCCCCCGCCGATGTGCTCGCGTTTGAATGCACCTCACCCCAAGGTGCTTCCCCAGAACTCGGGCTGGCAAGTGCCGCAGATATCTGCGACCTAACTCCAGTTATTAGCAACGATGCCCCCAATATTATCGCCATTGGCGCCAATACCATCACCTGGACCGCCACCGATGGCAGCGATAATAAAGCCACGGCACCGCAGCTGGTGGAAATAGTCGATACCGTGCCCCCACAGATTAACTGCCCGCAAAACATAGTGGCCGAGTGCAGCGGCAACCGCTCTGCAACCCTGACCCCAGGCGCGGCAACTGGATCAGATCTCTGTTCAACCTCGGTGGCGCTAAGCCAGCCATCAACCCAGTCTTTCCCCTTGGGGATCACCGAGCTCACCTACACCGCCACCGATGCTCAGACGCTGACCTCGAGCTGCACCAGTACGGTTAAGGTGGAAGATACGCTGGCACCACAATTCAACGACATCCTGGCCTCACCGCATATCCTCTGGCCGCCAAACCATGAAATGATTGACGTGGTGATCGCCCTTACGGTCAACGATGTCTGCGACAACAGCGTCCCGGTATGCCGCGTCACCGATATAAGCAGCAATGAGAGCAGCGATGGCAAGGGCGATGGCAGTACCGAGCCCGATTGGTCCTGGAATGCCAATCAAACCGGCACTACTTTGAACGCGCAATTGCGCGCCGAGCGAGAAGGCTCAGGCGACGGTCGCACCTACACCATCGACCTGGCCTGCAGCGATCTCAGTGGCAACACCAGCACGGCGCAAACCACTGTCTATGCGCCCAAAAATAACAATTAGTGTTAGAACATAAATTAAAGCCTGCAGCTGCGGGCTTTAATCTAACGGTGCTATACCCTTATTCATCGGCTAACGCGCTCAAGCCGAGTTAAAGCTATCGAAGTGGATAACGTTTTTATCGACGCCCATCTCCACCAGAGTGGCAATGGTTTCATCCATCATGGCTTTTGGCCCGCACATGTAATAGTGCGCGGCTAACAGGGCTTCTTTATTCATATTATTGAACAACACCTGCTGGGCATAGCCGGTGGCGCCTAACCAATCCGGACCGGCTTGCGATAGCACCGGCGTATAACGGAAGTTATCAAAGCGTTGGCTAAGGGCAAAAAACTCTTCCTGATAGAGCAGGTCTTCTTCATGGCGCGCACCAAAGTAGAAGTGAATTTCCTGCTTGCTATTGTTGGCCAACAGTAGCTCCTTGATGATCCCTCTCAGCGGCGCCATACCAGAGCCTGCGCCGATCACTACAATGGGTGCCTTGGTGTCTTGGTCTACATAGAACTCTTCGAATGGACCCAAAGCATCAACCGTGTCACCTGGCGCCATGTTACATAGATAACTGGAACCCGAGCCCGCCGGCACGCCCTGTTGCGGGGCGCGATGATATTTAATGGCAAATACCAGCTCTTCGTCTAACTGGCTCACCGAGGTCAGTGAGTAGTTACGTGAGCACGCCGCTCTGGGGTACTCGCTATTATCTTCCTCGTCCCAATAGGCTTTGTAATCGCTGGGAATATAGTGCGGCCTTGCGGGTACTTGCCCTTCGGGAATAAAGAAACGCATAAAGGCACCGGCTTTATAAGCCAATGGCGGCCCCTGAACTTTAAATCGCAACTCCTTGATATCTGGGGTTACAAACTCACTGCCCACCAGGGTCAGCTCAACCTTTTTGGCATCGGTGACATCGAACAAGGTCATGTCTTGAACATCGTCACTGAAGTGTTGACAGGCTAACCTAAAGCCTTGTGCCAGCTCAGCTTGCGAGAAGTGTTGCTGGTCAGCGGAGGTCGCCTTAGGTGCGGGGTTAATCAACACCTTACAACGCCCACAGGTGCCACCGCCACCGCAGGTAGACGGCAGGGAAATATCATGGCCCGCAAGCCCATCTAAAAGATTCGTCGCCGTAGAGAGATCAAGCTGATCAAGTAACTGCTGCTCGTGATCGAATATTTTCACCGACGTTCGCTTCGACAGCAGGGCGACCTTATATTGTCCACGGCGAATAAGATCTAAGGTCCAGATCAGCCCCGACAGCGACAACCACAAGGTAACAAAGGCGAACAGAATAATCTGGATATTGTTAAAGCTGCCCTCATTGCCGTAATCCATAAAGTGCAACATAAAGAAGATATCAGCGAAGCGCTTATGAGCATCGCTATGCCCGACCACGCGGCCCGAACCCGCCTCGATATACACACTGGTTTGAATATCATCGTTAAAGTTCACCCGCCACGCGGCATTTTTCTGCTTGGGAAAGTCTTCAAGGGGTGGCTGCAGCAGGGTCACCTCTCCGACGCTGCCCGGGCCATTGTAGGATTGCTTGGCAAGGCGCGTGGCAAAGGCTGCATCTATGCTCACCTCATTACCCCGATAGGCATCAAACAGGCTGTATTCGTTCTCAAAGTACGGATACAGGCCGCGCTTATGGGTAAGCAAATAATAGGGCTGACCGAGCAGTGCAATCTGCTTGAGCGACACACTGGGCTCGGCACTTTCCAGCACGCTTCTTGGTTCGACCAAGGCTGACGAATCTATCTGCACTTGGTCATGCGCGTGGGCGCGATAGGTATGACCGCCGACCTTATGGTGATCCATCAAGTTAAAATAAAAGCCGCTGCCTAACCACAGCATAAACTGAACCCCCACGACCAGGGAGGTCCATTTGTGTATTGATCGTATCCACTGCATTAGACATCACCTCGTTTTAGTTGATTTTTTTGTTGGAGGTCTTGCGTTAAGGCATGCTCTTCTTCGTTCTTTTTGAACACCCTAAAGTACACCAGCACCAAGCCGGCCAGAGCGGCCAAGATGCTAAACAGGGTCACCCAAAACAGCAATTGATTGTCTATTTCACTGTCTTCGTAGTCCATTACGTGGAATCTAAACATCCAGTCGAACAAGCGCCACCATTGGTGTCGCTTGGCCAGCACCTCACCGCTGCGGGCAGAGATATAGAGCGCCGGGCTGCCCAGGTTGTCGAAATTCACACGCCATGCTGGCAGTGCATTGTGCACCCGTCGACTCAACTCAAAGGGTGGGTTGTCGTCTATGTATTCAACACTTTCAACGTCACCGCTGCCGGTGTACTCGGACTTGGCTACCCTTACGGCTTCGTCTTTGCCCAAAGGCGAGAGCAAGACGCCGGTGTTGGCATCCACCAGATAGTGAACATCGTCCTGTACAAAGCGATACACGGGTTTGTCCAGGTGCATCCCCAACGAGAGCTTCTCCAAGCCCGTGTACTGAGCCCTTAACGAGCTCATGGGATAGTTGACCTGCTGCACCGCGACCTTGGTCTGATGGTTGTGAACCAGGGTGTCGCCGTGCACATAATCTATGTCAAAAAACACCATATAGGCCCCGGTAACCGACCAGATCACAAACTGAGAGCCCAAGAACAGCATCAGCCACTTGTGGTATTTTCGGCTGCTTTTTAGCAGGCTAAAGGGCGGTGTTTTGTCTGCCTCAATGGCGCGAGCGCGCCAAATAAAGTAGACCGCCGGTAAGACCAGCAGGGTCAGTAACACCGCACTGAGCATGCCGCCCACCATGGGCGCGGCAATACGGCTCATCACCTCGGAGCCGGTTCCCGAACCATATAAGATGGGCATTAGGCCGATGATAATGGTGGCAACCGTCATCATTACCGGGCGAATACGCATCCCCGCCCCTTCCATAATGGCCGCTGTCAGCTGTGCTCTATCAAAGGCGATGCGCTGCTCTTTACAGCGTTCTCTGGCCTCCTTATAGGACTGGTTTAAATACACCAGCATAATCACGCCAATTTCAACCGCGACCCCGGCCAGGGCAATAAAGCCGACCCCTACGGCCACGGAGAAGTTAAAGCCCTCAAGGTACATCAACCATAGGCCACCGATCATCGCCATGGGCAGGGTGATGATAATGATGCCGACTTCAACAAGGGATCTGAAGTTTAAGTAAAGCAGCACCACAATAATGGCCAGGGTGAGTGGCAAGACATAGGTCAGCTTATCTTTCGCTCGCTCCATGTACTCGTATTGTCCGGCCCAGTTGATCGAGTAACCCGCCGGTAAATCCAGGTTGGCAACCAAATGTGCCTTAGCATTTTCAACATAGGTGCCCACATCCACATCGGCGATATCGATAAAGGTCCAGCCGTTAATACGGGCATTCTCACTCTTGATACCCGGCGGACCAATCTCGATACGAATATCGGCAACATCGCCCAGGGCAATGCGTTGTCCGTTTGGTGTCACCACAGGTAGGCGAGCAAGCTGCTCTGGCGAGTCACGGTAATCCTGCGGATAACGCAGGTTGACCGGATAGCGCTCCTGGCCTTCGATGGTTTGCGTCACATTCATGCCGCCGATGGCGGTCGAAACCACCTGCTGCACATCTTCAATGTTTAACCCGAAGCGGCTCGCTTTTTCCCGCGAAATATCCACCTTGATATAACGGCCGCCGGCGACGCGCTCGGAGTAAACCGAGGCGGTTCCTTGCACCTGAGGCAAGAGCTGCTCAATTTGCTGACCTATGTCTTGAATGACATCCAATCTCGGCCCCGCAACCTTAATCCCCACCGGGGTTTTAATGCCGGTTGCCAGCATATCGATACGGGTTTTAATCGGCATCACCCAGGCGTTGGTTAGGCCGGGGAATTTCACCAATTTATCAAATTCCGCTTTCAGGCTTTCGGTGGTCACGCCTTCGCGCCACTGATCGCGCGGTTTAAGCTGAATGAAGGTTTCTATCATGGTCAGCGGCGCAGGATCCGTCGCCGTTTCCGCCCGCCCTACTTTACCGAACACAGTCTCCACCTCCGGCACGGTGCGGATCAGCCTGTCGGTTTGCTGCAACAACTCACGGGCCTTACCAATGGAAATACCCGGGTAGGTAGTTGGCATGTACATCAAATCCCCTTCATCCAAAGGCGGAATGAACTCACTGCCAATTTTGTCTACCGGGTAGAATCCCACCAGGGTCAAGGCAAGGGCCAGCACCAGGGTGAGTTTCGGGAACTTCATCACCTGCGCCAGCACCGGCTTATAGGTGGCAATCAACAAACGGTTGAGCGGGTTTTTCTTTTCCGAGACCACCTTGCCGCGAATAAAGTAACCCATCAGCACCGGCACCAGGGTAATGGCCAAACCGGCAGACGCCGCCATGGCATAGGTTTTGGTATACGCCAGCGGCGCAAACATACGCCCTTCCTGTGCTTCAAGAATAAACACCGGCAGGAAAGACACAGTGATGATCAGCAAACTAAAGAACAGCGCCGGCCCCACTTCGGAGGCGGCCTTGGCTACAATTTCCCAGCGGTTTTCGTTGGTCAGCGGTGTTTTTTCCATGTGTTTGTGCATGTTTTCTATCATCACGATAGCACCATCGGTCATGGCACCAATGGCAATAGCGATACCGCCCAGGGACATAATATTGGCATTGATCCCCTGCATATACATGATGATAAAGGACACCAAAATGCCCAGCGGCAAGGTTACCACGGCGACAATGGAGGAGCGTAAATGGAACAGGAAGGCCACACAGACCAGTGCCACAATGGCGAGCTCTTCTGCGAGCTTGCTCCAAAGGTTATCAACCGCGCTTTCGATCAGTTTGGAGCGATCATACACGGTCACAATCTCAACCCCTTCCGGCAGCGACGACTTCAAGGATTCGAGCTTTTCTTTGACCCCATCTATGGTTTGTTGAGCGTTTTCACCAAAGCGCATCACCACTACGCCGCCAACCACTTCGCCTTCGCCGTTTAATTCCGCGATACCACGGCGCATTTGCGGCCCCAGGCTGACATTGGCCAGATCACCTATACGCAGCGGCGTACCTTGTTCATTTATACCCAGGGGGATTTTTTCAATGTCACTGACCGACTTAATATAGCCGGTGGCGGTCACCATATACTCGGCTTCGGCCAGCTCGACCACGGAGGCCCCCGTCTCCTTGTTACCGCGCTGCAAGGCCACCTGAATTTGCGCCAGCGGTACGTTGTAGGCGCGCAGCTTATCCGGGTCGACCTGCACCTGGTACTGCTTCACCATACCGCCCACGGCCGCCACTTCGGAAACACCGGGCACGGTTTGCAGCTCATACTTCAAGAACCAATCCTGAATACTGCGCAACTGACTTAAATCATGGTTACCGCTTTTATCCTCCAAGGCATAGATATACACCCAACCCACCCCGGTGGCATCCGGGCCCAGTTGCGGTTTGGCCGTCTCCGGCAGGCTAGAAGCCACCTGGCTTAGGTACTCCAGCACCCGCGAGCGTGCCCAATACAAATCGGTGTCATCATCAAAGATGATGTAAACATAGGAGTCACCGAAAAAAGAAAAACCGCGCACCGTTTGTGCACCGGGCACCGACAACATGGCCGTGGTCAGCGGAAAGGTGACCTGATCCTGGACCACCTGAGGCGCCTGCCCCGGGTAGCTGGTTTTAATGATCACCTGCACATCGGAAAGATCCGGAATGGCATCAACCGGGGTGTTCTTCAGCGAGTACAAGCCGCCAAAGGCTATGATCAGGGTGATCAGCAAGACAAAGAAACGATTGCCTACCGACCAGCGAATTATTGATTCAATCATAACTACTTGCCTCTACTTAATGCGCTGAGTGATCAACAGCATCTTGCTGTTGCGTATTATCAGCGAGAGAGATTTCGGTGATGACAAAGTCGTCTCTGATTTCAAAGGTAAACATCACTTCATCGCCTTCGTTAAAAGCAGAGATATCGACATCCTCGGCAAGCATAAAGTCCATGGTCGCCGCCGGGCGGCCCCATTTTTCAATTGGTCCGCGGCTGATGTTCATGATGCGGTTTTGCGCATCAACAAGGTTTATCACCCCCATCACGGTGGCACTGGACACCTCGGGCTCGGTCATAATGTGAATACCGGTTAGCTCATAACCGCCGTCATCGGTTTTGGTCACTTCAAAATGCAACGTCTGACCCGATTTTAAGGCGTCAATATCCACCGAGTCTGCCACGGTAAAGTCCATGGTCATCTCTGGCCAGTCCCATTCTTTTGCCGGTCCGTGGGTGATATTCACCATGCGATGACCCGCCATGACACTGTTCACTTCCCCTTCCATCCATACCGATGTAGGCACTTCGTCGTGATACATGCGTTTGAAGTCGGAGCTCTTGCTTGATTCCGAGTCAATTAAGAATTGCGCCGAGGTCACCACCACATCGCCCTCTTCAAGACCCGTTAGTATCTCCACCTCGTTCTCGCCCACTCGACCTAGGGTTACCGCGACCGATTTAAACTGGCCGTCACCAAAATCCAGAACGACACGATCTTGCTGTCCGGTTCTGATCACCGATTCTTTTGGCACCACCATGGTATTGCCGGTTTGCTCTGCCTGCAGCGACACCTGCGCGAACATATTCGGCTTAAGCAAATAGCCTGGATTATCAAATTTCAATCGCACCCGCAGGGTACGCGTTTGGCTGTTAAGGGTGGGATAAACATAATCAACCACACCGTGCCATTCTTTACTGGGTAAATAATCCAGAGTCATCGACACCGGCAGGCCTTTTTTAATGACATCGGCATCGCGCTCGAACACCTCCGCCTCAACCCACACCTGATCCAGCTTGGCAATACTCATCAGCGTGGTACCGGGCTGCACATAAAACCCTTCACGCACTTGCAAGCCATCCACAACCCCTTGTTGTGGCGAATAAAAAGTAACGGTTTGGCGCACCTTGCCGGTACGCTCCAGCTCATCAATAAACTCCGAAGACATGTGCAACGCCTTTAAACGCTCTCTGGCTGCAACCGCCAAAGAGCCACTGCTATGCTTTAAGGCGATCAGAAACTCTTCCTGAGCATTGACCAGTTGCGGCGAGTAAAGGGTGTATAACGCCTGCCCCTTATCCACCGGGTTACCGGCGGCTTTGACGTAGAGCTTTTCTATCCAACCATCAACACGAGGGTGAATATGGATCAGTTCGTCTTCATCATATTGGACATAGCCCACGGTGGAGATATTGGTTTGCATTGTTTTCACTTGCACCGGCGCGGTGCGCACGCCTAGGTTGTGAATCACGTTCGGAGAGATTTTTACCGCTCCTGGGCCAATATCACTGCCCGCCTCTTCTTCCTCGTACACAGGCACTAGGTCCATCCCCATGGGTGATTTACCTGGCTGATCACGACGGTAATTGGAGTCCATGGGCGCCACCCAATAAAGCGGCTTCTTTTCCCCTGAGTCGGCGACTGTTCCGCTAGTGTCAGACTCTTGGCTGTGAAACAAACTCATGCCCCCGACTCCGATCAAGGCACCAATGATCACGGCGATAATCGTTTTGTTGTTAGACGACATTATTCTTCTCCAATTCGGTGTGTATGTATGGACTGGCTGTTGGTTTGCTGTTGTGGTTGGTAGCGAGCCATAAAGTAATTGATTCGGGCAACGGTTTTAAGCAGGTTAACGTCAATGTTAAGTGCCGAAATACGGGCATTTAACACGGCGATCCGGGCCCGAACGACCTCGGCAAAATCACCATCATCATTGGTGTACGCATTGAGCGATGCATCTGCCTGTTCTTGTGTTTGTTTAAGTAACAGCTCGCCGTAGAGCGCCTTTCTGTCGGACAAGCGCTTTAACTGCTTGAGCTCTTTTTCCACGGCGCTGATCATTTGCTTGAGCAGCAGTAACTTCTCTGTTTTTACCGACTCAGACTCGGCGATTGAGGCGGCCACTTGTTTATCCTGGTTATTCTCGGTGAAAATCGGCAGGTCAAAGGTAACGCCCACAGAGAAAAAGTCGGCGCGACTATCGCCGGAAGGCATATCGCCCCGGTAGCCGTAGCCGGCGTTGACGCCCCATTGGGGCTTATAGCTCTGCTCGGCCAGCTGCACGCCTTTTTCTGACACCTGCTGTTTCACATCTATGGCCATCAATGCGGGGTGATAGGCCAACTCGCCGGCAAGGCGCTGGCGGGAATAATCGGATGCCTTAAACAGTTCGGCATTTAACAGCTGCAGTGTAGGCAACTGGTTTGATACCTCAAAAGCGAAGGTGCTTGGGTTGTCATCAAATGTGATTGCAAACTCATCTTTATCATAGATATGCAGCCATTCGTTGAGCTGCGCCAACAGGGTATCGAGTTTTTGCTTTTCTACCGTCAACCTGTCCTCGAGTTGCACAATTTCCAGTTCGGCGCGAATAACATCCTGCTGGCGCGTCTTACCAATCACATTGGAGTAGCTAATCATCGCCACCTCGGCAATTTGCTCAAACAGCGCTCTGTCGCCCTTGATAAGCTCTATTGTGCGCTGCGCCAGGTAAGCGTCTAACCACAGCTCTGATACCTTGCTTTGAAGCTGCGCTTTACGGTTCTCGCGTAACAGCGGGTACTGGCTCGACTCGAGCTCAAGCTGGCTTTGTTTTAACTGCAAGCTATCACCGCGAGGGAACATTTGCGTCACGCCGACTTTCACTTGCGTCATCCCCTCTTGCTCAAACTCCCAGGTATCTACCGGCAGGTTCATTAAACCGAGGGAAACCTGAGGGTCGGGCAAAGCACCCGAGGCAACACTTTTGTTTTCAATGGCTTGCTGTTTTAGGCGATTACCATGCAACCAAGGGTCATTTTGTTGCGCCATCATGACCGCTTGTTCAAGGGTGATCGCTTGCTGCGCCGTCGCCGCCTGCGAACTCGCGGCCACGGCGATAGCTAACAGCCAGGTAGCAAGGCTAACAGGATAGCTAGTCATTAGAACTGCTCCTCATAGGTCTTAACCTGGGCGTAGACTTTGCTGCTGCCATCTTTGTAGAGGATAAGCACCTGATAGGGCGTAAACCTGTCACCCACTTCCATGCCGGGTGACCCTAGGGGCATGGCGGGAACCGACAGGCCGATGGCATCGGCGTGCTCTTCTTTTAGAAATTGCCGGATAAACTTCGCGGGAACATGGCCCTCAAAAGCAAAACCATCGCGTGAAATGGCACTATGGCAGGAGCGATAATTGGCGGCGATGCCAAGCTTGGTTTTGACCGGGCTGATATCCAGATAGTCTTTGGCATAGGTAATGAACCCCTCACTCTCGACGTGGGAGATCCATTTTTTACAGCAACCGCAGGTCGGTGTTTTGTACACCAACAGCTCTAAAACATCATTGCCATTGCTTCGTTCATTGGCATGAACAACACTCGGTAAAAGCAGTACTAACACTGCTACTTTTAAAAACTTTTTAATCATTTTAGCCCCCAGCAAATGCTGGCTTTTCAACACGTTTACACGTGCATTATCACAAAAGTGCTCATCATCTTTGAGCAGATTTTTGACGCATTAACCCTGTGTTAGGCAAAAATGGGGGGGCGAAAAAGAGACGTTTGAATTGCGCTTGGCTGCGCAGAGGTGGCGCTAATGACGGCTTCATTGACGGCAATTACGTCGGCCATAGCGGTAGAGGAATTAACAAGGGTTACCGATGTACAGGCGTTTGTCGGGCAAACACACTGCACCTCACAGCAGTCGTCCATCATAGCTGAATTCATGGTTGTATCGCCATGTTCCATGCCTTGATGATGCTGCATCTGGGTATGATCGGTCACCATCTTCATGGCTGCATGAGCTTGATGAGCGTCCATAGCCGTTTCACATGTCATCGCAGAATAGGCGAATGCCTGCCCAAGCAGAGCAATCAGCACGGCTGCAATAACTAATACCTGTGAAACCAGTCTAAACATAACACTCTCAAATTGAATAACCTAAAAAGACTAAGCTACTTTTTGCGTAAAGTAAATGCTTTGTAGATAAAGCAACTAGCGAAAGCGTTAGCAAATTCACCACCAATAAAAAGCCGGCGTGAAGTTTTAATCACACCGGCTTATTTTGTATCGCTTGCTTGTGCGCCCGTGGCCTAACACATATTGTCGGTCGCCGAGCAGAACACACTTAGTGTCTTCTTTGCGGTGCGTTTTGGATCATTTCTTTGCCATTTTCATACACATAGGCGCTCACCCAACGTCCATATAGAAGCTGGTGATTGTTGTCCAGCACGGCTACAAAGGGACGGCCATCGGCATTATTGGTCGCCAGGGCAATTCCCGTGGCGTTTTCCAGCCCCAGAGCACCACTTTCCACTAAACGTAAAAACGCTTCAAGCTCTTCCAGGGTTTCAATAATGTCGTTGTCATTGATCATGCTTATTACTCACTTAAACTCCGATAGGTGTAGAGTAGCACCTCTGGACGAACCGATAAATAAAACGCATCCCCGCCCAACGTCAAAGTATGCCCGACGTTTCAATAATTGCTCATAGAACACATAGAACATCTTTATTTTGGGCACAATTACCCAGCCCGGCGTGCTTTAACCTGTTGGATGTGCATTTTGTAATCTTCGGCTGTAGTGCCTTCTTCTCTCATGGATAAAAGCACATTAAATTCAACTAATTGCGCCTTGCTAAATTTTGGCTCGGTAAAGCCGTTAATGTAGTCAGTCATAGCACTCAACATGATTACATTTTTTGGCATTGCGGTTTTAAAAGTGGCCTTATCATGAAACACCACCAGAGATTCAATACTCTCTTTAATCCCCAAAAATGACTTTACTGCCAAGCAATGCTTATAATTTTGCCGCAAGGGGTTCATAAACTGTGACTTTGAATCAAGGTTCGCTGTGTCCATTTAGCCTGCTTTTCACTCCCAAAAATCCAGCCACTGTAGTTTTTACTTTCAATCACAAAAATACCAAATGGACTTACTAACAAATGATCCACCTCGGTAAAATCGCCGTTGTCTGTATATAACAGCAGGTTTTCGTACAGGGTGAGATTCGTGCCCTTGGTTAACTCTTTTAGTTTATTGTTTACTCGCCACTCGCCGAGAGCCCCAGCCTTAAAGACGAGTACCGTCTTAAATGCCGCCAGCAGTAAAAGTGCTAATGCAAACCATAAGCCCATGGGGATCAAGGAAGAAAGCATCAGCTCGAACGCATTTACTGATTGAGGCGCCACCTGTGTAGGCGGGATATAAGGGGTACGCACCTCAACAGATGTAGCAATTTTCGGGGGTATGCTGCTTTCGGCCGGAACCGAACTTTGGGTATTGGTTCCGCTGATAATCTGCCCTCCTTCGCTAGCACTTTGCTGCGATGCAAATTTAGCTGAAGGCGTTTGCGGATTTGCACAATATCTATCATATGCTTTTTTCGCAGCGAGATAAGGTGAAGACTGCTGTGCATGACTGAAGTCATTCATTTGATGTTGCAGCAAGATACACTCAGATTCTGTGTATTGCGCGTTGGCGAGTAGGTTTGGGCTAAATAGCCAGCTAGCTAGTAATAAAATCCATTTCATGGGGTATAACGCCACGTCCAATGTGAGTTAATAAGGTTAAAACGCGCCTGCTTCCATGGCAATCGCGAATAAGGCAGGCTTTTTTATGGCCTGCCTCTACTGGGTTGATAAACCCAACCGCTTAACGATAGAAAACTTCTACCGTGCCTTTGCTTTTCAGCAGTAATGGCTGGCCGCGACGGTCAAGCGCCTTAGGTGAGGCTACCTTAATCCAACCTTCGCTGATGCAGTATTCTTCTACGTCGAAACGCTCTTTGCCGTTAAAACGCACGCCAATCTCATGCTGTAGAATTTCTTCGTTGTAGAACTTGCTACGCGGGTTGATAGAAAGCATGTCTGGAATGGCCGGTTTTGCATTTGTGTCTGTCATGATGATTTTTCTTAATTTATAAATGTGCCGCTATTGTAGGTAATACCGCAGCAATGCTCAATCATCAGCGCACCAAAACAACCGGCTGATTTATTTGCGCTGGGCAATGAGACATAGGATAGTAACGCAAGCATCCAACTAGGCATTGACACTGTATAGGACCACTATGATCAAAGCACTTCTGGCTTCTGGCCTTGTTTTATCCACCTTACCAGCGTTTGCGGCCAACCTTACGGTTGAAGAGCTGCGCATTGAAAAAGCCACCAGCGCCATGCCTCAGGTATTAAGCGCCTTTAGCGCTGATATCAGTCAATTTGAACAGCAGTGGCAAGGCGCCAAAAGCTATGCCGAAGCAAAAGAGCGGGTGCAAGCGCACGCCAGCGAACTATGGCAAAGCGCCAAGCAACGCCTTACCAGCAGCGCAAGTTATGATGATCGCGAGCTCTATTGGGCACGCCTGCACTCCAGCAAAGTAATGCGCTCGGTTAAGCCCGCATTTGCGATGAGCGATGCTGAGCAAGCCACCCTGCTGGCTCTGTTAGAGCACGGTAGCCGCGGCCGCGATGACCTGGAATACACTAAGGGCACAGAGAAAAAAATTCTCCTGACCGGCTTTGATCCCTTCTTGCTCGATAAAAACATCAACCAGAGTAACCCCTCCGGCGTGACCGCGCTGTTACTCGATGGCCAGGTGATCAGTTTTAAGGGCGTACAAGCGGAAATCAACACAGTGATGATCCCGGTGCGCTATGAGGATTTTGATCAGGGTCTGATTGAAGAGATCCTCGCTCCCTATTACGCCCTGAATAATGTGGATATGGTGGTCACCGTGAGTATGGGCCGCAAAGACTTCGACCTTGAGCGCTTTCCCGGTAAGCGCCGCAGTGTTACCGCTCCGGATAACGCCAATATCGTTTATGGCGGCACGCAAACGGCACCGAAAATATCCAGCCTCAATGGCCGTCCCTTACCTGGCGATGAGTTTGTGCAGTTCAGCCTGCCGGTAGCGCAAATGCAGCAGGCCAAGGGCCCGTACAAGGTTATCGACAACCACAAGGTCACCACACTGGAAAAAACCTTTGAGCCGAAAACCCTGGAAGAGCTTAAAAACGCGATTGCGGTTAACGGCGGCGGTGGCGGCTATTTATCGAACGAGATCTCCTATCGCAGCATTCGCCTGCGCAACGAGCTCAATTCCGACATTCCCACAGGGCATATTCACACCCCGCGTATCGCCCAGTTTGAACCTGAAGTGGAAGCAAAAATCGTGGCCCAGATTAAAGCCATGCTGGAGCAGAGTTTAACGGCGCTGTAAATTAGCCAAGCACCAGATACAGAAAAGCCGCCTTCTTGGGCGGCTCTTCCTTTAAGGGATAAATTGGTATCATCACACCGAGCGCTGAACCTGTAAGGCGCTGAGCTTTAGGCTCCCTGGGGCCAATAGCTTATTAATCACCGACAAGCGTGGATCTGTATTACCCTTTTCTATATCCCTCAATGTCTTATCTGATACCTTAATAAATTTAGCGTATTGTGTTTGCGTCATGCCATACAGCTCGGTACGGATGCGCTTAATAGCCTCCCCCAAAGAGAGCGCGTTATTGGCAAGATCGTATTCAATCTTGGCTACTATTTCTTTTCGCTCTGCGGCCGTAAGGTTAACCATTGTGCACTCCCATATCGGCTAGTTTACTTTCTAGGTTGGCAAAACCAATTGCTGGAAAGTCCAAAATTTCCTGAGGGCAACCCAATTGCGCTAATAATATTGGCAGTTCTGTCAATTTAATCGCAAGTTGTTTTAGAAAACTAATCAGCTCTGCTGGGTCACAAAAATCCTTTAATTCATTGGCAACTTGTACAAAATTCACAACCCCCATTCGTTCACAACCACGCTCCCACTTAAACAAACGCGTGACCATTTCAGGATCGGCTTTCATCGGCGCAAAATCATAAATAGGCGCAAAGCAAATATCGCCTGCAAATTTCAAAAATGATATGTTGCGACCATGGTTATCAGAATTGCCAAACACCAAATTTAAAAAGTCCCTAACAACATATTGCTTAACAAACTCAGCAGAGCTCATTTGCGTAGTGTCTTGTATGCGATGCCACACTTTTTCTATAACCGCAAAATGGTCCTGATAACTGCCCGGTACGGCATTGATAATGGAATAAATACTTTCTAAACCCAAACGTATGGCAATGCCATTTTCAATACGAACATCAAAGCGCGGAAGCCATAAACTTACCTGGCCTTCATATTCAAACACCTTCATATTTTTGATGTCTATGGTTTCGATATTCGTTCCCTGCAACACCTCAGTCAATGCCTGGTAATACACGCCTTCAGCCTTGAGAATATTGTTATCTCGAACAGTGCGTGTGTTTCTGGCAAATTTCGTTAAATAAGGCGTTGCATTTAGTGGTTTGCCCGCAAAATCAGCATCTATGTAGACCTTATCACCCTCTAGCATTAACAAGAGCTTGGGCGCCACACCACCAGCCCCGGTCGCGCCACCAACAGCCGCACCCTGTTCATTGGCATATTCTAAAAAGTCGTGCTGCAGCTCTGTAACATCATTCACTGAAAAGCGCATACAATCGCTTTCTTCCTGTACACGAACCGACTCTTTCACTCGCAAATTACCTACCGGAGACATACAAGCATTGGTTAATAAAGCATAGTTTTGTGCAAACTCGCCATTACGACTCGCATTCAAGTACTGCAACCACCAAATCCGCGACTTACCCACGGGTAAAATATCGTCGAGTAAGGCAGGCCAATTCGTGTATTCCGTTGGGATCATGCTTATCGGTGCGTTTACTGTACAAGCCCAACAGTCTTTAACCTCGTAGGAGGCGGCCGCAACAACATACTCGGGAAGATAAGATAAACTGACAGGCGAGTTAAGCTGTTCTCCAGCAAAACTGAGCGTTGCCGCATCCCACCATTTACCCTGATTAAATAATTGCAGCGTGATATTTTGCATTGATATCCAGTAGTTTATTACCGTTAATACGATAACAATAGCATATAATCGGTAGAATTCTACCGTTTATATCTTTACCATCCAAAATATCGGAATCAAACTACCGAAAATAAACCTACAAAACCAAAGAAGCGGTAGCAAACTACCGCACCAAAATTTTTAGGCGAGCGCCTATAAGTGCTGAAGGAGACTATAGGCTAGGCTATATTCATTACGCCTATTTGAAATCACAACTCGGCATTTTTATGTGACGACATTTTATGGAGATTTAAGAGCTTATCTTTGAGCCGCTGTGAGTAGGTTATAAAATTGGTGAGCGCCCCGGCATCTTGCCTATCGGTATCGGCCAGTAGCAATAAAAGCTTGCGATGAGCCTGATTTAAATGAAGTTGCAGCACCTTTGCCGACTTCTCAATGTCCTCATTTTTCGGCTCTTCTAAATGCTCACTTATTTGGGTGAAAAGACTTAAAGTATCGCTCGATAACTCTCTGACCAAAATCAAAATATCACTTTTGAGCTCGATAAACTGGTCATTCATAATGCGTTTGCTTTCAAAAAGATCGTTAATCGAGTCATGTATTTGGAACAAATAATCATAGCGATTAATTTGCCTTATCAGCTCCCGGGACTGCTCCTCATCATTAATCTTGCTGACGATAGAGGTGAAGTAAGTCACGCACTCTTTTTCAAAGAAATTGACATATTCAAGGCGTTTTTGTGCCGTGTCTTGAATGCCCTTGTAGTTAGTTTCCAAGCTTAGGGTGACGAGATTGTAGTTTTCCTTCAAAAAGCTAAGCAGCTCCTGGTTGCCCGTCTCCAGTCGGTTAACTACGTTCTGAAACTCTTCATTTTCCTGATAGGTTGGCAATTCAAGGCGCTCAAAGTCCATTGTGCCTTCACCGAGCAGAAAATCCACAAAGCGGGTAAAAGGCGTCACAAAAATAATAAATATCAGGCTCGCAACCACGTTAAAAATAAAGTGAATATTGGCCAAGGCCATGGCGGGGTCCATAGTCACTTCACTTAACTTGTGACCAAACAATAAAATAACGGGCAAAAACAACAACACCCCACCGACATTAAACAAAAAGTGGCTCAGGGCCGTTTTTTTAGCAGCGATATCCATACCAAATACGGCGATCATGGCCGTTGCCGTGGTGCCTATATTGGCGCCCATAATAATGGGCACCGCGTTTTCAAGGCCCAAAATCCCCTGCTGAGTAAAGATGATGGCTAAACCCGTAGTGACCGAGCTGGATTGCACCAGCGCCGTAAATAAGCAGCCCACAGCTATAGCAATCAGCGGGTTTTGTGGCTGCGTTAAAATATTAATAAGCGCCTGATTTTCTTGCAAAGGCGCCAAGGAAGAAGAGATAAGGTTAAGGCTGAAAAAGACAAAACCAAAATAGAAAATAGCCTTGCCAAAGATAGAAAAACGATTGCGCGTAAGAGATAAGAAAAAGCCGATAATAATAAAAACGGGAGCAAATACAGTAAGTTTAAAAGCCACCAGCTGGGCCGTAATGGTGGTGCCCACGTTAGAGCCAAAAATAATGCCAACACTATTTTTAAACGTCAGCACCCCGGCATTAACTAGGCTGATGGTGATCACCGAGGTGGCCGAGCTCGACTGAATAAAGGCGGTCACTATAGCGCCAATAACGACCCCAAGGATAGGAATGCGGGTGGCCCTGCTCAAGGACTTGCGAAAACGCTCACCAGAAATACGCTCGATTTCCCGGGAGAAGTTCTCAAGTCCAAAAACAAACAGGATAATAGCGGTTAACCCCGCCATAGCGATCGTCAGGTTTTCCATTTTCTTATCAAAGACCGGTGCATTTACGCAACATGAATACAAAAAGCATAGGTTTTATATACACATAGCGCAATATTGTCCAGCGATCTTGGGGGGGATATTTTGGGTCACAATCAAACCTTGGGCTTACGCAGTGAAATCCCATGGTCTCAGCGAGTAAACCGCATCATTGCCGCTGCGCCGGGCGCTTCCTATACTAAAAACACACCCCATTAATAAGGCATTCTTTTTATGGCTGCCGAGATGCTTAGCCCCAAAGCCCTGCTTGATGGTGCCATTGCCTTGGCACGCCTATCGAGCTGGGAAGCGTTTTCGCTGCAGCAGTTAGCCGACTCGCTCAACTGTGGTTTAAGCGATATCCACAGGCATTTTCGCTCCAAAGATGATATCGCCGAGGCGCTGTTCGATGGCGCCGATAGAGCCATGCTCGCCTACGCCGACACCCAGGCCGCTAAAGTAGGCTCGGAGCAAGAGCGCACCCTCAATTGCATCATGCGCTGGTTTCATTATCTGGCACCTTACAAAGCAGTGGTGCGCGATATAATGGCGTACAAACTGGAACCCGGGCACTTTCACCTGCAAGCCCATGGTGTGACCCGCGTCAGCCGCACCGTACAATGGTTCAGAGAAGCGGCGGGACGCCAGCAACAGGGATTAGCCAAGGTGGCCGACGAAATTGCGCTCACTAGCGCCTATCTGGCCAGCTTTTATTGCTTTTTAAGCGATAACAGTGCCGATAATGCCAAAACCAGATCCCTGTTAAGGAGCTTGCTTAAGCGCATTCATGCCGGCCATGGCTTTTTCTCCCGCCCGGGTAGAGCAATCTAGCCTTGGACGCCCTCACCCATGTATTAATTGGCGCCCTTGTCGCCCAGTTGCCTTCATCAAAGCCTGCCAAAGCAGATACGGCTTGGAAACCCCGGGCACTGCTCGGCGCTGCGGTGGCCCTTTTTCCGGACAGTGACTACCTGCTGTTTTGGCTCAACCCGCTAGACTTTCTAGCCTATTGGCACCGAGCCGAAACCCATTCCCTGTTGCTCTCCCCCGTGTGGGCGGCGCTAATAAGCTATCTCTTGTGTAAACTGCTGCGCCTGCAAAATGCCAAGCTGGTATTTACCATATGCTGGCTTGCCATTGTCTCGCACTTGGTTGCCGACACCTTAACCGTGTATGGAACCCAATGGTTTGCGCCTTTGTCAGACGTGAAATTTAGCTGGGATCTCTTATTTATTATCGACCCCTACTTCACCCTGAGCGTGATACTGGCCGGGTTGCTGATGTGTGTTTGGGGAATAAAAAGCTGCCACCAAAAGCGCTTTCGCCTGGCGGCCTTAAGCCCGCCCTTACTTTATCTTGCTGTGGTGCTTGGCATAAAACTCACTTTAATGGCGCAAATAGCGCCCAATGCGGATAGTCGCTTGCTGCCACAGCCTTTTTCGCCCCTTTATTGGCAACTGCTAAGCGAAGACGAGGAGCATATTTATCAGGCCTATATTAAGTTCAACACAGATCCGCTGGCGGATAGCCTCTCCCACGCCGCTGAGGTAACAGGCTTTGCTGAAGCCTACACCCGAACTGACGCCTTGCAACGGCACAGCTATACCCACCCAGCACACGCAGAGCCGATTGTTCAACAGGCCTGGCAACAGCCAAAATTCAAGGCCTTTAGAGACTTTGCTCAGTACCCTGTGGTGTTGGCAAAAGATGCATCGGCCACGCAAAGCTGCATCTGGTTCAGCGACCTGCGCTATCACTGGCCCGGCATCCAGCCCTATTTTCGCTATGCCATGTGCCAGAACCGTGACGGCCAATGGCAACTAAAGCGCGGCCGGTATTTTAGTGAACATAATGAAGAGGTTAACTAGCAAGTGTCCTACGTATTGAACTCATACATCTGTGTGACAACGTGGAATTGAGGTTTGTAGGTCGGTCTTTAACAGTTTGTAGGTCGGTCTTTTAGGCCGACAACAAAGCACTGTAAGTTAAACTTTGCCGTCATGGATGGCGGTAGTAGTGCAATGCAGGAGCACATTGCCGATAAGGCCGACAACAAAGGGGAGGATTTCTCCAGCGCGAATTTAAACAGGAAATCAACTAATACACCTGTGTGACGAAGTGGAGATTAGAGTGATTGTGGGTTCGGCTAAGCGCAAGACCTAACCAAACTTCTATGCCTAGGAAATCTGGGTTTGCTTACTCTTCCTCTTCATCGCCATCAAGGATCAGCTCTTGCATCTGTTGCGGGGTAAAGACAAAGAAGTACAGGTTTTCGATAGATGAAAGGGTTTTACCTTCCAGGGACTGATAGTCTGCGGCATCAGTGTCCAGCCAGTAGCCGGCTAGCACGCCTTCTTTAATTGGGAAATACACACTCTCACTGGTGGTCACCGCACCGACCGAGTTAAACACATAATCGCCATAATGTTTGTTGACCGTGTCGACCAGCTCACTTTGCTGCTGCTTGCGTTGGCCCAGTTGTGAAAATAAATCTGATTCTTGCATACGCCTCTTCTTAAATTCGCCGCTACATCCATTTGCTAAGCTGGCCCGGTATTGATACCAGCCTAATGCGGATAAAATGATGACACTTAAAATGAATATAACACGGGATGGGAGCAGGAGTAGCCCTGCTGGCTAATTAAGATTTTGTGGCGGGCTGCTGACAACGGTTTTTTATATTCAGATTTTGTCGCATTGGCGACGACAAGTCAGAGGAAATGCGCGCCCATTTCCTCTAACGACTCCTAGGGCGCCCGTAATTCGCCAATGCTTACGAACTCAGGTTTTTGTTAAACGCTGCGCTTAGCTTTCAACGCGGTTTAACGAGTCGTCCTGACTCGATAAACCTAACTCGATGTCCCTATCTCATTGTTTCAAACACGCTACGCAACAAAAGCCGATTTCTACAGCGCGAATTAAAACGGGGAATCGAACGGATACACAGGAGCAGCTCTGCTAGAGTCTTATTGGCTGTGAGGCTGGGATGAGTCATATGCACAATACAAGACCTGACCCCCAACGATCCTAGACAGCATCTAACGAATAATTTTTAAATCAGCCTTTCGGCGACTTTTCATTTTGGCATAGAAATTCTCATGAGGACCTATGTTGAGAAGATACAATTCGAGTTTCTCTGAAACCCAGGAATAACCCAACAATACCTCAGAATCCTCCATCTTAAATTTATGAACCCATAGGTGTGATAGGTCTCCTTTCTTTCTCACGCCTATTTCTGGATCCGCAATAATTTTTTCTATTTCGTCTTCCACCACTTCACATTGGGCGTCAGACAGTTTGTTCATCTGCTTTTCAAAAATTCTTGTTTCGAAAACATCAATCTTGTTTTCGCTTTGTTCGTCGCTCATAGCGTTTAACCTTACCGAGTTTTACTTCCTCGGAAGCTAAAAGCACTTCTTGCACAAAGTTGTAAGGTAAGTCTGGGTTCTCTGTCATAATTTTTCCAATTTTAGCCCAATACTCAATCTGCTTTGGCACAGAGCGCATTTCAGCTTCCGCATGTACCTTGACGTCAGTTACGAAATCATCATCTAGGCGGATACTTGTTGCCATTGCAGTTCTCCTCTTACTTTGTTTTCCATATTAGCGGTTATTACACTTACTATCTTAAAGCTAAGCTCTTCTATCCACATTAATTGGCTTTTGTAGTATGTATTAAAAAGGTCTCGAAACTGAAAAACTCGACCCCTTTTTAAAAGTTGATTATGTTTAATCATAAACCGTATCAACTGTACAAGATGGTTAGTGTTTTTTAACAGTAACTCTCTTTTGTTAGCCTCTGCTATTTTATGGTTAAAAATATCAATTCGAGAAACATGGGAATTACCATCGTTAAGAATTCTTAGCGCCTGCCGAAGATATTCATCAACTAGTTCTAGCTTGTCATTTAGTCGTTGAAATGTGATTTCAAAATGAACTTTTTTTATCATCTAACTATTCCGATTAGAATGCACTCAATAATGATGCGACAATTTGTTGCGTTTTGCAACCAAGAACTTAATTGAGAATACACCCACCCTAATATTTTCCACATTCCATAGCGCTCTAGGCCCAGTTATAATTACACTTTATTACCCTAACTCCGTATCTCGATACTCCCATGAAAAAGCTCTCCAAAGTCCAGCTAAAACAACAAGCATTGGTGCTAAACGTTGCCGATGCACTCGAACAACAAGCGCGCGCAGAAATACCCGGCATGTTGCAATGCTGGTTTGATGTCCAATACCACTTGTTCCCCGGCTCCCTGCTCCTGTGTTTTCAATTCGAAAATGACCAAGCACTAAAGGCCGCCGAACCTCACCTACTCAAATGGCAAAAACGCTTAAGCGCCGCCATGCTGAAAAAAGGCGTGATCCTAAAAGATATGCGCAAGCACTTAACCTTCACCATCAAAGGGCCAGGGGATTGAGATAGAAGATAAAAGAGGTCAGGTGAATTTGCTGGACTGCCCAATGCAAAACCTGACCCATCTCTTTCCTTTTAGAATGAGTGTCTTGTTAGCTCATTCGCGCTAGCAAATCCTACGCTATTGAATCCTTGAACGTTTAATCACTGCGTCTTTAGGAATATTCTGAATAACCAATTCTTGCGTATCGTGGGTGATGAAGACAACTTTGCTGTCAGAGCGGGAGAGCATATACCCCTTAATCACTGAGTTACCATTAATCATCAGTTCGCTACAAATAGACCAAATAGAACTGTCTTTAACTGATCTTGCACATCCATCATTAGCTATTTGCTCAATAACTTCCTCTGCATAGACTTTTCCAGCAGTGAATGCAGAGATAGGAATTAAATAAAGAAAGCAAGCAACTAAAGTGATGACCGCTAAAGAATTTGTTGTTAATGAATACTTATTTAGTTTATTTTCAAAGCCTTTTTCATACTTTTTCAAGCACGGTATGAAACGAAAGGTTATGTGAGTTACTAGAAGCAACGAGATCACTATTCCTATCATAGCAGGCCATACAACCCAATTGGCAACTAGCCCACTGAAGATAACTGCAAATACCTGCCCTAACACTTTGAATGTCACAAAAAAGCCAATTAACGCATACTCTTCGATGCTCGGTGTGGAGGTAGTAACGCCGTAACCTGAATCTAGACCCACACAATAGCTAATTCCAATGATGAAAAAAGCGGTCGATACGATCACTGCGAACTTAGCAATCAGTAAAAAAATTGGCTCTACATTTTTGAGCTTTGTGCTAACTTCCATTGTCTTCAATACCTCTCTAAACAGATTAAAGTGGGTGTCTTATTTATTATCTTGTAACTTAATATCTCATCTTTTTAATTTGTAAGGCAGTTATCTACATGAATTTTTACTTGTGGTAACTTAATGACAGTCAACTTATTAAAATTTTTGGGAAAATGAAAAAAATTACCGTAAGCGACACAAGTGCTGAATTATTGAAGTGGCACAATATCTTTAAGTTGTTCTTCTATGTAACCCCCATCATTGCTGCTCTATTTTTTATAATTCAGCTATATGCAACCAAAGGTTTCTATTCTACAGATTTTAACTCTCTAGAAAACTGGATGACTTTCACAGAAACATTTAACTTACCCATTAGCATTTTCACTGCAATGGCAGCTGTTACTACTTTGATAGGTATGTACTATAGAAGTTTACAATTGGCGTACCAGTTGAATAAAGTAGAATATCAGATAGAAATCGCTAATAAGCAGTTCAGAAAGTCAGAAGATCAATTTAATTTAGCTCAACAGCAGTTCGAATTAGCAAGTAGAAAAGAAAACTTCATGTTATATCTAGAGCATAAAAAAGCTGTGCAACATAAAATTAAAATTTATTTAAGCTCGCTGATAAACACATGTGGCGCACTGATGGATAAGTGCGAGTTCTTCCCAGCACTAGATATACACTATAACACCCTATACGCGAAACTCTTCAACCAAAACTCAACTGCTAATGTCACTCATTTTGATCTAGAAATTCAAAGTGGTAGTTTTCAATTCCCTGAAATAGAGATAAAAAAATTACTAAAGGAGCTTTCTACTAAGTCTCCGAGAAATATACACCCAAAGGATTTATCAGAAATACTCGACATTTATGGAAAGATTGGTATTCACTTTGATTTCAATATGTATCCAGGAGAGGGTTTAAAACAGGGTGAGATTTGGGCTGCTAGTTTTTTCTTGGACTTGATGAGAGCAACCATGGTTTTACATAATATCGGAGCTATTGATCTAGCTAGTTGTGATTATATTCAAAACTTATGTGTGTGCCTTTCAATTGATATTATCAGCCTCCAGACTCCCTAGTAAAATTAATAAATATTCTGGGGACAGGTCCTGCATTTTTTTCTTCAGCAACTCAAGACACACAGCCCTGCATAAGTCTATCAGCACCCTATCCCCCGTTTAAATTCGCGCTGAAGAAATCAGCTTTTGTTGCGAAGCGTGTTGCTGACAGCGAGGCACGACGCCGAGCTAGATTTACCAGCACAGGGATGTGCTGCTAAATCGTGTCAGCAGCTAAGCGCAGCGTTTAACAAAAGATATGAGTTCGAAAGCAATTGCGAATTACGGGTTCGCGGAGTTTCCAAAGAGGGAGTCGAATCACTCCCTCTTTGGTTGTCGTCCCCGGCCTTTCGCTGGCTCAAGGCGTTCGCATGCTAAAAATAGTCCACCGGACTATTTTCTTAACGCGC